>JADJUV010000011.1 GCA_016716885.1 Candidatus Trichofilum aggregatum | reverse complement strand
CATCGTCCAACCTTGTAACATAGGTTTTTCTTCCAACGTAGCGATATCCGTTAACCCTTCAGCAAACTTATTCAACATTGCTTCGCCTAGTTCAGGGTAGCTTATCTCGCGGGCAATAAACCGAACCTGAACTTTTACCTTTTTGCCTTCCTCAAGCCATTTCCTGGCTTTTTTCATATCCAGATCCATGTGAAAGGCACTGGTTTTTACTTTAAGGCGAACCGCTTTAATTTCAACGGTTTTCTGCTTTTTACGAGCGTCACGTTGTTGCTTCTTCTTTTCGTAGCTGAATTTACTGAAGTCCATCACCCGGCAAACGGGCGGATTGGCATTCGAGCAACTTCAACCAGGTCAAGTTGAGCATCCATCGCAATGTCTTGTGCTTCTCGCAATGAGATGACCCCGTGGTTTTTCCCTTCATGATCAATGAGGAGTAGCTCACGGGCACGAATTTGTCGGTTGACACGATAGTTAGTGCTAATACTTGTTTCCTCGTTCTAATTGACAATTAACGACAACAAAAAACGTCCAGCTTGGGGCCGGGCGTCGCAGAATAATACCATAACCCCCCAGGAGCGTCAAACAGCGAGAACTATTTCTGGCCTGAATCACCCCTGAGTAAGCACGCTCTCTTAAAGGGGTAACTTTACGGTAAACGTACTCCCAACCCCTTCATCGCTTTGGACAATGATCTCCCCATCGTGAGCCTGAACAAGGCTTTGCACGATGGCTAACCCTAAGCCAGTGCCAACAGCTAGTTTTCGATGTTTGCCAACCCGGCGGAACCGTTCAAAGATAAAGGGTAATTCATCTTCCGGAATACCATGACCGGTATCAGCCACATCTAAAATGGCGTAACGGCCATTCATAGAGAGGTTTACAATAACCTTGCCTTGCTCCTGCGTGTATTTGATAGCATTGGAGACCAGATTAAGGATGACCCGTTTGATTTTCGGTTCATCACCGTTAATGTAGCTGTTCAAAGGTGACTGGCAAACCACCTCGATCTGTTTGTCCAAGGCCTGGGCACTAATGGATTCTACAGAATCACGCACAAGTAAACCGAGATCGAACGTGTCCCGTTCTAATAATATGGGTGCGCCTGATTGAAGTTTTTCAATCTCTAAGATGTTATTGACGATTTCCAGGAGTGTTTCACCATTACGGAGAACAATGCGACTGATTTCTTGCACCCGATTTTGGGGTAGTTCATGATGAACAGCTAATAAATCAGCAAACCCCAAGATGCTGGTCAGGGGTGTGCGCATGTCATGGGTAAGGACAGCCAGAAAAGCATCTTTTTCTCGGTGTAAGTCAGCCAGGGTTTTGTTTACCTCGGCCAGGTCTTTGGTGCGTTGGGTCACCATCTCTTCCAGGTGGGCCATTTGCTCACGGGCGCGGATGATGTATAAGCGAAAGGAGTAGGCTGATAACATGATGGGCAGGAAGAAAATTGCGACTCCCCACCAGTCAAACTGAGTGACGGAAAAGGCCAATAGCCCACCACCGATGCTGGTGACCAATATGTTGATGGACATGGCCCAGCGGTGATCTTTCCAGATATCTAGCGGCCGCGTTCCGTTTTGCAAGTAGATCATGATGATCAGGAGCCAAAGGTTAACCTGATCGATAACGATAGCGGCCAGGAGCCAGGGAATGGTCTGACCCACCCAATTATCAGGCCCAAGAAATTGTTGGCTGAGCACAAAGATGAGACCGCCGACCGCTAACGAAATGCTACCCATGCCCACGTTAAAGCCGACGCGCTCAAGTGAGCGTCGTGTGCCGGGTTTTTGTTGGTAGATGCTGATAAGAGAAACGGTGAGTTCCGCGGCAGCGTTGACGATTGCGGCCGCGAAGGGGCCAAAAAAGGGTACCGTGGCCATGCTAATGGCCGTGCTAACCCCAACAGTGACTTCCCCACTAAAGAGCGAGGTGGCCGCAACTTGGGCCACTACCCCCAACAGAAGCAATAAAGCGAAAATATCTGGTTCGTCCAGAGTAGGAACCTGCATGATTCCATAAAGGACGAAAGCCAGACCTAAAAAACTGACCAGAGCCAGGTAATGATTACGCCACTTAGACATGATAACTACAGTGAGCCATTTGGGTTGAAAGGCAATCATTCACGAAGAACAATAGGCCCACCTTATCCTACAATAGTATAATAAGAAAAATCCCCATGATGCCCATAGGAGATCATGGGGATTTTAATCTTATTCTGTGTAATAAGCGTGAATTTTTAGTCGGCTACCCCTAAAATGCCTGTCCAGGAATAGCCACCTGTCCAGCTATAGCCACCCGTCCACGAGTAGCCACCTGTCCAACTGTAGCCACCTGTCCAGGAGTAACCACCTGTCCAGCTATAACCACTTTGCCAGATGTCACTCTCGTTCCATTCTTCCCAGGTGGTTGAGCCTGTCCAGGAGTAACCACCTGTCCAGGAGTACCCGCCTGTCCACGAGTAACCACCCGTCCAACTGTAACCACCCGTCCAACTGTAACCACCTGTCCAGGAGTATCCAGAGAGGTCTGTCCGCTCTGTGCCATCGGCATTGACAAAGATGAACTCACCATCTCGTGAAACCACTGGCCCTACGTAGGGTTGCCCTGGAACCATATTGCCGTTCGCTGAACCGCTATAACCGCCAAATACGGCTTCGGGGGCCCAGACGCGCCCAGCACCTTGCTGGAAGATGCTCCATACCAGGCTGTTGTCGTTGTAAGCCGCTGGTCGGGCTGAGGCCATCAGGTTGTATTTTACTTGATTGGGGGTGAGGCCAGGGTTCTGGTCTAGCATAAGGGCTACCACGCCGGTGGTCGCGGCCGCGGCCGCAGATGTGCCAGCCGATTGGTAATATTGGGGTTCAACCTCGAGTTCAGGGTGCGCCTGCGCCCAGGTTTGGAATGGACGCATTGTGGAGATCATATGCGCCCCAGGGGCGATTATATCGGGTTTAGCGAAACCCGTTTCTGTAGGGCCGGCCCCGCTAAATGGCGTCAAAAAATCATCGCTATCATCGTAGGGCGTGTAGTTATCCGTAAATGCGCCCACGGTGATAACAAAAGGATCGTTGCCTGGCACTGAGATGCTCATAGCATCTGTGCCCTCATTCCCCGCGGCCACAATCACGACGATGCCCGCATTCCATAAGGCTTCCACAGCTTGATTAATGGGATCTGCCCAATAAGGACTGTTCACAGCGCTGACGAGCGAGAGGTTGACAACCCGGATGTTATAAACATTTCGTTTGGACAGAACCCAGTTTAGTCCTTCAATGACATCGGTGTAGGTACCAGAACCATCAGCACCCAAAACACGCACATCCACAAATTTGACTTTAGGGGCAATGCCGACATAACCGTTGGCATCTTCGCGGTTGCTACCGATAAGCCCGGCCATAAATGTGCCGTGGCCGTTTTTGTCATTAAGGGCTGGGCCGTTGTTTAAGGCATCATAGCGGGCGCGAATGCGTTGTACATTCCAATTGAAAGCGGCGATACCCGTATCTACGACGGCGACGGTGATGCCTGACCCGTCTATTCCTTGTCCCCAAACCTGATCAACACCCATGACCTGGGGGAAGTAAACGGTGGGGGCTTCCCAGCCGGTGGTGTGAACAAGCTGATCAGCAAAGATCGATGTTATACGTTTGTCTTGCTGAACTGATCGGGCTTGAACGGCGGTTAGTTCAGCCGAGATACCATTAATAATGGGCAGTTGTTCGTTAACTTGACCGCCATACTCGTGTACTACCGCGGCCGCGATTTCGGTACTACCTGCCTGCACAATAAAAGCTGAAGCTGTTGCCTGGCTTATAGGCGAACTTAAAGCCACCAAGATCACAACAAACATGGCAATAAAACTAAGTGGACGTTTCATTGCATCCTCCTTACTCCGAGGGTTGATAAGCGTCAATCAGGTCTATAAAACCTTAGGGTAAGTATTGTTCAACCCCCCTTGTTGCACAATAGGATAGCGGGGGGGGGACATATTTCCTACCTCGCCACCTTTGTCCTGGGACATTATTTGGTCGAGCGTTATACTTTGGCAGTCAGCCAGTCAGCCCAGTCAGCCAGTCAGCCAGTCAGCCAGTCAGCCAGTCAGCCAGTCAGCCGGTCAGCTCAGCTGACAAAGCTGACAAGCTGAAATGCTGACAAGCTGAAATGCTGAAATGCTGAAATGCCATTCCACAGGAGTTCTTTATGCAGAATGAAGCAATTGGGCGTCAACGAATTGTCACCTGGGATGATCCCTTGTTAGGAGCCAGGCAGGCGGCTCATCTGTCGGGTCTGGAATTTCTTCAAGCGATTCGTGACGGGCACATCGCTAATCCGCCCATTTCCCAATTGGTGGGCATGACGATAGAGGAAGTTGAGGCTGGTCGGGTGGTTTTTAGCCTGGTTCCGGGTGAACACCATTACAACCCGATTGGCACGGTTCATGGGGGAATTGCGGCTACGTTATGTGATTCGGTGATGGCTTGTGCGGTGCAGAGTATGCTGCCGTTGGGCATGATTTATACGACTCTGGAAATTCATGTGAATTATGTGCGACCCATGACCGCCGCAACGGGTGTGGTTCGTTGTATTGGTGAGGTGATTCACCAGGGACGACGAATGGCGACGGCTCAGGCCCGTCTGATTGATGGACAGGGAAGGTTGTATAGTCATGGCACAACGACCTGTATGATTTTTCCGGCTAAACAAGAATGATGGGGTGAGTTCACTAAAAGAAGCCACGAATTAACACGAATTTTTCTCTGGTGGCTTGGTGTCTTTTGCGCCTTTGCAGGCGTTATTTCAGTAGAATCAAGGGGTATGTGATGAATGAGAGAGGGATTGTGTTGCGCGCGGCCGCGATAGCGGCTCTCGTGGCTTTCGTGGCTGTACTGGTGATGGGGTTTGGGGTCACAGTGCCTGATCCGGCGGTAAAACTGCAACCGGGGCCTGGCCCCGTGGCGGAGTTTGCCCGCGCTACCAATGAATACCCTGATCAGGTGTTAGCCTTTTTTGCCGCTGATTCGCTGTTTGTATTGAGCTATTTGTTGGTATTTGCTGGCTTATATGAACTGACGAAAGGCCGCGGCCGCGTGCTGGCCGTCATTGCTTTAGGCGCAGGTTTGTTGACCGCTCTCTTTGATGCCACCGAAAACGCCCATTTCATTACCTATGCTTTGTTAGCCAAAAGTGGTGTGCCGCTAACCGATCCGGCCATCGTGCCCATTGCTATCCTGGGTAATCTGAAATGGCTGGCTAGTTTTGCCACCTTATATGCCTTTGGTCTTATCTTTCCGACTGAGGGCTGGTTTAACCGCACGATCATTGGCCTGATGCTGATATTTCCGATTATAGGTGTTTTGGGTGTGGCCCGCCCGGCCCTGGTTGATTTACGGGGGCTGTTTTTCTTGTTGGGGATGCCGCTCTTTGCCTGGGCTTTTTGGCGCGGCCGCGATGAAAACGAGTAATTACCCCCATTATGGGGTGCTTAGACAAACGACAAAGGACTAACTAACAAAAAACGGAGAGGTTTAGCCTCTCCGTTTTGTTTTCAGTGTTAAGTCAATTTGTGATGCTTATCTGCGGACTTTGGGCGGTAACGAGGTTACGCGGCTGATGCCGACGTAGTAGATGACAATGAACAAGGAAATCCATACCAGCCAGGCCGGATAAACCGGATACATCAGCAGAACCGCCACCATCATGGCTCCCCATAAACCAATCATTGTCATGGTTAGACGCTTGTAACGGGTCATGCGGGTGGGGTAAGCATATTTGGTTGGTACAAATACCAGGATGCCACAGGCCACAATAACCGCCAGGTTCAACCACGGCTCCAGCCCCAGCAAGAATAGATAAATGACCACCGCATTCCACATGGAAGGGAAGCCCTTGAAAAAATGGTCTTCTGTTTTGGCATCGGATTGGCAGAATTGGTAAGCAGAAGTGAGCACAATAACAATGGCCCCAAAAACATGGAACTCAGGGGGCATGAGGTTGGCCTCTACCACAAAATAGGCCGGTACAACGACATAGGTCAGATAATCAACAATGTTGTCTAACAAAGCCCCATCAAATTGGGGAAGCATGCCCTTTACACCCAGAAGACGGGCGAGGGTTCCATCGAACCCATCCACGAACAGGGCGATGCCCATCCAGACAAAGGCGGCAGCCCAATCATGTTGTTGGATTGCCAGCAGGGATAAAAATCCCCATACGGCCCCTGTGGCGGTAAACAAATGGACGCCCCAGGCCCAAACCCGACGACGGGAGAGGGGTTGCTCATCTAACATAGCAGCCAGATCACGTTTTACAATCACTTCTCAGCCCCTTGTATCAGCAGACAATAACCAGAAATCACAAATTTGACGTAGGTTACTGTACAGGATAATGCTTACCGTTTGCCTATCATCGGTTTAGCGAGTCCGTATTATAAACAAAGTTTTATTTCTGAATACCCCCCGCGTGACTGTTTCCCTGGTACATTCAGACCATAAGTTCGCGGCCGCATCTTTGCTCCGTATCTATAGTCAAGCATAAGTTTTTGTGGTCTGGTTTGTTTTCCACGCGACAACGTGGGGGGTAAGGACCTGCAATGAGTATAACATGAAATCAGCACACGCTACCTATCGCAATTTAGCCCTGCCTGCCCGTAAACGAGCGGGCTAGTCAACACCCCCGGTTTTTGGAGGCTTACAAATAACACGGGAGAGTGAGGCACGCCCGTGCCGATGGTTCCCACCTCCCCCGGGGTGCCACCCTCCTAGCCGTGTTGAAGCTCAAGAACCGGGGGTTTCGTTTGGTTGAGGCTTAACAAATGGGGAGTGGAGACTTTAGTCGGAACGCCTCGGCTAAAGCCTCGACTCCAGATTGACCGGCAAATTCCTAGTTCAGCTTTGCACAAGTCCTTAGTGAGCGTTCGTAATTAACTTAGCGGTTTTTAGATTGCGTCTTCAGACTGCCCAGCGGACTTTGCACGAACGATACTTAGCAAGTTTAGTCGGAAGACCCATCCCCTGACCCCTTCCCGGGGGAAGGGGGACTCTTCGGCGCGGTTTTTCGGGGCCTTCGCCCCGAAAAACCGCGCCCAGAAAAGTTCCCCGCCCCTGGGGGCGGGGTTAGGGGTGGGGGTTTCCGGCGACAAACGAAGGGTGAGACTTGTCATAAAAACATAGGTCCACCTTTCGTAAAACTGTACTAGGGTTCGGCGGCGATAAGCGGCAAGAATATAAACTGCTGTGTGTTGACCGGTTCCTCTACCGTGACGGTTGCCGACGAACTGTTATTCGTACTGTTCGGATCAGCCAGGTCACTGGCAACCTGGGCCGTATTGAGCACATCACCGGCCTGATTGGCTGTTACCACCAGGGTAACGGTGGCACTCGCCTGGTCAAACAATGTCCCCAGGCTACATTGCACCACCCCAGACACTTCGCCACAGCTTCCTTGAGAGGCTGTCGCTGAGACGAAGGTCACTTCGGCGGGTAATGTGTCGGTAACGAGCACATTCGTAGCCGTAACGCTGCCATTGTTGGTGATGGTGAGGGTGTAGGTGATGGGATCGCCGACGGTTACAGGGCTGGTCGCGGCCGCTTTGTCAATCGCCATATCCGCATTGTCACCCCCACAGCCAGGAATGCGGAAGACACCAATGCGCGTTTGCCAGTTGTTACTGCTGGTGGTGGAGTAATATTCCCCGGTGTACCAGAAGGTACAATCATCAGCCGGATCAACGGTTAAGGCACTGTAATCACCCCACCGATTGGTTCCCGTTTGTGAACCACCCCCGGCGATCAAATTTTCTTCTGCCTGAAGGGTGTTTGTCGGATCGCTAGCCAGGCGAATGGTGTAACGCAACGAGGGGAAGACGCTGGTGCTAGAAACAGAGTAACCCAACGCCAGATTCCCATCCCCGTCCATGGCCGCACTGGCCATCCAACGGCTTTCGCCATCCGGAGCAAAGGTACTCTCCTGGTGAATGGTCCAGGCACCGGCTCCCACCTTACGCAGTTCAAACCAACGAATCCCCGATTGATCACTGCCGACGTTGACGGCATGGGTGCTAACCAACGTTTGATGGCCCCCAAAATTGCGATATTGGAAACGCCACATCGGCCATTCGGTAATCGAGTCGATCCGCTGAGCCGTACCGGGTTGGCGGATACAGCTAAAGCTAAAGTTACACAGACTGGCAAACGGGGCTGAGGGTAACTGGATGGGGCCGGTCCAGGTGGAATTGCCTGGGGTTGTCCAATCTACGTGGAACTCAAACAGCTCAATCCGGTCTACGCCACCCGAAATATCGCCATCAATGAAGCGATGAAAAACATTAGGCGCACCAGCCGGGGGTTGGGTATACCCTTCCAGAGTGCTGGGCAGGAGGAAGCTATGATTACCCACGGAGGCTTGTGAGAAGGAAATCATGTTGGCGGCCGCGCCGGTTAACATGGCTGATTTTTGCAGGGCATGGACGTTTTGGCCGCTCTGATTGGCTCCCACGTAATAGGCGTCCGGCCAGACGCCAATTTTGAAGTAATCAGGGAAGCCACTGTAAGTAAACCGATAGGTATGATAAGTTCCGCCCGGATTGCCAGAGGCGGAGACAGCCACACAAATGCTGTTGCCGGAGCCAAATTGGGCCATGATCCAGCGATCTTCGTACCAGTCATAGGTCACAACCGGATCACCCGCGTTACTGGTCTGGCAACCGTTCGTTTGGCCGGCCCACAGGGTATTCAAGCGGGTGGGTGCCTGAATGACACCGCCGGTTTTGTCGTAGATGGCAAACCAGGTGGCGTTGACCATTTGGACGTAGTGGTTGGGACCGACGGCCCCAATCACATCAGGAGGGGTGGCCCCGCCCACCGTGCGCGGTATCCCCTCAAACCCGAAAAGGAGTGGCGGGGTGCTTTGGGGATTGCTGAGGGGGTTTTGGACGAGTGGGTCTCGCCAGTTGGGATCGTTAAAAATGGTGGTGCTGGCGTTGAGGTTGAACCGGGGAATGACCTCGGTATCCAGGGTGACATCGCCGGGGGTTCCAGGGGAAATGTCGGACACGGCGGGACTGAGGACGGATTCGTAGGGGCCAGTAATGACCGGTTCTGCGTCGGTTTGGGTGGTGGTCTGGTTGGGGGATGAGCCGATGGGGGCGCGGCCGCGCCCATCCACCCGGCTATTCATCGGCAAAGCCAAGATCAGTAACCCTACCAGACTCAACATCGTTGTTCCTAGTAAAAATTTCCAAAACATTTTCATACTCGGTTCTCCAGGTTGATACAAAAGTGACGAGATAAAAAAGCCCGGCGCAAAACAGCCGGGCCATTGACCAGCCCCTATGGTTCGTTGGCGTCATCAAAGTAGGGCTGGGTGAGTTGGATCGCGGCCGCAATCGCTTCATCTATGGTGGCCTCTCCATAAAAAGCCCGTTCCACTTCCCGCCCCGCCGTCTCTTCGATGCCAATCCAGGTGCTCATGGTGGGCACAGCCCGGAGCAGGGGAATGGTCTCTAAAAAGAGGTGGCTACTGGCCGGGGGCAGACCATCCAGAAAGGCGGGTGATTCGGCGACGCTAATAAGGGAGGGTACGGTGCGGCCGCTGGCGGCGATGAGCGTCTGTCCTTCAACCGAATTGGCAAACTCGATAAAAGTCCAGGCGGCTTCTTTGTTGGCGGTGGCGGCGGCCATGCAGTAGCCATCGCTGTGCAAAATGCCCGCGGGGGTGGTGGCGCTGGGCAAGGGAGCAATGTCCCAGGTGAAGCTGGTGATGGTGCGGTAGGTGGGCACGCCGCGCCGACTGTTGAAGAACATGGCTAACCGCCCATTCAAGAAGCGGCTTTCGCTTTCTTCGGCTGATTCGGCGGTGCGGTCTGGGGCTACATGGTGCACAGTCTGCAAATCGACTAACCATTGGAAGGCGGCTCTGGTGGGTGGTGTGTCCAAAGTCAGGCGGGTGGGGTTCGTCTGATCGTCTACGATGTCGCCGCCGTTTTGCCAGGCGAACGGGGCCAGGCGGAACAGGCTGGCTTCTAGACCTACGCCGTACTCGTCTATGCGGCCATCCCCGTCCACATCTTTGGTGAGGGCCAGCGCGGCCGCGAGAAAATCATCTCTGGTCCATTCATTGGTGGGCAGAGGCACACCCGCCGCGGCAAACATATCCTGGTTGTAATAAACCACCAGGCTGGAGACATTTTGCGGGATGCACCACAACTCATTGGCCCATTTAAACGGGGCAATCGTGGTGGGATAGAAATCGCTTTCCTGAATGACCTGACTGTTAGCCAGATAATTGGTTAAGGGTTCCAGCCCGCCATCATCGGCAAAGGGGGCCAGACGGCGGTAGTTAAGCAGGAAAATATCGGGTGGGTTGCCGCTGGTGAATTCGGCGGCTAGCCGTTGGCGGTAATCGTTTTGGCCGGGCACGTGGCGCAATTCCAGGGTGATGTCCGGGTGTTGGGTGGCGAAGGCGGCGACCAGCCCTTCGTAGGCGGCTAACTCCGCCGGGTCGCCAAACACGGAGAAGGTGACGGTGTTATCGTCGCGGCCGCTACACGCGCTCAGGCTGGTGAGAAGCATTATCAACAACAAAATCCAGGCAAAACGAGGCAAGAAGGTTTTCATGGGGAATTCCTGTAAAAACAATAAACCGCAGAGACGCAGAGAACGCAGAGCAAAGAAAAATCTGTGAAATCTGTGGTTAAATCCTTCATTCTTGTGGGTGAAGTCGTTTTATAGGGGTGTTTTAGCCACGATCAAACAGTTCGCCGAGAGAAAGGTTGCTAAGGAAGGTGCGTTGCAGGAGAAAAAAGACGAGGATGATGGGGATGGTCATGACCGCGGCCGCGGCCAGGAGTAACGGCCAGTTGGTGGCATCCAGTTGTTTGATAAGTTGCAAACCAATGGGCAAAGTGTACCACCGCGCCTGATAGATGTACAAAACCGGGCTGATAAAGTCACTCCAATAAAGGACAAAAGTCAGCACGGCTACGGCCACAGTCGTGGGCCGTACCAGAGGTAAACCGACACGCCACCACACCTGTCCGGCCTCAGCCCCATCCAGCCGGGCCGCTTCGATGAGTTCACCAGGCACGCGGCGAAAGGACCAGAAATAGAGGAGTACAAACAGGGGACTGCTGGCGGCAAAGGCAGGCACGATCAGCGCCCAGAGGCTATCGAGTAGGCCAAACCAGCGCAAAAGCTGGAAACGGAAAAGCCAGACGGCTGAGGCGGGGATGAGTAAAAAAGCCACGCTCCAGTTGACGGTGCGGCGACGTAATTTGTCCGGGAGTTGGCTGAGGCCAAAACCGGCCAGGGAGGCGGTGAGCAGGGTGAGGGGGGTCGCGGCCGCGACGACTAAGAGCGAATTCCGCAGGTAACGGGCCATCGGTAGCTGTTCAAACAGGGCCGGGTAGTTGCTCCATTGGGCATCGGGGGGCCACCATTCGATACTCCGCGGCGGGGGTAGGCCTGGTTCACCCAGGGATGAGACGAGCATCCAGTAAACAGGCAACAGGAAAAGCAGGGAGATCGTGGCCGCGAGCAGATGGCGCAGAAGGCGGGATACGGTTACTCGCTGACTGGTTTTAGGCATCGTCACACCATCCCTTAACTTTCATGGTCGCGCCGCCAGCCACCGACGGCATTGACCAACCCCATAATGAGCCAGCCCAGGATGAGGTAGGTGATGACCATGAGCGCGGCCGCGAGGCCAAAATCAAACAGGTCAAAAGCCAGCTCATAAATAAGCAATGGCACAAAGGTCGTCGCATAATATGGCCCACCATAGGTCAAAATGTAGGTGGGGGCAAAGGTGTTTTGCAGACTCATGACGATGTCGCGCACCGTGAGCAGAAGCATCCAGGGGAAGATAAGGGGCAGGGTGATGCGCCAAAAGGCTTGCCAATTACTGGCTCCGTCTACGGTGGCCGCTTCATAGAGGGCGCGAGGAATGTTTTGCAGCCCGGCAATCAGAACGATAAACCCTTCGCCAATCTGGAAGCAGGACATGAGCACAATCGCCAAAATGGCGGTGTTGGGGTCGCCTAACCAGTCTGGCGTAGGCAACCCAATGGCTCCCAGCATCATGTTCAGGGGGCCATAAAACGGGTTAAATATCCATAACCAGAGCAGGGCATAAGCTGCTTCGGGGATGACGGTGGGTAGGTAGATGGCGGCCCGATAAAAGCCAAACAGCCGCTCTTTGCGTTGTAGGAGTAGAGCCAGACCCAGGGCTGCCAGTAAGCGCAGAGGAACCGCCAGGAGCAGAAAAATGAGGGAGTTACGCAGGGACAGGCGGACGACGGGAGATTCCCACAGCCGCTGAAAATTGCGTAGGCCGTCCCACTGCGGCCGCGCCACGCCGTTGAACTCGGTGAAGGCCATGCCTATGGTGAACAGGGCTGGCAACCCAACTAAAACAAAAGTCCCTACCAGGTAGGGAAGCAAAAACAGACGGAGTTGGGCCTGATAGCCGGGAGCGCGGCCGCGGAGCGAGGTGAAAAACTTCATAAAGAACCGTGGCGCGTGGCGTGTACGAAATGATAAGAGCACACGCCACGCACCACAAATGGTCAGGTCAGCTATAAAAATCACCCTCATCCCCGGCCCTTCTCCTACTGGGAGAAGGGAGCTTATTCCTCCCTGGGGAGAGGGTTAGGGTGCGGGGCTGTGGTTTTTAGATGCGTGTCAGGTATTCCCCAGACCGGGTGTCAATACGAATGCGGTCACCCACATTAACAAACAACGGTGTTTTTACCTTTAGGCCCGTTTGCGTCACGATCTCTTTCTTGGCCCCAGTCGCCGTATCACCCGCCACCGCATTCTCCGCTTCCACTACTTCCATTTCTATGGTGATGGGCAATTCATAGTCCAAAATTTCATTCTCATAAAAGAGCAATTCCAACTCCAGATTATCCGTCAGGTATTTAGCATCGCCGCTAAACAAATCATGTGCCACTTGCCGTTGTTCGTAGGTTTCTATATCCATGAAGGTATAAAACTGACCGTCGTCGTAAAGATATTGCATCACCCGTTTGTCCAGGCGCACATCCTGCACCCGTTCACCAGAGTTGAACGTTAATTGCACATTGGAACCCGTGCGTAAATCGCGCACGGTCACCCGGATGGTAGCCTTGCCCCGTCCCGGTTTATTGTGTTCGTACTCGGTCACTTTGTAGAGGTTGCCACTAAATTCAAAAGAAGTGCCGCGTCGTAATTGGTTTACATCAATCATCGTAATCTCCTCAAATCAAATTCGCCTGTTGGCGTAAAGTATCAGGTAAAACAACCTGCCCTAAACAACAAAAGACGAAGGAACACAAGAGTATCCCTTCGCTTGGTCATAAAAAATCGGCTTTCTGGGGAAATCCGACTGTGTGCAAATAGGTGATGCTAAATAAACGGATCGGGGCGGGTGCGACGGTTCCAGCGTAACAGGATGGCGGTCAGCCCGGTGAGAAACAGTAACCCGGCCATAAACGCCAGGAGTTCACCTAAGGTGCTGGCGCTACTAACGCGCATACCACCTAATTCAATGGTCAGAAATAACGCTGCACCCGCTATCATGGCAAAAGTTTAGCACAAACCCTATGAGTTGTCAGGGAAGCCCACGGTGAGGGCGATTGCCTACTCCCCAAAATGAACCCATCCCCCTACTCCCTTTCCGCCGGGAAGGGGGAAATAACCGGCCCTTAAAAAATTCCCCGCCCCTGGGGGCGGGGCTAGGGGTGGGGGAAAAGCCGAGTATGCGGTTACCCTGTGAATGCTCCAAGGCGTGGCGACAGCCAAGAAAAAGCGTGATAAAATCCCCCGTCAGTTTAAGTTCATATTGATCAACATGTTGTGACCGCAAAGGTCATTTGGTTTGGAGAAAGGATATGTCTGGACATTCGAAATGGTCAACAATTAAGCATAAGAAAGCGGCCGCGGACGCGAAACGTGGCAAGGCTTTTACGCAAGTAGCGAAAGAAATCACCATCGCTGCCCGTGAAGGGGGTGGCGACCCCAACTCTAATACTCGTTTGCGCCTGGCAATGGAAAAAGCCCGCGCCGCTAACATGCCCAAAGACAATGTGGAACGAGCGATTAAACGTGGCACCGGCGAAATTGAAGGGTTAGAACTGATCGAATCAGTGTATGAAGGGTATGCCCCTCATGGTATTGGCCTGATCATCGAAGTGGTAACGGATAACCGCAATCGGGCCATTGCCGATATTCGCCACGTTCTGAACAAATATGGCGGCAACATGGCTGAGGCGGGGGCGGTTTCCTGGCAATTTGCGCGCAAAGGGTACATCAACATTACCCAGGAAGTGGATCAGGACGAACTGTTCATGGTGGCGGCCGATGCAGGAGCTGACGATATTCAGTTCGGCGAATCGGTAGAGATTTTTGTGGACCTGGAAAACTTCTATGCCGTGCGTACAGCGCTGGAAGATGCAGGTTACGAATTTGAAGAAGCCAGTATGATTTATGATCCCAGTAACCCCATGACGCTGACGCCCGAAGAGACGGTTCAGGTGCTAAATTTTATTGAACGAGTGGAAGACCTGGACGATGTGCAAAATGTGTATTCTTCTCTGGATGTCACGGAAGAGGCGATGGCCCTTATGGAAGCCTAAATGCGTGCTGAGGATTGAGGGCTGAGGACTGAGTTCTCATGCCTTTTGCCTCCAGCCTTAGTCCTGTGTATGCGTATTTTGGGAATTGATCCGGGGTTGGCCCAAACGGGGTATGGTTTGGTGGATGTAATCGAGGGCGAATTGCATCTGGTGGTTTATGGGGTCATTAGTACAGAAGCCGGTGACCCCATTCCAAGCCGGTTACAATTGATTTATGGGGCGGTTCAAGCCTTAATAAAGGAATATAAACCGGACGCGGCCGCGCTCGAAGAACTCTTCTTCGGCAAAAACATCACCTCGGCCATCCAGGTGGGCAAAGCTGTTGGGGTCATCTCCCTTGCTTGTGCCCATGCGGGTCTGCTCGTTACCGAATATTCCCCGGCCAAGATTAAGGATGCGGTGACCGGTTACGGCAAGGCGGACAAAGCCCAGGTCCAACTGATGGTGCGTAATTTACTCAACCTGGAAGAAACCCCCCGCCCCGATCACGCCGCCGACAGCCTGGCCGTGGCTATTACGCATTCGCAGTATATTCGTTACGAACAACTTTATGGATAGCTTGTCAGCAATTCAGCATTTCAGCCCTTCAGCTTCTTAAGCTGGCTGACAAGCTGATAAGCTGACAAGCTGACAAGCTACTATGATTGCTTCTCTTCGCGGAACTGTGGCCCACATTGGCAAAACCGACCTGGTGGTTGAGGTGGGCGGTGTGGGGGTACGGGTGGCCGTGCCCAAAACGGTGCTAGAGAACGTGGGTGGTGTGGGGCGCACCATTTTCTTGCATACCCATCTGCTGGTGCGCGAAAATGAGTTAGCCCTGTTTGGGTTTGTTAGCGAAGAGGATTTGGCCCTGTTTCTGGTATTGCTGGATGTGAATGGGGTGGGGCCAAAAGTCGCCCTGGCGATTCTGTCTACCCTCAGTCCGGAAATATTGAAAAATTCTATTTTGCGCGAAGAGCCAGCGGTACTCCAGCGGGTGCCGGGTATTGGCAAGAAGACGGCCGAGCGGATTATGTTTCATCTGCGGGACAAGTTGGATTTGAGCGCGGCCGCGTCCCCCATTCCGCTCCTCAGTGATGTAGATGGTGAGGTGATTGACGTACTCACTACCCTGGGTTTCAGCATCGTTGAAGCCCAATCCGCTCTGCAAAAACTCCCCCGCGAACTCAAATCTATTGATGAACGAGTACAACAGGCGTTGCAACTGCTTGACCGGGGCTAAGTTATATTGATTTTCCCAAACAATAAAAAAAGCCGGCTACTGCCGGCTTTTTGCTGTTATGGGGGGGAGACTGAGCCTAATCGTTGACGGAGTTACCGGTGGCTGTGCCCGCGGCCGCGGCAATGCGGTCCATGATCGTTGTATGTACCGGTTTCGAGGGGAAGCTATAACCCGATCCCCGTTCCGAAATAATATACTCCGGTTTACTGGGATTAATTTCAATTTTACGCCGTAGCCGATGCACATGAACATGAAGCCGATCTTCGTAGGCCTCTTCAAGCGGCCAGATGCGCCGTAATAAGAAATCGGTGGTCACGACCTGCCCGGCATTCCGCATCAGCACATACAACAACTTCGTTTCCGTAGGGGTGAGTGAGCTTTTTTCGCCATCTACAATCACCTCCCGGTTGGCAAAATCAATGGAGAGCCGTTCATCAATCTTGGTGACTGGAGCCAGGGCATAAGAAAATGTGCCAATTCGTCGTAAAACCCGTTTCACCCTGGCGATTAGCTCATTGGGGCTGAACGGTTTGATGATGTAATCCTCCGCAAATTCTTCAATGCTCTTGATGATGGTCTCTTCTTCGTTAACGGCGGTAAGCATAATAACCGGCAAGTCACTGAACTGATGAACTGTCCGGCAAAATTCAAACCCATCCATAATTGGCATATTGATGTCTACAATGGCCAAATGGGGTAAACCATGTTTCTGAATGACGTTCATGGCATCCTGACCGGAGTTAGCCGTCAGTACTTCATATCCTGCTTTATCAAGAGCATGTTCCACAATTCTCAAGGTGTAAGGATTGTCGTCCACAGTCAGGATACGTTGAATGTCTGGGTTGGAATTAAGCATAAGATTTTCCCGAACGATGAAGCAACTAATTGATTAGGGCAAATTGATATTCAAGGCAGATTGTACCTTAAAATTTGCCGGGAGTATACCTGATTGAATGGGTTAGGGAAAATTTCCCGCCCTTAGTCCGACGGGGTGTAGCGGCTACAGCTTTCAAGAAAAAGATTTTGCTCGTAGTGACCGCTTTCCCCCCCGCGGTGGGCCTTAGCCTGCTCAAGCGGTCACTACGAACAGATACCCAATGATTATCTGAACAGCTATATTTCACTTTACCCCCCCCCCCCCGGCATAACAAAAGTGGCATATAGGTTTCGACAAGCCAGGCAACGAGTTTGGTCGTTACGTCAATTTGTAAAGGGGTGTGTTTCATTTCGGTTGGGAGCGAGGAGTGAACATCCCTAGATGCGAATGAGGTCGGCATCTGGGGATGCCTTTCTCCTCTAACTTATTTGAAACACACCCTTTGTAAAGTTGCCCACTTGGGCAACTTCTAAACTTATGCCTGATTACGCCAGGCGGCCAGAAGTTCTGCCTCTCGCTCAGGGGTGAGGGTGCGAGGCCAGGCATAATCCACGCGGGTGTTCGCCCATTCTAACGTATCGCGGATGGTGTCTGCCAAAGGACGGAAGGTCATTCCTGTGGCGATGGCTTTCTGACAATTAATGGTGCTGAAACCCGCATTATCTTTCTGGGGTATCCACATGGGCATTTCCACAAATGCGCCTACTTCGTGTTTTTCCAGAAAAGCATCGTCAACCCAGGTAAAGGTGGCGGCCGGGTTGATGATCTGGCGACAGGTTTCCAGAAGTTGACCCATTGTTAATGGGTAATCGGGGCCAGTGGCGTTGTAAGGGCCAGTGAGTTTGTCTTCGGTGGCGCGTACTGTCCAAAGTCCCAGGTCACGCACGTCAATGAATTGGGTGGGGTCTTGCGGGTCACCAGGAGCCAGAATATCTCCCCCCTTGGCTACCCGTACCGGCCAGTAGGTGAAACGGTCGCTTCGGTCATAGGGGCCGACAATTAAACCAGCGCGGACGTGTAGGGCGCGGCCGCGCATTGCCTCTGTCGCCGCTTTCTCACACAACACTTTCAGAGGGCCGTAGGTTTCTCCGGTCACCTGCTCCACGGTTTCATCTTCCAGCGTACCCAGCGGCCCACTTTCATCCATGTCAACAATATTGTTATCGGAGTAGACCGAGATAGTAGAAATGAAAGTGTAATGATCCACTTTGTCGGCCAGAAAAGTAGCCGAATCGCGGACATGACGAGGGATATAGCCACAGGTATCTATCACGGCATCCCAACGCCGTCCAGCCAATACATCTAGACCCCCGTCCCGGTCGCCGTGAATTTGCTCCAGGTCGTTGTACAGTTCGGGGTTGCTCTTGCCCCGATTAAACAGGGTTACTTCATGCCCACGGGCCAGGGCCGCATCCACAATGGCCCGCCCCAAAAACACCCGACCACCGATCATCAATATTTTCATCCCTTTACTCCTTAAGAATTAATGCTATAGCTTTCAAGAAAAAGTTTTGTTTGTAGTGACCGCTTTGGGCTAACCGCTAAAGCGGTCACTACGAACCACGACCGCCCCAATGATCATCTGAACAGCTATAGTGTCACATTACCTGGCAAGAATGCCTTTGTCTGTGTCATTTGTCAATCATAATACAGACTGGCGTTAGACAATCGTCTACTATTCTAGCCATCGTTAGATAATTATCTATCACCCGCTTTACAATTGAGGTACAATTCAATGAGGTTCTTCGGGGATTTGAGGGGGTAAACTCATTGGCCATAACACAAGGAAAAGAACATGAATATCCACATTGAGCAGGGTAGGATTCAAGAGAGCAAAGCCGACACAATTATCGTTAACTTGTTTGCTGAGGTGACTACACCAGGGGGCGCCACTGGGGCAGTAGATAAAGCCTTACAAGGGGCGATCAGCGAGTTAATTGCTCAGGGCGATCTGAAGGGTAAAGCGGGTGAGGTAGCCGTTTTGTATCCGCGAGGGGTTATCCCGGCCAAACGGGTGTTGGTGGTAGGATTGGGTAAACGGGATAAGTTTGACCTGGAAGGGGTGAGGCTCGCGGCCGCAAACGCCATTAAACAAGCCCAAAAACTCAATGCCAAACAGGTTGCCACCATTGTCCATGGGGCCGGAGTAGGCAATTTACCCGTCGCCGCCGCCACCCAGGCCACCCTGGAAGGTTCATTGCTGGCCCTTTACCAGTACGCGGCCGCGAAACAAAAAAAAGAGAACGGCAACAATAATGCCATTGAATCCCTGACTATTGTGGAACATGACGCGGACAAACTGGCCGATATCCAGGCTGGCGCCGAGGCGGCTCAGGCCATTGCCGCCGGGGTCACGCTGGCGCGTGATCTGGTTAACATGCCCCCCAACGTGGCGACGCCCACCAAACTGGCCGAAGCGGCCCAGGAGATTGCCTCGGCCCACAACCTCAACATTATCGTTGGCGGCCGCGACTGGGCGGCCGAACATAAGATGGGCGCCTTCCTGGCAGTGGCCCAAGGGGCGGGCGAGGAGCCGAAATTTATTGTGCTGGAGCACAACGGCGACCGCACGGATTTGGAAACGGTGGTTCTGGTCGGCAAGGGTATTACCTTTGATACCGGGGGGCATCTCCATTAAACCCAGTGAACGCATGGAAGCGATGAAGTCGGATATGGGCGGCGCGGCCGCGGTCTTGGGCGCCATGAAGGTGGTCGGCACACTCAACCTGCCCCTACGTATCATCGGCATTGTGCCCTCTACCGAAAACATGCCCGACGCCAATGCCTATCGCCCGGCGGATGTGATCACCGCCAGCAACGGCAAAACCATCGAAATCATCAGTACCGATGCCGAAGGGCGTATGGTTCTGGCCGATGGCCTGGTGTACGCCAAACGGTATGAACCCAAAGCCGTGATTGACCTGGCGACGCTGACTGGAGCCTGCATGGTGGCTCTGGGCACAAATATTGCCGCCGGGTTGTTTGCCACGGATGATTGGTTGCGCGACAGGCTCTTAGCCGCCGGGCAAACGGCGCATGAACGGCTCTGGCCCCTGCCGCTTTGGCCGGACTACCGTAAAGCCATTGAATCGGATGTGGCGGATATGAAAAACAGTGGCGGCCGCATGGGGGGCGTGGCAACTTCGGCCGTGTTCCTGCAAGAATTTGTGGATTATCCCTGGGCGCACCTGGATATTGCCGGGATGGCGCTGGGTGAAGGCAAACAGGCTTACACACCCCGCGGCGGCACGGGGTATGGGGTGCGTTTGCTGGTTGAACTGTTGCGGAACTGGGGGAAGGGGTAGGGGTTTCTGGGAACTTGTAGGAACTTAGGGAACTCGTTGGAACTTAAAAGGGGTGTCACACTTAATGTGACACCCCTTTTTTTGTTTGTCTCTTCGTTTGTAGTGACTGCTTTAGCGGGCTTTCCGAATGATGAACATCCCTGCGTTCAAACTTTAGCCATATCTCCTTTGATCAGTTCGGCGGTGAGAACTTTGTAGGCCATGGCCCCTGGTGAGGTGGGGGCGTAGATGTTGATGGGCTGGCCGAAACTGGGGGCCTCGCTGAGGCGCACATTGCGGGGGATGATGGCCCGGAACACTTTGCCCGGAAAATGGCGACGTACCTCTTCGACCACCTGACGGCTGAGATTGGTGCGGCTGTCGTACATGGTCATAATGAGGCCACGAATTTGTAAACCGGGGTTGAGGTGTTTACGCACCAGTTCGATGGTCTGCACTAATTGGCCCAGCCCTTCCAGAGCCAGATACTCACATTGAACCGGAATGAGAACACCATCCCGCGCAGCGGTGAGGGCGTTGACGGTGAGCAGACTCAGGCTGGGGGGGCAATCAATGAGGATGTAGTCGTACTGTTTGTCCACCCCTTCCAGGGTGGTGCGGAGCCGGTATTCGCGGGCGATGGTGCTGACCAGTTCAACCTCAGCCCCGGATAAGGCGGGGTTGGCTGGGAGCACGTGTAGTTTGAACTCCTCGTTGTAACAGACAATTTCTTCGGGGGTAGCGTGGCCGAGGAGCAAGTCGTAGGTGGAGCGTTTGACCTCATTTTTGTTGTAGCCTAAGCCAGAGGTGGCGTTGGATTGCGGGTCCATATCCACGACGAGGACTTTGCGGCCGCTACCCGCCAGATATCCCCCCAGGCTCAATACACTGGTGGTTTTGCCCACTCCCCCTTTTTGGTTAACGATGGCGTAAATCTTACTCATTGTGTGGTTTGCTCACTGATTTTTAGATTGGCTACTCTCTTTGAGGTTTAACAAATGAATACTGATAGGGAGGAGTAAGGCACGCCTACGTGCCGTTTGGTGTACACCCGTTCGCACGTGAGTGTGCTCACTCCTCTCTAGGCCAGTGTTATTTCGGAAATGCTCACTTAGAGTGAACCAATCTTGGGTGGCATAGTAGATGCCATAAACGTTTCTATGGCTCTTATTTTAGCCGTTAAATGGGTTTGTGTAACGCTTTGGGCGGCAATCTGGTTGGCAAAGTGGGCTGAGGCCAGGGGGTTGCCTGTTTGGGAGAGGCGAATGAAGAACGCGGCCGCGAACAGATCCCCTGCTCCCGTGGATTCCACATCCGGTACAGGCTCCACCGGCACATGATGAGCCACCCCATTCACATACACATCACAGCCATCAGCCCCAGCGGTCACCACGAGAAGGCGGGCATAGGTGCGAAAGGTTTCTAACGCGGCCGCGTCGGGCAAATCTTCCTGACTTAACACCACCGCCGTTGCCAAAGGTAATATCTGCTCCGCTTCAGGCCAGGCACAGGGGGAGATGCGGCCTTGGGTATCCCAGGTACGGAGCCAGCCCTGTGGGGTCAGGCAGAGGAAGGGGGAGGGGGGAGGGGTGAGAGATAAGGCGGCCATAAGGGCAGGGCTGATTTCGTTGGCGATGGGGGCCAGGTGGATGATGGCGGCTGAAGACCAATCGTGGGGCAGGTGGGCAGGTTGCAGGGTGTGGGCGCGGGCATGTAGGGTCTGAACGCGGCCGCGATCCGTCTGTACATTCTCAAAGGTTGTGGTGTGGGGAGACGGGATATTGTGGACGAGGGTGTCCGGTAAGGCGGTGGCAAAGGGGAAATCTTCGGCGGTGCTGGTTAGCAGGTGGGTTTCATACCCTAGAAGATGGGCTACCCGTAAAGCAAAACTAACCGTTCCCCCTGTTTGGCGGCCTCCCGGAATGAGATCATGGCAGGCGTGACCAAGGGCTAGATAAACGGGGGCTAAGTTCATGGGCAATGAAGCAGTCAACACGCCTTGTTGGCGTCAGGGCAGAATTGGGCAGGTGAGGGGTTGGATAATCTCAAAAAAGCTACGCAATGGGCCGCAGTAAAGGACGTTGGGGAATTGGGAATCCAGGATGAAGACGGTGAAGGCGCAGATAAAAGCTACCACCAGCACCAGACAACCACAGCCCAGAGCGGTGCGCCGCCAATTGGATTTTCTGGCTGGCTCTTCGGGCAGGGTCAGCAGGTCTGTGTCTGTGGGGGGCAGAGGGGGGAGTGGCGATGGGTCGCCGGGTAAGGGGCGGGTAGGGCCAGGACGCGCGGCAGGGTGGGCTTCTAACTCAAGGACAGGCGGAACGGCTTCTGTTTGATCCATGACCCCGGAGAGGAAAAACTGGAGACGAATGGATTCACCGAACTCCAGCATATCCTCATCTTGTAAGGGGGAAGGGGCCAGGACGCGCCGCCCGTTGATAAAAGTTCCGTTGGTACTGCCCAGGTCTTCTAAATAGTAAGTGCCATCCTGGTAGAAAATACGCGCATGGCGGCGCGAAATCTCGGGATCCCCCAATACGACATCGTTAATGGCTTCCCGTCCCAGCGTGACCGGACGATCGGAGAGAATATATTCCGGGTGGTTGGTTTTGCCATAACGCAAAATGAGACAAGCCGCTACCTCTTCCATGGGCCTGATTATGCACCAAATTTAGAGATTGTCACAGGGTGGGAGTTTCGAGTTTCGAGTTTCGAGTTCCGAGTTTTGAGTTTCGGATTCCAAGTTCCAGATTTTGAGTCTCTAGTCTCTAGTCTCTCAGTCTCTCAGTCTCTCAATCCCTCAGTCCTTCTCACTCCTCACTTCTTTCAACACCGCCACCATTTCCTCGTGCAAAAAGTCGTTGCTGGCGATGAGGTGGATGCGTCCTTCCAGGGTGATGGGGCCGTTGGTGATGCTGGTGACGCGGCCGCGGGCTTCCTGCACCATGAGCACCCCGGCGGCGATGTCCCAGGGGCTGAGTTTGTACTCCCAGTAGCCATCTAATCGTCCGGCGGCCACATAAGCGAGATCGAGCGCGGCCGCGCCCGGTCGTCGTATCCCTCGGCTTCGTTTCAAAAAGGCCCGAAACTCGGCCAGATTATCCCAATCGCTGGTTTGAACATCGTAGGGGAAGCCGGTTGCCAGCAAACTTTCCTGGAGTGTTTGGGCCGAACTGACCTGCAACGGTTGGGTTGTGCCATCGGCCTGGGTGAGTGTGGCTCCTTGCCCGGCAATCGCCGCGAAACATTCATCACGGATGGGGTCGTAGACGATGCCCAGGCGAGGTTGGCCGTTTTCCAGCAAGGCCATGGAGACGGCAAAGACGGGAAAACCGTGGGCGAAATTGGTTGTGCCATCTAGCGGATCAACCACCCAGAGGTAGGGGCTGTTGCCGTGACTGTTGGTGGCCCCTTCTTCGGCCAACAAATGGTGGTCAGGGAAAGCGGAGCGCAGGCGGTTGGCGATGAGCGTTTCGGCGGCTTTGTCGTAGTGCGTCACCAAATCCATGCTGGAGCTTTTCAGTTCGATTTCTTTGTGGGCGTTGCCACTGGCGAAGTAGCCTTCACGTAATAACGCCCCGGCCTCACGAGCGATGGCCAGGGCGGTGGGGTAGATGGTGTTGAGATTCATAGGGTGAATTGTAGAGCAAGTTGACAAAGTGTGTTCTTAGCGCACCAGCCAGACAAACAGCAAGTAAAACAGCCCAAAGGCTATCCGGTAGATGATAAACACCTGCAAACTGTGGGTTTTTAGCCAGTTGAGGAGAAGACGGATACAGAGGTAGCCACTGATGGCCGAAGTAAGGAAGGTGGTGATGAGGATGGGCAACTGCTGGCGCAAATCGGATGCCTGGAGCAAATCGAGCAGGGCCAATAACCCGGCCCCGGCAATGGCAGGAATGCCTAACAAGAAGCTGTACCGGGCGGCGGTGGCCCGATCCAACCCGCGCACCAACCCGGCGGAAATGGTGATGCCACTGCGGGAATTCCCCGGAATGAGGGCGATCACCTGGGCAATACCAATAAAAATGGCATCCCCCCAACTCATCTGCGGCAACGCCTTGCGCCCGGTCAGATAACGCTCCCCAATGATGAGGAAAATAGAGGTGATGACGAGACTGATCGCGGCCGCGACCGGGCTAAACAGTTCATCAAACCGTGACGACAGGGGCAAACCTATCAGCACCGCCGGAATCGTGCCCACCAGCACATACCAACCCAGGCGGGACTCCGTCGTCGCCATCGGTTGCCGTTGTTGCAACCCGGCCAACACCCCACGGGCTATTCCCCAGATGTCGGCCCAGAAGTAGATCAATACTGCCAGGAGCGTACCCTGGTGAGCCACGGCAATGACCGTCAGCGATGGTTCTGATAGCTTGAACAGATCGGGCACGATCAGCAGATGGCCGGAACTAGAGATAGGTAAAAATTCGGTGGCACCCTGGACGAGGCCCAGGATGATGGCTTCGAGAATAGACATGGTGGCTCCCTGTTGTATGTTGCGTTGGTTGGATGCGTACAGATGGTGAGTCGCGGTTTATGGCTGTCTGCCCCGCAACGCGGCCGCGACCTGCTCCACCACTCTATCCTCATCCAGCGGCCCCCGAATATGCACCCGGCGATTAATCACCGTGTGGGGAAAGCCGGTGGGGTCGAAACGCATGGCAATATCGGGGAAGATATCAGCCATGACTATCTCCACCTGTACATGAGGACTAATAACGGCCATGTTGCACAGAATGGCACTCATGGCCGGGCCATGTTCATCATCGGCCGTGGTAAACATCTGTATAGTGACTTCACTGGGGATGCGGTGGGTGTTGATGCGGGCTTTGCCCTCAAGCTGGCTGCCCCGAAACGCGATAGCCTGGAGCGCCGCCACCACCGTCATGATTTGATACCCCACCGGCGAACCGATGATGCGGATGCCATGATCTTTTAGCTCGTCCGCTTCCGGTTGGAATACACCTAAGATGGGGTGATGGGTGGAGAATGGGGCACGCGGCCGCAGTTCTAGCTTAACCTGAGGAAATTCATAAGCCAATGCCCGGCCCAATTTATACGCTTCCTCTTCCCAGAGCGTGGCGTTCTCATCTCCCCAAACATACAACACCACCGGCTCCGGCAATTTTGCCAAAAACGGCCCCAACTTTAGCCGCATCGCTTCGTTAATTTGGGTTTGTTGTTGATCCATTGTCATTGGTATTTAGCCAGTCAGCCAGTCAGCCAGTCAGCGGTCAGCCGGTCAGCGGTCAGCCTTCGAGTCTCTCAGTCTCTCAGTCTCTCAATCTCTTAATCTTACGCCTCACTACCGCCTGATTTTGCGAATTGCCGGTAGCCGACGCCGGTGAGGAAAATGCTGGCTATGAACAGGACGAGCATTGGTGCCATGGTGAGAAGCATGGTGACGGGGTCAACGGAGGGGGTGATGATCGCGGCCGCGACGGCAATACCTACCACCGCCACCCGCCAATTGTCTCGCAATGCCGACGCCTCTAATAAACCAGCCCGTCCCGTAAAATAAAAAATGAGAGGCATCTCAAAGCTGACACCGATCCAGAACAAAAAGCCGGTCACAAAACCAATATATTCCTGCAATGTCCAGCCCGCCGTGATCACCTCTTCTAGAAAATTCGCCAGGAAATTGAGCGCGGCGGGCAGCAAAACAAACCAGGTAAACATAATGCCACACAGGAACAAAAACATGGCACTAGGTACAAAAACGTAGACGGCTCGTCTTTCTTGCTTCTCTAGCCCCGGCGAGATAAACAACCACACCTGAAGCAACATGAACGGCATAGCCAGGATAGCACCCGCCAGCAAAGAGACCTTAAAATAAGCCTGGAGTGGTTCCGAAGGGGTCAAAACCTGGAGTTCGATGGGTGAGCGGCTGGTGATGAACTGCAATATTTCTTCGGCAAAGATGAAGCTAACAACGGTGCACAGGGCGACAACAATGAGTGCCCTGGTTGCCCGAATGCGGAGTTCATTGAGGTGAGCCAGGAGAGTGGCTTGTTGTTCTAGCGTTTTATCACTCATACTTCGGGGTCTTCGTAGACATCTACCGGTTTAGGTAGAGAGGACGTGGGCGATGCGGCCGCGTTGCCATCAGCCAGGCGTGGGTCCAGTGTATTCTTCGCCTCTCTGTTTATCTGGCGACTCTCCTGGGCAAACTCCCTGGCACTGGTGCGCAAATCTTCCCGTAACGAGGTCAACTGATTTTGCAGTTGCTTGACTTCATCCCGCATAGATCGCAAATCATCCGTGTCCATCGCGTCCAATTCAGCATTAAGCTGGCGCGTGAATTGGCGGGCATATTGTTGCACCACGGCCGTCCACTTACCCAGGGTACGCGCCACTTCACGAATACGCTGTGGCCCCATCACCAAGGCAGCCAAAAGCATAATGGTGAGAAGTTCCGGCAGACCAATCCCAAATAAGCTGTCCATCGGTTCAGAGGGTGGGTAGGGGTAGGGGGTTGAGGAGTAACTCTTGCCTTAGGGTATCCGTTTTTTCGGCCAATGTGCCCAGGACACCATTGATAAAACGGGGAGCGCTGTCGGAGCCATACATTTTGGCTAACTCTACCGCTTCATTAATGGCTACTTTGGTGGGGGTAGAGCCATCAATGAGGAATTCATAGATAGCGATGCGTAAAATATTGCGGTCAATCACAGCCATTTGTTCTAGCGGCCACTCCGGGGCATACCGGGCAATCAAAACATCCATTTGCCCTTGCATTTCTACCACTCCCAAAAAAGGAGTTGGCCCGCAAATTCGGCCACGGCTCGTTCAACCGGTTGTTCATCCAGGTGGCGTTGCAGCACAACCCCGGGTACACGATCGGCCACGTCATGTTCATATAACACTTCTAGCGTAAGGCGACGGGCACGGCGACGAGCTTTCATAGGCGTAGTACCCGGTTATCAGTAACCATGGAGGGGCCAGGGAAAACAGGTAACAGATGTCTGTAAGGGGTGGGCTGGTTACTGTTCACGGGCATAAACAACATCCTCCACATGTACATTAACCGATGTGACAGGAATGCCGACCATCGTATCAATTGCTTCAATGATGGCGCGTTGTAAATTGCGGCTGGTTTCGACCAGATTCACATGTGGCTCCATGACGGTGTACACGTCAAAACTCAGGCTATCTTCAGACCAGTGTAACACAACGCCTTCTTGCCGGGTAGAGCGTCGGAAAAGATGAGTGACCTCGGAAGGGGCGGATGTGAGCCGGGAAACGCCTTCTACACGGATAGCCGTAAGCCGGGCAATCGTGGTTAGAACTTCGGGGGCGACCTCAATGCGGCCGCTGCTGATGTTTTGTTCGTCCATAGTTGAGAGACTGAGATGATTGAGAGACTGAGAGATTGAGAGATTGTCTAGGCAGTCTCTTAATCTCTCAATCTCTTAATCTCCCCTTTACATAGCCATGCCACCATCAATACGAATGACTTCGCCGGTGATATAGGCGGCTCTATCAGAAGCCAGGAAAGTTACCAGATGAGCAATTTCGGCCAATTCACCTAAACGGCCCAACGGAATAAATTCCAGGGCTTTTTTGACCATATCTTCTGCCAGGACTTCGGTGAGGGCGGTGGGGAAGAAGCCGGGGGCGACGGCGTTGACGGTAATTTGACGGGAACCAACCTCTTTGGCCAATGATTTGGTGAAGCCGATGATACCCGCTTTAGAAGCCGCGTAATTGGTCTGTCCACCTTGTCCCGCCAACCCTACCACGGAGCTGATGTTGATGATGCGGCCGCCTTGTTTACGGCGCATCATGGGACGGAGAGTGGCCTTACAACAGTTGAACATGCTTTTGAGGTTGGTGTTAATGACGGTATCCCACTGCTCTTCGCTCATCATCATGAGCAGGGTGTCACGGGTTGTGCCCGCGTTGTTGACCAGAATATCAATTTGACCGTAGGTGTCAAGGGTGATTTTTACCAGCTCTTGCGCGGCCGCGAAATTACCCACGTCTGCTTTGACAGCCAGGGCTTCACCCCCGCTCTCCTTAATAGCCGCGACAACCTGGTCTGCGGCCGCGGAACTGGCGTTGTAATTGACGATAACCTTGGCCCCATTGGCGGCCAAATCCAGAGCAATGACCCGACCAATACCGCGTGAAGCCCCGGTGACGATGGCGACTTTGTTATGAAGTAACAAGACAGGTCTCCTGTAAGAATAGTGCTGAGGACTGAGTGCTGAGTGAGTTCCCAGAGTTCCTATAGTTCCTACGAGTCCCCTTCATTGAGTACGAACCCGACGCGCTCCATCCCCCGATCAATCCGCTTAACCAACCCACGAAGCACATCTCCCGAACCGACTTCGACCACTTTTGTTACGCCATGGCCGGAGAGGTATTGGATTGTTTCGGTCCAGCGGACGCGAGCGGTGAGTTGGGCCTTGAGTTCGGCGCGAATCTCTGCGGGGGTGAGTAGGGGCAAGGCGGAGACGTTGCCAATGACGGGGATGGCTGGGGTGGTGATGGGGGTGTTATCTACGGCGTAGGCAAAATCCGCGGCCGCGGAAGCCATCAAAGCTGAATGGGCCGCAATGGTGATGGGCAGTTGCACGACCTTCTTCGCGCCAGCACCCTGGGCCTGCGCCATCGCTTCGGCCAGGGCCACACTATCGCCAGAAATGACCACTTGCCCCGGACAGTTATCGTTGGCGACCTGGACAGGGCGACCGGTTTTCTCGCTCGCGGCCGCGCAAATCGTTTCTAATTGGGCTACGTCCAGACCTAAAATGGCGGCCATAGCGCCTGGCTCTCGTTCACCGGCCTGCTTCATTAATTCGCCGCGCCGCTTCACGAGCGCCAGACCATCGCTAAAAGTGATGGCCCCGGCGACCACCAACGCCGAAATTTCACCCAGGCTATGCCCGGCGGCAAAAGCGGGTAACGTCCAGCCATGCGCCTGCATGGCCGCCCAGGTGGCGACACTGGTTACAAGTAGAGCCGGTTGTTGATGAACGGTATCGGTGAGGGTTTCTTCGGGGCCGTTAAAACAGAGGGAGGAAAGGGCATAACCCAGTTGGGCATCAGCCTGATCAAAAACAGCACGTGAAGGGGGATCTTGAGCATAAAATGCCTGACCCATACCCACGTGCTGTGACCCCTGGCCGGGGAAAAGAAAAGCAGTATTCACGAGTTAAACCACCTGCGCCAAAGCCCAATGGCTCTGGCTGACTGCAAATGTGTCTGGCGTTTATCGTAATCTATGAAGCCTTGCAGGCTCAATGATCAGGATGAGGCCGGGCATTGATTATTCAGCCAGTTCAGGGAAAACGGTGATTCCGCGGTAAGTGCGGCAACTGGGGCACATGATGTGCGGCCGCTTCATTTCACCACAATTGTCACAAGGAACCAACTGAGCGACAGTCAAGGAATCATGTGTCCGACGACGATCCCGACGTGCTTTAGATATTTTGCGTTTTGGTAATGCACCCATCTTTCAATCCTCACTTGCAAAAATAAAGAGACTAAGAGATTAACAGACTGGAGACTCATGTCATTCTGCTAATGGTACGCTACTTTGTCTCGTTTGAATTTTAGCCATAAAAATAGCGGCTCTGCCGCCGCTATGATTTGTTGCCTTTATTCGCTGTGGGGCGAATAACAGAGGGCAATTATAGCCTCGCCCTTCCCCCTGTCAAGCACAGATCAGAAGCAGCTAGGGCTTTTCCAAAGTCAACGAGTACAGCTTCACACAACCCTTTAGCAGGTTTAGTCGGAAGACCCATCCCCCTACCCCCTTCCCGCCGGGAAGGGGGAAATACCAGGTGTGCCGGTTTTCGAGCGCGTCAGCGTGCTCGAAAACCGGCACTTTAGAAAGTTCCCGCCCCTGGGGGCGGGGTTAGGGGTGGGGGAAAATACCCGATATGATGGCACAGCACTAAGAAGTCGGACTTTGGAAAAGCCGTGCAGAAGCATCGACTCTGTTTGTAGTGACGGCTTTAGCCGGTTCCACGAACAGGGAGAAACTTCTACTCATAATAACCTGCCAGGGGGACTCCCGCCCAGAGAAGCACTTCTTCGGCCCATTGGGCCTGGTGGCGGGGAACGTGGAACAGAAAGGTGTGCTCAACAAAGGCCCAGCCCCATAGCGGAACCCCGTTGGCGGCGAGGAGTTGTTGAATGTCGCGGCCGCGCCAACCCGCATTAACCGGCACGGCAAATGCCCACATATTCAGTCCCAGAAGTGAGCGCACGAACTCCAGGGGCCAGCCCAGGCAACCATAACGCTGGTAAGCCCGCCCCCACTCCCCATGCCACAGCGCGTGCAGAATGGTTTGGGGCAACAAAAGCCAGTAAAAACCGGTGAGAAATTCCAGGAGCGCGATCATAAGCACCTTTACAAAGAACTTAAGTTCTATTTTATCACCAACGACTCAATTGGGCAGGGCAAAATTGCCTTTGTCTAAGCCGGGCAAGTAGGTAACTGTCGGGTTTTAAGCGGAACGGGATCAAGCATGTAAGAAAATTCTGAAGAAGGGCATAGTAATAATTGAATGGGTTTAAGCAAAAACCTGACTGAAGTTGGTCTCACTCCCTCAGAAGTAAACTTACGAGCGGTGTCGTATGAGAGATGCAGTTTTAGAATTCATTCGACGGGTGTTGTGGCAAGCGGCTGAATGGTTTGACCGATTAATCGCTGCGTTTTTAGGTGAGATGTTTACCAACCCTGAGTTCCGCAAAGGGTTCGCGGCCGCGTTGGTGGTTGGTCTACTTGTAGGTATCGCTTCCCGTCGTTTACTTTATTGGCGTAGACAAATACAGGGTTTCTTCGCCTTTCCCACTATTGTTCTTTCCAACCGCGGCCCTACCCCGGCCCAAAGTTATAGAAGCTGCATGGGTGGAGTTGCCAAATTGGGTTTGCTCGCGGTTGTTGTGTTCATTCTCCTTGTTGCTATGCTTACCTACACGAGTACCCCGTAAAAGCTCCGGGCCATTGCATAAGTAATCGTTCGTTTTTAACTGAGCGGGTTTGGTGATTGGAGACTGGTAAATCTCTGGTCTCCAGTCTCCGGTCTCCTTTCTTACCGTGAACTTGTTTCTGAACGATTACAATTGGGCAAGTAAGGCCGCGTGTCTGCCGTATTTGCAGAGAGAAAATGTGAACAGGAACACCTCGCCGCGACCGGGGAATGAACAAACAACCTGCCAGGCTTTCGTGTGTTTTTGTCCGTTTGGCGCATGATAACTCCCCTAAATGGCGTGAGTACCACACCACAAATGGCAGAAATCATCAAGATCAAGGGTTTATGTACGGGCCGTTTAGGATGCGTAAACGCGCCTAGGGGAGTAAGAGCCTGTCCAGAGATTCAGCCAGCCACACTTCATATTCTTCCCCGACCAGCCATGATTTCCAACCAGCAGGTTGTAAATTTCCGCGCTGGCTAAAGCCCAAATGGTTTCGACGGCGGATAATTTGCTCAATCCGTCTCGCAATGGGCCGTTTGCCAAAAGGCAGTCTATGAAAAAACCCATGCCCTGGAATCTATCGTCCAAATATTTCTTGAGCAGATCGTTTATCTCGGACTCAGTTTTGGCCGCGGCGCGCATGACTTCAATCAGGGGAGCAATCTGGGAGAAGAATATGCGCATTCTTTGGGCAAACATTTGGATTTGCTTGTGCTGATTGCCTTCCGAGGCGACTTCTCGAATGTAAGCGCTTAGCAGCGCGGGAATGGGGCCACCCTCTGTCTCAACCGCCAAACCAACCGCTCGTGAAAGAATGGTTCGTTTGTTCGTGAACACGGCATAGATTGTCTCTGGAGCTACTTTTGCCTGGCGAGCAATCGCTTCGATGGTGACGCCTGCATATCCTTTGGCAATAAATAACGCTCTGGCAGTTTCGATGATTTTAGCTTGGGCTTCAAGAGCCTTTGCCTGACGCCTGGTGGCGTCGTATTTTCGTTTGGATGCATTTGGGGGGGACATTTCTCTTGACACTTTGTTCAGTCTATTCTATTATAAATTTAGATACAGTGATGCTGTATTTAAATTGGTTCCCTCTCTGAATCAAGACAGAGACAATTGTAACGATTGTTAAACGAAAAAGAAAAGGAGTCCTCATGTACACCTTAAGCATAGAACATCCCGTCCCGAATTATGAGAACTGGAAACGCGCTTTGACAGCGATCCGGTTGGACGAGAAAAGATGAAGGTACGTCGTTATCAGATTCTGCGCCCGTTGGATAACCCCAATTATGTGATGATCAACCTGGAGTTTGATACGGCCAGCGATGCCGAGGCGTTACTAACGGCTATGCGTGCGGTTTGGGCACGGGTGGAAGGTACTATTGTGACTAACCCCAAGGCGCAAATCGTTGAGGTTGTGGAGACAAAAACGTTGGCAGTTCCTGGATAGAACCACGTTAGTTCCATTTTCTTGTGACAACTTGTGAATGTTTGCGGCCCTTGTCAAATGGCATCAAGGCGATATTTTCATATTGTCGGTGAGATTCAAGGAGCAATATCGTTGTAAACAGTTTGGCAAAGCAATGAGTGAAAGGAAATTTGCAGGATTACAAAGATCATCGAACCTGAGCCGCGTCCAAGTGTTCCGATTATGTTTGAGCAGCTAGAGGCGGCATATCACAATCCTCCTCACAACCGACCAGCCTTCTGAAACCGAGATACAGCGACTACAAGGAATCATCGAAGATTTACGCTGGTATGCAGAAAGAATTGGCGATGAGCGTTTGTATGAAATGCCTCGATCCAATAAATGGAATTTTGAGCAAAATCTTGGTATCCACCGCTAAACAGGCGGTAGCCCTGTTCCAAACCGAGTTCTTTATTTCATTGACCGGAAAAGCTGTGTTGGATTAGCTAGTGAGATATTCTCTCTGTTCGAATACAACGATGCCCCTTAAAGAAACGCAGGCTAACAATGCGTGCATACGAATGGCTGGATACGCACCGTCAAATTGGCCTTTTCGTGGCTTTGGTTTGCTTGCGGCCGCCCCCTTTCCCTCTACCTTTTATAGACAGCACACCCGAGCGCGGCCGCGCCTCAAACACCCGTTTGCTGAACTCAGATATAATCACCCTACTGGTTGAAAACAAAAATGCAAGACTATTTCATCAGCATTTTCTACTCCGAAGAAGATGGCGGTTACATTGCCGACATTCCTGATCTGCGTTTCTGCTCTGCCTTTGGGGAGACGCCGGAAGAGGCGTTGCGCGAGGTACAGGTTGCCAAAACCGTCTGGCTGGAAACGGCACGAAACAGTGGTAAACCGATTCCCCCACCGCTGTACCGTCCGGCTATTTACCGCCTACCTTCAGCCCCCGCCCTTTCGCTGGCTGACGCCAGTTAATATTTTGCTTTACCGTTGGTGTAAAAGCGCGTGTCTGCCTGTTATTCGTAAAGAGAAAATGCGACCAGGATCACCTTGCCACAACCGGGGAATGCACAAACAACAATCAAGCTTCAGGTGTGTTTTTGTCCGTTTGGGGGTTATAACCCCCAAGATCGAGGGTTTACGCACTGGGGAAAGCGTGATAACATCCTCAACAGAAGATTACCCCTCAAAATCGGTGTGGTAATAACAAGTTGAACTAAATTGGATATTAATTATTAGGGAAACGCTACAATGCTAGTTAAGTCAATTTGCAGCATACACAAAGAACCTTTTGCTATCAATTTTACTGAAGTAGATGGTATGGAATGGGTAGCACAGAGTAGTGTTATAATCTCTCAATCAAGAATGGAAGGTGGTTATGGACAAAATTCTCTAAATGGTAAGATAACGGTGGCGGGTACATACCCTGGTTGCCCCCATTGCTCTAGCAAATCTTTCTTTTTGTGTGGTTGCGGAGCTCTAAATTGTATAGGCTCAGCCCGAAAAAATGATGATGGCAAGACCTACGCTGACTGCGCTATGTAGAGTTGTTTATCTACAGGGTGCTATTGAGAAGTTAGAGGGATTCAGAGACTTGTAAATGTTTCTGATGTTGAACAGGAGAAGAAATAATGGCAAAAGGCAAGAAGTGTCCTCAATGTGATTATCAGATGTATGCTATCAAGGAAGATGATCAACCCAAAGGGACTTGGGTAACCTACGAATGTCGGAATGGAAAGTGTCGATTTCAAGAAAAAGTATTTGAAGGTAAATAATCTGTTTCACCCTTTATCCCAAAAAAATTATTACCTTAGGACTTACGGGATTGCTCGAGCCGGTCTCCTGACCGTGCCCGTGGTGGTTCGGTGGGGACACCGGCCACAGCGCGTAAGTCCTAACCTAAAGGAGACGTATAATGGCTTACAGTAAGTTAATTGGAACAGGACACCCTGGATTGATTTTGATCTTAATCGATCAATCAGGCTCTAATGAGGATGCATACTCGGGGGCCTGAAATCAGAGGTTGCCTCTCTAGCCGTAAATCGAGTAATAAATGAGATAGTTGAAGCTAGCCAATCCGGCGAAGAAATAAAGGATCGTTGCTACGTGGGTGTTGTAGGTTAGGGATCAATTCAGGTAATGGAATTGATCCTATTGTTGGGGGAATGATTTCTCAAGTAGCCGCTAATCCTGTCGAAGTTATTCAAGTTCAGAAACAGGTTCCCGATGGTGCAGGTGGGTTGGTCCCTGTTACCGAACACATGCCGGTTTGGGTGAAGGCAAAAGCAGAGAATGGCACACCCATGGCAGAAGCTTTTGAGAAAGCTCATGAGTTGGTTGCCAGTTGGATCCAAAAGAATCCCGATAATTTTCCGCCCATTGTCATCAATAATATCACCGATGGGCAAACCGAATGATGAAGCGACTGCACGGTTAGCTGCTGGAAAATTGATGGGATTAGAAACCTCTGATGGAAAACTATTGTTGTTCAACGCACATATTTCTAACGCCACAGCAGGGGAGATTAGGCTACCCAACAACCAAACGGGATTGCACGATAATTATGCAAAGTTCCTGTTTGATATATCAAGCGTGTTGCCTGAACGCTTGTTAACTGAAGCGCAAAAAGTGGGATTCAGTCCCCATCCAGGAGCCAGAAGGGTTTGTTTTTAACGCAGGAGCAGAGACGCTAATTAAGTTGTTAACGTTTGGGTCAACTGGCTTTCGCTAATAGGTTAAATCTGTAGCCCTCTGCTACGTAAGGCATAGGGCTAATACAATTTAAGAGGCTTATTTGTGAAGAACTCTTCAAACTTAATCTTGCATTCAATCAACTGCTGTTTTTATACTCATAAAGTAGGGAAACTGAAAAAACTATCAAGACGCATACGCCTCTAATGTGCCAAACAGACGTTTTGCGGTAGCTGATGGAGCTACCGGTGGATTTTATCTGCTTATTGGTAAGTTGTTGGAGAGAGATTTTGCAACGATGGAGATTCACTCAATAAAGACTTGCCGAAAATCAAAATTGGCAAGATTGGCTTAACTATTCGACCTAAATGGGAGCAGTATGCCGGAAGTAGTTCAACGGGCAAACCCTAAAAAGATTATCATATACTAAACCGATACAAGAGGTGATCCTGCCGCATCTACATTTGTTGGACTACAACTGTCTAAAGGGCAGAAGATTTCATTACTTGGAAAGCAATGATAATTAGGATAGCTGTGTTTTCATTTTACCGACAGTGACGACCAAATTTGTAGCTACCCAATTTTTGATGCTACTAATTTCGACACCCACCCCAGTTATTTCCGCTAGTAGCGTTATTGCTTATACTAATGGTCATAGTCTTCTTTCTTAAACGAAGCGCTAAGCTTGAGTGCTTTTATTGGCTACTGATGCTTTGGCGGAGTGGATGTTAGCACAGTGTCAATCAGGCAATTAGACCAAGAAATCTACTGAACTGGTTAAATAGATTGAGATCAGAATCCGATTTTTTGATTTGATTCAAAAGCGCGGAATCATTCTAAAATTGCTCTCAAGAATGACGATTTAACGTTGATGATAGTCCCAACCGATTTATCCGAGAACAAGCCAAGAGATCTGATCACTATAACAAATTTTGATATAACTGATGATCCCAACACTCAAGAAAGGCAACCTAGTGTTGCAGAAAGTGAAACAAGCTCAGAAATAAAGATCAGCTCTTCCATACATACTGATCCGCCTCAGAAACAATTAAGTGCGTTGAGATCGCAAGTTGAAAGATTAAATAAGATCCGATTGCGATTGCTGATGTTGCTAATAACAAGCCTGACTATGAACATTATATTAGCTATTTATCATATAACAGCAATGCCTATCAAGCCAACATCGTTCCCATCAATTCCCTACTCCAACCTTGATAGCTACACCAACATTGGCTTCAACCCCTGTAAGTATCTCGGTGTCTCAGACACCACGAGTTCATTACCTACACCCGCCATTACAATTGTATCATCGCCTACCGCGATTATTGCCTCTCCCAACTCATCATTGACCCCAACACTCTCTCCAACTATATCTCTATCTACGACTCAGTCTATTGAGGCAACCTCAACGCCAACAAAGCTTTTTTTAACACCAGAACCAACGATGGGCAGAGGTCGAGATAATTTCATGGATTCTCAGTAAATCATTCTAACGTGCGGCGCAGAGTTGATTTGGGTTGTACAAGCTACTGCCAATATACTCGAGACTTGAATGACAAAACCTTTCAGGTTGGAGCAATCGAAATAGGTTTATCATTTCTATACTCGCAAGAATTCTAAGCGAAGATCGCTTTTATATGGTACCAGGTAAGTAATCGGGGTATTGTCCTTTATCAAAATGATTAGCAACAAGAATAAAACAATGATATATCCCTCAAGACAAGACTACACTTTTGCTGTTACCCATTTGGACAAGTTTGTTCTAGATCATCGTTTCAAAGGTGGGCAGCCAAGGCGAGATAATAAAAACAAAATCATTGGTTATACAGGTGGCTACTCCCGTGTATATCCGATTCAGAACGGGGGAAAAATCATCGCATTGCGATGTTGGACAGCAAATGTAGATAAAGCGAAAGAAAGATACACAAGAATTCACTCTCATTTAAAAACAATTACCCTGCCTTACTTCGTTGATTTTGACTTTCTTGATAGAGGCATCATTGTTAATGGGACAATATTCCCTATTCTATACATGGAGTGGATTGAGGGAATAACACTCAATAAATTTATAGATAAAAATATTCAGAATCCACCCCTAATACTACAACTTGCAACTAAGTTCCAGAAAATGGTACAAGAGTTGCATGTCAACAAAATAGCTCACGGCGATCTTCAAGAAGGAAATATCCTTGTTTGTACTCATAACAACAACGTAACATTAAAACTGATTGATTATGATAGTCTATATGTGCCCACCTTGAATGGCTTATGAAAACCCCTCTGGTTCATACATATTTAAACAAATAAAATCATTGTCCGGATGCCCAACATTTGGCAACTGTATTAAGGATTTTGTAGAGAAACGGATATTAATCAACTATCCCCATTGAGGATGTTTTATATAGAGTCACCCCAACTACAACGTTACAGCCCTCTACATGGTCTCCACTTCCCGTTACTCCCCCTCAACTACCACTACCGCAACCCCGAACCCATCCTCAAGCGATCAGACAGTTTTTCCCCTCATACATAGGGGTTACTCCACCTGTTTCCAAACCCAAACCATCCGCAACGACATCAACAACTTTGGATTCCTTTTTCGGCCCTAATCCGTCAAAACAAACCTCAAGTTCACCAGCACAACCGACACAAAGCCGCGCTCCCTCATCTCAAGGTGGCTCAAAGCCGAGCTTTGGAGTGAACTATTTTCTCTTGTAGGGGATCTGTTATAGGCATATTAGCACTTTTTATAGGTGCATTCTTCGGCGACTTAAGCCGAAATGTAGTTAGAGAGTTAGCAATTTCAACAGATGAAAAGGTGATTCTAATGCTGTCTTTGATGCTTCTCTCTGCTTTGATCAGTTTATTTGTAGTCAAGCGTATTTTTGAATTGAGGACATCTTTCTTAGTTGGCGCTTGTGTTATTTGGGTAATAGTTGGTTATCATTTCTTTGATTTTCCTGTTGCCATGCTTATAGAGAGTTTATACCGGGTTGGGTTGCTTGGAATGGCTTAAAGAAGCTATTACGTATTTGACAGCCTCAATTTTGTAATAAGGTGTGTGATCGCGAACATTCCGTGTAGCGGACGCTGGGTGATGCCTTGGGCGGATTGTTATTTGCAATTGGTAAATGCGGTAGATGGCCGCAACAGCGCACCCAAACCGAGCGTTCGCTCCATTTTTCTGTGATAATTTATGGTCGCGGCCGTCCATTCCCCCTCTCCCTCCACAATTCCTCCCCAGTTCCCGCCAACCCGTGTTACATCGCACAGGTTGAGCAACTCAACAATTCCGCTGGCCCTTCACCCTTCTCTGCTCATGAGCGAACACCAACCCTCCGACCACCTGCTACCTATGTTACTCTCGGACGACTCCTCGATTCCTTAAGTAGTCTTCCGTGCCCCATATCCTATGCTATCATCTGCGCTTGTTGGGGGACAAATCTTCGCAGAGTCGTGACATCCAAAAGGCAAAAGCCTTAGCTAAAACAGTAGAGGAATAACTGACCATGAGTACGTTTGCCAGGTTTGACGCCGCCGACTATTTGGACAGCGAAGAGATGATAGCAGAATATCTAACCGCTGCGCTTGAGGACGAAAACCCGGATGTCTTTCTAGCGGCTATTGCGGATGTGGCCAAAGCGCGGGGTATGAGTGCTATTGCCCAAAGCACGGGATTAGGTCGTGAGAGCTTATACAAAGCCCTTGCCCCTGGAGCAAAACCACGTTACGACACAATCCTCAAAGTTCTGCACGGTTTGGGTGTTAAACTGACGATTACAGCATAGCCCAAGGTTTAGGTATCCCCTTTGCGGACTATGAATGGGGTATCGCGGCCGCGTCCCTCCCCTCTCCCCCTCCACAATTCCCCCCCCAATTCCCCCCAACCCGTGTTATAATCGCCCCAGGTTGAGCAACTCAACAATTCTATCCAAGCGAGAGCCAGAGCTAGAGCGAGAGGATTATCTAAAGTCACCCCCTCTCGCTCTATCCTCTAGCTCTATCCTTTCCTTCTCTGCCCATGAGTGAACACCAACCCTTCGTCCACCTGCACGTCCACAGCGAATACTCCCTGCTCGACGGCCTCAGCCGCATTAATGATCTGGTCGCCCGCGCCAAAAGCCTCAACCAGCCCGCCCTGGCCCTCACCGACCACGGGGCCATGTACGGCGTCATCCCGTTTTACCGGGCCTGCAAAGCCGGGGGCATCAAACCGATCATCGGCATCGAAACCTATGTCGCCAGCCGCACCATGCGTGATCGGGATTCTAACCTGGACAAAGACCGTTTCCACCTGCTTCTCCTGGCCCAAAACCAGACTGGCTACCAGAATTTGCTCAAAATCGCTTCGGCGGCCCAACTGGAAGGGTACTACTACCGCCCCCGTGTAGACCACGACTTCCTGGCGGCCCATGCCGAAGGTCTCATTGCCACCACCGGGTGCCTGGCCGCCGAAATTCCTCGCGCCATTGACCGGGGTCAGATAGACAAAGCCCATCAACTCATGCGCTATTACCTGGACGTGTTTGGCCCGGACCGGTTCTTCATTGAACTGCAAGAGCACGACATCCCCCAACTGGTGACGGTCAACAACACCCTGATGGAGTTTGCTAAACAGTACAACCTGCGCTTCCTGGCCACCAACGACGTGCATTACACCACGCCCGAAGAGGCTATACCCCATGATGTGCTGTTGTGCATCCAGACCAGTGCCACCGTGCAGCAACAAAACCGGATGCGCCTCTCCAACAAAGAGTATTACCTCAAATCCCACGCCGAAATGGCGAAACTGTTTGGGCATATTCCCGGCGCATTGGAAAACAGCCTGCTCATCGCCGAGCAGTGTGACATCAACCTGGACATGAAGGGGTATCACCTGCCCATTTTTGATGTGCCGGAAGGGTTTACCCCACCTACCTACCTGCGCCACCTGTGTGAAAAAGGGTTAGCCTGGCGCTACGGCGAACAACGGGCGGCCAACGATGAAGAACTGCGTTTCCGGTTGGATCACGAACTCAACATCATCGGCAAGATGGGGTTTGAAACCTATTTCCTCATTGTGTGGGATTTGGGTGAGTTTGCCCGGCGCAGTCTGGATTGGTGGATTGCCAACGGGGAAAGATTTTACCCTGGCATGAGCTATGAGGAATGGAAAGAGAACGACATCTGGTGGAACGTGCGTGGATCGGGGGCCGGTTCGGTCGTGGCCTACACGCTGGGCATTACGGGCATTGATCCCCTGGCCAATGGCCTCATCTTCGAGAGGTTCTTGAACCCGGGGCGCGTTTCCATGCCCGATATTGACCTGGATTACCCGGATGATCGCCGCCATGAGATGGTGGAATATGCCATGCGTAAGTATGGCTCCGACAAAGTGGCCCAGATCATCACCTTTGGAACGCTAGGGGCACGAGCGGCCATTCGGGACGTGGCGCGGGCGATGGATGTGCCGCTCTCGCAGGTGGATGAAATTGCCAAGATGATCCCGGCTATTCCCGGCAAACCGGTCACCATTGCCAATGTACTGGACAAAGATCATGAGTTCTACAACGCTGAGTTTGAGGCGTTGTACAAAACGGATGAGGCAATTCGGAACCTCATCGAGACGGCCCAAAATTTGGAAGGGGTGGCGCGCCATGCGTCCAGCCATGCCGCCGGGGTGATTATTTCTGATAAACCGCTGGTGGAGTATGTGCCGCTCAACCGGCCCACCAGTGGTGAAGCCGGTCTGGGCGGCATTGACCGTGTCACCCAATGGCCGATGGAAGTGGTGGAATCTATTGGCTTGCTGAAGGTGGACTTCCTGGGATTGAGCACGCTGACGGTGTTACGCACGGCGGCCCGGCTCATCGAACACAGGTATGGCACGAAGTACCAGATGGACAACATTCCCTATGATGTAGGGCATGTGGGGCCAGACCCGACGAAAGCACCGGAAGCGTTGTTTGATATGTTGGGGCGGGGGGAAGTGCAGGGGGTGTTTCAGGTGGAAGGGGCGGGAATGCGGCGGCTGATGATGGAAATGCGGCCGCAACGCTTCGACCACATTATCGCCGCCATCTCCCTCTACCGGCCCGGCCCTATGGACAACATCCCCGAATACATCCGCCGGATGCACGCCGACATCTTTCAGGGCAAGGATGTTGTTGAGTATCACACCCCCGCCCTCAAGCCCATTTTGGGGACACCTACGGAATTTTAGTCTATCAGGAACAGATCATTCGGATAGCAAGCGATCTGGCGGGGTATGAACCGGGTGAAGCGGACATGATCCGCAAGGCGGTCTCCAAAAAGAAACGGGACCTGATTGACAAACATAAAATTCAGTTTACCAAAGGGGCCATGGAACGGGGCTTGACACAAGAAGTCTGTCATTTAATTTGGGGGGATATTGAGTTTTTTGCGAGGTATGGATTCAACAAAAGCCACGCCGCCGACTACGCCGTCATTACCTGCCAGACGGCGTTCCTGAAAGCCCATTACCCGGTGGAGTATATGGCCGCGTTGCTCTCGGTGGACCGGGACAAGAGCGAAAAGGTGGCTAAATATCTGGCCGAAGCCCGTCGCCTGGGCATTCAGGTGGCCCCGCCGGATGTGAATACAGCCAACCTGGATTTCACCATTGAAGATACGGACAAAGGGCCGATTATCCGTTATGGCATGGGGGCGATTAAAAACGCGGGCGAGTCAGCGATTAATGTGCTGTTGGAAGGGCGGCGGGCCAATGGGGCGTTCAAGGACCTGGATACGTTTTGTGATCAGGTGGATTTGCGCCGGGTAGGCAAACGGGCGTTGGAATCTATGATCAAGGTGGGGGTGTTTGATCAATGGGGCACGCGGTCGCAACTGCTCGACGCCCTGGACCGCATGATGGGGCACAGTGGCAAAACCCACGACGCGGCCGCGGTCGGGCAAATGTCTCTTTTTGGTCTGTTGGGGGGAAGCACCGGCAATGGCGTCCAGGCTGATCTGCTCCGACCGCCTACCGAGGTTCCGGCCATCGATCATCGGAAATTACTGGATTGGGAGAAAGAGCTTATCGGTGTTTACCTGTCTGAACACCCCCTGGCGCGGGCCTTGAATGAGCTAAAACATGTGGTTACGGTGACGACCGGCGAACTAGATGAAACCAAGAATGGCCGTGAAGTGACCGTCGCCGGGTTGATTGCCCATCTGCGGCCGCATACCACCAAAAAAGGGGACGCCATGGCCTTCGGGTCGCTGGAAGATTTGGAAGGCAAGGTAGATTTGCTTTTCTTCCCGCGCACCTGGAAGGAATATCGGGGCAAAATTCGGGTGGAGCAGGTCGTGGTCATTCGGGGCAAGGTGCAGGCCGAGCAGGACAGTGTCACCATTTTGGTAGACAAGGTACATGACAATTTTACCGTAGCCCGCTCTGCCGATGAGGAGATCGCTATCCCACCGGTGGATGAGTTCTCCCCCGACTGGCTGGCAGATGCCCCCGATGATGAGCCGTTTGCGGATGAGATGTTGGTCAATGGCGCGGGGTTGGTGTCGCGGCCGCAGGCCCGCAATGGCAACGGTAACGGCAATGGTCATGGGCCTAAAAATGACAATGGCAATGGCAATGGTAAACCTACGCCTCCCCGCATCGCCGAATCAGCTCCGGTACGTTACCCCCCCCCCCGCCCCCCAATTTTGAAGATGGGGATGAGGAATTCGTAGGAGCCAGGGGAACTCAGAGGAACTCAGAGGAACTCAGAGGAACTCGCCTACTCAGCACTCAGCACTCAGCACTCAGCACTCAGCACTGACGAGTCCCCAGTCTCTAGTCTCTCAGTCTCTCAGTCTCCTCAACCACGCCACGTCATTGTCGAGATCGCGGCCGCGGCCAACTGGCGCGACATCATCCGGCAGGTGCATCGGATTGCCAGCCAGCACCAGGGGCCAGACCCGTTTACTCTGGTCATCCCGGAGAAAGGGCATCGCATGACCTTCCCCAACCAGTCCACCCATTACAGCCCGGAACTGGTTACGGCCTTGCGCCAGGTTCCGGGGGTGAAGAATGTTGTGGCGGAATAGGAGACTGAGAGACTTGATGAGACTTGATGGGGAACTTGTGGGAACTCTAGGAACGCTTTCATTCATCCGTGTTCCCTTTATCGGTGACGGTTATGGTAAACGAGGTGAACCATGCGATGGTCCGAAATTCGTAAAATGTTTCCTGAACAATGGCTGATCGTCGAAGCCTTACACGCTCATACAACCAGTGATAGAAAACGTGAATTAGACAGTATCGCTGTTGTCGAAACATGTGCCAATGGGGATGTGGCAATGCAACGATATCGCCAATTACATCAGGAGTTTCCCGCGAGGGAGTTTTATTTTGTGCATACACATCGGGAACAATTAGATATTCAAGAGCGTCAGTGGTTTGGTATACGGAGTAGTCATGGAACTAGAGCGACAGGGTGATTATTATTTACAACGGTACAAGTTGTTTATCGCGGGGCTACCATTGAGATTAACCGTTTTAATAGATAGCCCAGAAACCACAATTTTAGGTGTTGATTCACTGGCCCCCATACATAAAAACCGTCACTGGATGATGGGTTATACACGATTCGTGGGGTGGGTGGATTGAAGCGGTTTTGCGTGATTTTGCAGGTGGGAAGTTGCCGGTTGGCTGATTTTGTCATTGAAGTGGGGGGAATGGATTACGGGTTTGCCATCAACGGTATTTTGGGGATGGATTTCTTATTGCACGCGGCCGCAAACATCAACCTGCGTGATCTTAAACTTGAGTTTTTAACAGCATAATCTTTCATAGAGTAATCACCCGTCTGGCGTGAGGGGAGCGTCAGGTGTGGGAAGGGGGAGCGGGGTAAACTGGCAGGGAATCGGGAGAACGGCAAAGAGGGGTGGTATGCGATGGTTCCCGGTATTCCCGTTCTGGTTTATATTTCAATCGCACCATCACCATTAAATGGCGGTGACAAATGAATAAAAGTGTGTTCTCTCACCTGTTTGTATTCGTTTTGCTCTGGTTGGTGGGGTGTGGGCCAGCTCCCGTGACACCCACACAAATGGTTGAGATCGCGGCCGCGACGCCCACCTTCACCCCTGCTCCTTCAGCAACTTTTACCCCATCCCCTACTCTGGCTTACACACCTACTCCTGCGCCCCTTGCTTCTCCCACCCTCATCAGTCCCACCGAAGAACCCGTTGAATTTCAGGCTACGGCAACCCCTCGCGCTACATCCACACGCCGACCCACCTTGACACCAACTCCGGTCGAAGTATATGCCTCTATGTCCGAACCACTCATGAGCCGTTTGGGGCAACTGGCTTATGTTCACAATCAGACGGTATGGGTTGAGACTGCGCCCGGTTCGGCTGTTTTTCAAAACCTGGGGCAATATGCCACTGAGGCCCATTGGTCACAGGATGGTACGAAACTATTGTTTGCTCAGGCCGAATTACCTTATTTATCCCCATTTCAAGAATCACTGCCACTGGCTTACCCGGAAGATTTTAGCCTGTACTTTGCCGAAACCGGTGAGACATGGTCTTTAAGTGAGCACATTCAAGACTTCCCATCATCGCCAGAGATTTTGGAGACATGCCCTCAGCGCGAGCCAGTCAATGCTGTGCGCTTTCGCTTTATGAATTGGTCACCGGATTGTTCAAAACTCCTTCTAGGAATCTCTCGTAATGGTGCTGCCAATGATCTGGTAACGGTAGTAGACTTTGAAGCACGAAAGCATACAGTCCTGCTGAATTGTGTGGATACTAAATTGTACGTGGAATATGTCACAGATACTGTTTTTGTGACACGGTATCATTGTGGTGCGCCGTGTCAAATTTTTAGTGGTTATGACTATGAAGGTAACCTGGTTTGGGAGTTGCCCTGGCAAGTTGGAGCAACATATGCCCAAATGCCGGATGAGCAGTACTTTATCAACATGGGGCACTTTCTACCTGCGGATGATCCTCTTTGGACAATTAATCTGATAGAGTTGAATACAGGTGAGATTACCAATCTCGTACCACTGGTGGAGTTGCCAGAAGAGACTTATTTTGACGCCATGGCGCGTCCAGCCTTTTCGCCGGATGGTCACTTCATAGGTTTTTATTACAGCGATGTGGACTATGATAAGCCATCAGGGTTGTACATCATTGATCGACAGGGCAACTTGATTGAGCAATGGATAGACGGTGAGGTGATAGATTGGCAGCCTGGGGGTGGGCCGGTGATTCGGCAAGGAATGGGCGAGGCTGGGTATCAGTTGGTTTATTCGGCGCTGAACGGCGCGGCCGCAACCCTCATCACCACCTCTTCCAACCCCATCATCGCGGGCCGGTGGAGTCCCGACGGGCAGTTTTTCATCTACACCGATGGCGACGAGGTCTATCTCTGGCAACCGGGCGATGCTTCCCCGCAGTTGTTGCACAGTGGGATTACCAAACACTATGACCTGCTCCGCGATTTTGCCTGGACGCCGGACAGCCAACGAGTTTATTTTACGATCAATGAACTGGAATTGTGGGTTTATGAGGTGGCGACGGGAGAGGTGAGGTTGATCGCGGCCGCGGAACCCTGGTTTGTTTCTCAATAGCCATATCACGATTAAATGGCGGTGACAAATGAATAAAAGTGTGTTCTCCTACCTGTTTCTATTTGTTTTGCTCTGGCTGGTAGGGTGTGGGCCAGTTCCCTTGACACCCACAGAAACGGTTGAGATCGCGGCCGCAAGCCCCGTCCCCACTTCCACACACACACTCTCCCCCTCGGCCACGCCAATAACGACCCAAACCAGGAGCGCGGCCGCAACCATCACAACTCCCTCTGCTACCCCAACCCCCATACCGACCGCCACCCGTTCCGACGGACTGCCCACACCCTTGCCAGCCCCGGTTTGGGCGGAAGGCATTACCCCCTTGCTGACGCTGGATCACGGTGAAGCGTCCTGGTCGCCCACGAGCAACGAGGTTTTGCTGGCCGTCTGCCCCCCGTATCGGCCCAGTGAAATAGAGTTACCGCCTGCGGGGACGATTTATTACGCGGCCGCGCCTGACTTCACCCCTTTAACGCCGGTTTTTACCGACTTTTACTGCCCTGGCCTGTTATCCACCAGTGAGGGGGTTGATGTCACATGGTCACCAGATGGGCAACAAGCCGTTTTTGTTGGTATTGGCGCCAATAACTTTTCTGACTGGGTGCAATTGGATTGGGGACCGGCTACCATCTGGGCGTGGCAACAAGGCCAAACAACGGCAAACACCGTTGTTTCAGAAATTGACACCATTCGTATCCCACGGATTTTGACCTGGATAAACCGGGAAACGTTATTGTTATCTACTTATGCTAGTGGGGGAAACACCTATGCCGGACAGTTACTCAACATTTACACGGGGGTTATTTCGGCCTATTTATATGGACAGGGTAACTATTTCAGCCCAACATCTCGTTATGTGGGTGCTAATACGTATGTATGGCACGGCCATAGCTGTTTCTATGGATTTGCTCTGGACTTCGCCGGAACCTTCTGTCTATGGGGATGAAGTCTTGCTCTTGACGCGGCCGCGGCCGCAAATAAACCAACGCCCCATCCCTAATTCTGCATTTTTAGGCTGGCTTCCCGGCACGGATACGATGTTAGTCAGAACCTGGGAAATAACTGATCCGGAACTGTGCCTTCAGGGACAATCCTGTGTTGAAGCCAATCCCAGTTGCAATGGTGGGATGTCGCCGCCGATCAACTACAACCCTTCTTACCCTTTGGCCTGGACGCCACCCTCTCCCCCACCGGCGATACCATAGCCGTAACGACCGCTGGCCCTGTAGAAATCAGCGGTGACGGCCAACCCCTACAAGAATTACCTGCCCCAGAAAACACAGATTCGTCCAATAATTACCTGTTGTTGGTGGATCGGGTGAGTGGCAAGGCCCTGTTGCCATCCCTACCAACCAGGTATGACAAACAATTCTCTCCCGATGGGCAATATCTGGCGTTTTACACCACCCGACAACTTTTACTGGATGCGGAAGGAAGGCCAACCGGGGACACCGTGCCAGGATCAACCAAACAACTCAACATCCTGGATTTAACGACTCTGCAACTTCTGGATTTGACGAGTAACCAGCTTCTTAACGCTATACCCGTAGCACCCGATTATTATCCCCTATCCTTCCTCTGGTCACCTGACAGCCGCAAAATTCTGCTACGCGATGCGCTGGCGAATCTGATGGTTTACGATTTGCAAACGGGCAAGTTAATTCACATAACAGTAAATGGCGAAAATCAAATCTGGCGGGCCAGTTGGTCATTTGATGGGCAATACTTGAGCTTTGAGCTGTATGTTGATTTTGAGACGGAAAAGGTTGTCATTATCCGTGTGCCGGAAGAGTGATGGTTAGCCCTAATCTTCTTACCGTCCCGTTTCCCCCATCGCCATAAACCCAGCCAGCGCACACGCCCCAGAGCTGTCGCCGATGGCTAGAATACCCTTCGCGGCCGCGTACACCCCTTCCCCCTCACCTTCCCCAATCGCCCGAACCAGCTCATGCCATGCCTGCACCGCTTCCCCCGCCGCGGCCGCGACCAAAAACGCCCCTGATAACGTCGTTGTTCGCTTTCTGGCCTGCGCCACCACCCGGCTCAACAACGGCTCATCCGGCTGAGCCTGGGTCGCCCACACCCCATACATCACCCCCATCAGCCCATCATCCCCGGCTGGTGTCAGCCCTGGCCCAAAACCGGCCAAAGATTCGGTGGCATCGGTAATGCCGGTCTCATCCTGCCGTTTCAGGCATTGACATAACGTTTGTATGCCTGACGTGAAGCGGGGTAATTGATGGATCGCGGCCGCGTGCGTCGGCGTGTGGCGCAGCAGTGCCAGGCGTAACCAGGGCAAGGCTTTGGCTAAATGGGGGCGGATGGTGTCCCAGCGCGGCCGCGGCTCCCACAGTTCAGCCTCATCGGTGGTGATGAGGTAGGGGGGAATGGAGAGGCAGGGAGACTGAGAGACTGAGAGATTAAGAGACTGGGGACTGGAGACTGGAGACGGATCAATGGTGAATGGTGAATGGTGAATGGTGAATGGTGAATGGGGACTTTGAGCCGTTGGCGGCTGGACGCTGGCGGCTGGCGTAGAACTCGAAACTCGAACCCTGAAACCTGAAACCTGAAACTTGAAACCTGAAACTGGTACAACGAGCGCAAACGGCCCCCGTCCGATGTCTGGGGTGACGAGGGAGAGGATGTCGCCCTGAGGGTCTACCAGGTTGCAGGTGTGTGAGGAGACGTGGAGAACGGTCGCGGCCGCGTTCCGGTTGAGCCAGTTGAGCACACGAGGGGTGATCGCGGCCGCGGCCACCTGGATACTCACAACCCCTCACTCTGCCCCAAGGCGACCATCGCCTCGCGTAACGCCGCTTCCACCTTTTGGCGCTCCCTTACCTGGGCCTCAATCTGGTTCACATACCGGGCATTAGACATCGCCAGACCAATCGTGCGGCCAATCGCCATCAGCGTTTTATCATTCAACGGGGTCAAAGTGGGTAACTCAGCCGATAATAGATGAACCGTTCCCAACACCTCCGTCTGATACAGAATGGGTAGACAAATAGCCGCCCGCAAATCATGTTGGCTCACCGCCCCCCGGATAGATTCAGACACTCGTTCATCCTGCCATAAATCCACACTCGTAACCATTTCCCGCTGGTGGACAGCAGCCCCGCCTAAACTCCCTTGCAGGGGCATTTTTGCGCCCACCTTGATCATGGCTGGGCTGAAATTCCGCGAAGCCAATAGTTCCAACACCCCCTCGCTCTGATTAAGGGCAAAAATCCCCACCGCCTCGAAAACGAGCATAAGTTACCAGCGCATTCACCGCCCGCTCCACCACCGCTTCATAGTTGAGCGTGCGGTACAACGTATCGGAAATGGCATTAACCAGCGCTAAGGCTTCGGTTTGCGCTTTAAGTTCGGCCTGAGATAGCTGCACCGCTTCCTCAGCCCGTTGGCGTTCGGTAATTTCCTGGCGTAACTGCTCATTCGCCTGCACCAACTCAATGGTGCGGGTAGCCACTTGTTCTTCCAAATGATGCGCCTGGTATTGAATCCGCTCAAAGAGCTGGGCATTGTCAATAACGCTGGCGGCATGTTGGGCAATGGTCTGGACTAAATTGATTTCTCGTGGGGTAAAGAGGCGTTTATGACGGCTTTCCCAAATTTCAGCCTCGCCGAGTACGCGGCCGCGGGCCACAAAGGGCACAATCAACACCGATTGCACACCATAATCAAGCAACTGCTGTCGTTCCACCACCCCCAACTCAGGATTATCCCGATCTGCCGTTACAACAACCTGTTGCCGAATAGCTCGCGCCATCATGGGGTAATCAGCCAGCCGATACGTTCGCCCTACATCAGAAACCATCTCCAATTTGCTGGCTTCTCGCCCCAAATATTCAGCCGCCAGCGTAACACTTTCACCATCGTCATTCAAACTGACGAGGTAACCGCTGGTTGCCTGGATAGCCTCGGTAAGGTGAACGACTATCCTTTGCAGAAGCTCGCTGGTATCAAGGGTTGCCGCCAGGTCTTGGGCTACGGCAAAAAGTCGGGCCATTTCGTCGGCTCGTTGTGTGGTCTCCTCAAACAAACGAACTTTCTCCAGCGCAATCACCATCTGATCACACAACGTCATCATCAGCGTGACATCTGCTTCGGCAAACACATCGGGTTGTTCACTGTCCACATTCAGCAACCCAATGATTCGGTTACCGCTTCTGAGTGGAACGACCAGTTCAGCCTGTACTTCAGCCCCTTGCAGATAATAAAAGGCCGGATGTTGTTGGGCCTGATTGGCTACAATAAGCTGGCCCGTCTGGGCCGCCGTGCCAATGATTCCCTGCCCCATTTTCTGCCGGTACTTTCCCGGTTTGATCAAATGGACATAGGCGCCGGCACAGCTTTCCAAAGTGACCCATTCCTGCGCTTCATCCACCGAGAAAATTTCTACTGAGTAGTAGCCAAAACGCAACCATAACTGCTGAGTCACCAAATCATAGATGGCCTGTGTAGAGGTAAGGCCGGTCAATTCACGCGCCAGGTCATTCAACAGGCTGAGCTGTTGCGCCCGCTGATGCAAAGCCTGGTGGAGTTCGGTTTCGGACGCGTCGGCCGCGCTGGCAAAAATCATAGTTGGTAAAGGCATTAACTGATCTGGCATATAAGATAATCCGGGTTAGGTTGAAAGTTGCCTGCCTTGCCCCTTGTATTCTATCATTCAGGCTACTGGTAGCAGTTTTGGCAAGTTATTTAATCATCACATGAAACGCGGGGTGGCGTTATCCCCCGGTTATATTGGCAATACAGGACATCTATGAATCAGCCCCAAGAACGTACTTCTATGATGAAGGCATTACGCGAGGAATGGCACGCGGCCGCGCAGTGGCTCTACGATAGTTGGCAACAATCAGGCATCTGGTTACGCAACCAGCTCCGTATGCTCCAAGATACCCAGGTAGATTACATTGTCATACCCATTGGTGGCTCCTTGCCAGAGCGAACTGGGCCGCCACGGAGTTTCTGGCAACGGCAACTGCCCATCTATCGTGATGATCCGCTGTCCTTACAAGAGCTTAACTATATTGTCCAGAGAATTGGTGATGCCCGCAATGCGAAAGGGGTTCTATTCATCTTTGAGGGTTTTTCCGCCGGGCTGGCTACCTTGCAGAATTTCCGCCGGGCCGTTCAGCGCTTGCGTGAGCGGGGCAAAGAGGTCATCGTTTATACCCCTTACCTGGATTTACCCCATTATTTTGCCGCCACCGCTGCGGATCGCATCATTGCTCCGCCCAGCGCGTCCTTTGATGTGGTCGGTTTACGCACCAGCGTCGCCTTCCTAAAAGACAGCCTGGCCCTGGCCGGGTTGCACTTCGATGTCGTACAAATTTCCCCCTATAAATCAGCCTATGACCGGCTAGGCAAAGCGGAAATGTCGCCCGAATTGCATGAGCAGATGAGCTGGCTCTTAGACGAACAGTTTGACCTACTGCTAACCGGTATGGCTGAAGGGCGCAACAAAACCCTGGCTGACATGAAAGCCATCATTGATCAGGCCCCTTTGTACGATGAAGCCATTTGCCAGCATGGCCTGGTGGATGCGCTCTTGTATGAAGATGAACTGGTCTACTGGCTGGCAGAAAAACCAGTCGTGACTGAATCGTCAGTAAACAGTGAGCAATCACTAACCAATGACGAGTCTCCAGTCTCTCAGTCTCCCAGTCTCCCAATCTCTTCCCCATCCCCGCGGCCGCAAGCCCGTCTCTTACTCTGGGATGAAGCCGAAGCTGGCCTGCACGAAAGATTCCGCCGCACCACCAGTAAATTTATCGGCGTTATCAGCCTGGAAGGGGCTATCATGCCCGGTGAGAGCCGCAACCCCCCCATCGACCTGCCCATTCCTCTCATCGGTGGTAGCACCGCCGGTGAAGCCACGCTGACCCGCCTCCTGCGCCGGGCCGAGGAGCAAGAGGAGATGGGCGCGCTCATCTTCCATGTGGACTCACCCGGTGGTTCGGCCCTGGCCTCAGATTTGATTGCCCGGCAAATTCAACGCATCGCCCAGAAAGAAACCGGTGCTGGTCTACATGGGTAATGTAGCCGCCTCAGGGGGTTATTATGTCAGCGCGGCCGCGCACCACATCATGGCCCAAACCGGAACCATCACCGGCTCCATCGGCGTCATCACGGGGCGTCTCAGCAGTAGTGAGCTAGAAAAGAAGCTCCAGGTAAACCGTGTGAGCCTGAAACGGGGTGAACACGCCGGACTCATGAGCAATGAAACGCCCATGGACGAAGAGGAACGAGCGGTGTTCCGGCAAGGCATTGATGCCGTGTATGGACAGTTTAAGCAGGTGGTGGCTCGCGGCCGCGACATTCCCTACGCCGAACTAGACCCCCTGTGTGAAGGGCGCGTCTGGACAGGGCGGCAGGCCCTCAGCCACAAACTCGTGGACAGCCACGGCGACTTCGCCGACGCCATCCGTCAGGCCGCCGAACTGGCCCACCTGCCCACCGATGACAACCACCAGGTGCGCGTGCTCAACTTTTACGACCGGGGGCATGATTATCGCCTACCCCAACCCTACGAAGCCGCCACCGACCTGCTCCAACTGTTGAGCCTGGAACGGTGGCAAACCCTAAACGGCAAACCGTTAACTACCATGCCCTTTACCCTCAAATTCTGGTGACACTCCCTTAACCCGGAATCAACAGAGGAACACAGAGGGCACGGAGAAGACACAGAGAACCACAGAGATTTAAAAATGGGCCTGCTTTTTCTCTGTGAATCTCTGTGTAACTTCACCTCTGTGCTCTCTGTGTAACTTCTTTTAAAATACTATGACCATCCAAACCAACCACCTCACCATTGATGTCCAGGTAACGACCACCGTTTTGGTGCAATTTTTGCGTAATGAGATCCACAAAGCGGGTTTCCGCCGGGCCGTATTAGGGCTTTCCGGGAGGCATAGATTCGGCGTTGTCCTGTTATTTGGCAGTCCAGGCCCTCGGCCCGGAAAACGTCCTGGCCGTGCGGATGCCTTACGCCGCTTCCTCGCCGGAAAGCCTGGAACATGCCAGCCTGGTCATCACCGACCTGGGCATTCCCCATGAAACCATCGAGATCACACCGATGGTGGAGCCTCTTTTTGCCGCTTCACCAGGGATTACCCCGTTGCGCAAGGGTAACATCATGGCCCGCACCCGCATGATGACCATTTTTGATCGTTCAGCCGCCTGGAATGCGCTAGTCGTAGGAACCAGCAACAAAACGGAGTTGCTCCTGGGTTATGGAACCATCTACGGTGATTTGGCCTCAGCGGTGAATCCTATTGGCGACCTGTACAAAACCCAGGTGCGGCAAATATCGCGTGCCATTGGTGTGCCCGCCGCCATCATTGACAAAGCCCCCTCGGCCGACCTTGTGCCCGGCCAAACGGATGAGAGCGACTTTGGTTTTACCTATGAAGAGGCCGATACCTTGCTTCAATTGATGGTAGATGAGCGGTATACACGAGAAGATGTGCTGGCCGAAGGGTTTGCCCCGGAGCTTGTGCGCCGGTTGGAACAGATGATGCAGCGCTCCCAGTACAAACGCACCATGCCCATCATCCCCAAAATCAGCGGCCGCACCGTGGGTCATGATTTTCGTTATTTACGCGACTGGGGGACGTGAGAGGACGGGGTGCGTGGTGCGTGGAAAGCCTAAACACGCAATACGCACCACGCAACACGAGATTTAACGAGATGTTGCCGTAATCACAACCGGTAACAAGTCAAACGAAGTAACGTGTAAAGGGGGATCGGCCAGGAGCAGGCCGGTAGAAGCGCCACCATCCAGATTCAGGGCGATGTGCAAATCCAGGTCGCTGTTGACCAACCACTGGCTCAGTTGAAACAGGGTCAACGTGCCCTGCGGGGCTACTAGAAATAGCACCCGCCCCTGGTTATCCTGGGCAATCACTGTGCGGCGGGAGGTGCGGAAATCTTCTTCGGGGAAACCCGGTTCACCACCCGGTTTAACCAGCAGAGGGAAGGATTGCAACGCGGCCGCGATCGTTTCCCCACCATCATAAGGCTGTTCCGCCAGGGAACGTAGCGCCAACCCCGCTTCATTGATGACCACCATGCCGCCAAACCCTTCATAACTCACCCCACTGGCCTGCCCAGCTACAATAATCAACCCCGTCGCCAAATGTTGTTCCGTGAAATAACCCCCATTCACCACCAGTAGGGCACCCGTTTCCGCCTGCCAATCGATCAGGCTTTGCGGCTGACCGGGACGGTAGCCAATATCAAAGGCAAAAAACGCCGGATCGAGGCGCAAAACGGTGATGGTTTCACGCTGTTGGCCGGTGGTTGGGTCGGTTAGATGAAGGGTACGCTGTTCCAGGCCGGGTCGCAGGAGAAGCCAACCGGTGTCCGGGGGAAAGGGGGTGTCAAGGGGAAGGGATGTGGCGGTCGCGGCCGCGCTGATGACCGGTGTGGGTGGGGGTAAAACAATGGCGGGTGAGGTAGCCGATGGTGTTATCAAGACTGGGCTGACCCCACAACCTAGCAGGCAGAGCCACAGAATGAGTCCTTTCAACCACCTGTATTTAATCGGTTTCATCCTCATTTACTAGAGTTTAGAGTTCAGAGCTAGAGCTAGGGGGTTTTCCAGAGTAATTCCCTCTCGCTCTTTCCTCTAGCTCTAACTCAAGTCATTTAATTCAATAGGGCTATCAGTCGCTTCGTTCAGATCGTCGGATTCATCCAGGATGAGGGTGGTGCGGTGAATGCGGGTGGCCAGAGATCAAGGCCCAGCGCGGCCGCGACCTCATCCGGGCGGCCCGTTTTGCTGGGTAATTGCCACAGGTGCATGTGCAAAACCAGTTCTTCTCCTTCATCTAGAGAGAGGGAGAGGATTTGCGGCCGCAGATCATACGTTTTATCTCGTCGTTGCCGGGGCAGGGTTGCGGCCGCTAACAAATCGGCAATGCCTTGAGCCAGTTCTCCCCTGTCCACCGGGTCTAGCACCGTCACCGTGTAAGTGGCTGACTGCAACATATTTTGTAGCGGGGCCGTCTTTAGGGGGACTTCCCACAGGTCATGAATGATCAGGCCGGGGGCAATCTTGCTACTTAACCGGGCTTGCGCATCATCGACCGCCATGCGCTCTTGCAGAAACAAATCCGCCAGCTCACAATCGCTGGTAAATCCCAGGGGCAAAGCCGTCGCCAACTGCATCCGCATCCGTTTGTTAAACCCTTGGGTGTAGGCCATCGGAATGCGGGCACGATTAAGCGACCGTTCCAAGGTCCGCGCCAGGTCCAAATGACCAATAAAACGGGTTGGCCCCACTTTGCTAAACCGCATCCGTAACCGCTGTACGACAATCGTTTGCATAAGGAAAATTCGTGGTAACTTGTGTAAGGGAGTGTTCATACAGTGCCTGGCACGGGGCAGACAAACCTGGGCTTCGCATAACTCGCCGCCCCGTGCCAGGCACTCATTGCTCAGTCAGCGCGCTTACTGCTCACCCTCTACCGTTGTTTGCTCCCCATCCCCAGCCGGGGCAAACAGGGTGGCTTCCCGGCGCAAATGGTGCAGGAAATCCACCGATTTCAGGTTGCGTTCCAGGTGATAGGTTAAATAAAAGTGCATCAACCCCTCTAATTCACTGTGTAGGGGGCGTTTCAGGTTGAGGGTCTGCACCGTTTTCCAATCACGCGATTGTAAGTAACGCAGGACTTTGACCGCGGCCGCGCTGATAGGTTTGGCTTTACGATCCCCCTCACGGCAGTTCGGGCAGAGGATACCCCCAATTCGGCACTAAAAAACTGGTCTTGCTCCTGAATGGGGTCCAGGCAACGGACACAGTGGAATAGTTGTGGCTGAAAACCGGCGATGGTGAGCAGACGTAGTTCATAGGTGCGGGCCGCCACCAGTAAATTGTCTGAAGTGGTGAACCAGGAGAGCGCGGCCGCGAGCAAATCATACAGTCGCGGGTTCTTCTCCTCATCCGGGGCAAACCGATCCAGTAATTCCACCGCGTAAGACGCATACGTCGTGCGTACCAAATCTTCACGTAAAGCCGGATACGCATCCACCATTTCCGCCTGCGTCACAATCGGCAGATCACGCCCTTCCGCCAGCATAAATTGGGTCCGCATGAATAGCTCCACATGCCCCGTCTTGCGGCTTTGTGGTTTACGCGCCCCTTTGGCCACCGCCCGAAACTTCCCTTGTTCGCGGCCATACAGCGTCAGCAAACGATCCGCCTCACCAAAATCGGTGCGGCGCATCACAATAGCCTCACTGCGAAACGTTCTCTCTCGGCTCATAGCTACTGATTCGACCCCACAAACAGAGACGGGTTGTGCCCAGTTACCTGAACACAACCCGCATTACTGGATACTGTTTATTGACCAGTGATGACCGGTCTAAATGCCCTCGCCGCGACTCGAACGCGGGCACATGGCTTCGGAGGCCAATGCTCTATCCACTGAGCTACGAGGGCCAAACGGATTAAAATTCTCCCATAGCGAATGGCAAAAGTCAAATACGCTGGACTATGACCGCCCATACAGGTCGGTTAATTCTTGCAATTCCGACGCCAGTGCTCGGGTTAACTGATCTGCCTGATAACGCCATTGCCAGTTGCCACCAGCCCGTCCCGGATAGTTCATCCGCCCTTCTGGCCCCACGCGCAACAAATCCTGCATCGGCACAATGGCCATATCCCCCACCGAAGCAAACGCCAGCCGAATCATATCCCAGGCCGGATCATCCCCATTGGCGTGGGCATAGCGGCTCATGTGTTGCTGTTCCGAAGGTGAGGCGCTCAGATACCAGCCAATGGTTGTGTCATTATCATGGGTGCCGCTGTAGACCACGCTGTTGTGGGGGAAGGTGTGAGGCAAAAAGTTACTGTTGCGCTCGCCGCCAAAGCCAAATTGCAGAATCTTCATACCGGGGAAATCAAACCGGTCCCGTAGAGCCACGACTTCTGGGGTAATAACGCCCAAATCTTCAGCGATAATGGGCAGTTCACCTAATTGGCGGGCCATGGCCTCAAAAAAGGCCGCGTCTGGCCCTTTCACCCAGCGCCCTTTGACGGCCGTGGCTTCACTGGCGGGTATTTCCCAGTACGCCTCAAACCCCCGAAAATGATCAATCCGTACCACATCGACCTGAGTAAACACGGCCCGGAGCCGGGCGACCCACCAGGTATAATCCTGGGCGGCCATCTGTTCCCAGCGGTAAAGCGGGTTGCCCCACCGCTGCCCCGTAACACTGAAATAATCCGGGGGTACACCGGCAATAAATTGGGGGGTACCATCTTCATTGAGCCAAAAAAGATGGGGGTTGGCCCAAACATCGGCGCTATCCATAGCCACAAAAATGGGCACGTCGCCCACAATGCGGATACCCCGGTCATTGGCGTATTGTTTGAGGGTGAGCCATTGATCAAAGAAAAGGAATTGCAGGAATTGCACGTAGGCAATTTCGTTGGCTAACTGGGAGCGCCATTGTCGCATCGCGGCCGCGTCCCTTCGTCTAATCTCCACCGGCCAGGTATGCCACATCCCCCCCTCATGGCCCGAAAAATGCTGTTTGAGGGCCATAAACAGGGCAAAATCATCCAACCAGCTCGGATTCTCCACACAGAAACGGGTCAGGGCTTCCCGTTGACCATCCGTACCGTGGGCCTGAAAATGGGCAAACGCCTGCCGAAACAGGTTGTTTTTGTAATCAATCACCCAACCAAAATCCACCTTATCTGTCGGAAAATCAGGCACCTGCTCAATCGCCGATCCTGGTAAATAACCCTCTTGCACCAATCGCTCCGGGCTGATAAGCAAAGGATTACCGGCAAAAGCCGAAAACGATTGATAAGGGGAATCGCCATAACCGGTTGGCCCTAACGGTAATATCTGCCAGAGGGATTGTTTGCTCTGGGCCAGAAAGTCTACAAACACATAAGCCGATTGCCCCAAATCACCAATGCCAAAACGGCTGGGGAACGATGTGGGGTGAAGAAGCACGCCAGCGGCGCGAGAAAAACGCATAGAAAACCTCGTCGGTCAAAAAAGATAGGTTAATCAAGAACCTGGGGGACGATAGTGGTCAAGAAACATTCTGGGTTTGTCGTGACCGCTTTTGAAGGTTTCCGAACTAATGTTGGTATAGAGAGGAGTGAGCACGCCCACGTGCGAACGGTTCACCACCGGCGGCATCTGGGGATGTCTTACTCCTCAATACGCTTATTAAGTTGTTAAGCCTCAATAGCGGGCTAACCGATGAAGAGCGTTACGGCAACGCCCAGACATTATCTTGGGTCTGGCGTTCACAGACCGCTCCGGGCAATAGCTCTCTCATACAACTGTTCATAACCCCTGGCCGAACGTTCCCAAGAGAAATCTTGAGACATGGCCGTCACCTGCATATGCTGCCAGTGGGATTTATTGTGGTAATAAACCCACATTGCCCGGCGTAACCCTTCCCAAAAGGCCTCAACCGTATGTTCGGAAAACAAAAAGCCCGTTTGTCCGTCCCAAATCGTATCTACTAAACCACCCGTGGCTTTGGCGATGGGAATGGTGCCATAACGCATGGCGATCAGTTGCCCCAGGCCACATGGCTCAAAGCGGGATGGCATGATGAACATATCACTGCCACCATAAATCAGCGGGGCCAGACTGGCATTGTAAGCCAACACGGCCCTCATTTTATTGCGATGATACCCGGCCAGGTGGGCCAGCATATTTTCATATTCGTCTGCACCCGTGCCCAACACCACAAATTGAGCCTCGCCAGCGTGGGCATTGAGTAGGCGGTGGAGCACGTCGCCGGTAATGTCCAACCCTTTTTGATAATCCAGCCGTGTCACCATCGCTACCAGCGGCACGTCACTGCGTTCGGGTAAACCCAGAGCCGCCTGCAACGCCTGTTTGACCTTTTGTTTTCCCTCCAGATGGGTGGCATCGTAATGATGAGGCAGGCGTTTGTCGGTAGCCGGGTCCCATTCGTCGGTGTCAATGCCGTTGAGAATGCCGGAAACATCGGGGGCACGGTAACGCAACATCCCGTCCAGGTGTGCTCCACCTGCGGGGGTCATAATTTCCCGGGCATAGGTGGGGCTAACGGTGTTGATGAGGGTGGCGTGGTGAATGCCCCGCGCCATGAAGTTGACCTGATTATGCCCTTCTTCTTGCAGGCTGTGGGTCTGGATTTGTAGATAATCAAAGATGTCCCAGGAGGTCAAACCTTGATGGGCCAGATTGTGGATGCTGAAGACGGTGGGTATGTTGCGCAGGCGATGATCGGCGCGGGCGGCGGTAGCCAGCCAGGTGACGGCGGGGGCGGTGTGCCAATCGTTGGCATGAACGAGATGCGGCCGCCAATTTAATATCGCCATGAGTTCTAAAGCGGCCCGGCAGTAAAAGGCGAAGCGGTAGGCGTCGTCCTGGTAGCCGTACACTTCGGGGCGCCCCAGCAGGTTGCGTTCGGCGATGAAGTAGATGGGGACGTCGCTGTTGGGTAAGCGGCCGCGGAAAACCCCATTGATCATCACCGTGCCCCGCATTGGCACGTGCATGTGCCCAGGCATGGCTTCTACACCAGCGTAACCCGCTTCAATATTGGCATAAGCGGGCATCACCACCCGAACATCATGGCCTAGAGCGTGTAAGGCTTTAGGCAAAGAGCCACCCACATCCCCTAAACCGCCTCGTTTGGCAAAGGGAGCAACTTCGGCACTGAGAAAAAGGATGCGAAGGGGATTACTCATGATTGGCTGAAACCTGAGAAATGAGATGGCCCAGTGTATTGGCAAGGGTGTAACCACAACTGGTTGAAAAGTGGCTTAGTTATAGCGGGAAAAGGTGGGAAATACAAACAAACGATGCCGGTAGCAGGCATAAAAAAACCCCGATTAATCGGGGTTTGGTATGGGTGTGGGCGACTTGAACGTTTAGATAAATTCAACAAAACCAAAACTATCATCTTCGGCGGGCAAGGCGGCAATTCTGATTTGGGCTTCACTCTGCTCATCATCACGAATGGTCAACATTTCCTGGTTGTTCCATTGATCCCACAAATCACCTTTAATGATGCGAAAACTCCGCATCGCGCCACTCATCCCTAGCGCACCACCAGAATCAATGTTGTAACCGTTCAAGGCAATACGAGCCACTGGTTTTTTACCATTGGTTTGGTGAACAGATACCTGAATTTCGTTTTTGTGTGACACCGCTGGTTTCCTCACTTCAATTCTGGCAACCGATGTAGGCATTATAGAAGGTTTTGTTTTGATGTACAAGGGCAATGTACCCAGAGTACCAAGAGGGTCTTACAAGGAGGCTTAAGTTTTCCCGATTAAAATTTGGTCAGGAATGTTTGGGCAAAACTGCTGTTAGCTCCCAGGCTACGAATAAGACCTTCTAATAGAAACGGGTAAGGGACAAGCCATTGTTGCATCAAAAAGGACCGTTTCATGCTGGGCCAAAGGGCCTGGTTACACCGGGTTTCATATTGCTTTAGCCGCTCACGGGAAAGGTCGTTTTCTTGGAGGGCTTCATGGGCGACCGCGGCCGCAAGCTCGGCCGAAATAAGCGCATTACAAATGCCGCCCCCTGTAAGTGGGTTAATCAAGCTGGCCGCATCTCCCACGAGTATGGCCCCTTCATAAGCCCGTTGCATGGGCTGTGAACCAAAGTTGAGCTGCCAACTGGCAAACCCATGAATCCGTGTCGTTGGTGTGAAACGCTTCTTAATATCAGCCATATTAAGGAAGTGATCGAGCATTTTTTCCAGGTTGCCTTTCATGCGGCGAAAATGGTCTAACCGGATGCCCAAACCTATATTGGCCTGACCTTCACCGGTGGGAAAAATCCAGGCATAACCGGGTAAGATACCTTTGTACAGGTAAAACTCCACCTCATGAGCATGTTCGACAAAGTTGTCCACATAAGCTCGGATAGCCACAGCCCGGTGACTGTTTTGCTGTTTATCGGGGCGCAAAGCCCGGGCTATGGTTGAGGTGACACCATCCGCGGCAATCACCAGACGGGCCCGGATCTCTTGAATACTATTTTGATAACGGGCGCGAACACCGACGACGCGGCCGCGTTCCAATAATGGCTCCATCACCTGGGCCTGACAAAATTCGGCCCCAGAATCTAATGCGTGTTGGTAAAGAACGTTATCGAATTTTAAACGGGGTACCACATAGGAATCAGCCCCATCATGAGTAAGACTAAGTTCAGTCTTTAAGGCATACCCACGAGGAGAAACCAACGACAGGCTTTTAATGGGATAAAAATCCGCTTGGGCTATCTTCTCCGCCATTCCCAACTGGTTCAAAATGTGGATGGCACTGGCAGGAACGCCATCACCGCAGATTTTATCGCGAGGGAATTCCTGTCTATCCAATAGCAAAACATCATGCCCCTTTTGTGCCAGAGCCATCGCTGTTGTCGCTCCCCCAGGTCCCGCCCCCACAACAATAACATCCCGTCCCATTGGTCGCCTCCCAGTTATATGCAATTGTGAGTCTACTGAAATAACGCCCGCAAAGAGGCAAATTCACCAGAAAAAATTCGTGCATTTTGTGCCTCCTTTCAGTGAACTCAACCTTTAAATGTCTATCGCTATAACCCTTCCCGTTGCCGGATCGTTGCGAGCAAGTTACGACAGCTTTCTTCAACGAGTTGATAAACGTGCTCAAAATTGCCCGTGTAATAAGGGTCTGGCACATCCAAACCGCTGCGCTGCTGTGTTCTCTTGTCAGCAACTCTAGCAGACGGAATAAATGTTGATGTGTGTTGGTCAAGCGACGTACGTTATGGAGGTTACTCTCATCCATTACCACAATATAACTGTTGGCGAGCGTGAAATCTTGCGGCCGCACCTGTCTGGCTCGTCCATCATAAGCAATCCCGTGTTTTCGCAACACCTTTAAGGTTCCGGGGTGAGCCGTTTCACCCTCATGCCAGGAGCCTGTTCCCGCCGAGTCCACCTTAATTTCCCCCTCTAGCCCGGCTGCCTTTACCATCTGCTGGAACACCGCCTCAGCCATTGGCGAACGACAAATATTCCCCAGACAGACAAATAATATGTTGACTGACATGTTTACCCCTTGAATGATTTTGGTGGTTGTGGGCAATATTTCTAGATATTGCCCTACAGACAATGAACAAGGAACAGGGTTAGCCCCTCACTGTTCACAAACAACTGAGTAACACCTGTTCATTATTCATTGGCTTGTCAAGTTGGTCTATAAGCCGCATTCTGTACCTGCTGGCGCAGGTGGTGATCATCTCTCTGGGTGAACCATTACTGGGTCACTCTAGCAGTCTACCCGGACGTATTGATGAGACGAGCCGCCTCGTGCCGGTCAAAGACCGGCTTCGCCCTGCTTGACCTTGCTCCCGGTGAGGTTTGCCTGGCCGATAACATTACTGCCCCCGCCGGTGGTCTCTTACACCACCGTTTCACCCTCACCCCCAGTGCCGAAGCACCCGGGGCAATGTACCTCTCTGTTGCACTTGCTGTCGGGTCGCCCCGCCCGGCCGTTAGCCGGCACCGTGCCCTATGGAGTGCGGACTTTCCTCGAAGCTGAAACAGCCCCGCGATCACCCAACCAACCTGACAAACTGTATCCTAACATTGGCCTGATGGGTCGTCAAGCCAGACCTGTGAACATGGCTTTTCCAAAGTCCGATTTTTTAGCACTGTGGCATCGTGTCCTGGTATTTTCCTTCCGAGGTCCGCTTTGGATTCCTAACCCGTGGCGTTCCTGCGGAATGACTACCCAATTTTTCATGGGCGGGGAACTTTTTTTTCAGGGCGAAGGCCCAAAACACGCGCGTCTCCCCCTTCCCGCCGGGAAGGGGGTAGGGGATGGGTCTTCCGACTCAATCTACGAAGGGCTTAGGTAAAGCTGGTCGAGTCTCTCGTCTCAGTTCCGTAGGTTATTTAATCCTTGATCCTTGGGATTTCGCGGGGTGATCCTAACCTGGACAAGCCAGAACCAAAAAGAAGGACACAGAGGTTCACAGAGAAGACACAGAGATACACAGAGTTATAAAAACGGTCTTGGCTTTTCTCTGTGAATCTCTGTGTAACCTCTATCTTGCTTACTGTACAAGAAGTTAACTCATAAGGTACTCTGTAGGGGCAACCCTTGTGGTTGTCCTCGTCTGGGCAGTTACAAGGCCAGCCCCACCATTGGCCGATACCTTGCGAATCCCGAAAGAACCCAGAAAATAGGTTTGTTTCAAAGTCGAGTAAACTAAATCTCATTGCGGTTGTCGGAAAATATACTCGGTGAGTAGCTACCTTAAGCCGGGCTGTAATTGACGAAAGGCCATACTTCTCTATGGATTCCAGGCGATTCCGCTGATTTACTAGTTGTCATTGGGATGGAAATGGTTGGTATTTGTTAAATAACCCGTTTATATGGACAGCCCTTAATCACCTTTTTGTCCTAACCCCCATTTCATGTCCTTTACTCATCATTGAGTCTCTTGAGGAGATTAACAAAGGATGTGTTTCATTTCGGTTGAGAGTGAGGCGTGAGCATTCCCAGATGCGAACGGGTCGGCATATGGGGATGCTTTTCTCCTCTAATTCATTAGGAACACACCCATTGACAAATTGCCCATTGTAATTACGCCTGATTACCAAGAAAATGGTTTTGCTTTCTGGCTACCACGGGCAGAATCGGGACACCAGTAAAGTGACAGGGTAACTCCTTATCATTCAGGTGAATATATGTCATCTTTTCGTTGTTTCCTTATGGGTGAAGGCACGCTACTTATACAATGTGCCGCTCAACTAGAGTCACAGGGCCATACCATCCTTGGTATCATCACTAGCCATGACACGATAGTCAGTTGGGCCGAAACCCACCACATCCCTGTCTATCATCCCCAATCCGATTGGCTCACCATTCTGGGCCAACGGCCATTCGACTATTTTTTTAGTATTGCTAATCTGTCTATTGTGCCTGAGGCGGTGTTAAGGTTGCCTGAACAAATGGCAATTAATTTTCACGATGGCCCCTTGCCTCGTTATGCCGGTTTGAATGCTACTTCTTGGGCGATTCTTAACCAGGAAATGATGCATGGTATTACCTGGCATGAGATGGTAGCCGGGCTAGATGAGGGGCGCATTTTGCTCCAGCGTCATTTTCCGCTTGTGGCTGATGAAACGGCCTTTACACTGAATGCGCGTTGTTATACGGAAGCGGCCGCGTCCTTTACGGAACTTCTAGAGAGTCTGTCCACGGGACAACTCACCCCTCAGCCACAAGATTTCACCCAGCGCACCTATTTTGGCAAAAACCAACGCCCATTCGCGGCCGCGAACCTGCGCTGGTCCCAATCCGCCGAACAACTCAGCGCCCTGGTCCGTGCCCTGACCTTTGGCCCCGTACCCAACCCCCTCACCTTGCCCAAAGTGAAAGAGCTTCTAGTGGGGCAACTGAGTGTAACGGACACGCCTTCCCAGCAAGCCCCAGGTGTTATTACGCAGGTCACTCCCGCTGGTGTACAAGTTGCCACAACGACCTACGATGTCATTCTGAGCCAATTCCGTACCCTGAATGGCCAACCCGCCGAACCAGTCTGGACCGTGGGAACGATTTTGCCCGACCTGGACGAAATCACGGGGCAGGTCTTAACCAGCCGCACCGAAGTGCTGGCCCGCCAGGAGCCGTTTTGGCGTCAGGCCCTGAGCCAGAACACCCCCCTTGAAATCCCGTACCTGACAGTAGAGCCAACATCTGAGTCTCTGGCTCGCGCTACGGCTTACCCCACGCAACTCGATTGCCCTTTGCCGGGTGAATGGCAAGCGGCCGCGGCCGCAACCCAAACCCCTTTGCCCACCTTTGCCGCTGCTCTGTTTGGCCTTTACCTGGCGCGCCTCGTCGGACAGTCACAACTCACCGTAGGGTTTCATGATCACCAGATATGGCAGGAGTCACTGGCCCCATTCCCCGATTTTGCCCCGGTTGTCCCGCTCAACCTGACGGCCTCTTTTCCGACCAGCGGCCGCGACAATCTGCGCCTGGCGTTAAGCCGTATCACACGCACCCAAAAAGGGCAAAGCTATGCGCGTGACCTCATACCTCGCACACCCGAACTCGCGGCCGCGCCCACGTATCCCCTTATCATCAGTCTCGTCAGCCATCCACCCGTCGTTGCCAACCAGCCCACAGCCGCTATTCTGGTCACCTTCACCGATAACCAGTGCCAATGGCACTATCACCCGGCCTATCTCACTCCCGCCGATGCCGAGCGCATGGTGGTTCAATTTATCACCTTTGGTCAGCAACTTCTCAGCCAGCCAGAACGCCCCCTGTCTCTGCTTTCTTTGCTGAATGCAGATGAGCAACAAGAAATGCTGGTGGCCTGGAATAATACCCAGACCAGTTATCCGCGTGATCGTTGTCTGCACCACCTGTTTGAGCAACAGGTAACGCGCACACCAGATGCCGTGGCCGTTGTGTCTGGCCCTCACCAGTTAACCTATCGTCAGTTAAACAGTCGGGCCAACCAGTTAGCCCATTATTTGCAGCAACAAGGTGTAGGCCCGGAAAGTTGTGTGGGGCTGTATCTGGATCGTTCGCTGGAGCTGATGGTAGCCTTGTTGGCCGTGCTCAAGGCTGGCGCCGCCTACCTGCCGCTAGACCCCGATTACCCGACCGACCGGTTGGCCTTTATGTTGAGCGACGCGGCCGCGCCCGTTATCCTCACCCAGGCCCATCTCCAGCCCGCTCTGCCCCCACACCAGGCTCAGGTCATCTGTCTGGACAGCGGCTGGAGCACGATTAGCCAGTACCCCAGCCACAGCACCCCCACCTCTGCCGTCAAGGCCGCCAATCTGGCTTACGTCATCTATACCTCTGGCTCCACCGGCCAACCCAAGGGGGTTATGATCGAACATCGCCAGGTGCTCAACTTCTTCGCGGGCATGGATGATCATATTCCACATAACCCGCCGGGAACCTGGTTGGCCGTTACCAGCCTCTCCTTTGATATTTCGGTTCTGGAGCTGTTTTGGACGTTGTGCCGAGGTTTTAAGGTGGTGTTGTATGCGGAGAAATGGGACGCGGCCGCGACGCCCACCAGTCGCCCCCTTGATTTCAGCCTCTTCTACTTTGCCAGCGACGCCGGGGAAAACCCGGCCGACAAATACCGCATCTTGCTTGAAGGAGCTAAATTTGCCGACCAAAACGGCTTCGCCGCCATCTGGACCCCCGAACGACATTTTGGCGCTTTCGGTGGTCTCTACCCCAACCCCGCGGTTGCCAGTGCCGCCATTGCCGCCATCACCCAAAACGTCAAAATCCGGGCCGGTAGTTGTGTCTCGCCGCTCCACCATCCCATCCGCATCACCGAAGAGTGGTCTCTGGTAGATAACCTCTCCAACGGGAGGGTGGGCATCTCCTTCGCCGCTGGCTGGCAACCCAATGACTTCGTTTTGCGCCCGGAAACCTTTGCCGACCGCAAAAATCAGATGTTCCGCGACATCGAAATCATTCACAAGCTGTGGCAAGGCGAAGCCGTGACCTTCCCTGGCCCCAACGGGCGCGACGTGACCGTGCGTACCCTGCCCCACCCCATCCAGCCCCATTTGCCCACCTGGGTCACGGCCGCGGGCAACCCGGAAACCTTCCAGATGGCTGGAGCCAAAGGATACAACCTGCTCACCCACCTGTTGGGCCAAAGCACCAGCGAGTTGGCCGAAAAAATCGCCCTCTACCGGCAAGCCTGGCAGGAAGCGGGTCATGCGGGGCAGGGGCAACTTACCCTCATGCTGCACACCTTTGTGGGTGACAACACGGAATCTGTCCGGGAAATCGTGCGGGAACCGATGAAACAATATCTGGCCAGTGCGCTTGATCTGACCGAAAAGGCGGCCTGGTCGTTTCCCACCTTCAAAGACAAAGCTCAGGCTACCGGTCTAAGTTTACGGGAGATGTTCAGCGCCAAAACTTTGAGTGATGAGGAAAAGAACGCCATCCTTGATCACGCCTTTGAACGTTATTTTGCCGATAGTGGCCTTTTTGGTCCGGTCGAACGGTGTCTGGAGCTGGTCAACCAGCTCAAGGCCATCGGCGTAGATGAAATTGCCTGCCTGATTGATTACGGCGTGCCCTCAGAGTTGGTTCTGCGCCACCTGCCTTATCTGAACCAGGTGCGCCAGGCGGCCCAACCCGCGCCCACCAGTGGTCAAGACCTCTCCTTTGCCGCCCTGATCCGTCAACACAATGTCAATTATCTGCAATGTACCCCCTCGATGGCCCAGATGTTTCTGCATAATGAACAGAGCCGGGCTGCCTTTCGCCAACTTGAGGTGTTATGTGTGGGCGGTGAAGCCTTCCCTGTGGCGCTGGCAGATGAATTACGTGATTTGGTTAGCGGCCGCATTCTCAATATGTATGGCCCCACCGAAACAACCATCTGGTCGGCCGTGAGCGGAGTCGATCCGGCCGTCTACAGTGAGGGTCACACCGTACCCATCGGTCATCCCATCGCCAACACCAGCCTGTTTATTCTCGATGCGTATGGACAACCCACGCCTGTGGGGGTGGCGGGTGAACTCTTTATTGGGGGTGAAGGGGTCGCTCGTGGGTATCTCAACCGCCCCGCCCTGACAGCCGAGCGGTTTGTGGCTTATACCCTACTGGATGTGGGCAACCAGCATGAATCTGGGCCGCAACGCCTTTACCGTACCGGCGATCTGGCTCGTTACCGGGCGGATGGGGCTGTGGAGTTCCTGGGGCGCAATGATTTCCAGGTGAAAATTCGTGGTTATCGCATTGAATTAGGCGAAATCGAACGACATTTGCATGAACATCCGGCCATTAAACAGGCCGTTGTCGTAGCCCGCGAGGATATACCCGGCAACAAACAACTGGTGGCTTATCTGGTGGCCAGGGCCGGGCAAACCATTGATCGGGCGGCGATCCGAGAGTTTGTCCGCGGCCGCGTGCCCACCTTCATGGTTCCGGCCCACTTTATCACCCTGCCCACCTTCCCCCTCACCCCCAACCGTAAAATTGACCGTAAAGCCCTGCCCGCCCCCCAATTGGCCCGCGCCCAGGCCGAAACCCACTTCACTCCCCCAGCTAATGACATGGAAGCCCAAATTGCCGCTATCTGGCAAGAGCTACTGGGCCTGGATCATGTGGGCATGGATGATAATTTCTTTGATATTGGCGGACATTCAATTCTGGCGGTGCAGGCGCACCGGCTTATAAGTGAAAAAATAGCGCGGCCGCTGAGCGTCACCGACTTGTTCCGGTTCACGACCATTCGGGCCTTGGCCCACCATTTGGGCCAAAACCATGATCCCAACCAGGGCACTGAGACCGATTTACAGCAAACTCTGGACCGCGCCGAGCGCCGCCGCCAACAATTACAACGACGAGTACGAGGGTAGTAACCTGTTTCGAGTTTTGAGTTCAGAGTTCCGAGTTAATAACTCGAAACCCGAAACTCCGAACTCGAAACTTCATACCCGCACCAGCTTATGAATAAAAACCAATCAGTTTTAGATTCCCTGACCGGAACCGAAATCGCTGTAGTGGGCATGGCGGGGCGGTTTCCGGGAGCCAATAACATTACAACGTATTGGGAAAATTTACGCGATGGGGTGGAAGCGATTACTTTTTTGAGTGATGAGGCCCTGCGTGAGGCCGGGGTAGATGAGAAAACCCTGCGGCACCCTCATTATGTGAACGCGGCCGCGATTCTGGATGACATGGAGCAGTTCGACGCCGCTTTTTTTGGTTTTAGCCCCCGTGACGCCGCCATCATGGACCCTCAGCACCGCCACTTTTTGGAGGTGTGCTGGGAAGCCCTGGAACATGCCGGGCATGATCCGGCCCGTTTTGATGGGGCGATTGGGGTTTATGGCGGCTCCGGTCACAACGCTTACCTGCCTTATAACCTGCTTACCAACCCCGATTTACTCCAGTCTGTCGGCTTTTTCCTGCTCCGCCACACGGGCAACGACAAAGATTTTCTCACCACTCGCGTCTCCTACCTGATGGATTTGCGTGGCCCCAGCCTCAACGTGCAAACCGCCTGCTCAACTTCGTTGGTCGCCATTCACCTGGCCTGCCAAAACTTACTCAACCTGGAATGTGATATGGCTCTGGCGGGTGGTGTCACCATCGAACTGCCCCACCGGCAAGGTTATATTTACCAGGAAGGGGAAATCTTGTCGCCGGATGGGCATTGCCGTCCCTTTGACGCCGATTCTCAGGGCACGGTTTTTGGGAGCGGTGTAGGGGTGGTGGTTTTGCGCCGCCTGGACGACGCCATCAAGGCCGGGGACACCATCCATGCCGTCATCAAAGGTTCGGCCATTAACAATGACGGCTCTGGCAAGATGAATTATCTGGCCCCCGGCCTGGAAGGACAGGCCAAAGCCATCGCCGAAGCCCTGACCATCGCCGATGTCCCGGCCGATTCTGTCAGCTATGTGGAAACCCACGGCACGGGCACCCCCATCGGTGATCCCATTGAGGTGGAAGCGTTGACCCAGGCGTTTCGAGCCAGCAGTAAACGGACCGGTTATTGTGGTTTGGGGTCGGTCAAATCGAATATCGGTCATCTGGATACGGCGGCGGGGGCGGCCAGTTTTATTAAGGTCGTGCAAGCCCTAAAGCATCGGCAACTGCCGCCCAGTTTGCATTTCAATCGCCCTAATCCGTTGCTTAACCTGGAAAACAGCCCATTTTATGTCAATTCCCGTTTGCAGGCATGGCCCACGAACCAGGGCCAGCCGCGCCGGGCCGGGGTTAGCTCGTTGGGGGTGGGGGGGACCAACGCCCACATTATTCTGGAAGAAGCGCCAGAACTGGAAGCGTCGTCGGCGTCGCGGCCGCAACAACTCCTGCTCCTCTCCGCCAAAAGCCAGACTGCCCTGGACGGCAACAGCCAACGGCTGGCCCACCACCTGCGCCAACACCCGGAACAGCCGCTGGCCGATGTGGCCTACACCACCCAACTGGGCCGCCAACCGTTCCGCTACCGCCGGATTGTGGTAGGAGATAGTCATGAGGAGATCGCGGCCGCGCTGGAAACGCCAGACCGCCAACGTGTCTTCAGCCAACAGGCCAGCCAGAGCAAACCCGCCATCGCCTTCTTCTTCCCTGGTGGTGGTGCCCAATACACCAACATGGGCCGTGATCTCTACACCCACGAACCCCTCTACCGCCAAATCATAGACGAAGGGCTGGCCCTCTTGCGGGGACAATTGGATTTTAATTTGGGAGAGTTATTGTTTCAGGTTTCAGGTTTCAAGTCTCAGGTTTCAAGCGACCCGTCTCCAGTCTCCAGTGACCAGTCTCTTAATCTCTCAGTCTCTCAATCTCCCCCCTCAGCCCTCAGCCCTCAGCCCTCAGCACTCAGCCCTCAATCGCCCCGCCGCCGCCCTCCCCGCCCTGTTCCTCACCGAATACGCCCTGGCCCGGCTGTGGCTCTCCTGGGGCATCGAACCGGCGGTGATGCTGGGGCACAGCCTGGGGGAATATACGGCAGCCTGTCTGGCGGGGGTCTTTTCTTTTGCCGATGCCCTGTCTATCGTCACCCTGCGCGGCAAGCTATTTGAGAGCTTACCTGCCGGGGGTATGCTGAGTGTATCCCTACCAGAAAACGACCTGCGGCCGCATCTTTTCAGTGAACTCGACATTGCCGTGATCAACAGCCCCACGGCCTGCGTCGTTTCCGGGCCGCTCTCTGATATTGAGGCTATGGCCCAAAAACTGGATCAGCTAGGCATCGAATGTCAGACCGTGCCCATTGATGTGGCCGCCCATTCGCCCATGCTGGAGCCGATTCTGGCCCCCTTTGAGCAACATTTGCGCCGTATCCGCTTCAACCCACCGCAAAAACCGTATATCAGCAATGTCACGGGAACCTGGGTGCGGCCGCAAGATGCCATTGATCCCCGTTATTGGGTCACTCACCTGCGCCACACCGTCCGTTTTGCCGATGGCGTGGCTACCGCCCTGCAAACCACCAACCTCATCTTGCTGGAAGTGGGGCCAGGTAAAACCCTCACCTCATTGGCCCGCCAGCACCCTGATGCCCCGCCTGGATTGGTCACGCTGACATCCCTGCGCCACGGGCGCGAAGTTACCAATGACCAGGCGTATCTGTTGACCACGCTGGGGCGATTGTGGGGTCACGGGACTGAACCGGACTGGCCCGCTCTATACGGCCAGGAAACGCGCCACCGGGTTCCTTTACCCACATATGCTTTTGATCATCAGCGGTATTGGATTGAGCCGGGTAAGATGACAACCGCCTCAACCGCTACGCCTGGCCATCCGCGCAAACAGGCCAACCCGGATGATTGGTTTTATCGGCCGACGTGGGTGCAAAAACCGTTGCCAGCCGCGGCCGCAAGCGAGACCCTCTCCTGGCTCATCTTCATGGACAACCTGGGCGTAGGGCAACGGCTGGTCAACCAACTACGGGATGCGGGGCACACCGTCGTTGTCGTCACCGAGGAGCGGCAATTTACGGTAAAAAGCCCACACCATTACGGCCTGAATCCCAGTTTTCGCCCCGACATCCTGGAACTGGTGGATGAATGCGCCGAACAGGGTTGCCTGCCCCAACGCATCGTCCACCTCTGGGGGCTGACCCCGGACGAGCCGATTTTTTCGCGGGTTGAGTTTTACGAAAAACAGCGCGACAACACCTTTTACAACCTGCTATTTCTTACCCAGGCCCTCAGCCAGGCGAATTTATCCCAACCCGTTCACATCACTCAAGTGAGCAACGGTATGCAAGCCCTGCCCGGTGAGCCGCTGCCTTACCCGGAGAAAGCCATTGCTCTGGGGTTGGCCCAGGTCATCCGCAAGGAGTTCAGCGACATCACCTGCCAATCGCTGGATGTGGTTTTGCCGCCGCGCCGCCGTTTTCGCGGCCGCGATCAAACAACCCTGGCGACGCTGGCGACCCAAATTCAGCAGTCAGCCCTGGTAGATGAGGGTGAACCGGTGGCCCTGTGGCGCGGCCGCGAACGGTGGGTCTCCCGTTTTGAACCGACGAAAGTGGAAGCCGGGGTAAATCGGTTGCGGCCGCGAGGCATCTACCTCATCACTGGTGGGTTGGGTGGCATTGGGCTGGTGCAGGCCCGTCACCTGGCCCAAACCTACCAGGCCCGCCTGATTTTAGCCGGGCGCACCGGCCTGCCCCCGCGTGACGAATGGGCCAAATGGCTGGCAACCCGTGATCCCGACAACAAAATCAGCCAGCAAATCCGCACCGTGCAGGAGCTGGAAAATCTGGGGGCTGAGGTGTTGGTGGTGGCGGCTGATGTGAGTAACCGGGAGCAGGTACGGCAGTTGGTCGCGGCCGCGCAAGAGCGTTTTGGCACCATTCACGGCGTCATTCATGCCGCCGGGGTGCTCAACGATGGCCTTATCCAGCTTAAAGCGGCCGGTGATGTGGCGAAAGTGTTCTCCCCCAAAGTTCGGGGCACGCTGGTGCTGGATGAGGCCCTGGCTGATGTGCCGCTGGATTTTTTCGTCGTGTTTTCCTCAACCAGCACCCTCATGGGGCCAGTGGGTCAGGTGGATTATGTGGGGGCCAATGCCTTTCTGGACGCCTTCGCCCAAAGCAAAACCACCCATACACCCATAGACAGTTCTTCCGCCCGGCAACCGTACACCTTTGCTATCAACTGGGGCATGTGGTCGGAAGTGGGTATGGCCGTCGCGGCCGCGCACACCCCCAGCCCTTACGCCCCCCACGACCCTCGCCTGAGCCGCCCCATGAAACACCCCCTTGTTGGGCCGCCTCATCAGCGAAACCGACCATGAAACCGTCTACGAAACGACACTCACGCCCGCCCACTGGCTCCTGGATGAGCATCGGCTGAAGGATGGCACGGCCCTGATTCCGGGCACGGGTTATCTGGAGATGGCCTGGGCCGCCCAACAACCAGAAATGCCGCGCCGCCCGGTGGAAATCCGCGACCTGCTGTTTATTGCCCCGTTAGATGTGGATAACGATGGAGCCAAAACAGTCCGTTTGCATCTGGCTAAAAACAGCACCGGTTATCATTTCACCGTCGCCAGCCAGTCGAGCTTTGATGGCTCCTGGCAAGAACACGCCCAGGCGCAGGTGGCTTTGCTCGCGGCCGCGGCCCCACCCCGGCAAGACCTCGCCCTCATTCTGGCCCGCTGTAACCGGCAAGAAATTCAGTTCGCCCCCGGGGAACAGGACACCCAACAAGAGCGATTTTTGCGCTTTGGCCCGCGCTGGAAAAACCTGCGCCAGCTTCATCTGGGCGACTGGGAAGCCCTGGCCCGGCTGGAACTGGCGGCTCCTTTCCTGGATGATTTACAGCAATATCCGTTGCATCCGGCCCTGCTGGACCTGGCGACAGGCGTAGGTTTGCCTCTCGTGCCCGGTTACGAAACGGGTTCTGACTTTTTTGTGCCGCTCACTTACCAAAAGGTAAGGGTGCATTCCGCCTTAACGGGTGTGGTGTACAGCCACCTGCGCTACCGCCCCAGCGCGGCCGCGAACCAGGAAACCGCCACCTTCGATGTCACCCTCATGGACGAGACGGGGCGGGTGTTGGTCGAAGTCGAAGGGTTCACCGTGCGCCGCGTGGGTGAGCAACAAAACCTCTTCACCCGCCAAACCAAGCCCTCACCCCTCACCCCTCAGCCCTCAGCCCTCAGCCCTCAGCACTCCCCCACTCTGCTAGACCTGGCCCTTTCTGATGGCATTAAACCGGATGAGGGCGCGGCCGCGTTTGCCCGTCTTCTTTCCGCCCAGGCGGCTCCCCGCACCATCGTCTCATCCCTGCCGTTGGCCGAGTTGCTGGCCTATAGCCCCCACCGGCAACCAGACGCGGCCGCGGACACCCGTCACTTTGCCCGGCCTACCCACCTGGGTGACTACACCGCCCCGGAAAACGAGACGCAACGCCAGTTGGCTGCGTTGTGGCAAAAAGTGTTGGGACTGGAAAAAGTTGGCATCCATGATGACTTTTTCGACCTGGGGGGTGATTCCCTCATGGCTATTCGTCTTATCAACCAGGTGAAGAAAACCTTCGCCGTGGAACTCTCCCTGGCGACGATATTTCAGGCTTCTACCGTGGCCCAGATGGTGGCCTTGTTGCCAGAAGAAAAAGGGGAGAAGGGAGAGGATGCGGCCGCGGATCAATCGGCCACACGCCGCCAATGGCGACAATCTGCCCATACCGCCCTCGTGCCCATTCAGGCCCAAGGTAGTAAACCGCCTTTCTTTTGTGTGCATGGAGCGGGGGGGCATGTGTTGGTGTACAGTCCGCTGGCCGATTATCTGGGACTGGAACAGCCATTTTATGGCTTACAGGCCGTAGGTGCAGAAGGCAAACAGAAGCCACTGACCCGGATAGAAGAGATGGCCGAGGTTTATTTACAAGGGGTACGCCAGGTACAGCCCCACGGCCCCTACTACCTGGGCGGTTTTTCTATGGGCGGTGAAGTGGCTTTTGAGATGGCCCATCGGCTTAAAATGGCGGGTGAAGAGGTGGCCTTGCTGGTGTTGTTTGATACCTTTAACCCGGCCCGCAACATTCGCGGAGCTGGCATTGTGGCCTCTGAGGATCGTGCCGTTCATCAGCCACCCGAAGTAAAACAGGTAGGACGTATCGCCGCCTCACGGCGCAAAGTTATGGGGCATGTGCGCCGCCTGCGCCAGATGGGGCTGACCGAGCAGGTTCGTTATGTGTGGGACGATGCCCGCCGCCGTTTCTACCGGTTGCATCTGGAATGGGCCTTCCAACGGGCGCACCGCACGGGCAGTCCCATGTCTTATGCTTTCCTGGAAGATTACCTTTGGGAGACCAATCTTAAAGCCATTACCAATTATCAGCCGCCCATTTACCCAGGCTCGTTTATCCTGTTCCGCTCCACCGAGAGCCTGCCCCACAACCCGCTGAATCATCCGTTGGGTTGGGGGCCGTTGGCCCGTGATGGGGTGCAGGAATTTGTTATTGAGGGGCCTCATCGCATCATGGATGAACCGTACATCACGGATGTGGCCTGTATTTTGCAGAAATGTCTGGCTGAGGCGCAAGCCCAATACAGTGAGCAGTAACCAGTGACTGGCCTTCTATAGCTTTTCAGATGTATCTATACAGGTACTCGTTCCACGCTCTGCGTGGAATGCTCCTTACGACGTTCTGCGTCGCGTAGGACGCAGAGCGTCCCAGATGATATTCCCACGCAGAGCGTGGGAATAAGTTCGGACACCTGTATAAATACGTTCAGATAATCATTTTGGGTTTTGGTTCGTCGTGACCGCTTTAGCGGGCTGGCACTAGCCCGCTAAAGCGGTCACGACAAACAATATCTTTTTCTTGAAAGCTATACATCTCACGCATCACGTTTTATCTGACCTTTCGGGGAACCCCATTTCCCTGGCGGATGAGGTTGTGCAGGTGTGGCAGGTGGGGCTGGATGTGGCCCCGGCCTATTTAGCCAGGTTGGTAGCGTTGTTATCGGTAGATGAACGGGAGCGGATGGGGCGGTTTCATTTTGAGCACCATCGCCACCGGTACGCGGCCGCGCACGGGCAATTACGCCTCATTTTGTCGGCTTACCTGGCCTGCCACCCGGCCAAACTCCAGTTCGTAACCACAACCTATGGCAAACCGGCCCTGACTAACGGCGGCGATTTATGTTTTAATCTGTCACATGCTGGCGATCAGATGTTGGTAGCGGTGGTGCGCGGCCGCGCTATTGGTGTAGATATTGAGCAAATTCGCCCCGACTTTGCTACCACCGAGATTGCCAGCCACTATTTTTCCCACGCTGAGCAAATGGCTTTCCAGGCCGTGCCCGAGGCTCAGAAACCCCAAGCGTTCTTCAACGCCTGGACACGCAAAGAGGCGTTTATCAAAGCCATGGGCGAAGGGTTGTCCTTCCCGCTGGGTGATTTTGCGGTGACGCTGGTTCCGGGCGAACCGGTTCGCCTGCTGACGGTGCGCGGCTCCACTGAGGAAGCGGCTCGCTGGCAGATGTGGGGGTGGGAGGCCGGGGATGGGTACGCGGCCGCGGTAGTTGTGGGCGAGAAAAGGGACGCGTGAGGCAAAAAACCAGGGCAAGCACCCAGTTGGTGTTTGCCCTGGTCGGACAACCGGTTCGTCTATTCCGGGGCTACGATTTCCACATCCAGGCCAAACTCACTAAACTGTAATATCCATTCGGCATCCTGCCCGGAAGCGGTCGGGGTTGAGAATTCAAGCTGGGTGACGTATCGGGTCGCGGGATCAATGAAAATGTCCAGAGTAATATCCTGGGGCGGAACCAAACCACTGGTGATCGCGGCCGCGCGCTGACCTGCCACCGTCGCCTGATAATGGTCGCGAGTCACTCCCCCAAACGAGGTGGTTTCCACCCATTGAATGTTACTGGCATCGGTGGTGAGGAGAGGCCGCCAGCCTTCGATCGCATCAAAAAGCAGAGCCAGGTCAAGCTGAATCGTACCCGGCAAAGGTTCCCAGGCCAGTGTGGCTGGATTGGTCAACCATTTTTTGTCCCCCACGGCGATAAAACCCAGTTCCAGAGCGGTGTTGCTGGTTAGGGCCTTGACCCGGGCCTGCACTTTGTCCGGGGCATCATAAAGTACCGTGGCCGAACTAAACACCAGGAGTCCATCTTCATCTACATAAACCGGGCCACCACTACGGCTAAACTCAATTTGCACCCCATCCAAGCTGAGCATGACCTCAGCCACCTGGGCCAAGGTTTCGGCCGGGGTGAGGGTGGCCGTGGGGGGTACATCGGGGTTGGTAGTTGGGGTGGCGGTTTCGTCGTTGCCGCCACAGGCTACCAGAAAAAGGGTGAAAAGCAGGCTGAGGGCCAACGCCAGACGGTTGATATGTTTCACAGAAAGAACTCCTTGAGCGCGGCCGCGACATCCGCTACCAGATTATGCCATTCGGTATCCGGGTCACGCCGAATGATAATCTCACCCCCATCAAGCTGGCAGGTGACAATGCCATCTACCCCGGAAAGCAATTGCGCCACCGGTGAACCTTCTTCCATGGCGGCGACCGAGTGGTATGTTTCTTGACCTTCGGTGGTCAGGCGTAAATTGGTGCGAAAACGGATGGTGTCCGCCACTTCTGAAATTTCGGTTTGGATTTCGATATATTCGGACATAACGGGGGGGATTATAACACAGCCGCGGCCGCGTTACGGGTTGAACCGCTAAAGCCTCGACTCGGGACCGGGTGACTCCGGGAACCGGCTGAAGACTCTACTCCGGAGTGGACGCTTTAGCGGGAGCAAGGCCATGCACCAACCGGAACGGCAGTGGTATAATGGCGACACTATTTTCACCTATGGAGATGATGATCATGAACAAATTTTTTGGTTTTCTGGCTGGGGCGATGTGTGGAGCGATTGTAGGCAGTGTTACCGCCCTTTTGTTGACACCGGCTTCAGGTGACGCCTTACGAGCCGAGGCGGTTGCTCGTTGGGAAGAGGCCATGCGCGAAGCCCGACAGGCCATGGCTGATAAGCGGCAAGAACTAGAAGCGCAATACGAACAGATGAAACACGGTGGCTAAAACTCGAAACTCAGAACTCGAAACTCGAAACTTCCTATTCCACTTCTAGCCAATAACTGGTTGGCTCATAAATGAAGGGGGCCAGGGGCATAATAACCAACACACCCCCTTCATTGGTTGCTTCAACTGTCCATTCCCCCTGGTTAAAGCTGTCCAGGGGTAGGGTCATGACCTGGGGTTCACGGCCATCTTGAATCCATTGGACGGCCCATTGTTGCGGAATTTGCCAACCGGTTTGCACAAACCCCACCCCCTGCCACAACCCATCATTGGTTTCAAAATCAGTGGCGTAGCCTAACTCGCTGATGGTCAGGTCGTCTATGGCAAACCCTTTGCCGGTTACGGAACCATCGGTGAAAACCTCGAAGCGAATGAGCACCTCTTGACCGGTGTAGCGATTCAGGCTGATGGTTTCCTCAACCCATTCATTGACATTGTTCCGTTCACGGGCGCTTTGGCCGTTGAAAGCCGCGCCATATTCCCCGGTGACGCCATGATCGGGCATGAGTAACTCCCAGGTGGCCCCGTTGTCGGTGGAGATGGTGATGTAGGCGAAATCGTACCCTTCTTCCAGATCATACCAGGTCCAAAACGCCAGCGTGGCGGTACCTAATGCCGTCAAATCGAACCGGGCGGTGAGTTGGGCGTTCATGTCATCCACGGCGGGAACCAACCACATTTGTGTTCCGCTAGGTGGAGGGACAGGAATCAATTGGGCGGTGGTGTTTCCCGCAAAACGGACGGTGTGTTGACCACTCCGGCTGATGGGCAGGTAGTGGGTGCCGTATTGGTTGATGGTTTGGTTGAGGCTGATGGGGGTGTTGTTGATCCGTTGGGTGGGGGTGGGTTGGTTTAGCCCCTGACTGCGGAAATGGTAAGCTGTGCCAGCCGAGGGGTTGTCGAGCCAGACCGCGGCCGCGAAATTGGCCATGAGTTGCTCCAGCGTCAGATCAGGCCGGTACCCTTGCAACACCGAACGCACCGCCGCCAGACCATCAGCCGGGTGACGGGCTAACTCAGCAATGGCCTCATCCCCTAGCTGTTCCCACAGATAAAGGGAGAGAAGATAACTGGCGGCGTAATGGGCATAAACCGCATCATCATCGTCCTCGTCATAAGACCACGCGTTAATCTGGGTGTCAGGGTTGCTCAGATAATCCACCGTTTCCACGGTGTCTAACCCCACATAGGTTTCGGCCAGTTGGGATAAACCTTCGTTGAGCCAACCCGTTTCATTGGGGTCGAGCCACCATTGGATGAGATGCTGGTATTCATGCACCATCGTACCAAAGTATAAATCTTCGCCCATCTCCAGGGATCCCATGTTCAGGTAGAAAATTTCTTGTTGGTTAGAAACGTCGCTGATTTCCAGAGGGTATTGGTCGGCGCTGTCAAAGTAACCTAACTCGTTGCCGCCCGTGTCACTGAGATGGAGAATGCTAAAGTGGGGATCGTTGTCCATGCCTGGCCGCCATTCCTGGCCGAACAGGTTGGTGATGCGGGTGTAGTAGTCGTTCTCGAACCGTTGCGCGGCCGCGGTCACTTCCGCCGGGTCCAAATCCAACCCAATCTCTACCCAAAAATACACATGCTCCGTTGCCGCAACCAACACCGCCTCAACCTGGGTTTCGCCTACAAAGAAGGTTTGGCGACTACCCAGGCTATACACAGGGGCGGTAATGGTGCGGCCGCTTAGACGTTGATTAGCTAAACGGATAGGGGCTTCGTAATAATCACGGTGGGGGTAATTGGCCTGCCACAATGTTTCCAGAGCCAGCCATTCAGCGGTGGTGGCCGGTTCTACCACGATGTCTGGCGGGGTAAAAAGCGGCGCGGCTGAAGTAACCGTTGCCTGCGGGGTCGGTGGTTCAATGTTAGCCTGAGTGGGCGGTGGGGTTGGTGAGACGCCCGTCGCCTGCGTAGGGGGTGGGGAAGCCGTGGGGGTGTTGGCAGATACAAAGGCCGTGGGATAGGGGGTGCTGGTAGGCAAATTAGCCATGGCTTCCCCTAAAACAATCAGCCCACCGGAAATTGCCACCACGCTAAAGCAGGCAAGGCAAAAGAAGAGGAGTAAACCACCTGTCACAATAACCAGACAATTACGATACGATTGATCAGACATAAGCAGGCCAACAATTTAACAGGCACATTCGAGTTATCAGGTTCATTCGAGGATGATTATAAGGGGGGGAAGAAACAATTGGCAACCGTAACGATGGGGCTAATCGGCGGCCGCCCCCGCGCCCCCGCCCGCCCCCCCCCCGCCGCCCCGCGCGCCGCCCCCGGCTGCCGGCCCCGGGGCCCCTGGGGGGTCCGCCCCCCCCCCGCCAAGTGGGAACGAAAAGAAAGGGCGAACGCTCGCGGCCGCCCTTTCTATTAAATCTCAACCTGCGACGGAATTAGCGATTGCGCCCGTATTGTTCATGGCTGGAAACCCAGTCCGATGATGAAATGGCCGAAGCCAGGGAGATTTCCCCGGCCAACACAGCCCCGGCCACGATTTCGGCAAACCGGTTCACCTTGCCGCGACCATAACAGCCTAGCAGTTCCAAACATTCCCGCTGTGTCGCCAGGCTCGTGCCGCCCCCGTAGGTAGCGACAATAAGCGAAGGAATGGTAATAGACAGATACATATCACCTTCGCGAGTTAGCTCGGTATACACCACACCCGCCGACGATTCGGCCACATTGGCGACATCCTGACCCGTGGCAATAAACATGGCGGTGATGGCATTGGCTGAATGCAGACCATTATTGTTGGCCCCGGAAAGAATGGAACCCACGTTGGCAACACCGGCATGATAAACCAGGTTTTCCGGCTCCACGCGCATCGTTTCGATAAGCACGTTGCGCTTGACGATGGCTTCGGCTGTGACCCGTTTGCCTCGGGTGCGCATTAGATTAACCTGTGATGCTTTTTTATCGGTGGCAAAGTTTGATTCCAGATAAAAGTGGCGAATGTGATCTTTGTGTTCGTAATGATCCAATATCCAGCTACAGGCGGCAAACGTGGCCCGACCGACCATATTTTGCCCGGCGGCGTCGCCGGTAGAGTAGTTGAAACGCAAATAGGCAAATTTGCTGGCCAGGAAATAATCAATGTACTGCAATTTGGCAATGCTGGAAGTAGCTTCGGCCTCTTCGCGGATTTTGTCCAGATGTTCCTGTGCCCAGGTGACGAAATCACGAGCCTCACGGGCATCATTAAATACAAAAACGGGCGCTCGCTGCATGGCGTCGCCGACGACGCTGCATTTGACGCCACCAGACAGGTTCAGGACTTTGATGCCCCGGTTGTAAGAAGCCACTAATGTGCCTTCGGTGGTTGCCAGGGGAATGAGGAAATCACCCTGAGCTTGTTCGCCGTTAATGGTAAGTGGCCCGGCAAAGCCGAGGGGAACCTGGGCGACGCCGGTGAAATGTTCGATGTTGCCTTTGAGGATGTGAGGATCAAAGGAGTAGTGGGTGATGTGATCCATTTTTTTGCCGGTAAACTCTTCGACAAAGGATTGCCGTGTTTTGATGATCTCCGGGTTGTAATCATCATCGGGATCACGGGGGATGCGCACGGTGGCGGCCGCGGCCGCAATGGCATCATCTACATCTAACTTCAGGTCACCAAAGGGGTCGGTGGCGAAACGAATTTCGAGTTTGTGTTTACCTTGTGTCAGGGCTTCTCTGGTCGCCCGAACGAGCAGGACTTTGCGTAAAGGGAAATCAATGGGGTTTTCGGGCGTAATTTGGGCGGGTGTAACCATCTGCCCGTCGCCCAGGTCAAAGGTGATGGTGCTGAGGGGGATGGGTTGGCCGTCCAGGGTGATGCTTTGGACTTGCAAGACTTTGGCATCGCTGAGGCGATTTTTTAAGGCGAAGGTAATGCCGTCACTAACATTCTTTAAACTATTAACGGTGTATAACTTTTTAAGCAATAGACTGGGGATGAGCATGAAAACCTCCGAGGAACCAGGTGGGTATTACCTGATGGGTATGGTATAAAACGACGCTGTGTGGGATGGCTTGAGTATAAATGATGGGGGGGGGAACACAAAATTATGAATGAGGAACGGTGAATGATGAAGAGGAAAAATGCACGGGTGGCCTGGGAAGGGCGGAGTTGGCGGTTTTGGGCGGAGGAGTGGGAGATGGATGATGGGGCGGTGGTAGAACGCGGCCGCATCCAGCACCCCGGCGCCGTCGTCATCATCCCCTACCAGGGCCACGAGGTACTCATGCTCAACCAATACCGCTTCACCCTGGAGCAAACCATCCTGGAATGCCCCGCCGGAACCCGTGAGTGGGATGAGGATTGGCTGGCTTGTGCCCAACGGGAATTGCGCGAGGAGACGGGTTACCGGGCGGAGCGGCTAGAACCATTGGGGCAGGCCTGGCCTGCGCCTGGTGTTACGGATGAGGTCATGGCGTTTTATCTGGCTCGCGATTTGACGTATGATCCGTTGCCAGCGGATGCGGATGAGCAGATTGAGGTGCAGGCGTATCCCCTGGTGGATTTGGTGCAGATGGCTTTGGATGGCCGGTTGGTGGATGGTAAGAGTGTGATTGGAGTGTTGCGCGCGGCCGCGTTCCTGGGCAACCTCAAGGATGGCAACGATTAATGGAACAACTACTTATGGCTAAAGTCGCGCTGGTGACGGGCGCGGGACAACCACTGGGGGCGGCTATCGCTCAAGCATTGGCTCAGGTGGGGGCGATGATTATCGTCAACGACCTGAACCCGGACCGGGCCGAGCGCACCGCACAAACCATCCGCGACGGGGGCGGCCGCGCCGTCGCCATCACCGCCGATGTGGCTAACAAATTCCAATGTGTTCATCTCATTGAAACGGCCCGCAAAGAATGCGGCCGCATAGACATCCTCGTCAACGCCACCCGTGTGCGCCCCACCGCACCCATCCTCAAAATGGACGAATGGGAGTGGGTGCGTACCCTGGAAGTGAACCTGAAAGGGGTGTTTTTTATGAGCCAGCTCTGCGGCCGCGTTTTCAGCAACCAAAATGAGCTGGCGGGAACCATCCAGGGCGGCCGCATCATCAACCTGGCCGATGATGGCCTCAACCCCGCCCGCCCCCTGAACCAGAGTGTTTACTACACCAGCCAGGCCGCGTTGGCTGGTTTTAGCCGGGAATGCGGCCGCGAACTGGCCGAACATGGGGTAGCCGTGCATCTGTTTATGGCCGATGGGCTGACGGCGACGGACGCGGCCGCGCAAATTGTGGCGCTGTGTTGTGAGGCCTGACCACCATGAAACGAACGATCCCCCATTTGTGCCTGCTCCTGCTGTTGCTTCTCGTGGCTTGCCGTACAGGGCCAGCTGCCCCGCCCCCCCTGACACCGACAGCGGTGAGCGCGGCCGCGACCACTAGCCCAACAAACCCATCCCCATCCCCGCCTCCCCCCTCCCCATCTCCTTCACCATCCTCTACACCAACGACGAACACGGCTGGATGGAAGGGCAAGAACCCGGCCAAAGCGCGGCCAACCTGATGGGGTTGTGGCAGGCCAACCATAACAACGACGCCACCGGTCATCTACTCATCCTGAGCGGTGGCGACAATTGGACCGGGCCAGCTATTTCCACCTGGTTCGACGGCCAGAGCATGGTCGAAGTCATGAACGCCATGCAATACACCGCCTCAGCCGTGGGCAACCACGAATTTGACTTCGGCCTGGAAGCCCTGACCCAACGCACCGCCGAAGCCACCTTCCCCTATGTCAGCGCCAACGTGCGCTGGAACGATAGCGGCGAAACCCCGCTGGAACTGGGCATTGTGCCCTACGTTATCGTCGAGTTTGCAGGAGTTCAGGTTGGCATCACCGGTCTGACCACCACCGCCACCCCCGTCACCACCAACCCCGTCATCGTCTCCCACCTCAATTTCCTCGACTACGAAACCGCCCTGCGCGAAGTCGTGCCCCAGATGCAAGCCGAAGGGGCCGATCTGATTGTGGTGCCATCCCATGTGTGCGTGAATCAATTGGTAGACCTGATCAACGAAACGGCCGACCTGGGCATTCACCTGTTTGGGGCTGGTCATTGCAACGAACGCATCGCCGATGAGTTCAATGGCGTGGTCATGCTGGGCGCTGGGGCACACCTGGGCCGTTATGCGTTTGTTACTTTTATGTTAGAGGGTGATGAGGTCACACCCGTCGAATATGGAGTACGAGTTAACGAGGCGGCGGATGATGATCCGGCGGTGTTGGCGGTGGTGGAAAAATGGCAGGCCGCGGCCGCGACCGAACTCAACGTCACCATCGGCTACCTCGACCAGGACATCCCCATCCGCAGTGACACCATGCAGGGCCTCATCACCCACGCCTGGCTCTGGAGCTACCCCGCCGATGTGGCTATCACCAACCTGGGTGGGATGCGCGATAGCTGGCAGGCCGGTGAACTCACCTTCGGCCACATTCTCGGCGTTATGCCCTTCGACAACGTGCTCATAGAAGTTCACCTCACCGGTAGCGAACTCATCCAAATTCTCAACCGCACCAACAATGCTATCGCCGGGGTACGGCGGCAATCCGGTGAATGGATTTTGGTCAAAACGGATCAACCCATTGATCGGGATACCTCTACTCACTCCTGGTTAATGATTTTATGTACGCGGGCGGCGATGGTTACAGCCAGCTTGCCATCTTTGACCCGGACGCGTATAACACGGCCATAGATTGGCGGCAACCCGTGATTGACTGGATGCTGGCCCAGGCTTCTACAGCGGTAAGCCCGTTGGATGGGGCGATTGATGAACTTATTGGAGAGTGAGGAAGGGGGAGATTGGGAGACTGAGAGACTGAGAGATTGATTGGTCGTAACCTAATCTCTTAGTCTCTTAGTCTCTTAATCTCTTAGTCTCCTAATCCCCTCCCCCATTTTCCCTGGGATTTTATTTTGTTGCGACGAAACTGGCTCTTCCTACTCTTGATTCTGTTCCTGGTGGCTTGCCAACAGGATAACAACGGCACGACGACGACCCCTGACGCGGCCGCGACGCCGGTCACGACCGCTACCCCCACGCGGCCGCAGGCCACACCCACCCGCTCTGCCACCCCCACGCCCACCCCCGAACCCCAACCCGGCGTGATCATCAGCGACCAGACCGTTGACGATAGCGGCCGCGTCCTGGTAGAGAGTGTCACCAGCCTGGTTCCCGCCGTCTTAGCCCTCTACACCGACGAAGCCGGCGATCCCGCCGACTTTCTCGCCTTTGTGTCTGTGGCGGCGGGCACCACCACCGAGGTGGCCCTGACCCTCAACCCGCTCCAGGCCACCCCCACCTTGCACATCCGCCTCTACGCCGACGAAGATGCTGATAATATCCCCGATGATCTTGACGAGCCGCTGGCCGAAGCGTCTATTGTGGTTTCCCTTGAGGCCACCCTGCCCTCATTGACTGTGGGTGATCAGGCGGTGAACGAGGCCGGACAATTGCGCCTGGACGCGGCCGCGGTGCCCGGCCCAGCCTGGGTGGTTATTCACAATGATAACGATGGTGAACTGGGTGACATCGTGGGTTTTTATCCCCTCAGCCCGGCAACAACGTACCCGTTGACCATGACCATCCGTTGGCACGAGGCCCTGCCTCAACTTCAGGCCGTGTTATACCAGGATGCGGGGGAACGCGGCCGCTTTGAACCCGGCACCGATTCGCCCCTGCTCGTGCAAGGGCAGTCCATCAACATTCCCTTCCGTGTGACTCTACTCCCGGATGTGACCGTCCTGGATCAGCCCGTCATCAACAACCAGATTGTCATTGAGCGTGTGATCAGCAATGGCCCTGGTTGGCTGGTGGTGTATGCCGACGATGGCGGCCGCCCCGGTCTGATTATCGGCTTTACACCTCTGGAAGATGGCCTCAACCTGGCCGTGCCTGTCGCCCTTAATCGCAACGCCCTCACCGACACCCTGTACATCTGGCTCCATGAGGACACAGACGACATCGGTCTGTTTGAGTTTCCCGTGGCCGATGAGGTAGTGCGGGTCGATGAGCGTATACCCGATCCCTTTTTCTTGCGCACCAACATCAACAACTACCTCATCGCCCGGGATCAGCCGTTTGATGAGGGGCAGGTTGTGGTGACGAATGTGGTGATACGGGGGCCGGGTTGGGTGGTCATCCACAACGATGCCAACGGGGAGTTGGGCGACATCATCGGCCAGACGTGGGTTCCGGCGGGGGTGAGCCGGGAGGTGGTGGTGGAAATTGACCTGGACGGCCTGACCACCACGCTTCATGTGGCTATCTACAGCGATCAGGGCGAGGCGGAGTCCTTTAATATAGCCGATGATTTGCCGTTCAGATTCAGCGGCCGCGTCATCAGCGTCCCCATCTTTTTAACCGATTAACGCAGGTGAACTATGCTTGTCAAAGCGAAAAAATGGGGTGACGATATAGCCATTCGGATTCCGGCCAAGCTAGTAAAAGCGATGAACCTCAACGACGGAGATGTTGTGGCGATGACGGTGGAAAACAATCAGATCGTCATTCGATCAGCCCCTTCACCCCGACCAACTTATACGCTGGAAGAGCTACTGGCTGGCATTACTGATGAGAATCGCCATCCAGAGATAAGATTTTAGCCAGGCAAACTATATCCGGCCAAACTCTTTAGCCAGTTGGGCCACCGAGAGGTGAATGAGGGTAGGGCGGCCATGGGGGCAGGTGTGGGGGTTATGACACGCTTCCAACTGGCGCACCAACGCTTCCATCTCCGGTAACGAAAGTGTCTGCCCTGCTTTAATGGAGGCAGTCTTACATACTCGCCGGATAATGCGGGCCTCAATCTTGTCCTGCAACGGCTTATCCCCCTGCTCCAAATCCGCCACAATCGCCTGCAACGCCTGCGCCGGGTCTACCTGGCGCAACAACGCCGGAATCGCCCGCACCATGAAGGTGTTGGGACCAAACGGTTCCACTTGAAACCCTAATTGCGCCAATATGTCCAGGTGATCCGCCAGCAACGTGGCCTGGGCCGGAACGAGATGCACGGCCACACCGGTGACAAGCCCTTGTGACGGCAAGGCCGCCTGGCCGTTGTTCCGTTCCCAGGTCGCCATGAACTGCTCATACAAAATCCGCTCGTGGGCCGCATGTTGGTCAATGAGAAACATGCCGTCCGGCCCTTCGGTGATGATAAACGATGCTCCAACCTGCCCCACGACGCGCATGATGGGCAGGCGGTTGCCCCCGAGGGGAGTGCTGGGTGCTGAGAGCTGAGAGCTGAGGGCTGAGGGCTGACTGCTGACTGCTGACTGCTGAGTGCTGACTGCTGAAAGCTGATGGCTCGGGGAAGGGTGGGGGGCCGCCCCAGTCGAGGTGTAAGGGGTTTTGGGCCTGGGAGGGGAACGGTTCTTGTTCACCTTGCCAACCGGGGTAGGCGTCGGCTTGCGGCCGCGACCAGCCTTCCACCGCCCGCACCGGACTACCCGCAATCAAGGTCTTCCGCACCGCCCGTTGCACCGCACTAAACGCCGACACCCCCTGCCGGAAACGCACCTCCGTTTTGGTCGGATGCACATTCACATCCACCTGATCAAACGGCAAGGTCACAAACAGCACCGCCATCGGGTAGCGCCCGGTAGGCAGGAGCGTATGGTAAGCCTGGATAATGGCATACGTCAGTTGGGTGTCCCGCACCGGACGGCCATTGACAAACAAAGTGATTTGCGCCCGGTTGGCCCAATGCAAACTGGGCGGGCCTACATAACCGGCCACCTGCACCAGCCGTTCTTCTTCTTCATCAGACTCAACCAGGAGCAGTTCACGGGTGGTTTCTGGCCCATAAACGGCCAGGAGCGCATCCAACAAATTGTCGGTGCCCGTGCTTTGGAAATTAATGCGGCCATCGTGGGCCAACCGGAAACGTACCCCCGGATATGCCAGAGCGTACCGGGTCACGTGTTCGTCAATGGATTTCTTTTCCGTTGTCACCGATTTGAGGAATTTGAGACGGGCGGGGGTGTTGTAAAACAAGTTCTCGACCGCTATGACGGTGCCTTGGGGTGCGCCCACCTGATCGCGGCTCTGTTTGAGGCCACCGTGAAGCACCAGCCGGGTTCCGGCTGTTTCACCACTGGCTCGGGTGACCAGGGTAAGGCGACTGACCGAAGCGATGGCCGCCAGCGCTTCGCCCCGAAAGCCCAAGGTGTGAATGGCATCCAGGTCGCTGGTCTGTTGGATTTTGGATGTGGCGTGGCGTAAAAAAGCCGTTTCTGCCTGATCGGCCGGGATACCTTGCCCATTATCGGCCACCTGGATCAGGTCGCGGCCGCCGGTTTTAATGTCCACGTTGATCGTGGTGGCGCCAGCATCCAGGGCGTTTTCGATCAGCTCTTTCACCACCGAAGCGGGTCGTTCTACCACTTCACCGGCGGCGATTTGGGAAGCCAGTTGGTCTGGCAAAACACGGATGATCATAGCGAACAATTGTACCACAAGCCGGGGGATTACAGGGTTGACCGGATGAGATGGCGGCGGAGAAGGGCGCGGACGGAATGGGTGCGGATGAGCTGGTAGAGCTGGTTGCCGAGGCGGAAGAGGGACAGTCTGGCCTGAAAGGTAGACCCCAGTTGTTGCTGATGTTGCTGGAACTGGGTTTGGGCCTCGGTGTAGAGGGTGTGGTCTAGCTGGTTGAATTGGCGGATGAGGGCGAGGGTTTCAGGATCAATTTGGGGATCGCGGCCGCGGCCCACATTCTCGCGCACATAAAACATCCTTCCCCAGCCATACGTTTGTTTGAGCATCAACAACGTGGCGTCAAACTGCTCCGCCAACCCCACCACACGGAACGATTGCGCCAAATGATGCCGGGCCATCTCCAAAATGTCCGGCGTACATTCCCCAAACCCCACATCCGCCCACACCCCCGAGATCAGCCGCACCTGGGTATCATTCATCATGATAGGCAGGCCGCTTTCCAGCAATGCTTTCAGGCTCATCTTCTGCCCCACCACCGTGTCGTGCAGGTAATGATCCGGCGTCCGCAGGATGTAATGGTAATAAGAGATGACTCGCTCGACCGGATCACGGAGTACGGTGAAATACGTGGCCGGTTGGGGCAGGTAACTGTGTAACCCATACGGCATGTGCCCCCGAAACAGCCGAATGGCGGCGCGTTGGGCGTCTGGTAGCTCCTTGAATTCACGGATCGAGGTGTGGGCATCTGACCCGATGGAGAAAATGGCCGAGGGTGGATATTGCCGTTCCAGGATGCGGTGTAACGTCGTCCCGGCGGCTTTGGGGATGTGGAGGAAGATGACGGTTGGAGGATGAAGCGGCATGGAGGAGGGTGGAACTCGTTGGACTCAGGAACTCCTGGGCGCCTCCAAATCACGCGCACCCCCCCGCCACGGCAATCCGGGGCGGGTAAATAGGTCAAAGTATGCAAAATCCGACTGACAGGGGGGTGATGATTTGCCAGATGATAGATTGTTTTTTGTTTGGCCAATTTCTAGGCGGAATCCCTTAGGCCAAAGGCGTTGGCTCAATGAGGTATGTAATTATTCAAAATCAGGCTAACCGGGTATTAAGCGTATCAAGAAACAAAGCATCTTCGGTCAGCTTCCCGGAATCAACCGCCATTGTCGAACTAAAGAGATCTCAAAAGTCCTCGCAATTCATCATCCCAGGGGAATCCGATTGTCACTCATATCTTCACCTTATTTGGCGGGCCGGCCCCACAACATAATGTTGCCGGCAAAACAAACGACAACGACAATGGCTGTGAATTGCCCCGGTAAACGGGGGCAAGGATGGTGGTAGAAATATTTATTAGAGTCGAATTCGATCTTGCTTTCGTTTACCTAAGCGAATGGTGCGTAAGACATCATCCAAAAGACCTACCAATTGTGGATGATTGGCCTGAATATGCGTTTGCCATTCCACGCGTGTCAGGTAAATCTCTCGACCCTCTTTATCCGTTACTGTCCACCGATCCATGGGCGAATTATAACAGGCTATGAGTGGAGAACATTACCAGCATTTAGCGGGCCACCAGACAGACGCGGACGGGCGTGCTTTCGGTTTGGTTCGCGGCCGCGTCCCAAGCCACCACCCTGAAACTATGACACCCAGGGCCAGGAATGGGCCACTTCTCCGTAAACGGTGACACGGTGTTCACGGCAAACGGAACCTGCGCCCCATCGGCATAAAACTCCACCTTCGCTACACTCAAATTGTCTGTCACCTGGGCCTGCACGATGACAAAATCCTCATCGGTGAAGATGCTTTGGTCGGCCAGCGGGAAGAGGATACGCGCTTCTGGTGGGGTGGTATCTACCGTCACCTGCGAACTGGCTTCAACAAACGTGCCATCCCCCCGGAAGGCGGTCAGGAGCAGGGTATACAGCCCTTCGTCCAGGTTGCTCACATCCCAGGCGGCGATGGGTTCGTTGTTTTTCTGCTCGGTGATGTTGTCCACAATTACCTGAACGTTGGCCGGGTCTAGCCCTTCAAAGTAAGCCAGACGGTAGTAGGAAAAACCATCCAATTGCACGTTACCTTTGATTTCCAGTAACCCATTAACAAACTGGAAGGGTGTGGGCGATAAAATCGCTACGCCACCCACGATGGCCGCATCCCCAGTGATGGTGTCAAACTCGGCGGGCGGCTGTTCGATTTCATTCTCGCGTACCCAGTCCGCGGCCGCGGGCGGATACAACACATACACCTTCGTATCAATCAGCTCCAGGGGAGTATAAATGGTCGCCAGCCGCCCCGTCTCCCGGTTGATGCGGAACTCCTGGTACATGTTGTCAATCACATTGGGTTCGGTTCCGGCCACGAATAGCTCGGTGACGGTGGGGCAATGGGGGGTGGGGAGCAGGCCCGAGGGGGTACAGACGCCCCGTTCGACGATGCCTTGCGGCCGCGGCCAGCCCACAATCGGCTCATCCTGCAAGGCCCAACTCATCACCGCCTGCCAGATGGGGGCCGCCCCCACCGAGCCGGGCAAATTTTCCATGGGTGAGTTGTCGGAATTACCCGACCACACCCCCACCACCAGTTGCGGCGTGTAACCGATAACCCAGTCATCCCGATAATCGTTGGTTGTGCCCGTTTTTGCGGCCGCGGGGCGATTATCCGGCAGTTCCAGGGCGTTAGGACAGCCAAAGGCGGCACAACGGGCATTCCGATCCGACAAAATATCGGTCAGGATCGTCGCCAGTTGGGGCGTCACGATTTCGCGCCGTTGTGGCTGACTGTACTCATACAAAATCGTGCCGTGCCGGTCTTCCACCCGCAAAATCGCTACCGGGTCCAGAGTACGGAACCCCAACCGCTGTTCTGATTCGGGCACGGGCTGGCCGATCATTACCCCCTGGTTGGCAAACACCGAATAGGCATACACCATGTCCATCAGCTTGACCTCACCACCGCCCAGCGTCAGGGAAAGGCCATAACTGCTGGAGCCTTGATCCAGGGTGGTGATACCCAAATTGTGGGCCGTGCGGATGACACTATCTACCCCCACCAGGCTCATCATCTGCACTGCCGGGACATTGTAGCTGTTGGCTAAGGCGGTGCGTAGGCGCACGGGGCCATGAAAGCGGCTGTCATAATTTTGCGGCACATAGGCGATGCCGTTGTAGGGCGTGCCAAAGTCGGTTTCCACATCCAGGAGCATGGTGGCGGCAGTGTACCCTTTGCTCAGGCCCGTCAGGTAGGTGAACGGTTTGAAGGATGATCCCGGCTGACGCAGACCATCTACGGCCACATTAAACGAGCCGTCAATGGCCTCATTCCAGTAATCCAGACTGCCGACCATCGCCCGAATCTCCCCGGTGCGGGGGTCAATGGCGACGATGGAGGCGTTGGAGACATTGTGATCTTCGCCAGCATAGGCCGGGGCTAGCGGCCGCAAAAATTCCAGGGCGGCACAAGAGGCGGCTTCATCGGCGGGCAACCCGGTGCCCAACTCCCCAGAAAGCCGGGCGATGTGGGCGCGGGCCACACATTCAATCTGCCCCTGCAATTCCAAATCCAGGGCCGTGTAGACGGTCAGACCACCCCGTAACACCTGCTCCGGCCCAAACATAATTTCCAACTGTTTCCGCACATACAGCGCATAATGAGGGGCAATGATGTCGAAGCGGTCTTCGACCCCGGAGCGAATGGTCAGGGGGGTGAACTTGGCCTCAACCGTTTGTTCGCGGCTGATGTAGCCTTCGCGGAGCATGGCATCCAGCACCAAATCTTGCCGCGCTTTGGCTTCGTCGGGGTTGTCTATGGGGTTGAGGGCGGGGGATTGGGGGATGGCGGCTAACATGGCGGCTTCGGCCAGGGTGAGTTGGGCGGCGGTTTTATCGAAATACACTTTCGCGGCCGCTTCAATGCCATAGGCCAGATTGCCATAAAAATTGGTGTTCAAATACCACTCCAGAATTTGCTCCTTCGTATAAGTATCCGTCACCTGCTGGGCCAGAATCACCTCTTCGGCCTTGCGCCGGTAATCATCAAAGCCTACATCCTCACCAATAATGCGCCGCTCTTCGTCAATCAGATTGTTCTTCACCAACTGCTGGGTGATAGAGGAGCCACCCTGGACGCCGCCCCCTTGCAAAACATACTCATAAAAAGCCCGACCAATCCCCTCCACATCAAAACCCTGGTTCGTCCAGAATGTCTTGTCCTCAATAGCGACCGTGGCATCAATCAAATTTTGGGGAATCTGCTCCAGAGGAACCCATTGCCGGTCGCCGCCCAGGGGATCAATCACTTCGTAGAGTAAAACCGCGTCCCGGTTGCCATCCGCATCCTGGTCTGGCCCCCAGCCGTAAATCTTGGTCGTCTCAAACGTCGTCTCCACATCCTGGCCGATCCGTTCAATCTCAGTAAAGTCGGGCAGGTCTTGGGTGAAGGCGGCATAAACCGCACTCACTCCGGCCACGCCGCCAAAAGCGGTCAGGGCAAAAACCAGGGCCACAAACAGGGTGATGACGGCGAAAATGCGTAAAAAGACGCGGCCGCCGCGCCCCTTTCGTTTTTGTCGGCGATAACGCCGGTGCATGATGTTTGTTGTTCGCATAAGATTCCAGTCGTTGATAAGGAATGATTACCCTTGTTCTACTGCCTGCGGAAGCCGCCGTCCCCCTAATTTTCAAGGCCAGAATCCACCCTTCCGCGACAAGCAGGATCGCACTCAGGGCCACCAGCCAATCAATGTGGTAGTAGTAATAAGGTGAGTAATCTCTGCCGCCCAAGAACAGGTTAAACAGAAACGTAGTCAGTAAAAGACCAACCAGAACGCGTCCCCAAGAACGGTGAAAAGATGCTGGCCGTAAGATGCCATACAACACCACGACTTCAACAAGGGCTAAAAAGCTGTAGAGAAGAACATCTTCCAGCGGAAAAGGAGTTTCTTCCACGGGAGTTCCCCAGGCACCAAGCATAAAGCCTGGGGTTTCTAAACCTCCCTTGAAGATTCTGACGACAGCAATGAGCCAAATGATGATTGCTACCAAAATGTGAACAGGCTTTTGTTTCTTCATGGTCGGAGAACCACCCTTCTCAGAGCAATTATAACAGAGTGTAGAGATAACTACGGTTGGTAAACCAACTGTTAGACACTGTTAAGGCGACGGCTGTAGCAAACTGCCCCAAACGATTCCCCCCTTTCTATAAAATTTGCACACAAGCAATGGCTATGGTAATTTACATTCATCGCCCTGGCCTTACTTGTTGGCGTCCAGTTCTACCATTCCCTTGAGGGGGTTTCGCTCCCTATAAAACTTAATTCACCATCGTTAGACGGAATACGCACCACGCATCACGTGACCGGCATGACCACTAACAATACGAAACCTTCACTACTCCAGGTTGAGAAAGTATCGCTTAGCTTCGGGGGGACCGCCGCGCTGACCAACATCTCCTTTGATGTCCGCGAAGGCGAAATTCGGGCTATTATTGGGCCAAATGGGGCCGGTAAAACCTCGATGCTGAACTGTATTAGTGGTTTTTATCGTCCCCAACGCGGCCGCATCCTCTATCGCGATCACGATCTCACCAAAGTCCCCACCCACAAAGTAGCCGAACTCGGCGTAGCCCGTACCTTCCAGAACATCGCCCTCTACACGGGCCTCAGCACCCTTGACAACCTCATGGCCGCCCGCCACATCCACATGAAACAAAGTGCTCTTGCCAGTATGCTCTACTGGGGGCCAGCCCAACGGGAAGAAGTGGAACACCGGGCGGTGGTCGAAGAGATCATTGACTTCCTGGAAATTGCCCACATCCGCAAAGCCATCGTGGGAGCCTTGCCCTATGGTTTACGCAAGCGGGTCGAACTGGGGCGTGCCCTGGCAATGGAACCCAAATTGCTCCTGCTGGATGAGCCAATGGCGGGCATGAATGTGGAAGAAAAAGAAGACATGGCCCGCTTCATCCTGGACATTCACGAACGGCGCGGAGCCACCATCGTTCTCATTGAACATGACATGGGGCTGGTGATGGACATCTCCGACCGGGTGGTGGTGCTGGACTTCGGCGTCAAAATTGGTGATGGTCTGCCTGATGAAGTCAAAAACGACGACCATGTGATTCGGGCCTATTTAGGTCAGGTCTAAGCTGAACGATTAAGAAATGGGTCTGTTTCATTTCAGTTGAGAGGCAGAAAATAATTAATCGGTGAATTTGTGAATGGTTGAATGATTGTATCTATACAGGTTCTCTGGCTGTGGCGATTATGGGAACGGCCCCCCCCCCCCCCCCCCCCCCCCCCGGGGGGGGGGGGGGTCCTCTCTCCGGGGGGGGGGGGGGGGTTGACAAGATTAACGAGGAGAAGCCTCTCCCCTTCATTAAGCATTCAACCATTCAACAGTTCAACAATTAATTATTTGACTCTGGCGAAAATTTGGACGACCTCTGGAAATCTCTCAGTCTCTTAGTCTCTTAGTCTCTCAGTCTCCTGGCCTTTCTCTTGATTGTTATGAGCAAACCACAAACCCTTCCCCAATCCTTCTTACAACGGGCACAATTAGAGAGCGGCCGCAAAGTCGCCCTGCGCCAAAAAGAGTTTGGTGTCTGGAAAGAGTTCACCTGGCAAGAGTCCTATGAGCAGGTGAAACAATTCTCCCTGGGCATGATCGCCCTCGGTTTGCAACGGGGCGCGCATGTCGTGAGCGTCGGTGACAATGACCGACAATACCTGTGGGGCTTTCTGGGTGTCCATGCCGCCGGGGCCGTCAATGTCGGCCTATACACCGATTCCACCGCTCAAGAAATGGCCTATGTCATCAGCCACAGCGATGCTGTTTTTGCCCTGGCCAAAGATCAGGAGCAGTGTGATAAATTTTTGGAGATACGGGACAAAATCCCCAACGTTAAACGAGTTATCTATTGGGAAGACCGGGGTTTGTGGAATTACGACGACCCGTGGTTAATGCCCTTTGAGGAAGTGCAGGCACTGGGGCGTGAACTGGCGGCCAAAGAGCCAGAACGGTTTGAGCAAGAAATTGCTCTGGGCCAAGGGGATGATGTAGCCATGTTATGTTACACCTCTGGCACCACCGGTCTGCCCAAGGCGGTGATGCTCTCCCACACCAATATCATGCACTCCGGTCAGGCGTACATGGATATTGACCCCCGCTACGACACCGACAATCACCTCAGTTTCATGCCCATGGGTTGGATTGCCGAACCCATTTTTGGTTTTGTGCCCCACGCCCTGACCGGTATGGTGATGAATTTCCCCGAAGAGCCAGAAACCGTGCGCGAAAACATCCGCGAAATTGCCCCGGAGAACCTTTTTTACAGCTCACGCCTGTGGGACAACCTGGTTGCCACGGTGCAGGTACGCATGAACGATGCCACCTGGCTCAATCGCAAACTATATGAGACCTTTTTACCCGTTGGTTATCAATACGCCGATAAAAAATTAGCCAATGAATCCATCCCGTTCGGGCTGAAAGTGGCGTACAACCTGGGCAACCTGACCGTATTTAGGCCATTGCGTGATCAATTGGGCCTGTCCCGCCTGCGCTCCGCTTATACGGCTGGCTCGTCCCTTAGCCCGGATGCGGTGCGTTTTTTCCATGCCCTGGGCATCAACTTGAAGCAAATTTATGGCTCCACAGAAGTATCCGGCGGGGCCACGCTTCATCGGGAAGGAGATATTAAATTTGCCAGTGTGGGTCAGGCGGCCCCTGGGGTGGAATTACGTATCTCCACGGATGGAGAAATTCAGATTAGTGGCCCCACCGTGATGAAAGGGTATTACAAGAACGCCGAAGCGACAGCCAAAGATATTGAACTGGATGAGGCGGGCAAACGCTGGTTTAAGACGGGAGACGCCGGTTATATTGACCCGGATGGGCATCTCATTTATCTGGATCGGGTCAAGGATATGATTAAGCTGGCGAATGGAGAGAATTTTTCGCCCCAGTTTATTGAGGGGCGGTTGAAATTTAACCCGTATATTCGGGACGCGATGGCCATTGGGGGGGAGACGCGGGATTTTGTGACGGCCCTGGTTATTATCGATTTTGGTAACGTGGGTAACTGGGCTGAGAAAAACCGCATCGGTTATACCACCTTTGTAGACCTGTCACAGAAACAAGAAGTGTACGAACTGATCCGTAAGGCGGTTCAGGAAGTCAACGAGAGCCTGCCCCCGGCTGGGCGGGTGCAACGGTTTGTCTTGATGCACAAGGAATTTGATGCTGATGAGGCGGAGATGACCCGCACACGCAAACTACGGCGCGGTTTCCTGGTGGAGCGGTATGGCGACATCATCGAAGCGATGTACAACGGAGCGGAACATATTCAGGTGCGTGCCCAGGTGAAGTATCAGGATGGTTCGGAAGGGTTTATCGAAACGTCGTTGCGAATAGCAACCCCCTAAAGAAGTTATGAAGGATGAATCGACATTTTTGAGGTTACTGAAAAATTCACGGCCAAGACCAAAGTCACCGAGGAAATTCGGCTTCGGCTTCTTCAGTGGACTCATTTTTCACAATTCATTCTTCGTAATTCATAATTTCCTATGAACTGGCAACTACTTCCTCAATTTGCGATTACCGGACTTTTGAATGGTGGGCCGATTGCCCTGATTGCTCTGGGGCTGGTGCTGATTTTTAAGTCGTCGGAGATTTTTAATTTCTCCCAGGGGCAGATGCTCTTGTTTGGTACGATGGCGACGTGGTGGTTTGCGGCCGAAGAAGGGGGACTAGGGTTGCCGTTGCCACTGGCAATTGCGGCGGCCCTGCTGACTTCAGTGTTATTGGGGATGCTCATTGAACGGCTGGCGTTGCGGCCGCTAACCGGCCAACCGCTTCTCTCCATTCTTCTCATGACGCTGGCTCTGGCTCAAGTTTTGCAGGCGGTGGTTGTGTTACTTTTTGGCACCGTGCAACGAAACTTCCCGGTGATTTTTAACGCGGCCGCACCGTACCGCATTGGTTTACCCTTTCGCAACCCGAACGCGGCCGCGGATGCCGTGTGCCGGTTAGCCTTTGGTGACGACGCGGCCGCGCAAGCCGCCAATTGCACCATCCTCATCCTCAAACAAAACCTCGTCTGGTCCTTCGTCGTCGCCATGATAGCCGTCTTCCTGTTGTGGATATTCTTCCAATACACCAACGCTGGTCTGGCAATGCGGGCCACCGCCGAAAACCACGAAACCGCTCAAGCCGTCGGTATCCGCATTAACCGCGTCTTTGCCACATCCTGGGGCATCGCGGGCATCATCGCCACCCTCGGTGGCATTCTGATTGCCACCGCCAGCGGGCTGGATTCCAGCCTACCCATTGTCGTGCTGAGCGCCTTCCCGGCTGTTTTGTTAGGTGGACTAGAATCCATCCCCGGAGCCATTATTGGTGGGTTGATCATTGGGTTATCCCAGGGACTCGTCGCTCTACCCAACGACCAGTTTTTCCTGGGCAAAGACAGCGCTGCCCTCATCCGCACCGCCACCCCCATCGTTCCTTATCTCATCCTACTCATTGTCCTGGTTTTCCGCCCCGATGGCCTGTTTGGGCAAAAACGCATCGAAAGAATCTGAGGATTTTAGATTGTGGATTTACGATTTACGATTGCCTGAATCTACAATCGTAAATCTAAAATCGTAAATCAAGAGGTTTTATGGCTGTTCTACGTCCCGCTGGAGATTTTGATCGTAGTTACCAACACGATATGAGTGTGGTGCGTCAACGTTGGCAATTCTTTTTGCTCATCGCTGTCATTGCCGCCCTTTATCTGTCCCCCTGGTATCTCTCCGCCTCCACCATATCCTTGATCAATCGGATTGGCATTGCCATTATTGCGGTGCAAGGGTTGAACATTCTCACCGGTTACACCGGTCAAATTTCTCTGGGGCAGGCCGCATTTATGACCATTGGTGGTTATATCTCCACCTTGTTAGTTGCCAATGCCGGTTGGAGCTTTTTTGTGGCCTTGCCCGTGGCGGCTTTAGGGGCGGGGCTGGTGGGGTTGCTTTTCGGTTTACCTTCATTGCGGGTAAAAGGGTTTTATCTGGTGATGGCGACCCTCAGCGCCCAATTTATTGTGCCCTGGTTTTTGCGTAACGCCTTCAAAACGGTACTGAATGGCACACAAGGGCTGAACGTGCCGGTTCCGGTTCTGCGCCTGCCGGTCATTGCCCAGCAATGTTTCTTGGGCACATTGTTTAACCCGGCGACGGGAAAATGTGAATATGTTTTTTCGACGGCGTCCCAGTTTATTTATATCACCCTTACGGTGGTGATAATCACCACCATTATTGCTCACAATATTGCCCGTAGCCGCCTGGGGCGAGCGTTTATTTCCGTGCGTGACAATGATTTAGCCGCTGAACTGTTGGGGATTAACCTGTTTGGTTATAAGTTGCGGGCCTTTTTTCTGGCGGCTGTTTATGCGGGTATTGCTGGCTCTTTGTTGGCTCATAACCTGCGCCATTTGAACTCGGAAACACAAAATCTCAACGATTCCATCCTTTTTCTGGGTATGTTGATTGTGGGTGGGTTGGGTACCAGTATTGGGCCTATTCTGGGAGCGACTTTTATTTTATTATTGGAAGAGTTTGCCACGGTTATCACACCTATTGTCATTCGTTGGTTCCCCAACAATGCCGGTGGGGTGGGGGCGGCGATGTACCCATTGATTTTTGGTCTGGCGCTGGCGCTTTTCCTGGTTTTTGAACCCCGTGGTTTGGCTTATCGCTGGACACTTATCAAAGCCGCCTGGCGGCTCAGGCCGTTTGCCAGATAAGTATATTGGTCTATTCGTCTATTAGTACGTTACCGACAGCCAACAAGCCTATATACTAATGGACGCATGTCCCCATAACTTTCTTGAGGAGGTGATGCCTGACAGAGGAGTGTGTACCATTGTTTTTGCCTGTTTGACCAGACAAATTTTTAGTTTGGAGAAGGAGACTTTGAGATGAAGAAAAATAAGCTTGTGCTGTTACTGACTTTGATGTTGGTGTTTATCCTGGCTGCTTGTAGTACGCCCGTAGAAGATGTGCAACAGACGGTGGAATCGGCCGCCACGGATGCGGCCCCAGAAGTGAATGCGGCTTTGACGACTGCCGCCGATGAAGTGAACGCGGCCGCAACCGAAGTTGTCGCTGCGGCCACTGCCAATGCCGATGAAGTGAACGCGGCCGCGACCGAAGCCGCCGCCGCCATTGAAGAAGTGGCGCCGACCGTTGAAGCGGCCGCGACCGAAATCGCCGCCACTGCCGAACCCGAATTACGCACCGACAACCTGGAAGGCGAAACCATCACCTTCTACCACTTCGGTGACCTCTCTGGCCCCCTGGCTGGTATCACCGCCCCCCTGATCAACGGCTTCAATGACGCCGTCGCCGCCATCAACGCCAATGGTGGCATCCGTGGAGCCGAAATTGTCCTCGAATTCCAGGATACCCAGAGCAACATAGACAATGCTGTGGCCGCCTATGACCGTTTCACCAGTGAAGATGACAATGTGCTCGTCATGTTCACCTATGGTTCTGGTGATGGTGAGGCTTTAGCCAGTCGCTTCGCTGAAGATCAGATTCCCAACCTGGCCGCCGGTTTGAGTGCCGTAGCCTTCTATGGTCCGGAATCAGGTTACACCTTCGGTTATGCCCCCATCTACCCTGACCAGTTTGCCCTGTTCCTTGATTACATCACCGCCAACTGGGAAACCGTCAAACCCGCCGGGGCTGGTGACGACATCAAACTGGCCTACATCAGTTGGCCTACCGCTTACGGCCAGGGAGCTTACACCCCCGAAGCTATTGCCTACGCTGAAAGTTTGGGTGTGGAAATCGTTCTGAGCGAAAATATCGAACCTTCCCCCCAGGCTGATGCCACCACGGCTATCCTCAATGCTCAGGCCGCTGGCGCCAACGTTATCTATACCAATTCCCTGGCCTTCGGCCCCGCCGCTATTCTCAATGGTATGGGCAGTTTAGGTCTACGTGAAAGCTTCCTCTTTGGGGCCAACAACTGGGCCTGTGACCTGGCAACCTATGCCTTCGTTACTGATCCGGCGCTGGTTGAAGGGTTAATGTGCCCCTTCCCCTACCTGTACTGGAACGATGCGGATAACGCCGGTGTTCAATATGTGGATGGCGTTTTTACGGAAAACAGCCGCACCCAGGCCGAGCGCGGTGTGGGTTATCTGCTCACGGCTGCTGGTGTGGACCTGGCCGTGATGGCCATTGAGAAAGCCATTGACACCGTGGGTTTTGATGCCTTGAACGGCCAGGCCGTTTATGAAGCCCTGATTTCTTTGGGTGAGACCGACGTGTTGGATGGTGTTATGAAGGTTGACTTCTCCGGCGATAACCGTTCCCCACATCAGGCGCAGATTCGCCAGGTACAGGGTGGACAGTTCATCATGCTCCAGGACTGGACCGCCACCCCAGACCTGCGCCCGGCTGATAATTTCAGCGAATAGAGATCACTCACGCCAAGGCGCCAAGAACGCAAAGGTTTTGTCTTGGCGTTCTTGGCGTGAGATTTCTTATGGCTGATGAACGCGCATAAGTTGTAACTTGTTTGTGCCTGGTACAGGTTTTGAGGCTTAACAAATTAATACTGGTATTGAGGAGTAAGGCACGCCTACGTGCCGCGTGGTGTACACCCGTTCGCACGTGGGCGTGTTCACTCCTCTCTATGTCAGTGTTATTTGGGAAATCTTCAATAACCCGTGCCAGGCACTTCCCCCATCACCATGCTCAAACTGAACAACATTGAAGTCGTTTATAGCGATGTCATCCTGGTTTTGCGGGGTGTCTCCTTGCAGGTAGAAAAAGGGCAGATCGTTTCTCTACTGGGAGCCAATGGGGCGGGCAAAACGACGACCCTCAAGGCAATTTCTGGCCTGTTGGGTCGAGAAAATGGCAATGTGACACGAGGTAGTATTGAGTTTGATGGCGTCCGCCTGGATAAATTACCCGCCGAAGAAATCTCCCGTCTGGGTATTGTGCAGGTGCTCGAAGGGCGTCGCTTGTTTGTGCATTTAACGACCGAGGAGAATTTACGCACTGGGGCGTTGTTGCATGGTCGGGCCAATGTTCCTCGTCTGTTAGAGCAGGTGTACCATTATTTCCCCCAATTGGTGAATCTGCGCCAGCGCACGGCTGGTTATCTCTCCGGGGGTGAACAGCAGATGGTGGCGATTGGTCGCGCCCTTATGGCTGAACCACGTTTGCTGTTGTTGGATGAACCCTCTTTAGGGTTAGCCCCACTCCTGGTACGCGATATTTTCGGCATGATTAAGCGGTATAACGAGGAATCAGGGGTTTCAATTTTGGTGGTGGAACAAAATGCCAATGTGGCCCTGCGAGCGGCTACCTATGCTTATGTGATGGAAACGGGGCGGGTGGTGCTAGACGGCGCGGCCGCGCAATTGGCCGAAAACGCCGACATCAAAGAGTTCTACCTGGGCCTCACCCACCTCGGTGAACGCAAAAGCTACCGCGATGTTAAACATTACAAACGGCGCAAACGCTGGCTGGGGTGATGGGCGACAGATACGGCGATGGGGCGACAAAGTGCCCTGAAACTCGAAACCTGAAACTCGAAACTCAAAACTCCCTATGACACATCAATCATTAGACGAAGCCTTAAAAAATACCGTGGCTCATGCCTATGAGCATTCACCTGTATTCAAGCAGCGGTTGGCCGGGTTCGGCTTAAAACCGGAAAATATTCAGACCATTGCTGATCTGAGCCAGATACCGGTGATGACCAAAGATGAAGCCTTAGCCATTCAGCAGGCCAATCCCCCTTTCGGCGGGATGCTGGCGGTTCCGCTCCATAAAATTTCCCGCATTTTTCTCTCCCCCGGCCCTTTATACGAGCCTGCCCCAACCCTGATGATCCGGAATGGGATGACGCGGCCGCGATCATGCGTCAGTGTGGTTTTGTCCCCGGTGATATTGTCCTGATGAGCCTCTCCTATCACCTGGTTCCGGCAGGGTATCTGTTTGACACGGCATTGGTGAAGCTGGGCTGTACCGTGTTACCGGCGGGAACGGGCAACAGTGATCTCCAGCTTAAAATGGCCCAGGATTTAGGGGCTACCGGTTATATTGGTACACCCAGCTTTTTAATGAGCTTGATTCAAAAGGCGGAAGAGATGGGGCTGGATTTCCGGCGTGATTTTAAGATACGGAAGGCCACCGTTTCCGCCGAACCTTTACCACCCGGTTTGCGGGCGCGGCTGGAAAGTTATGGCCTGACGGTGACGAATGCCTATGGCACGGCTGAATTTGGCATTCTGGCGATGGGCAAGACGGCGGCGATGGATATGCAACTAATGGCCGAGCCAATTATCCAGGTGGTAGACCCGGACACAGGGCAGGACGTTGGCCCCGGTGAGGTAGGGGAGATTGTGGTGACGAATTTTAGCCGCATGTACCCACTCATCCGGTTTGGCACGGGAGATATGGCGGTCAATGTGGACCCCAAACCGGGCCAGAGCCGCCAGGAAGAGCGGGGCATTATTCTGGTGGGGCGGCGGGGGGATGCGGTGAAGGTGCGCGGCATGTTTGTGCATCCCAATCAGGTGCGGTTCGCGGCCGCGGCCATTCCCTCTCTCCTCGCCACCCAGGTCATCATCACCCGGCCCGACCTGCGTGATGATGTGACCCTGCGGGTTGAGGTAGAAGGGGGGCAAGGCTCCGAGGCGTTGGCCCAACAGATTCTGGCAGTGTTCCAGGCCGCCTACCGCGTCAAGGCCGACCGGGTAGAATTTCTTGTGCCAGGCACGATTGATCCCAAAGAGCCAGGTGTTTTTGATCAACGACAATGGGAGTGAGCCGCTAGCCGTTGGCGGTTAGTCGCTAGCAGCCAACGGCCAGCCGCCAGATAGCTAAAATGAAATTCGACGTAACCCTTCTCAATTTTGACCTGGCGGAGTTGCCGCGTTATGTGCAGGCGGCGGAAGACATCGGTTTTGATGGCTTCTGGCTGGCGGAGACGACCAATGATCCGTTTTTGGGGCTGACGTTGGCGGCGGAGCATAGCCAGAAAATGACGTTGGGCACGGCCATTGCCGTGGCCTTCCCGCGTAGCCCGGCGGTGTTGGCCTATACGGGGTGGGGGCTGGCGAAATTGTCTCGCGGCCGCGTCGTCATCGGTCTTGGTACACAAGTTAAAGGTCATATTGAGCGGCGGTTTGGCATGACCTGGGAGAAACCGGCCCAGAAGATGCGCGAGACCATCCTGGCGATGCGGGCGTTTTGGGATTGCTGGCAATACGGTGTGCCGCTCAAATTTCAGGGGGAATTTTTCCGCCACGATTTGATGACCCCATTTTTTGATCCCGGCCCGCACGACTATCCCCACATCCCCATTTATGTATCCGGTGTGAATAAACTCATGTGCCGCCTGGCCGGGGAAATTTGTGATGGCCTGCACATCCACGCCCTGCACACGCGCAAATATCTGGATGAACTGGTGCTTCCGGCGGTCGAAGAAGGGTTGCAGTTAAGCGGCCGCGACCGTTCGGCCATCACCCTCAACACGGCCATCTTTGCTATCCCCACCGATGATGAACAATCGGCCCAGTACGAAGCCTATGCCCGGCAACAGATTTCCTTCTACATGAGCACCCCGGCGTATGCCATTATCACTGAATTGCACGGCTGGCAGAGTGTGGCTCAGGAGTTACGGCGCATGGCGGCTCGCGGCCGCTGGACCGAAATGCCCTCGCTGATTACCGATGACATCCTGGCTGAGTTTGCCTTGCGCGGAACCTGGGCCGAGATTCCCCACCTCATCAAACAAAAATATGGCGACCGGCTGGATCGAATTGGTTACTATCTGGCCTTTGTGCCAGGTGAAAAAGACGATGCCTGGCGTCGAACGATTGCGGCCATGAAAGCCAGTTGACCTTCGTATTTTGCTGAAGCCCATCGGAAAAGCCTGGTTCGTACAACCGGGCTTTTTTTGTTAGTGGCGGGGTCATCCATCATATCCTATTGGCTGAGTGCTGCCTCAACTCTACAATAAGCTCACTTGTTACCATGACCATGCTTTTCTTTCCCCAGCATCATAATTTGGCCGAATTTCTGGATGTTATTGTTGCCACTATGAGTCACAAAAAAGGAGTTTATTGATGAACCGCCGTTTATTTGTTTTGAGTATGAGCCTGATGGGTGCATTTGTTTTATTGGTGGGGGTGTTGCGCTGGGGGAACGCGGCCGCGTCGCACCCCATCCCTTCCTCATCCACCCCACAACGAGCGGGGGCCGGTAGTGGTTTCTTCACCGATAGCGGCCAACGTCTGGGCAATGGCGATAGTTGGGGCGTGGCTCTGGGCGATTTGGATGGGGATGGCGACCTGGATGCCTTTGTGGCAACGGTTTGTATGCTGGACAATGGCCAACCTCAACCCAATGAAGTCTGGCTCAATGATGGTCGCGGCCGCTTCGTCAGCAACGGTCAAAGCCTCGGTAACGAGTACACAGGCGATGTGGCCCTGGCTGATCTGGATGGTGACAGCGACTTGGACGTTTTTGTCGTCAATATGCCCCGGAATCCCATTTTGGGCGGAGCGATGATCTGGTTGAATAATGGATCGTGACAGTTTACTGATAGCGACAACCGCTTGGTCCCAATTTATCTGATCCGGCCGGTTTAGCCCCTGGGTGATGTAGATGGCGATAACGACACAGATGCATTCATTGCTTATGCCTTCTCAAGCAGTAGTCGTCTCTGGCTCAACCAGGGCAATGGTTTATTTGTTGATAGTGGGCAAACATTAGGCACACTTTATGACATTGAATTGGCTGATATAGATAGCGATAACGACCTGGATGCCATAACCCCGCGGAAAATTTTGTGGAACATGGGCGGCAACCAGGGAGGATCGTTGGGGCAATTTATGGACAGCGGTCAGCCCTTTGGTGGTGCCAATATGCTGTCAGGTGTGATAGGCGATTTGGATGGAGATGGGGATAAAGATGCCCTTCTGGGACCGGGCGATTGCAGCATTTGTTCCGCTCAAATCTGGTTCAATAATGGCAATGGTACGTTTAGCAACAGCGGTCAGGCTATAGGCTATCAGCCGATTGGGGCAATGGCTCTGGGCGATCTGGATGGCGATGGCGATCTGGATGCGTATATCAACCACCCTTTCGGCGGCACATGGACCGATTATGAGGACAATGGCGTTTGGTTCAATGATGGTAATGGCGTTCTGACCGACTCCTACCAGGCACTTGGCCAGGGTTACAGCCCGGCCATTGCTTTGGGTGATCTCAACGGAGATGGGACACTGGACGCTTTTGTTGGTAAGGTACATGGAGTGGGATTGGATCAATGAACAGCCCATTTTTTGAAGCACCGAATCAGGTCTGGTTCAACAAACCACAGGCTGATCTAGGCCATGCACCAGACAGCTCAGGTGAATGGGCAAATCATTACCTACACCCTGACTTACACCAACATTGGGCCTGATCTTGTCATAGGGGCAACGATAACCGATACCCTCAATTCGACTTTAAGCAATGTCACTGTTAACAGTAGTGGAACAGTGATCACCGGTTGTCGGGACCAACCTGGCCTGGCCGGTGGCCCCGTTGTCCGCCGTGCGGAGTGGTGGCGTGATTCGGGTCGGGGAACATTTGCGGTGAGATACTGGGAATGTGGCGGAGATCGTGTCGCGAACCAAGACCTCTGCCCCAAAAAACAACCAGGCTTATGCTCACGCCCTTCAGGCCAACACCTTCACCCCCCCGGCCACAACAGCTTCCCATCCCCCAGACCTCACCCTCTCGCCATCACCTTCAGCCGGGATGTTTTGCCTGCTACTGTCACTCAGCCAAACAGTCATCGTTCACGGCGAACAGACCGGGCGTTACGAGGAACCTTCACCGTCAAT
>JADJUV010000010.1 GCA_016716885.1 Candidatus Trichofilum aggregatum | reverse complement strand
GGCGGTTGATGGTGTTCTGATTCATCTAGCGGACGAATGAGCAAACCGTCCGGGGTCATCTCCAGGCGGGCGCGATGACGTAGCCCCAACGCTTCCCGGTACAGCTTGGGCACTTGCAACCGCCCAGCCGAGTCTAACACGACCAGTTCCTCGAAATGTTCTTCATGCGTCGCGGCCGCGTCCTCTTCCCCATTGCCATTATTCCGCTTCTTCCGCACCGTTTCACTGGCCGCCTTGCCGTCCCGAATCGCCATCACCCGTTGCACATGCCGGGCAATATTCGGGTCATGGCTGACAATCAAAATGGTCAGCCCCAACTCCGCGTTCAACTGTTGAAACGCCTCATAAATGGTCAGGGCCGTGGCCGAATCCAGTTCCCCGGTTGGCTCATCGGCCAGGAGCAGTTGCGGCTGGTTAGCCAGGGCCACGGCAATGGCGACTCGCTGTTGCTCACCCCCGGAGAGTTCGGGCAAATAATGGTTTTGCCGTCCCGCCAGCCCCACCATCTGGAGCAGATCGCCAGAGCGTTGGCGAATCTCACGGGCACTCAGCCCTACCAGCATCATCGGCAGTTCCACATTTTCGCGGGCATTCAAGTACGGCACGAGATTCCGCGCCCCTTGTTGCCAGACAAAACCGACCTGGGTGCGGCGGTAACGGTCCAGGGCGCGGTTGGACAGTTTGAGCAGGTCTTGCCCGTTGACCACGGCCCGCCCGGCTGAAGGGCGCACCAATCCACCCAGGACATTCATCAAGGTGGTTTTGCCACTGCCGCTGGCCCCCACAATGCCCATGAGTTCACCCCGGCGCACGGTCAGTTCCAGCCCTTGCAAAGCCAGCACTTCCAAATCGGCTACCTGATAAATTTTGACAAGATTTTCGCAGAAGATCATGTTTAGTTTCGAGTTTCAAGTTTCAAAGTTTCAAGTTGCGTAAGAAACCTACCGCCCGCACCACGCATCACGCATCACGCACCCACCTAAACCGTTTCCCCCAGCTTAATGGCCTGGAAGATTTTCATGCGGCGAAGCAGGGCGGCCAGGACGGCCAGGGCAAAAAAGAACATCAGCCCAAAGAGGGCATAGATTTGCACCACCGAAGTCCAGGCGATTTCCACCAGATAGGGCGGCACAAGGTCGGTGGCCCGTGCGCCGATTTGCCAGTAAGGGATGAATTGTTGGCTGATCAGGATGCCTAAGCCGGTTCCCAGCGTCAGGCCACTGACGATGAGAAAGGCCAGTTCGACCGCCACGTAAATGGTCATTTGCCGTTGGGTCAGCCCTACGGCCCGCAAAATGCCCAGGGCGATGAACCGTTGCCGCAGGGAGGAGAGGGCATACATGAAAAACCCCAGGACGGTCAGCAGTGCGGCCGCGATAAACCCCACCGACAACAAGCCAAACACCCCTTGCCGGTCAGGGCGGCGTTGCTCCGTGACCATGCGCGAGTAAGGCTCTTGCCAGGTCCAGTTAAACAGACGCCGTTCACTGAGCGCCTGGTCGAAGGCCTCTTCGTTCGGTTGGCTGTTGGTTTTCAGCCACACTTCATAAGGCACTTCACCACCCGTTTGGGCGAAAAGGGTTTCCAAATTACCCACAAACAACGGGCCATCCTCTTGGGGGTACCAGGTGGGAAAATAGCTAAATGTCCCGGCAATCTGGCTGATAAACTCCACCCGGTCTTCGTTTAAGGCCACGGTCAGGCGGAAAAAGTCGCCGGGGCGCAGACCCCGCTCCTGGGCAAATTCCTCAGAGACAAGGATGGCATCGGGTGAGGTGGAGAGGGCGTTGAGCAGTGAACCCAGAGAGTAGGGGGCAAAATCGCGCCGCCAATAGGCTACCTGCCCAAAATCGGCCCGGTCAAGCCCCAGATACATGCCCGTGATGCGCTGATCGCCTACCTGGGCTTCGCCAGTGTAGCGGCCAACCCGCGCGGCCGCGAGCACGCCGGGAAACTCCTGGTATTCTGACATCGGTAAGAAAATCCCCTGGGTGCGCTCATCGTCCTGGGTTTGGCCGGGGAAAATGGACGCCCCGCCAAATTCCACCCCCGCGCCGCGCAAATTGACATCCGCGCCGATAGCGTAGAACGATTCATCGTTTAGTTGATAATCCATCGTTTGGGCCAACGAGGCGGTGACGACGGCCAGACTGGCGGTGAGAACCAGCAGGATAAGGGGCATGGCGTACAGGCGCGGCGTGCGGGCCAACTGCCGGGTCGCCATCAGTACGCCGATGCTATCCGTATGGGACAACAGCCAACTGATGAACGACATGAGCAAGGGCAGTATCCGTACAAAAAGCAAGGTGAAGGCAAATACCGCCAGGATGGGAATGAGAAAAAGCAGGGGGTTTTGGAAAGGGGTGTCACCGGTGGGAATCGCGCCGGACGCCACGATGGAACCCTGTTGTTCGAGTTGGTAGTAGCCATAAAAGGCGGGAATGAGCAGAAGCACATCCAGCCAGGCCCTTTGCCACCAGGGGCGTTTGAGGGTGCGGGCCTGTTCTTGTTTGTAGGTGATGATGGTATCTTGCGCGGCCGCGATGGTCGGTAACACCTGGGCCACAATGGCTAAAACCACCGCCACGAGAGCGGCCTGCCAGGCATTGGGCGTCAGGGCCACCCGCAAATCGGCGGGGGCCGAGAAGTCCAGGAAACTGCGTGATTTACCCATGAGTTGGGTAATGGCCAGGGCCAGGAGTGTGCCCAAAACGATAGAGACGACCCCCAGTATCAACCCTTCTAACAAGGCAAACCCCATCACCTGCGAGGGCGTTCCCCCCCGGCTACGAATCACGGCAATCTCATTGCGCCGCTGATTCACAGCCAACCCGACAATCAGGCCAATAAAGGCCAGAATGAGGCCAATAACGGGCACATTAAAGGCGGAAAGGAGCACGGTCAACTGCTGGGTGGCGGCGCGGTAACGGCTTAGGCCACCAGCGGGGGAAAGGCTATTGCTCAGATTTGCCAGAAGGGTGGTGGTGCGCCGTTCCACCTGAAAAGAGCGGGCGGCCAGGGCATCAGCGTTGGTGGTGTTGACACCACTGCCATCCAGCACAAGATACCAGACGGCGCGGGTGATTTCGTTGTTAAAAACCGGGCTGAGCCGCTGGCTAAAGGTGGCTTCAGGGACGAGCAGTAAATCGTCAAAGGTCTGGGGAGTGAAAAACCAAAAATCGTCGCTGGTGTCGTTGGCCTGCCAGATGCCCGCCACGCGCACGGACGTTTCTCGTGGGTTGAGCGTGTCCAGGACAAAATCATAGGCGATGAGCGGATCACCGACCTGCAAACCGGACTCGTTGGCGAAGGTTTCGGAAATTAGCACCTCAATGGTGCTGTCAGGCGAGGGATCGGCGGGGGCGGGGAACTGGCCTTCGCGTAGCGAAATGTAATCACTAATGCCGGTGGTAGTCGCAAAATAGAAGAGGCCCAGTGAGCCGGTATCGTCGGCGTAATTACTGGTGCTGGCGGGAAACAGCTTAAACCGTTCGGATTCCAGGTGGCGCACCGTGAGTTGGGCGGGTAAACCCAACGCCCGTGCTCCCTGGTTAGTCAGGTAATCATCAACCGGTTGAATGTCTTCCCACTGCAACGGCCCGGCCCATGAACCGACATAATCGTACAGATAAGCGAAGGGGGGTCTGCGGCCGCGTTCGGCATTGGTGCTTAGCTCTTCCTGCAAAATGCGGAAATAAACCGCATCGGCATAGAGAGGAATGGTCATGATGAGGGCCACGGCCGTGGTCAGCCCCAGCAGAGTGACCAGGGACAGGCTTCGTTGGGCATAGAGCCGCTTGAAGGTGATGGTGAAGATGGCGCGAAGGCGGTAGAAGAGTGACATAGGTGAGGGGGAGTTAGGGCTAGAGCTAGAGCTAGAGGGGGAATACTCTAGCTCTTGCTCTCGCTCTAGCTTGCTGTAATTACTGCCCGACGATGATTTGCCCTTCTTCTACACCGGTGAGAATTTCGACGCGGCCGCGGCCAGTAATGCCCAAGGTCACATCCACCCGTTGTTGCACGTCACCCACCTGCACCACCACAAATTTGCGCCCGTTAAAGTCGCGGATGGCCGCCGGGGGTAGCCATAACACCCCTGGTCGCTGGGTGACGAGAATACTCACGCTCACCCGGTCGCCCGGTTCGTAAGCAGTGAGGGCGCCGATCAGGTCATCAAACTGAATGCGGGTCGAGGGGTCGGCATCGGCGATGGCGGTTTCGCCGCCACTGCCATATGGGTAAGGCAGGCGACGCACCGTGCCCATGAGGGCATCCCCTGGATTACCGGCCGGGGTAATCACGACGGGTAAACCCTCGGCTAACTCTTGTAGCTGGTTGTCGCGTAAGGTCACGGTTATTTCTAACTGGCTGGGGTCGGCAATCGCCCCCACCGGCTGACCGGCGTTGACGGCTCGGCCTTCAGATACACTCAGGGCGGAGATTTCGCCGTCAAAAGGGGCTACCAGATGGGCCTGGGCGATGGTGTTTTCTAGCTCGGCTACCTGGAGCGCGGCCGCGTCCACCGCCGCCTGAAGTTCCGGGTCGAGGTCGGTCACCAGCGCATCCACATCCAACTGGGCCAGCTCCCGCAAAATCGTCAGCCGATCAATCTGGTATTGCTGTTCCGGGGTGGGGTTATCCCCCGCTTCGGCCAGGGCAAAATCCAGATCAAGCTGGGCCAGGTCGCGGCGCAACTCGGCATTTTGCCGGGCCAGACTGATGACCTGTTGCGAGGCGTCTAGCTGGCCCTGAGCAATGGCCAGGGCCGATTGGGCCAGCACCAACTCGCCTTGCCAGCCTGAGGTATCCAGGTCGGCGATGGCCTCACCGGCTTGCACGATGTCACCGGTTTGTACATGCACCTGGCTGACCACCCCGTTCAAGTTGAAGGCCAACGCCTGTTCAATCACGGGTGTGACCCGCCCGGAGGCTTCGACTTCGTAAATGACATCACCGCGAGTGACTTCGTAGGTGGTGCGTGCGGCCGCGACACTGGTGGGAATCGGTGTGGGTTCGTTGGTGACGCCGGTGCGCCGGTCACTGGCGAGAGAGCCACAAGCCGTCAGGCAGAGGATACAAAGAAGGAGAATGGCCTTTTTCATCAAGAGATTATTTTCCTGAGTTTAGAGTTCAGAGCCAGAGCTAGAGGGTTTTCCCGACTTGTTTTCTCTCGCTCTCCTCTCTAGCTCTAGCTCTAGTTGTTTTACCTTATGGACAACACGGGCAACGCCAAAATATGTTGGCTAAGGGGTTGCCTGTTATAATGTAACCGGTTTCTTAGCGCGTCAAATGATAACATGACCTGTTGATGGTGCAAGCGCGGGGGAGAGTTTCAGGTTTCAAGTTTCAGGTTTCAAGTTGTCATGTTTGTAGTGACCGCTTTAGCGGGCGAGCCGACTAAAGTCGTCACTACGAACAAGAACGCCGTCTTGGGGTCTCTATTTTGCGCTTTTGTGTGAGTGAACTTCAGAGGAAGCAGCCATGAATGCCAAACTGCGAATCATTGTTATTGTGGGGGTGCTGATGGCCGCGGCCGCGTTCAGTACTGCATGTGGTAACCGTGAACTCCCGGCCACGGCCACGCCCCCGGCCTCCCCAACCCCCATCCCCGACCTGCCCAAAATAACTGTCGCAACCCTGGATCGCCTCGAATTACCCCGCTACGAATCGCTGGAAATGACCCTGGAAGTAGAAGCTGAATACCGCAACCCTTATGACGCCCGCGAGGTCAGTCTGGAGGCGATTTTTGTAGGGCCGGATGGGAGCGAAATGAAGGTGCCGGGTTTTTGGGATGGGGAAGAGGCGTGGCGTGTCCGGTTTACGCCGTCTCAGGAAGGGGGCTGGCGGTATCAACTCAGCATCACGGATGCCCGCGGCCGCAGTCTACCCTCTGAGGGAACCTTCACCGTGCTCCCTTCCGAGTTGCACGGTTGGCTCCAACCCGGCAACCAGGTCAACCCGGCCTACAGCGGCCATTACCTCGTCCACCACGATGGCACACCGTTTTATGGCATCGGCCACTGCGACGCCCTCAACATTCTCATAGATGGCTTCGACGCCGAAGAAGGGGTGCGCCTGTTCGACAACATGAAGGCGGCCAACGAAAACTTTGTCGTCTGGTGGCCGCTTTATTCCAATTCGCCCCTTAACCAGAGCTACGATGATTATTCCATCTCCAATTTGAACCTGATTGATGTCATCGTCAAAGATGCGGAAAAAGAAGGCATCTTCCTCATCTTCACCGTGTGGGATCATCCGCAACTGCGTGATAACAGCCATGATTGGGGCGATGGCCGCTGGGGCACAAACGGGTTCAGCAAGTTAGGCGACCTGGACACCTTTTTCACCTCTGAGGAAGCCTGGGAATGGCAAGCTAATTTCTACCGCTACATTATTGCCCGATGGGGATACAGCCCGGCTATCGGCATGTGGCAGACCGTCTCCGAGATCAACGGCACCAACGCCTACGAACAAACCGATCCCTGGCACGGACGGGTCAACGACTATTTTGTCGCCCATGATCCTTATCGTCACCCCACCACGGCCAGCCGGTCTGGGGATGTGGACTGGGAAACGGGCCATCTGGCGATGGATGCGCCGCAGGTGCATCTGTACGATTTTGACGACGATGCGGTGGGCGCGGCCGCGGTCCTGGCCCAATGGACTAACCTCATGTTCAACCGGGCCGACAAACCCAACTGGGTGGGTGAGTTTGGCGTTCAGGGCAACACCCACTACCCGGAATTGTTCCATCACGCCTTGTGGGCCGCGTTGGCCAGCGGGGCAGCCATGACCCCCGCCGAATGGAACAGTGGCGGTTCCTGGATGCGCTTATCTGAGGAGATGAACGCCGACCTGAGCCGTCTGGCCCAGTTTGTGGCGGGCATGCCCCTGGCCGAGTGGAATCCGGCGACCCTGGAAATTATCAGCCGCGAGCCAGAGGTGAGAGGCTGGGGCGTGGCTGGGGAAATGGGTGGTCTGTTTTGGGTGCAGGATTTTGCCCTGGAAGGCCAACCGATTGAGACGGTGCGCGCGGCCGCGACCGTGCACCAGGGGGTTGAGGTAGAAATCCGGGGGTTGGCCGCTGGAACCTACACCATCACCCCGTATGACACCTGGCAGGGCCTTTACCTGGATGCGCTGGAACTAACCTGCACCGCCGGGCAACCTTGCCTCATCACCCTACCCGATTTCCAGACGGATATGGCGTTTAAGATAGAGAGAAAGTGACCCAATACGAAGGAGTTGTCCCGCAAAACGGGTTTGTAGTGACCGCTTTAGCGGGCTAGCACCAGCCCGCTAAAGCGGTCACTACAAACCTGGGATGACCTTCGACATTCATCATCACCCCATGAGGAGCAACATGCAAACAGTGACATTAAACGGGCAATGGCAGGTAAAACAGGCCACCCAGGCTGATGAAGCGTGGCTGGCGGCGACGGTTCCGGGATGTGTGCATACGGATTTGCTCGCGGCCGCGGCCATTCCTGATCCCTTTTATCGTGACAACGAACACCAGGTCATGTGGATTGGCGAGGTGGATTGGGTCTACCGGCGCACCTTCACCGTAGCCGCCGACCTGCTTCAGCACGAGCGGGTTTTGCTCCAGTGTGCCGGGCTGGACACCCTGGCGACCCTCTGGCTCAACGGAACCCAACTCGGCCAGACCGACAACATGTTCCGCACCTGGGAATTTGAGGTCAAACCCCTGTTGCGCCCCGGCGACAACGAAATCGTGGTGCGGTTTGATTCGGCCCTGCGCTACGGGCAGGCCAAACTGGCCGAGCGGTACATCCATAGCTGGAGCACCGAAAGCCACAAATTGCCCGGCGGCAACTACGTGCGGAAATCCCAATGCAATTTTGGCTGGGACTGGGGGCCAATGTTGGTGACGTGTGGCATCTGGCGTGACATCACCCTGGTGGCCCTGGATACGGCGCGGCTGGCCGATGTTTATGTCGCTCAAGACCATGCGGAGTCGGGTCAAGTCACGTTGACGTGCCAGGTAACAGCGGAACAGAGCGCGGCCGCGCCCCTCAAAGCCATCTGCCAGGTCACATTCGCCGGGCAACCCATCGCCGCGCAGACGATCAACCTGGTGGATGCCAGCGGCACAGCGACGCTGGTCGTCACCAACCCGGAACTGTGGTGGCCCAACGGCCTGGGTACACAGCCGTTGTACACCGTCACCGTCACCTTGTTGGACGAAGCGGATCAGCCGCTGGACAGGTGGGAAAGGCGCATCGGTTTGCGGACGTTGCGGCTGGTGCGCCAAAAAGACGAGTGGGGCGAGAGCTTCCACTTTGCCTGTAATGATGTGCCCTTTTTTGCCAAAGGGGCCAACTGGATTCCGGCGGATGCGTTGGTTACCCGGCTGACGGATGAACGGTATAAACAACTGTTGGATGCGGCCGCGGCCGCGAACATGAACATGCTCCGGGTGTGGGGTGGGGGCATTTACGAGCAGACCATTTTCTACGACCAGTGCGACGAACTGGGCATCTGTCTGTGGCAAGATTTTATGTTTGCCTGCGCCACCTACCCCACCTTTGACGAAGCCTTCATGCAAAACGTCGAACAAGAGGCCATCGAGAACTTCCGCCGTTTGCGTCACCATGCCTCGTTGGCTCTCTGGTGTGGCAACAACGAACTGGAGCAAGGGCTGGTGGGCGAAACCTGGTCTGACCACGCCATGAGTTGGGCCGACTACAGCAAACTGTTCGATCATCGCCTGGCCGAACTGGCCGCCGAACTGGCGCCGCAAACCGATTATTGGCCCGGTAGCCCACACACCCCCTACGAGAACCGCTACCATTTTAATGATCCGCGCTGGGGTGACGCCCACATTTGGGATGTGTGGCACGGGCTACAGCCGTTTGAGTTTTATTACACCTGTTTCCATCGCTTTAACAGCGAATTCGGCTTCCAATCCTTCCCCGAACCGCAAATGGTACGCACCTACACCGAGCCGGAAGACGAAAACATCACCAGCTACATCATGGAGCTTCACCAGCGCAGTGACAACGGCAACAGCCGCATCATGCACTACCTGCTGGACTGGTTCCGCCTGCCCACGTCGTTTGACATGACCCTGTGGCTCAGCCAGATTTTGCAGGGGATGGCGATTAAACATGCCGTGGAGCATTGGCGGCGCACCATGCCACGCGGGATGGGCACGTTGTATTGGCAGTTAAATGATTGTTGGCCGGTAGCCAGTTGGTCGTCGCTGGATTATGATGGCCGCTGGAAAGCCCTGCACCACATGGCCCGCCATTTCTTTGCCCCCCTGCTGGTTTCGGCGGTGGCGGATCCGGCGACGGGGCAGGTAGCGGTGCATGTGACCAGCGACAAGCTGGACGTGGTGGATGGGGTGGTTGAATGGGTGGTGACCACGGCGCAGGGGGAACGGGTGGATGGGGGTGAGATCGCGGCCGCGTTCCCCGCCAACCAAAACACGCACCTGACGACATTGGATTTCGCGGCCGCGTTGGCTCAATATGGATCGCGTAATCTGCTGGTCTGGCTGACCCTGAAAGTGGCGGGGGTGGCTGTGTCCACCAACCTGGCCCTGTTTGGTCGGCCCAAACATTTGGGGCTGGCCCGGCCAGTGATTAAGTGGGACGTGGAGATGGATGAGGGGGAAGGGGAGGGGCCGCGTGACCCTCTCCAGCGACAAAGCCGCCCTCTGGGTGTGGCTAGAAACCAGTGATGATGCTGTGCAGGTTGCCGATGGCTTCTTCCATCTCCAGCCGGGCCATAGCCACACCGTCGCCTTCAGCCTTAACCAACCCGGCATGGACAAAACCGCCATCCAAAACGCTCTACGCGTCCATTCCCTGTACGACACCTACGCTTAAACCGGTTGCCCAGTGAGCATCTGTAGAGACGATCAACCGAAATGAAGCTCACCGTTTTGGTTGGGAGGAAGAAAATAATTAATCGGTGAATTCGTGAATTGTTGAATGATTAACGAGGGGAGGCGTCTACCGCTTCATTAACCATTCACCCATTCAACAGTTCACCAATTAATTATTCAACTCCTTTGAAACACAGCCTTTGCCAGACCTACCATGGACAAGAAGATTCTCCGCGTTCTGAACTATGTCATCATTGCGCTTTTCTTTGTGAATCTCTGTGCCTTTCTCTCTGTGTTCTCTGTGTAACTTCTGCGAGGCTCTTGATATGAACAAAACCCGCCCCCGTTTCCGCTGGCGCTACGACAAGACCCTGGGCCTTCTGCTTATTTCTCCCTGGCTCATCGGCTTTCTCCTTTTCAAACTTCTGCCTATCCTGGCTTCCCTGGTTCTCTCCTTTACCGATTTCTACCTGATTGAGCCAGAGGCCACCCGTTTCATCGGCTTGGAAAACTACAGCCGACTGTTTCAGGATCAGGCGGTGGGTTATCTGCTGTTTGCCACTATCAGCATGGCGATTACCACCATTCCCTTACAAATTGTGAGTTCCATCTTACTGGCGGCCCTGCTCAATAGCCGCCGGTTGGCTGGTTCCACCCCCATCCGTACCCTGTTCTTCCTACCCAGCATCATCCCCAGCGTGGCCATCGGTCTTATGTGGTTTGGTTTTGTGGACCCCAACACCGGCTGGCTTAACCGGTTCATCCTACAACCGTTAGGTTTGGCGGGCTTCAACAATGTTTTTTCCGATGCCGCCATCGCTCTCTTGTTCACTATCAACTCCTTGTGGTCTATTGGGCCGGGCATGTTGATTATCCTGGGGGCTATGCAAGGCATTTCTGACGAGATTATGGAAGCGGCCCGTGTGGATGGGGCCGGGCCGATGGTGCGCTTTTTTCCGCATCACCTTGCCTATGATTTCTCCGGCCATTTTCTTCTCCCTGATCATTAACCTGATTGCCGTGTTTGGTGGGGTCATTCTGCTGGATCGGGGTAATTTGTTCAGCGGGAGTAGCTCCCCCTTTGATGGGTATATTTCCTACTGGTTATTCGAGGAATGGGAGTTGGGTTATGCGGCCAGTCTGGCCTGGTTTTTCTTTGTGCTTGTTATGGTGGTCATCGTGGCGTTGTTTGGCTCTTCACGCTACTGGGTGTACTACCCGGATCGGGATGTGTAATCATGCAAAGTCCAGAAACAAGGCGCAATTGGCTGGCGCCGCGCAACTATTTTAGCGTCCAGCGTTGGGAACTGTTTGGCACGGGTCTTTTCAACTTGCTGGTGTTCTCCATTTTGTTCATCTACCTTTTCCCCACCCTGTACATGGTGACGGCCTCCTTCATGGAGAGCATCCAGCTACGGGATCGCAATGCGCCACCGTATCCGTCGCGGCAGGTGCGGTTTGAGTATGAGGGCAAGGAGTACATGGTTTATGATGTGCCGATGGGGGAAACCGGGTCGCGGCCGCTGGCCCTGGTCACACCCGGTCGCACTTCCAGCCAATTTGTGGACCCCGCTAACCCCGAGGCGGGTCTCATTACCTGGGAAGGCAACTGGCGGGCGCTGGTGGGTGTCTATCGTTTCCACATGACCACCGACAATTTTAAGGTTCTTTTTGAATCCCTGCGCCTGCCGCAAATGGTGCGTAACACCCTGGTGATAGCTCTGATCAGCGAAATTGGGGTGCTATTTTCGTCCATTATCGTGGCTTATGGTTTTGCCCGTTTCCCCTTACCGGGTGGCAATCTGCTTTTCTACCTGATGATTGCCACCATTCTCATCCCTGAGAAAGTAACCCTCATCCCCACCTACTTCTTTTTTGTCCGCATCTTGGGCTGGGAAGGTTCCTGGTTGCCGGTTTTAATGCCCTTCTTCTTTGGCAACGCCGTTTACATTTTCTTGCTACGGCAAAATTTCAAGAGCATTCCCAAAGAGCTGGAAGAAGCGGCTACCCTCGACGGTGCTGGCCCTATTCGCACCCTGTTCTCGGTGGTTCTGCCCCAATCGTGGCCGGTGGTGATTACCGTTTCTCTGTTGCACTTCTTTTACATTTGGAACGAGACACGTCAGGTATCGCTTTACCTCAGCACCCGCCGCGATCTGGCCCCAGTGTCCTTTGGTATCCAGAATTTTCAGTCGTTGTCGCCCGTGCAAAATCAGCTTCAGGCCAGTGCCTTGTTGATTATGATTGTGCCGGTGATTGTGCTTTTACTTGCGCAACGGTTTTTTATGCGTGGCGTGGTCATCACGGGTATGGAAAAGGATTAAATCATGTTAGCCAAACCATCAAAACGTACCATTGTGGCTATTTGGGCTGGCTGGGTTGTCATTATGCTGGGGTATCAGATATTGCTACCGGCCCGTTATAAAGTGCAACCCCCTGACTACGCCCTGGCGTGGACAGCTACGGAAACCAGACCAGGGAGTCAGGCGGGCAAAATTTACTTGAATGAGCCATTTCTGAACCGCCACGTCGCCTGGGACTCTGAGTATTATCTGGCGATTGCCATTGGTGGTTATGAAGACCCCAATATTAATCGGGTGGGTGAATCGGTGGTTTCGACGGGGGGTGGGTTTTGGCCTTTTGTGGTGCCGGGTAATGTGAGTGCGCGGCCAGGCATCTCACTTAGTTATGCTTTTTTCCCGCTTTACCCCCTGCTCATCCGCGTGTTGTCCGTGCCGCTTTCGATTCTGGGCATGAATGTGATTGCCACGGCGACATTAGCCGGGGTGATCATTTCGACGGGGGGAGCGCTGGCGGCGATGTTGGCCCTTTTTGAACTGGCACGAACGGAGTTGGGGGATGAGGGGGGTGTACGGGCGGCGTTTTATCTGCTTATTTTTCCCAGTGGCTTTTTCCTGGCGCAGATTTATACGGAAGGGTTGTTTGTGGGGTTGGCGTTTACGAGTTTGCTGATGTTGCGCCGCGGCCGCGTGCCCTGGGCTGTCTTGTTCGCGATTCTGGCTACCTTTACCCGGGCGGTGGGTGTCGTCCTGGTTGTGCCCATTCTCATCTCCTGGGTGCGTGAAGGGGAGTGGCTAGAGCTAGACCTGGGCTGGCGACAACTCTATTTCCACGGCTTGCCCTGGAAAGCGATGGGTCATGCGTTGATGGTATTGGCTCCGGTGCTGGCTTTTATGTTGTGGCGGGTTTCTTACTACGGGCTGGCTTTTAGCCGGGTTGAGGAAGAGTTTTTTGGGCGAGGGTTTCTCTCGTTGGGGTATACCTTTGTGGCCTGGTCTGAGGCGTTTCGTAGTTTATGGGGCAGTAATCTGAACGCGGCCGCGTACTACGCCGTCGAGTTTAGTGCCATTATCTTAGCCTTTACCGCCTGCATCGCCGGACTGCGCCGTCATCCTGACCTGGCGATATTTGGCTTGCTGGTGGTTTTTCTCTCCTTCACCAGCGGCCCGGCCCAGGGTATGCACCGCTACGTCCTGGGCGCACCGCCTGTTTTTCTGTTCCTCAGTCGCTTAGGCGAAAAACCCGCCTTCGACCGCCTCTGGACCCTTGCCAGCGTGTTGGTCATGGGCATTATGGCAACCATGTATATGTTTGATATGTGGGCAGGCTAGAACCCCCCTACGAAGAAGAAGATCAGCCACGAATTTCACGAATTGACACGAATTTTATTTTTAGTTGGTAAGTTAGCCCGCCCGGCGGTCAGACCGCCAAACTACCAAGCCCTACGCCAAAACGCCAGGCCAACGGCTTTGATCATAGCCCGGCCAATTTCGGCCGGGCGGTCTGCTTTTAATTCGTGGCAAAACCTGCTTTTGTTCAGGTTAGGGTTCATTGACCACTTCATCAATCGCTTGGAGCAAAGAAAGCTCATCGAGTGTGTCCTGATCCAGTGTCCAGAACATAATGCCCCCCGCCTGTTCCATCGCCAGGCGGGTTTTTGTTTGCACGGTGGGGATGCCATTGTAAAAAATGGGCGCGCCGTTCAGTTCGACAGTGTCGGTGTAGGCGGCCTGGGGGTTTTCAGCCACAATGTTGCGGTAAATTGTCTCACCGGGGCGGGCGTAAAAAGGTAGCCCCATTACCATTTTTTCCGGCGGCAAACCTCGCTGTCCCCAATAATCTAGCCCCGCTGTGAACTGGGTCATGGTGCCATGATCCGGCCCGTCATACGTCATCACATTCACAAAATCAAACAGTTCAAAGGAGTCGCTGACAATCCCGTCACCCGTTCCACCATAACTGACTACTGCCGTCGTCAGGGTTATGTCGGGCATAGCCTGACGTAATTCCCGGATGAGGGCCAGGAAATTTTGCCCGGACTGGCCCGGATCGGGATATTCCCAGTCCATGTCTACGCCATCCAGCCCATATTCATCCACAAACTGGCTCAGGTTTTGCACAAAGGTGGCCCGATACTCAGGATTGGCGGCCATCGTTTCAAATTGTTCATCCCAGCCCCAGCCCCCTACGGCAATGAGAACCTGGACATTGGCCTCGCGGCCGCGGGTCACAATCTCCTTGATCTTCCAGGTGTTAGCCAGAGGGGCAAACGTGCCATCCGCGTTGGGGATGAGGAAGGCGTAAATGATATGGGTCAGGCGGTCATAGGGGATCAGTTCCGGCACAATGCTGGCGGTGGTATAAGCCACCACCCGGAAAGGCGGCTCTGGCACGGTGGTAGCCGTAGGTACGGCGGTGAGGGTTGGTTCCGGTGTGTTAGCTGGTTCTTCGGTAGCACAAGAGACGATCAGCGTAACGAACAGGGCGATCAGGGGTAGAAGCAGGGGATTTTTCATATTCGATATTACCTTGTAGAGCATTGTAGGGCGATTGCATACTAAACTTTTGCTACCCGAGCCGTGGATTGAAATCCACGACTGATAGAAAAAGTGCGTTGAAAACGCACTCAAGCCGTTCAGCCAACACGTTTCAACGTGTTTTTGTTACCAGCGGGGCGTTTTAACGCCTCGCGTCAAGCGGACGAAACCGAGTATGCAATCACCTTGTAGAGCATTGTCGGTTGCTTGGAATTATAACATAAGCAGGATAAACTAGGATGTAACCGGTTTCACGAAAGGAAGGTACACCTATGTTTAGCAAACGACGCTGGTTTTTCCTCTTGTGTCTTGTGCTGGTCGCCTGTAGCCAGCCATCAGCCTCACCCACAGCCACAACACCCCCAGAAACACCGACACCCATCGCCCCGCCTGCGCCGGGCGTGTTGCAGGTTGAACCCGCGGCCGCGCTAGGGCCGATTAGCCCCTATTTTTTAGGCTCAAACTATGGGCCATGGGTAGCCGTATCGGTAGATATGCTGCCCGCGGCTTATGATTCAGGGGTTGAAGCCATTCGTTTCCCCGGTGGGGCCTGGGGCGATAGAAACGATCTAAAACCGTATCACATTGACCCGTTTATCGCTTTTTGTGAACAGGTGGGAGCCATCCCTACCATTTCGGTGCGCTTGAGAGAGGGGTCGCCAGAGGACGCGGCCGCGCTCGTGCGCTACGTCAACATTGAAAAACAGTACGGGGTGGTCCACTGGACCATTGGCAATGAACCCACCCTGTTTGCCGCCGAATTACGGGCGGTGGGCCGCGCCGATGATTACGACACGGTGCAATTTAATGCGGAATGGCGGGCCATGGCCGAGGCCATGAAAGCCGTAGACCCCACCATTAAACTACTGGGGCCAGAAATCCATCAGTTCAACTTTGATAATAACTTTAACCCCAAAGATTCCTCTGGCCGTGACTGGATGATCGAGTTCCTCAAGGCCAACGGCGATTTGGTGGATGTCGTTACCTTTCATCGCTACCCGTTCCCCCGTAGCAACGACGATAATGTCACCATTGCCGATTTACGCCAGCACAGCCAGGAATGGGCGAAAACGATTCCTTATCTGCGTAGTTTGATCGAACAGTATACGGGGCGAGACATTCCTATCGCCATCACTGAGGTCAATACCCACTACAACCAGGCGGTAGGTGGGGAAGCCACACCTGATTCCCATTACAACGCCATCTGGGTCAGCGAGATGTTTGGTCAGTTAATGATGCAAGATGTGTTCATGGTGAACCATTGGATGCTAACATCGAAAGGGGGGCAGGGCGGTTGGGGTTTGATTGGCCCATCGGAGTTGCGGCCCAGTTACCATGTTTATCAACTCTATCGCCAGTTTGGGGATGAACTGGTCCATGCGGCTTCTGGGGTGGAAGATGTGTCTGTTTTTGCGGCCGCGCGCCCCGACGGCACCCTCACCATCATCATCAACAACCTGGCCGATACCGAAAAACAGGCCACCCTTCAAGTGCTAGGAGCCATACCCGCCCAGGCCGAGTTATGGCGTCTCGATCAGACACAAACTCCCGAATCAGCCAGCCTGTTTACCTTCCCAACGGATGGATTACTCACCTTGCCAGCCCAATCCATCTCGTTATTCATCATCAGCCCATGAGCCAACAGGGGTGATTGACGAGAAAACCGGCGCGAATGGGCACGAACAACGAAATGAAAATTCGTTCCAATGGTGTCAATAACGCGGCAAAAAAAAATTCCGGCATTTTGGCAAAAGCTGGCAATCGCCCATTTTTTGACTTTTTGACGGCCCGAAATGAATATGCCATAATCCATGTAACCGGTTACTTCACCATGACGAAACGCTCATCCTCTGTCACCATTCGAGATGTTGCACGCCAGGCAGGAGTCTCCGTTGCCACTGTAAGTCGCTACCTCAACCAAAACGCGCCTGTGTCTGATACGCTCTCCCAGCGCATTCAGCAGGTGATGGAAACGCTAGATTATGTGCCTGAGGCGACTGCCCGCCAGCTTGCCCTGGGTAAAAAACATACGATTGGTCTCTTGTTGACCAATCTGCACAACGATTTTTTTGCCCCCTTGTTGGCGGGTATAGAAGGCGTTGTGAGTGAGCGTGGTTACAACCTTTTGGTGGCAACCCATCGTGCCGATAGTCACAATGAGGTTCAGTTTCCTCTAGGCACACATAATACGGATGGGTTGCTCGTTTTTGCTGATAGCCTGACCGATGAGCGAATTGCCCAGTTCCATAATCGCCATCTGCCCTTAGTCTTGATTCACAAGACCCCTTTGCCTGACCTTAGCATCCCCTTTGTCACGGTAGAAAACAAAGCAGCTTCACGTAAGTTAGTGGATCATTTGATAACCGTTCATGGTTGCGGCCGCATTATTTTGATGCGCGGCCCCTCACGCCAGGAAGATTCTTATTGGCGCGAGGTAGGTTACAAAGCGGCCCTGGCTGATCATGGCTTGCCTTTTGATGAAGCGTTGGTTTTGCAAGGTTCTTTTGAGCGTGAAAAAGCCTACAACGCGCTGAAAACATTCCTGGCAAACCCTAATCACCCCGATTTTGATGCTGTATTTGCTGGGGATGATGATGCAGCCATTGGTATCTATGATGCCTTACGTGAAGCTGGGCTTCGTATTCCGCAGGATGTAGCTGTGGTTGGGTTTGATGATTCGCGTATGGCTCCCTTTCTTACGCCACCACTCACAACCGTGCGTGCCCCCACAGAAGAGGTGGGTCGTTCTGCTGCCCAACATTTATTCCGTTTGCTAGAGGGCGAAATGCCTGAACTGGCAACCGTTCATGCCACAGAGATGATCATTCGCCATTCTTGTGGCTGTCATGATCAGCCTGATTTGCCCTGAAAGGAGGTGAAGACAGCCCTGACACCGAGTGAGTTGTTGTTTCGTGCATGAAGAAAACCCAATTATTCCCTTTGGAGGAGAGTTCCATGAAGAAGCTAACCTATATTTTGTGTCTATTGATCGTTGCCTCGCTGATCCTCGTTGCATGTGGTGGGACGAGTGGTAGTAACAACAACACGGCGGACAACACCGCCAACGATGGGAACAATGCGGTAGTAGAAAATAACACGGTTGTCGAAGAGAACGACGCGGCCGCGGAAGACGACACCGCCGAACCGAGCAGCGACAAAGTGCAAATCCGCTGGTTCGTCGGCTTAGGCACCGGGACCAACCCCGAACAAGTGGCCGTCCAAGAAGAAGTCGTGGCCGACTTCAACGCTTCCCAGGACGGCATCGAACTCGTTCTGGAGATCGTGCCCTACGACAGCGCCCGCGACACCCTGGCCACCCAAATCGCTTCCGGCAGTGGCCCCGACATCATCGGCCCCGTCGGCTGGGGTGGCTCCAACGCCTTCTACGGCCAATGGCTCGACATCGGCCCCTACATCGAATCATCCAACTTCGATCTCTCCGTCTTCGACCCGGCCCTTGTCGAATTCTACCAGACCGAAGAAGGACAAGTAGGCCTACCCTTCGCTGTCTTCCCCGGGGCCATGTACTTCATTCCGGCCATGTTCGACGAAGTGGGTCTGGCTTATCCGCCCCAGGTCTACGGCGAACAATATGAACTCGATGGCGAGATGGTAGATTGGAACTGGGACACCGTCACCGAAATCGCCAAACGGCTGACCATAGACGTCAACGGCGTCAACGCCACCGAAGAAGGATTCGACCGCAACCAAATCGTCCAGGTCGGCTACAGCCCCCAATGGCAACACCCCAACTCCATCGCCACCTTCTTCGGGGCCGCCCCCATCTTTGAAGGCGACACCAAAGGCAGCTACGTCTCCGCCATCCCCGACACCTGGAAAGACGCCTGGCAATGGTACCACGAAGCCATGTGGGGCGAACAACCCTTCATGGCCACCGGCCCCCTGTCCGGTGCGCCCGAATTCGGCAACGGCAACATCTTCAACACCGGCAAAGCCGCCATGGGTCTGACCCAAACCTGGTACACCTGCTGCCTGGCCGAATTCCGCGATGCGGGCTTCGAATTCCAACTGGGCATCCAGCCCATGAGCGCTGACGGCCAGGTTCACGGCCGCATAGACGCCGACACCTTCCGCATCTGGAAAGGAACCAAAAACCCGCCGAAGCCTTCACCGTTTTGAGCTACCTCATCACCACCGGCGGTGACAAACTCCTGCCCATCTACGGGGCCATGCCCGCCATCGCCACCAAGACCGACGCCTTCTTCGAAGTCAAGTCCACCGACTACCCGTTCGTGACCGCCGAAAGCTGGGACGTCTTCATCCAGGGTCTGGCCTATCCCGACACCCCCAGTGCCGAACAATACCTGCCCAACTGGAACGAAGCCTTCGCCCGCATCCAGACCTTTGGTGACCTGCTGACCAACACCGAAGACCTGGACTACGAAGCCGAATTCCAGAAATTGCAGGACGACCTGACCATCATCTACAATAAATAGCTAGAGCTAGAGCTAGAGTAGGAGCAGAGGGGGTAGGTTAACTACCCCCTTTCACTCCGAACTCTGGCGCTAAGAGATAACAAGACCTGACAGGTTGGGGAAAACCTGTCAGGTCTTGCCCAAAAAGAGGAGGAGCGCCGATGTTAGACCAACTCAACCGGGCGGCTTTCAGATTACCGTCCCTCAAAGCCATCCGCAACATGTCGCCCATCGCCTGGCGAGAGATGAAAGCAGGACTGACCTTCCTGGCCCCCTGGATCATCGGCTTTATCGCCTTCACCTTCCTGCCCATCATCGCCAGCCTCATCTTCAGCTTCATGGACTTGCGCATCACCGATGGCATCTTGAGCACCCCCGAATTTGTGGGGCTAGACAACTACGCCCGGCTATTCAGCGACCCGCAGATATGGACCGGCGAAGGGGGCACCCGCGGCTCCTTGTGGATAACCGTGCGCTTTGGCCTCATCGCCCTGCCCGTGGGCATCCTGGCCCCGTTGGGGTGGCGCTCCTGCTCAACAACCCCAACCTGAGAGGGCATGGTCTTCCGTAGCCTGTTCTACATGCCCTACATCGTGCCGTTCATCGCGGCCATGTTTTTGTGGGGGGCATGCTCAACGCCGAAAGCGGCTGGATAAACCGGGCCTTGATGAGCCTGGGGATGGCCCGCGAAAACGTGCCCAACTGGGCCAACGACATCAACTGGGTGTATCCCACCTACGTCATCATGGGTATTTGGGGCATCGGCAACGCCATTTTGATTATGCTGGCGGGGTTACAATCGGTGCCCACCGAGCTGTATGATGCGGCCAAAGTAGACGGAGCCAACACCTGGCAATCGTTCCGCAACGTCACCTTCCCCATGATATCCCCGTCATCTTCTACAACGTGACCTTGAGCATGGTGGGGTTATTCCAATATTTCCTGGTGCCGCTGGTGGTCAACAACGGTACGGGGCGACCGGGTGGGGCGACCATGTTCTATAACCTGTACCTGTACCGGACCTTCTTCACCTTCCAGAACATGTCCTACGGGTCGGCGATGGCCTGGTTATTGTTCGTCATCATCCTGGTGGCGACCCTGTTTTTATTTGGCACCGCCCGTTATTGGGTTTATTACGCTGGCGAAAGCCGATCCTAAGGATGTGTTCCCATGAAATCAAAAAGCTGGTCAAGCCTACGCCTGCACGTCAAAATCATAAGCATCACCGTTTTTACGATGGCGATCTTGTTTCTGTTTTTGTCTCCGTTTGCCTTTATGGTCTTTACTTCGCTCAAGACCCAGGACCAGATCTCCATCATTGGGGCACCCATCTGGCCCGCGCGGCCAGCGATGTATGAATACAACGACAAACAGGTGGAAATCTTCACCGTGCCCTTGGGTGAGTTGCCAGGGGAGCGAGGCAGAGGCTAGGGAGCAAGAGTTGGCGATTGTGAAGAAGGGGACCCGGGAGAGCACGTTTGTGGACCCGGACAACCTGGAGCGGGGAGAGTTCACCTGTGCCGTGTCCTGGCGGGCGTTGGAGCGGCCGTGGCAATTTTCGCCGACCTGGCAGAATTACATTGAGGTGTGGGAGACGATTGAATTTCCTCGGCTGATGGGCAACACGACTTTTTATGCGATTTCGACCTTGATTGGCACGTTGATTTCTTGCACCCTGGTGGCGTATGGGTTTGCCCGGTTCCGGTTTCCGGGGCGGGACTTTTTGTTTGTGGTGTTGATTTCGACCATCTTTTTGCCGGCGTTTGTGACGGTGATTCCGACGTATACCTTTTTCCAGAAGATAGGTTGGGTGGGGACGTGGTTGCCGCTGATGGTGCCGGCGTATTTTGCCAATGCGTACAATGTGTTTTTGATTCGGCAATATTTTATGACGTTGCCGCGGGAGTTGGATGAGGCGGCGGCGATAGATGGGGCGGGGCCGTGGCAGATTTTGTGGCAGGTGATTATTCCGCAGTCGTATCCGGTGTTGTTGGCGGTGACGGTGTTTCACATTGTGTATTCGTGGAATGACTTTTTTGGGCCGTTGATTTACCTGTCTACGAATCGGGATGCCTGGCCGATTTCGGTGGCGTTGTCTACGTTTAATGGGATTTATGGGCAGCGGCCGCAACTGATTCAGGCGGGCGCGTTGATGGCGATGATTGCGCCGTTGATATTGTTCATCCTGGCTCAGCGGTTCTTTGTCCAGGGTATTGTCATCACCGGTGTCGAAAAATAATGGCTACATCATTCAAACGGCTTCTGTGGCTGTTGGTGGTTCTGGTAGGGTTGGTAGCTTGTACCAAGAGTGAGAATGTCAGTGTTGCTACGACCACGGTTGCGGTATCAGGAGATGCGGCAACCCGCCCAACACCTACCACGGAGTTACCTGACTCGGATGAGCCACTCTACCGGGACGCGGCCGCGCCCATTCCCGCTCGTGTTGAAGATTTACTCAGCCGTATGACCCTGGCCGAAAAATCGGCCAGATGACCCTCATCGAAGAACAGCCTGCGCCCCGATGATGTCACGACCTATTTGTTAGGTGGTGTGTTGAGCGGGGGCGGGGGTTCTCCCAACGATAATACCCCGCAAGGCTGGGCGGCGATGGTTAACGCGTTTCAAGCGGCCGCGTTAGAAACTCCCCTGGCTATCCCCATTATCTATGGCGTGGATGCCGTGCATGGGCATGGCAATCTGCGCAGCGCTACCATTTCCCCACAACATTGGCCTGGGCGCCACCGGCAACCCAGAGTTAGTGCAACAAATTGGAGCAGATGACCGCTGTGAAATGGCGGCCACGGGCATTTATTGGAACTATGCCCCGGTTGTGTGGCCGTGCCTCAAGATATCCGCTGGGGCCGCACCTACTAAGGGTACAGCGAAAATACCGCTCTGGTGACACAACTCAGCACCGCCTACCTGCAAGGGCTACAAACACCCGTGAGCGAAGGAGTTTGGGTCATTGGTACACCCAAACATTACATCGGTGATGGGGGTACAGCCTGGGGTAGCTCCACCACGGGTGACTACCGCATTGATCAGGGTGTGACCCAGGTTGACGAAGCCACTCTGCGGGCCATCCATTTGCCCCCCTATCAGGCCACGATTGAAAATGGTGCCCTGAGCATCATGATTTCTTACAGTAGCTGGTCAGCACACAAGATGCACGGCCAGAGTTATCTCATCAATGATGTGCTCAAGAGGAACTAGGATTTAGTGGTTTCATCGTGTCTGATTGGCAAGCGATTGATCAGATGCCGGGCAGTTATTATGATCAGGTCGTGACCTCACTTAATGCTGGCCTGGACATGATCATGGTTCCTTATGACACAGTGGGGTTTATTGCCACGGCCACCCAGGCGGTGACGAATGGGGACGTGTCCCAGGCCCGGATTGACGATGCGGTACGCCGCATTCTGACGGTGAAATTCCAATTGGGGCTGTTTGAGCATCCGTTGGCCCAAGAAGAGTTGCTCCCGCTGGTGGGGTCTGAGGCGCATCGGGAACTGGCGCGTGAAGCGGTGCGGCAATCTTTGGTGTTGTTGCAGAATGAAGGGGATGTCCTACCTTTGAGTGATGAGGTGAGCACGATTTTGTGGCGGGCGCGGCCGCGGACAATATCGGTATTCAGTCAGGTGGTTGGACTTTGGAATGGCAGGGTACAACCAACAACGCTAACCCCGGCACCACCATTTTGGCAGGCATTGACAATGCCGTTTCGGCAAACACGGCCATTCACTACAACAAATTTGGCAACTTTGATCCTTTCACCAACGAAGACGGCTCGCCGCTCATCGCTGAGGTAGGCATTGCCGTCGTTGGCGAACGCCCTTATGCTGAGGGGCCAGGTGATGACGGAGACCTGACGCTACCGACTGAGGATTTAGCCATGTTGGCAAATTTGCGGCCGCGGGTCAACCAACTCATCGTCATCATCATCAGCGGGCGGCCCATCATCATTACGGACTATCTGCCCGAATGGGATGCTGTGGTCGCGGCCTGGCTCCCTGGCACGGAGGGGGGTGGCGTAGCCGATGTGCTGTTTGGCGCCTATCCTTTCACGGGAACCCTGCCCTACACCTGGCCCCGTAGCGTCAGCCAGCTACCCTTCGACTTCACCAACCTGCCTACCAGTGGCGACGACGCGCCCTTGTACCCGTTTGGTTATGGCTTGAAATAAAATTTCAAAAGAAGTTACACAGAGATCACAGAGGCGAAGGCACAGAGATTCACAGAAAAAACCGTTTGATGAAAAAAGCTCACGTCAAGGTGCAAAGTTCGCTAAGTTCTTCTTTATGCGTCTTTGCGCCTTCGCGTGAGACATTCCCCTAATCTTCAATTTCCACCAAAATTTCTTTTCTCCGCGCTCTCCGCGTCTCTGCGGTTCGTTATTCTTAAAGGAGCAACATGACAAAACTCACTTTTCCCGACAAATTTCTCTGGGGGACGGCCACGGCCTCTTACCAGATCGAAGGGGGCTGGAACGAAGATGGCAAGGGTGAATCCATCTGGGATCGGTTCTCTCATACCCCTGGCAAAGTCCTCAACGGCGACACGGGCGACGTGGCCTGTGATCATTATCACCGCTGGTCAGAGGATATTCAGTTGATGAAGGATCTGGGGATGCAGGCGTACCGCTTTTCTATCGGCTGGCCCCGAGTGTTGCCAATGGGCCGCGGCCGCGTCAACCAACCCGGCCTCGACTTCTATAGCCGTCTGGTAGATGGTCTTTGGCCGCCAACATTACCCCCTTTGCTACCTTGTATCATTGGGATTTGCCCCAGGCCTTGCAAGATGAAGGTGGTTGGCCTGCCCACCAGTACCGCCGAAGCCTTTGTTGAATATGCCGATCTGATGTCCCGCACCTGGGCGACCGGGTAAGCCATTGGATTACCCACAACGAACCCTGGGTGTGTCAGTTTGCTCAGCCACCAGATAGGGAACATGCACCAGGTTGGCAGAATGACCGGCGGCGTTGGCGGCCGCGCACCATGTTTTGCTCTCCACGGTTTGGCTGTACCCGTCATCCGCCAGAACAGCCCTGGCGCGGAAGTGGGCATCACCCTCAACTTCACCCCAGCCTACGCCGCCTCGGCCAGCTTCGCCGACCAGGAAGCCGCCCGCCGCTTTGATGGGTACTTCAATCGCTGGTTTGTAGACCCTGTTTATGGCCGTCATTATCCCGCCGATATGGTGGCCGATTACACGGCTCAGGACATTGCCCAACGGCCTGAACTTCATCCAGCCGGGTGACATGGCCGCCATCGCCGCACCCACGGATTTCTTGGGGTGGACTATTACTCCCGCGCCGTCCTACGCGACGAACAAACCCAGGACAATCTGCCCGCCACGCTGGTAGCCGACCTGCCGCGCACGGAGATGGATTGGGAAGTGTATCCGCAGGGTTGTACGATTTGCTCAACCGGCTCCACTTTGCCTACCAACCGCGTAAGCTGTATGTGACGGAGAATGGGGCCAGTTACAGCACTGGGCCAGATGGGGCAGGCCGGGTACCGGATCAGGCGCGGTTGGATTATTTGCAGAGTCATTTCGCGGCCGCGCACCAATCCATCCAGAACGGTGTTCCCCTGGCTGGTTATTTTGTCTGGTCGTTTATGGACAATTTTGAGTGGGCCAAAGGGTACAGCCAACGGTTCGGCATCGTCTACAACGAGTACGAAACCCAGACCCGCACACCGAAAGACAGTGCTCTTTGGTATCGGGATGTGATCCGGGCTGGTGGCGTGGAGATTTAGAGCCTGTTAGAAAATTAACAACTTGTGTACTTTATCGAGTCTCAAGCCGTGTCATTCCGTAGCTTGCGCCACGAAGTGTATCCCCGAAGGGGTGAGGAATCTTGGTTGTGAGCCGGAAGATTCCTCACTTCGCTCGGAATGACATGCCAGAGCCTGTTAGGAAATTATAGGCTCTTAGAAACAAAACGCCGCCGTTTGCTGGAAAGCAAACAGCGGCCGCATCTAATCGTTTTCGTTTATTGGTTTAAGCCCACCACTACCCATATCAGTCCACTCACCTGTATCCGGCGCGACCTGGTAAAGGGTGCCTCCGCTAAGCACAAACAGCCAGCCACTTTCCCCACTGGCAATCGCCTTCACCTTGTCCCAGTCACCTTCAAACTGGCCCCATTCACCGTCATCCGGGTTAACCCAGTATAGGGTTCCATTCTGCACCACATAAAGATAACCGTTCGGGTTGCTGGTGATGGCCGTTGTGCCTTCCCATTCACCTTCCACCTCTTCCCAACTACCATCATCCGCACTCACCGCATACAGGGTGTCATTCTGGATGATGTATAGGTTGCCATTGGGATGGCTGGTCATCAATTTAGCGTCCTCCCAATCCCCTTCAAACTCTTCCCAATCGCCCGTATCTGGCCGGGCATGGTACAAGACGCCATTCTGGAGCGCGTAAAGATAATCATTGACATTGCTGACAATCGCTTTTGTACCATCCCACTCCCCTTCCATCTCTTCCCAATTGCCGTTTTCAGGATTAGACCAATACAGCACGCCATTTTGAACAACGTACAAGAAACCATTTTGGTGACTGGTCATTGCTTCGGCGCCACTCCAATCTTCTTCAAAACTGCTCCAACTTCCATCTTCGGGATCAACCATGTATAGGGTTCCCTTATGGATAATGTAGGGAGTGTCCCCATTACAACTCATTAATGTCATTTTGCTCTCCTGTTTGGCGGTTGAAGTAAAAGTAAAGTGATCTGTGAGACCACAAGCAAGCCATTATAGGGGATGCGGCCAATAAAAGAATGACCCATCCGTACTTTCAGCAGTTAGCCGCCGTTTTTGGCCTTTAGCGTATTGTCAAGGAGATTGCACGGGCTTAAGCTCAAGGCCATAATTGGCGACATGAACCATCACTTTCGCCCATTCTCCCGTTTTAACCTGTGGTTGAGCCTCATATTTCTGCCTCTGTTAAGCGTTGCCTGCTTGGGCGATAAACCCTACAGTGAAAAATTCGATAGCCGCGAAGAAAACCCCTGGGCCATATCGGAGACGCCTCAAGTTTCCGGCACCATCCTCAATGGGGTTTATCAATTCACCGTCCATGAGGCCCAGGCCCTTTACTGGACGCGGGGCAATCAGGAGTTGGGGGATGGCACGTATGAGGTGGAGGCCAAACAGACGGCGGGAACGACCCAAAGCAGTTATGGCCTATTGGTGCGAGTAGATGTGATGACCCAATCGTATTACCGTCTGGCTATTGATGGGGCAGGCCATTTGTCTATGGACAAATGCATCAACGATTGTGCCTCGTTTGAGACGATAGTGGGCGAATCATGGCTGGATTCGGCGGCGATTAAGACTGGGGCCAATGAATGGAATCACCTGAAGATTGAGGTGGTGGCCGGACAGTTGACCTTTTTTGTGAATGGGCAGGAAGTGGGCGCGGCCGCGGACAATTCCCTAGACGCCGGTGATGTCGGTTTCTTCGTCGCCACCGGAGCCGAGGGCGAAACCACCGTCTGGTTCGACAACTTCCAATTTACCCCCCCTTAGCCATGAACCCGGCCAGCCGGAGAAAATAGGGCAGAGTGGCAGAGTGGCAGGGCAGAGCAGAGTGGCAGAGTGACGACTGAGTTCCTCTGAGTTCCCACAGTTCCCCCGAGTTCTCCCGAGTCCCCTCCCTATTGCTCATCATCACGTGCCTGGGCGTAGCCAAGGGGTTAGAATAAGATAACCGTTCACATGCCTGGCACCGACAGAACGGATTTACTTGCCGTACAACCATAGCATAAGCAAATCCTATCCCTCCCACATCGTTAGGCGGTTTTGCGGGTTTGAAAAAATGTTACCCTTAACGCACGACACCCGGTAACAATCTTATATACCCCTTGCCCATTGTAAAGAAAGACGTAAGGCAGTAGCCTTATGGTAAATGAGCATTCCCGCCCCCTGGTTCCTCACCCACGGAACCTATTTCCCACGAGGTAAAGCGCATGACAACGAGAACCGATCATGATTTAGATGAAGAGGTCGCCCTTCAGATTGACACGAAAGAAGTTCTGGCCGATTATCGGCTGGCCTTTCGGAGTCGCCAGGTTAGCCTGATTGGGCGACGTGAAGTATTAAGTGGCAAGGCGAATTTTGGCATTTTTGGTGATGGCAAAGAGATAGCCCAACTGGCGATGGCCAAAGTGTTCCAAAATGGGGACTTCCGCTCTGGTTATTACCGGGACCAAACCCTGGCCTTTGCCCTGGGCATGATGAGTGTGGAAGGTTTTTTCGCCCAACTCTACGCCAACACCGATGTCCGGGCCGATCCAGCTATCCGCTGGTCGGCAGATGAACGCCCACTTTGCCAGCCGCCTGCTTAACCCCGATGGCAGTTGGAAAGATTTGCTGGCTACCCCCAACACCTCAGCCGACCTATCCCCCACGGCGTCCCAAATGCCCCGGTTAGTGGGGTTGGGTTACGCCTCCAAGCTATACCGCGAACTTGATGAATTGCACCACCTGACCCAGTTTTCCCAAAACGGCAATGAAATCGCCTTTGGTACGATTGGTAATGCCAGTTGCGCCGAAGGGCTGTTCTGGGAAGCGGTAAATGCCATTGGTGTGCTGGGCGCGCCGGTCGTCATCTCCATTTATGATGATGGGTATGGCATATCGGTTCCCAATGAGTACCAGGTAACGAAGGGGAATGTTGGTGAAATCTTGCAGGGGTTCCAGCGGGAGCCGGGTACGAATAAGGGATATGATATTTATACGGTCCGGGGATGGGATTATCCGGCGCTGGTGCAGGTGTACAAGGACGCGGCCGCGGCCGCGCGTCAGCACCACACCCCCGCCCTCATCCACATCATCGAACTCACCCAACCACAAGGCCACTCCACCAGCGGCAGTCACGAACGGTACAAAAGCAAAGAGCGGCTGGCCTGGGAAGTAGAGATGGATTGTCTCAAAAAGATGGCTGAGTGGATGATAGACCAGGGGCTTATCAGCGCCGAAGCGTTGGCCCTATACGAAGAAGAAGACCAGCAGTGGGTTTATGAACAACAACAACGGGCCTGGCAAGCCGCTACCGAGCCAATTCGCCAGGAAGCCCGGCAGGCCAGCCAACTCATTCAGGCCATTGCCACGAACTCCGCCCAGTCTGGCGAACTGCAAAAACTAATCAAACTCCTCAAAGAAACACCCTACGCCCCGGCCCGCAAAGACCATATGATCGCGGCCCATAAGGCGTTACTCCTTACCCGCCAGGAGCCTTCCGCCCCACGGGATGAACTGTTAACCTGGTACAAAGAACAACAGCAGATAAACCGGGCCAGGTTTGGGGATCATCTTTTCAGCCACAGCGCCCAATCAACCTTAAACGTGCCCGCCCTCGCTCCCGTGTACGGAGATGAATCTCCCCTTGTACCTGGGTTCACTATTCTGAATATCGGGTTTGAGGCCATGTTGGAGCGAGACCCCCGGGTTGTTGCTTTTGGTGAAGATATGGGCTACCTGGGTGATGTAAACCAGGGATTTGCCGGTTTACAGGGCAAATACGGCCTGTTGCGCGTATCCGACACCGGCATCCGCGAGGCCACTATTGCCGGGCAGGCCATTGGTCTGGCGATGCGCGGCCTGCGCCCCATTGCCGAAATTCAATACCTGGATTATCTGCTCTACGCCTTGCAAATCCTTTCCGACGACCTGGCAACCCTCTCCTATCGCACGGCGGGGGGGCAAAAAGCCCCGGTCATCATCCGCACTCGTGGACACCGGCTGGTGGGCATCTGGCACGCCGGTTCGCCGATGGGGGTGGTGGTTCACGCCTTGCGCGGCATTCATGTGCTGGTTCCGCGCAACATGGTGCAAGCCGTCGGTTTTTACAACACACTGCTCCTGGGTGATGAACCGGGACTCATCGTGGAACCACTCAACGGCTATCGGTTGAAGGAACGTTTACCGGAAAACCTGGCCGAAATTACGGTTCCGTTGGGTGTGCCGGAGATTTTGCGCACTGGGGGGGATGTGACGGTGGTAACGTATGGGGCGAGTTGTCAGGTGGCGCTGGACGCGGCCGCGCAGTTAGCCCAGGTTGGCATCGAGTGTGAAATCATAGACGTACAAACTTTGTTACCCTTTGACCGCCATCACACCCTTGTTCAATCACTGCAAAAAACCAACCGCATTCTCTTCCTGGATGAAGACGTGCCCGGTGGCGCTTCCGCCTACATGATGCAAGAAGTGTTGGAAAAACAAGGGGGGTATCGCTGGCTAGATGCCGAACCGCGCACCCTCACGGCCCAGGAGCATCGCCCGGCCTATGGGTTGGACGGCAACTACTTCTCCAAACCCAATGTCGAAGACATTTTCCGCACGGTGTACGATCTGATGAATGAGTCAGACCCGGCCCGGTATCCGGTTTTTTATTGATGGAGCGTTTCAGCGGGTCAGCATTTCAGCAGGTCAGCCAAGAAGCTGACAAGCTGACTGGCTGACTAGCTATTCTTGCAGGAGTTTGTATGGCCACAGAAATCATCATGCCCGTCCTCGGGGAAGGGGTTATTGAAGGACAGATTGCCCGTTGGTTGAAAAAAGAGGGAGACAAGGTCAAGCGGTTTGAGCCGATCCTGGAGATTGAAACCGACAAAGTAACCACGGAAGCCACAGCCGAAATTGAGGGTGTCTTACTGCAAATTCTGGTCGCGGAAGGAGAAACCGTGCCTGTAGGCACAGTGTTAGCGTATCTGGGCACGGCTGGGGAATCGGTGACTGAAGCGGCCGCACCCCAATCCACGCCTGTCTCTGCCCCAGAATCAGCCCCGGTCACGACGAGCAAAGGCATCAATGGGCAGCCGGGCAACGGCTCACGTTCGCTGAACAATTGGGCCAGCCCGGTGGTGCGGCGCATGGCTTCGGAGCATGACCTGGATTTGAGCCAGATCAGTGGTACGGGGCGGGATGGGCGCATCACCAAGAAGGATGTGGTCGCTTATCTGGAAGCCCCGGCGACGGAAAAGGTGCAGGTAGAGACCGCGGCCGCGCCCACCCCACTTGTCACCCCACAACCACAACCCCAGGCCATCCCCAAACCGGCTCCGGTTCCAACGATGCCCACGCCAGTAGTCACACCCGGTCTGGCCGATACCCTCAGCCCACTCACCAACATGCGCCGGGCCATCGCCGACCACATGGTGATGAGCAAACGGGTCAGTCCCCATGTCACCACGGTGTTTGAGTTTGATTTCAGCACCATCAGCAAACATCGTGAGGCCCACAAAGCCGCGTTTGCTCGTGATGGCGCGAATCTGACCTTCACGGCGTATCTGGTGGCGGCCACGGCACAGGCGCTCAAGGCCCACCCGATGGTGAACAGTAGTTGGAGTGATGAGGGGGTGGTTTTGCGGCGGAGTGTGAATGTGGGTCTCGCGGCCGCGATTGAAGACGGTCTCATCGTGCCCGTCATCAAAGACGCCGACAACTACAATCTGCTAGGCTTGGCCCGCGTGGTTAATGACCTGACCAACCGTGCCCGTAATAAGCAGTTAAAACCAGGTGATGTACAAGGGGGAACCTTCACCATCACCAATCATGGTGTTTCCGGCAGTCTCTTTGCCACGCCTATCATCAACCAGCCCCAGTGCGGCATTTTGGGGGTAGGCAAAATCGAAAAACGGGTCAAAGTCATTGACGACGCCATCGCCATCCGCCCCATGGCTTACGTGAGTTTCACCTTTGATCACCGCATTCTGGATGGCGCTTCCGCCGATCATTTTGTCAGCACGCTCAAAGAAATCATTGAAAATTGGCACTAAATATAATTGGGGATTATAAGGGTGGCTTTAGCCGTTCAGCGTCAGCCCGCTAAAGCGGTCACTACGAACCAAAATCCCCGCCGTTCTCCCTTGCAGTTCCCTCTCCCCTGGGGAGAGGGTTAGGGTGAGGGGACTGGCCCAGGAACAAAAAAAGACCCGTCAGAATAACATTCTGACGGATCTTTTCTATAGCAACCAATGCCGGATGAGCGAGAACGGCTCACAAACGATTAATTTTTTCGTGGTTCCACTAAAATCCGTACCGCCGTGCGTTCCTGATCATCAATATCTACTTCTACAAAATGGGGCACACAAATCACATCTACGCCTTCTTCTAGCAGATAACCTCGGGCAATGGCAATCGCTTTAACCGCCTGATTCACGGCTCCAGCACCAATAGCCTGCACTTCTGCCCTCTTGTTTTCACGTACCACTCCGGCGATAGCGCCAGCGACAGATGCGGTGCGAGAACGAGCCGACACTTTGATAACATCCATGATTCGCCTCCTGGCTTTAATTGTGGCACGCCACAGCTATGTAAACCTACATGCGATAAAGCAGGTTAATGCTTTCACACTGGTAAATTGTATGCAGGACACTCACCGTTTGTCAAGATTGAGACTACAACGCTTATAGTCGTCAATAGGACTTTTATGCCAACGCTCATGGTGCTTGTCTGTTCTTGATAAAGCGGAACTGTTTAAGGGCCGTTTTTTGCGGGCGTCTGCCCGCAAAAACCAGCAATTCTCAATGTGTAAGTCAATGGATGGACTAGTACCGCTTTACACAAGTCCTTGGCAGGTTTAGTCGGAAGACCCATCCCCCTGCCCCCTTCCCGGCGGGAAGGGGGAAAACCGGCACTGCTCCCGGTTTTCGGGGCGGCGACCGGGTTCGAAAACCGGCGGTTTTGGGGCCTCGCCCGCGAAACCGCGCGGAAGTTCCCGCCTGGGGGGGGGTTTCGGCGACAACCAAAGGGTAGACTTGTCATAAAAACATACGTCCTACTTTCGTAAAACTGTACTAGTTATCCCATTGAAGGAGTACAGAGGCTGTGTTATCCTACCGCCCTCAAACCAGTCTAGCCACCTAAGGAAATGCCCATGTTGCCTGTGAGTATTGTTATACCCGCCTATAACGAAGCGGCCGCGATTGGCCCCACTATCGAGGCGATTCATCAGATGATGTGCCAGACCGGATTCGAAGGGGAGATTATTATTGTGGATGATGGGTCGAAGGATGGGACGGGGGATGTCGCGGCCGCGTCCCCCCACGTCCGCCTCTTCCGTCACCCGCAAAACAAAGGGTACGGGGCTTCCCTCAAAACGGGTATTCGCCAGGCCCGGCATGACATCGTTCTCATTACCGACGCCGATGGCACCTACCCCATTGACAGAATTCCCCACCTGGTGCAACAAATGGAGCAATACGATATGGTCGTGGGGGCACGCACCGGCGAGAATGTCGAAGTTCCACTGGTGCGTCGCCCGGCCAAATATGCCCTCACCCGGCTGGCAAACTATCTTTCTGGCGTAGAAATCCCCGACCTGAACTCTGGTATGCGCGTTTTCAAACGGGATGTAGTAATTGGATATTTCCGGCTCCTACCCTCCGGGTTTTCCTTTACTACCTCCATCACTTTGGCTCTGCTAACCAACGATTACAACGTGTTGTACATACCCATTGATTATTTCCAGCGCACCGGCAAATCGAAAATCCGCCCCATCCGCGACACCATCAACTTCTTTTCCCTGGTGGTACGCGTCGTACTCTCCTATCGGCCCCTGCGTGTTTTTGTCCCCGTAGCCATTTTGTTTCTTGTTCTAAGCACAATCAAAGTTTTGTATGACATTCAGGCGTATGATTTTCATATCGCTACTTCTACTGTGGTCATGTTAACCTTGACGTTCCAGACTATTGTGCTGGGTTTAATTGCCGATCTGGTTGTTTCCTTGCACAAAAGCTAACTGCCCAACAAAATGATAGACCTTCAGAAAATGATCTGGGTACGGGCCGGCCTTGTATCTACCCAATACAGGGGGACAATCACAAGGGTTGCTCTTACAACCAAAATATCTTTCTTGCAAGCTATAGGATACGAATTTGTTATGCGTGTCGGTGTAGCAGCGAGTTCCTACGAGTTCCCCTGAGTTCCTACGAGTTCCTATGAATTCCTCCTCTTCAAACCTAACTCCCACACAAGAAAAGCTGATTCTGTCGGCCCTGTTTATCATCCTCTTTGCCCTGGAAGTGGTGGTCGTCCAACATTTTTTCACCAGCGTGGTGGCTGGGGCCAATGATTTCTATTCCCGCTGGTATGGGGCGAAAGCCTGGATTTTGGAAGGGCGTGATCCCTATGGGCTGGATGTGACGGCAGAGATTATGCCGAAGCTGGGATTTGGCCCGGAAGAGGCGGCACGGGCGGCCTTTGCCTACCCTCTGCCTGTGGTTTTTACCTTCTGGCCGTTGGTGTATCTACCCTATGATTGGACGCAGGCGTTTTGGTGGGTGACAGTTCAATGGTTGGCCGTAGGCATGGCGATGGGTCTACTGGCCTGGAAACGGCTTCAACCGCGGCCGCTAACGATGGCAGCGATTATATTGGCGATGCTGTTCTTTTACCCGGTGACCCGCACCATTTTTCTAGGACAGTTTACCGTGCATGTGGCCTTCCTGGTGATCATGACACTGGTGATGTTGGAGCGCGGCCGCGATGGCTGGGCCGGTATCTTTCTCTCTGTCACCTCGATTAAGCCCCAAATGGTTATCCTGATTGGCCCGTGGCTGGTGCTATGGGCGATTGGGCAACGACGTTGGCGATTCCTGGGCGGCTTACTGGGGGGCGGGGCTGGGTTGTTCCTGGCCTCATGGGCCTTGTTCCCCCGTTGGCCAATTAGTTTTTTTGAGGAAATCCAACGCTACCAGCAAGTGGCTGGCGGCCGCAATCCCCTTTCCCTACTTTTAGCTACCCTCTGGCCCAGTTATCCCCCCATTCTCTTGACCTTGTTCTCGGTTTCTCTGGTGGGCGTAATGCTCTACACCTGGTGGCAGGGGTGGCAGAAAACTGGCCCTCTGGCCGAAAGAGCTTTATTTTGGACGATTACCGTCGGTATGTTGGTGACGTTCCAAACAGGGACGACCAATTACACCCTGCTGACAATTCCCTTTTTTGTTTGGCTGGTTCAGGCACAGAAACGGTGGGGCAGCCATTTCACCATCCTGTTTGTCCTCGGCGTCGAAGTTCTAGCCTGGGCTGTTTTCCTGGCTACCATCAGTGGCGATTTTGAAAATCCACTCCTCTTTCTGCCCTACCCGTTTATCACTCTTTTGGTTTTACTAGGGCAATGGCTGGCCTACCGCCGCCAGGTCGTTTCCACATGAAAAAGTGGCTTCGCCTTAGTCTGCAACTGCTGAGCCTCATTCTGTTTGTCCTCATTCTATGGTGGGCTGGCCCGGAGACGTGGCGGGTGGTGTGGGAAGGGGATCGCCAGGTGTTGTTGCTGGCGGTCTTAGTGTATGGCGTGGCTGGACTGGCTTCGACCATCCGCCTGCAACTGATGACCCGCGCTATCACCGGGCAGGCAACGATTAGCTGGCGACGAATGTTTTATGTCAACTGGGTGGCGCGGGCATTGGGGTTGGTGTTGCCACGCACGATTAGCACGGTGGGGGGGAAGGCGGTAGCCCTGAAAGCGTTGGGTGTGCCCCTGCACCAATCGCTGTGGATTGTGTTTGTGGACAATGTGTATGATTTATTGTTGTTGGGATTGTGGCTGTGGCCCGGTTTTATGTGGCTACAAGGACGAGAGAGCGCGGCCGCGTTCTGGCTCACCGTCCTCACCCTTACCCTCATCGCCAGTGGTCTTATCGTTTGGAGCACACAACCAGGAAGACTGCAACCGCTCCTGCGCCGCGTTCGCCAAATCCCCTGGCTGGCAAAACGGCTCCCCCTTGACGACAACATGTTGATCCCCGCTCCTGGTTATGCTTTAGCCGGTTTTGCCGTCACCCTTCTTCTACATACCACGCTCATTACTAGTTTTTTCCTCATTGGTCGGGCCATCAACTCCCCGGCTTCCCTGATTCTTGTTACTAGCAGTTACCCCTTTGTGCAATTGAGCCTCATCATCGCTTTGGCTCCTGGTGGATTAGGTCTGTTCGACCTGGGCTGGTTGGGTTTGTTGAGCCTGGGCGGACTGAACGAAAGTGAAGCATTGGCCTTTGTAGTGGCCCAACGTGCCTACGTGTACCTGTTCGTCCTCGCCTGGGCCGCTATCAGCCAGGGAATTTCCTGGACAGAACGGAATGGGAGTGAGCAGTAAGCAGTCACTAGTACCGCTTCACACAAGTCCTTGGGAGGTTTAGTCGGAAGACCCATCCCCCTGACCCCCTTCCCGGGGGGAAGGGGGGAACTTAACGGCGCGGTTTTTCGGGGCCTTCGCCCCGAAAAACCGCGCCCAGAAAAGTTCCCGCCCCTGGGGGCGGGGTTAGGGGTGGGGTTTCCGGCGACAAACGAATGGTGTGACTTGTCATAAAAACATACGTCCTACTTTCGTAAAACTGCACTAGTCTCCCAATCTCTTCCTCTCCTAAAACCCCGATGTCTCTGGCCGTTGGTAGGCGATGAGTTTGTGCATGGCCCGTAGTTCCAGGGGAAATGGTAGAAGCGGGTATGGTAACGCCAGGACGAGACGGCTTTGAGCAGTTGGCGGCGCAGATTGGTCAATTTGATGTCGGTGGAGGTGGGGTAGTAGGCGTTAATCACTCGCTCAAAGTCATAAATGCGCTGTTGCAGGGTGGGTTTGATCCAGGGCATGTTGCTACTGCGTCGCTGGGAAAAGTTGAGCCAGGCCGGATTGATCCATTCCTCTAATGTTTTGGGAAAGGCGAACCCTTCGGCCTGGGCTTCATCATACAGATCGCCAGCCAGAGGGACGGGGGTGTACAGGTACATGATGATCTCTGTAGCCGGGTTAACCTGTTTGACTTTGCGGATAAACTCCATCGTTTCGGCCAAATCCCTATCTGCGTCTGGCGGGTTGCCCATCACAAAAGACATCTCCGGCACGATGCCCCAGCCTTTCATAATCCGGGCCATCTCCAGGGTTTTCTCTGGCGTGAGCGTGCCCCCTTTGTCCATCCGTTTGAGGGTCTCGGCGGAACCGGACTCGGCCCCCAGGAAGACCATTTTCAGCCCCGCATCCCGCATGAGCCGCCAGGATTGGTCGCTGAATTTGAGCATGGTATCTATGCGCCCTTCGCCCCACCAGGCCAGATTCAAATCCATGATACGCTCGGAAAATTCGGCTACCCGCTCCTGGTGGACGAAGAAGTTGTTGTCGTAAAACTCCACGGCGTTGACGTTCCAGCGATCCACGTATTGGTGCATGACATCGGCCACCTGCTCGGCGGTTTGGGGATACCATTTGCCGTTGACCATGTTGACGACGGCGCAGAAGTTGCAGAAGAAGGGGCAACCATAGCTGGAGTGATAGCCCAGGGTGCGGTTGCCCAGAAAGGTGCGGCGGACGTAACGGTCTACGGGGACGCGGTCGAAGTTGAAGGGGGCGAGTTGATGCGGCCGCGGAATAGGTGCCAGCAAATTACTCACCGGTTGTCCGGCCTCGTCCTTGTAGGCCAGACCGGGGATACTGGCAAAATTCTTGCCCCCCAGTTCCAATTCGCCCAGCAGGGCTAAGAACACCATTTCCCCATGCCCGCGCACCACAAAATCTACAAAATCGGAGCGCAAGGCCGCATCCCAATGTTGGGTGGGGAAATAACCACCCCAGACAATGATCAGGTGAGGGTGGCGGCGTTTGAGTTCCTGGCACAGGGGCACGGATTGTTCCAACTGGGGTCCCGGCATGACTGTGACGGCTAACACCGGGTTTGCGGCCGCGTCCCGGATTAATTTGTCCAGATGTTCCAGAGGGTCATGTTCCAGGTTGCCATCGGCAATGGTGTAGCCGTATTTGCCTTCCAGGACGGCCCCGACGGCCAGCAAGGAGAGCGGGAGCACGGGTTTGCGCCCGGAAGATGATTGGGGGTTGTAGAAGATGATGTGTGGTTTCATAGGGTGATGCGTGATACGTGATGCGTGTTAATGAGCCAACGCATCACGCATCACGGGTTAATCAAATTTTCTCCAAGACAATGATGACATGATCGCCCCAGCCGCGCCACCAGGAAGCGGTGGCTTGATCGAGGCGGTTAAGGGTTTGGAACAGCCGGGGCCAACGGTGGACGAGATGTTCCAGGTAACTGGGGGGTAACCAGAACCCCAGGCTTTCGGTTTGTAGGGGGCGGAACCAGGGAGCAAACGCTTCTCGTACCTGGCGGGCTGAGGGATACCAGATGGGGATGTGGGTGTGGCCGATTTTGGCTTGGGCGCGGCCGCGACGCCGCAACGCTCTGCTCATATCCCCATGCAACCCATACCAGGACACTTCCCAGGGGCAAACCGGCCCCATCGGCACGAGGATCGCCTTGCCACCGGGTTGGACAAGGGGAGCCAGGGCTTGAGCCAGCGGCCGCAAATCCTCGATGGTGTTGAGGCCGCCGAAGTTGGAGAGGATGCCGGAGAAGGGGGGATGATTGAGAGACTGAGAGACTGAGAGACTGAGAGACTGGAGACTGAGGAATTGTGAATTGTGAATTGTGAATTGTGAACTGTTTACCGCTAACTGGGCACTGGTCACTGTTGACTGCTGACTGACTGCTGACTGCTCACTAAGTTCTTGAAGGGATAGTTGGTAAACCTGAACCTTATCACTCAGACCGGCGCGAGCGGCTTTCGCGGCCGCGACGCGCACCATCTCGGCCGAACCATCGGTGGCGGTGACGTGGATGCCGTGTTGGGCCAGCCAGAGGGCATCTTCACCCGTGCCGCAGGCCAGCTCCAGGATGTGGTCGCCCGGTTGGAAATGACGCGAGAGGTGTTGCCAGACACGCGGCCGCAGCCATTCCCCCAACTGAGAATGGGTAAAGCTATCATCGTAGTCAGAGGCAAAAGCGTCAAACGCTGTTGAGTCAATCATCATGTAATGCGTGATGCGTGATGCGTCGCCCGGTTACGGAACACGCATTACGCATCACGTCTGTCTACCACCCTTCGGCGGCTCGTTTTTCAGCAGGCCAGCCTTGACCGGCGGGCAGGGTTTCTTTTTCGTTTTGGGTGAGGGACATGCCGATGCGGCCGCGTCGCGCATTCAAATACATCTTCGCCATCTGCCAATAATTCCGCGAACCCGCCAGCCTGGCCCGGTTCAGATTCACCTCATTCACCATCCAGCGAGTGGCGTGGTCATAAAAGCGGCGCGAATACCGTCCAGCCACCTGCAAATCCCGGTCCGTCCGTTTTTCCCAGGCCAGATGGGTCGTCACCCGCTCGGCAATTTCATTATAAAAAGCTGTGTCCTTGATGGGATAAGCCACCGTCGTCAGGAACACATCCGGGTTCGACTTTTTCAGATGATCCACTGTGGCTTCAATGTCGCTGACATCTTCCCCTTCGTACCCCAGCATGATAAACATGCCCACTTCAATCCCTTTCTGCTGGAGCATTTTCGACTTGGCCTGCACATCGGTCACGTCTGCTTTGCGCTTCATGGCGTCCAAAATGCGCTGTGAACCACTCTCCGACCCCAGCCACAGCCGGTAACAGCCCATCTCCGCCAGGGCCTCAACCACCTTGTCGTTGAGCCGGTCGGCGCGGCTGATGCACTCGAAGGGCACACGCAGATTACGCCGTTTGAGTTCGTCGGCAAATTCCAGGAACCAGCGGGGATGGATGGTCAGCACGTCGTCGGCGTACCACAGTTGGTCGGGGTGGTAGGTCTGGACGATCCATTCCACTTCGTTGGCGGCATCTTCAACGGAGCGGCGGCGGTGGGTGTTGCCAAACACGGAATGGCTACACCAGGTACAGGTGTAGGGGCAACCCCGCGCCGTAATCAGCGAGACGGAACTCAGGCCGTGATGGGTTTTCCAGGTTTCCAGGTAACGGGGCATATCAATCGCCGCCCGGTCGGGCCAGGGCTGGGCTGAGAGGTCTTTGATCTGTTCGCGGGGCATATTGCGGATGGTTTGCCCTTCGTCGTTGCGGAAAATGGCCCCGTTGACGCCGTACAGGTGGTGAACGCCTTCTTTGGCGATGCGCGGAATCAGCTCTTCCAGGGTCAATTCCCCTTCCCCGGAGACTATCACGTCGGCTCCGGCGTCCAGGTACTCTTCGACGTAGGAAATTGGCTCTGGCCCACCCAAGATGACCTTCGCCCCCTGTGCCTGACAATCCTGCATCATGGTCAGGATATTCTGTTTGGTCATCAGGTTGCAATACAGGCCGACGAGGGATGGGCGAGTCGCCTGCACGTGGGCGCGGAAATCGGCCAGGGTGCGGAAGGTGCTGTCCCACAAATCCACGTTGAACCCTTTGGCCTTGAGGTGGGACGAGATGTACAACAGCCCCAACGTCGGGTAGGGCTTCATAATCTGCTTTTCGTGTTCATCTTCGGCGATGAAGTAGCCGTGGGAGAGGGAGTATGTCCATAGGTGATCTCTTGTAGGGAGGAGACTGGGAGACTAAGAGACTGAGAGATTGACCAGTCTCTCAGTCTCTCAATCTCTCAGTCTCATTCCTGCGGCGTGGGCGCGGCCGCGTCTTCTAAGCTCATGTGTGGTAAGGCGGGAATCCCCTGGTGGGGGATGGTGGCGAGGCGGTTGAGTTTGAGCCGGGCCAGGGGGAGAGTGGCGAGACGGTAGGCGATTGCGGCCGCGGTCCGGGCCTGCCCTAACCGTACCTTCCCCTTCTGCCAATCCCGCCTCATCTCCCGCCACTGCTTGCGACTGCGAAACTCCTTGTGCAACACCACATGCAACTGCCGATAAAACGCCGTCGTGAACGGCCCCTGGTACATCATCTCCAGGTCGGCGGAGTCCACCCAGTTCTGTTTGTCTCCCAGTTGCAGTTTGACATTGTTGTGGAACTTCGTGCCCGGTAGAGGATACGACACCGACATGCCGATGTCGTCCGGCTGGCAGTCGCGCACCATTTGCAGCGTTTTCTCCAAATCGTCGCGGGTTTCGCCAGGGTAGCCAAATTGCAGGAAGAAGGCCACCCGTACCCCCACCTCATGCAGGCGGCGCGTGGCCTCGGCGATTTGTTCCACCGTCGTGCCTTTGTCCATCGCATTGAGGATTTTCTGTGAGCCAGATTCCGCTCCCATCCAGACGATGTCACAGCCAGCGCGGGCCAACGCCTTCACATCAGCGTCGTTGCGCACAATCAGATCGGCGCGGCTGAGGCATTTGAACGGCACACGAGCGTCCAACTTCTCGACCCAATCGGCAAACTCCTGCCACCAGCGCGGCCGGATGCCCACGATGTCATCGGCCAGCCAGATGTAGTCGGGTTGGTACGTTTCTTTGAGCCATTTCAGTTCGCGGGCCACGTTTTCCGGGCTACGGGAGTTGTAACGCTGGCCCCAGATCGGTTTGGCGCACCAGTTGCAATGGTAGGGGCAACCTCGTGTGGTGACCATGTTCATGGCGTAGTAGCCGTGCCGTTCCAGCCAGATTTTTTTGTAACGCGGCACATCCACCAAATCCCAGGCAGGGAAAGGTAGTTCATCTACCTGTTTGATGTCGGGGCGGCGAAGGGTGCGGTGAGTGCTGAGTGCTGAGTGCTGAGTAGCTGAGTAGCTGACTGGCTGACTGGCTGACTGCTATTGCCGTTGTGGGCGTAGGCCAGGCCGAGGATGTTGTTCAGGCTGGTGGGCTGGCGGTGGCTCAGGTGGTCGAGCAATTCGACCAGGGTTAGTTCGCCTTCGCCCAGCAGGACGTAATCGGCTCCCTGGTGCAGGTAACTTTCGGCGTGGTCGGTGGCGTCGGAGCCGCAGAGGATGACGGGCACACCCCGCTCATGGGCCAGGCGGATCATGGTGAAGGCGGCTTCGCGCATCCGGGTCAGGCACATTTTGGAGAGGTAGTTGAAGTTGTCTTCGTAGATGATGGCAAAGTCAGGGCTGTTCGAGGTCGAGCGCGGCCGCGAACTCCGCCTCACTTTCCGCCACCATCGCATCAAACAGGGCCACATCGTAACCCCGCTCACGCATGAAACCGGCGGCATACATCGTGCCCAGCGGCGGGTAAGGCTGCATGGCGTCGTACAGCTTGGGGTCAAATTTCAGGTAGTAGGATTGGGCGAAGAGTAATTTCATGTTGGGAGTTTCAGGTTTCAGGTTTCAAGTCTCAGGTAGCTTGAAACCTGAAACTTGAAACCTGGAACTCATAACTTATTGGCGTACTGATTCAGAATGCGCTGGCTGTGGGCGTCGAAGTGGCCCTTGCACCAGTCAGGGGAGAAGGATGTTTCGGTGTTGGCGCGGCTGTCGTGGCTGAATTTGCGGATTTTGCGGCTCATTTCCCATTGTTCCAACCGGGCGCCGGGCCGGGTGCGGAAGACCATTTCCAGAGAGGGCCGCAGAACGCGGCCGCGTACCGTCATGGTTTCTATCATCTTGCCGGCTCCTTCGGCATTGGGCAGAAAAGTGGCTGTCCAATCATTCAGTTGGCGCAACTGTTGATACACCTCAAACCCGGTCAAGGGCACCATCTGGGCAATTTCGCGGGCAATGTAAAGGTTTTGCTGCTTAAAGGCCAGCGCCCGTTCACTGACAAAATAATTGGGACACAAGGCAATGCCCCGGCGGGCCGCCAGCTTGACCAACAAGATGACCATGGCCCGGCATATCCAGAGCCGATCATTTTCGGTGACAATGAAATAGTCAATATCCACATCACCATACGGGTTGTCTACGGCCAGGGAGCCAGTGACGGCGACCATTTTGACAAAAGGAAGTGAGCCGATGAGCTGTCCGTAATGGATAGCCGAGGGCCATAGTTCGTTCGCGGCCGCGGCCCGTTCCCGCCGAATCGCGGCTACCTCTTCACGACCAGGCAGGGTAAAAAACTCCTGCTCCCGGGAAAGGTGGTGAGGAATTAAGCGGCCATTGGACAATATTTTCTGTACTGTACCGAGGGGGGCAGGCACACCGATGAGATAACGATGAACCTCTGACAGAGTGAGTGGATAGTCAAAAATATCCACATAAGACACAGTACGGATGATGGCTTCTTCCACAGGTAAAAGGTCGCTCATAGCAAGGCTTTTCCCCAAATGAGGCAGATGATGCATGCCCATTGACAGGCTACAGGCGGCGACGGCATGGGTGTGGTAAACGATAATTGTAACACAAGGATAGGAAAAGGCGGGTGGCCCGGCTTCCCCCGTCTGTCAGCAATCAACCCTGTCAAAAGTGAGGTATCCCCAACTCGAAACTCAAAACTCGGAACTCAAACTCAAAACTGCTTTTCCCCACACTCAGGTGCTTGCGGCCGCGTTCTGCTCTCTGCTACTCTCATCGCCATGCGACAAAAAATGGCTCTCCCCTTTGCCCTATTTCTTATCCTGGCCCTGTTTCCTTACGGGTGGCTGGCCCATTTGTGGCCCCCCTTTGGCTTGTTTATCTACTGGCTCTTCGAGACCGAGCTGGCTCATTACATAGGCCATAGTCTGATTTTCGCCACGTTGGGTTGGTTCTTGTTGACGTTGTTTCCCACCCTCAGAAGCCGGTTTGCCCTCTATCTGATGTTAATTGGTGGTCTGGGATTAGGCCAGGAGTTGTTACAGCTATGGTACAAGCAGAGACCCCTGGGCGTCAATGATGGCAAGGATTTATTGATCGATATCGCGGCCGCGACGCTCCTTTTCCTGGTCTATCAATGGGGGAGCAAACAGTCCCAGAGTACGCTACAGACCCAAATATGAAGGGCGTAGGAATGGGGGCCCCCCCGCGGGGGGGGGGGGCCCGGCTTCCTGCCCACAAAGCCAGCTGTTTTTTTTTTTTTTTTTGTTTTTCTCCGGGGGGGGGCCCGGTTGGGGACGTGGACCAGGTCGTGTTCTGTTTATAATGCGATTATTGTTTCTGGCTGCCGGAACTGATAAATAAAACAAATAAAGCTGGTCGGGAGGAGTAGGTGGCGGAATAACTGCTAGAGACGAGGGTCATCGGCTGGAAGCCCTCACAGAAATTCACCACTGAACGTCGCCCGGTGTCGCGGCCGCAGAAAAAGACAGCAACGAGTGAACCGAATGGTCACTTATTACAACCAACTGTCTCCAGTAGAGCGGCCCGGGTAAGCCCGTTACAGCGGAACCCTGATGTTGGTCAGGGGCAGAGTGCGCCAATCTTTAGATTGGCGAATCGAGGTGGTACCACGGAAGCTTAAGCCCTTTCGTCCTCAGTCGTGAGGATGAATGGGCTTTTTTGTTTTAAGTTCCAAGTTTCAGGTTCCAGGTTTCAAGTTGTGGATGACCAACCTGAAACCTGGAACTTGAAACCTGGAACCAGGAGAACCACCATGCCTTTACCTAAACGATACCACGCGCAAGAACAAGAACCGGCTCTGCAACAGCGGTGGCAGGCAGAGGGGACGTATCATTTTGACGCGGCCGCGTCCTCCACCACCCCTCTCTACGCCATAGACACGCCACCCCCCACCGTCTCCGGTCATCTGCACCTGGGCCATACCTATTCCTACAGCCACACCGACTTCATGGCCCGCTTCTTCCGCATGAACGGCTACAACATCTTCTACCCCATGGGGTACGACGACAACGGCCTGCCCACCGAGCGACTGGTCGAGAAGTGGGAAGGAGTGAAGGCGGCCGATATCGGCCGTGAGGCATTTATTCAACGTTGTCTGGCGGTGAGCGAGAAGGCCGAGCAGGAGTATCAGGCATTGTGGCAACGACTGGGGCTGTCGGTGGATTGGCGCTACACCTATCGCACCATTGACGACAACGCCCGGCGCATCTCCCAATGGTCGTTCCTTGACCTGTATCACAAAGGGCTGGTGTACCGACAACAGGCTCCGGCCATCTGGTGTCCCCTCTGCCAGACGGCCATTGCCCAGGCGGATGTCGATGATATAGAGCGGGGTAGCGAATTTGTGACCCTGGCCTTTGGCCTGCCCGATGGGACCACTTTGCCCATCGCCACCACGCGCCCGGAACTGCTCCCCGCCTGTGTGGCGATTTTTGTCCACCCGGATGATGCCCGTTACGCCCATCTGCTGGGGCAACAGGCCACCGTGCCCCTGTTGGGGCAGGCCGTGCCCATCCTGGCCGATCCGGGGGCGGATCCGCAGAAGGGGACGGGGGCGGTGATGTGTTGCACCTTTGGCGATACGGCGGATGTGGCCTGGTGGCGCACGCACCACCTGCCCCTTATCGAGGCGATTGGGCGAGATGGACGGATGACGACCGCGGCCGCGCCCTACACCGGTTTGACCATCACCCAGGCCCGCGCCCAAATTAAGCGAGACCTGGAGCAGGCGGGTTTGCTCCTGGGGCGGCAGGGCACGGAGCAGACGATCCGGGTGCATGAGCGGTGTGATACCCCGGTGGAGTTTATCGTGGCCGGGCAATGGTTTATCCGGGTGTTGGATTACAAAAAGGAGTTGCTCGCGGCCGCGGAGCAGATCACCTGGCATCCGGCACACATGAAAACCCGGTATGTGCAATGGGTAGAGGGGTTGGGCTGGGATTGGGGCATCTCGCGGCAGAGGTATTTTGGTGTGACCTTTCCCCTGTGGACATGCGCTACTTGTGGTGAAGTGATGCTGGCCGATGAAGACCAACTACCGCTTGACCCAACGACAACGCGGCCGCGTCACGCCTGCGCCTGTGGTTCCAATGAATTCATCCCGGAAACAGATGTAATGGACACCTGGGCCACGTCTTCCATGTCGCCGCGTATTGCCAGTAACCTGATCGGGCCGGATAGTGAGTTGGGTAAGACGAAGCCGTTTGGTTTGCGGCCGCAGGCCCATGAAATCATCCGCACCTGGGCTTTTTATACCATCGTCAAATCCCTACACCACACCGGCACGATTCCCTTCGACACCATCGCCTTGTCCGGCTGGGGGTTAGCGCCGGCGGGCACGGGCAAAATCAGCAAGAGCCGGGGCGGTGGCCCCATGGCCCCGATGACCATGATCGAGAAATATTCGGCCGATGCGGTGCGCTATTGGGCCGCCAGCACCGGCCTGGGCAAAGATTCCACCATCAACGAAGAAAAAATCCAGGCCGGGGCCAAACTCGTGACCAAACTGTGGAACGTAGCCCAATTCGCCCAGCGCTTCCTGCCAGCGGCCAACAGCCAACCGCCAGCGGCCTCTTTTGCTCCCACCGACCGCTGGCTCCTCTCCCACCTGCACCGCCTCATCCAGCGCGTAACCCTCTTGTGGCAACAGTACGACTACGCCACCGCCAAAAGCGAGACGGAGCTATTCTTCTGGCAATTCGTGACGGATAACTACCTGGAACTGGTGAAGCATCGCCTTTACGACGAGGCCCATCCACAACGGGAGGGGGCCATCTTCACCCTGCATCACACCCTGCTCACCCTGCTCAAACTGTTCGCGCCCATCCTGCCCTATGTGACGGAAGCGATTTATTTGGGGCTTTTTGCGGAAGGGAACTCAGGGGAACTCGTAGGAACTCAGGGGAACTCAGGGGAACTCAGTACCCAGCACTCAGCACTCAGCACTGACCAGTCTCCAGTCTCCAGTCTCTTAGTCTCTCAGTCTCCCCTTTCCCTCCACACCAGCCCCTGGCCCATTTGTGATGAAAGCTGGTTGGATGAGGCGGCGGAGCGGTTGGGGGATACGATTATTGAGTTGGCGACGGCGGTGCGGCGGTTTAAGAGTGAACAGAATTTGTCGGTGGGGCAGGCGTTGGCGGGGTTGGGGTTGGTGAGTGGGGATGAGGAGCTGGTGCAGGGGCTGGTTGCGGCCGCGACCGACATCCAAAGTATCACCCGCGCCCAATTTCTCACCACTGGCCCACTGGCGGATGGGGTGTTGCTAGAGGTTCAACCTGGTTTGCAACTGTCACTGAGGGGGTAAAAGGGGGGTATAAATGGGTAGTGCCTGGCACGGGGCGGCAGATTGAGAAATGATGAGATAGTTCTGCCCCGTGCCAGGCACTGATTGCTCAACTCGTTTGAAACACACGCTTTGTCTACTCATTTGCCTGAGTCAAAATGGTGTTAATGATGTCGAGGCTTAAGCTAAAACCTCGCTGACGTAATTGCTCAAGGTCAGGTCGAATCGTAGGTAATAGCCCACCCTGTTTAGCCATAAGGAGAAGGCCAGCCGTACCAATTTTGCGAATACCAAGTTCACCCAACTTACGACGACCCCTTTTTTCGTCCATGAGAACCCAGTCCGCCTTGAGTTCATGGGCCAAGACAATGGTCTCAGCCTCACCTCTATCCAAATCACCCAGCAAAAGTTGCACCGCAAATTGGTCTTTGACCGCAACCGTTTTTATCCAGGTCGCTGATTGTACATCTTGTTTGGCTCCACCTGCTTCATGACCCGCGACCACGGATTCATCATAGACGGCCTGGGAGATATACAACTCGCCAAAGAGTTTTTGCAGTAAATCAAAGTGGCGTATCGAGGCCAAACCAATAAGGGGTGTGGTGTTAGAGACCACGATCATAGATTAAGCTCACGCGAAAGGGTTTTTACTGCGGCTAACTCTTCATTGATCTCCTCATCTGTATAATCCACGTAAGCAATCCCATGATTCCGCAACAAAGCCAGAAATTCGATGCGACTGATATTCAGTAGTTTTGCCGCTTTACCCGAAGAAATATGCCCTTCAGTAAAGAGGGAGAAAACCAGCCACTCAACAAGGCGATTCTGGACATCTGTGGCGTTCAGCCCCAATTGCAGGAGGCGTTGGGGAACCCGAACTTCAAGAATGGTATCACTCATCTTTCTACCCCCTTGGACTGACCATTTGGTCGGTTGAACACTTCACTGACCAAAACCTCAATACCCTATGTTTAAACCATTTGAGGCCATCTCTTTTCAGCCTTAATTATGGATAATCTTCTGGCTCATGCCAAGTGCTTCCTTTTGCCACATCACGGCTTTTCCAAAATCCGATTTTAGCGCTACGCCATCGTATCGGGCATTTTCCCCCCCCCTAACCCCGCCCCCGGGAATTGTGTTGGGGTAGGGGTCTTCAGAGTAACCCTGCAAAAGAGTTGTGTAAAGCTGTACGAGTTGACTTTGGAAAAGCCCTGTTTCGCCACATGGAGGAGCGACAAGATCACTGTATATGTCAGGTTATGGGGCCATTGCTGATGATGGCATAGATGACCATAGCGGTCATCAAAAACAAGAAGACGGACATCAGCCAGGAGATGGTTGTGGCCCAGCCGGTTTGGGGGGATAACGTGGCTTCGGCGGGGTTGTCGGGGTTGTAGTAGACGGTGACGAGTGTGCCGGGGGGGTAGTGGGCGAGAATTTTTTCGACCGGCCCAGTGCCTGAGTAGCCAACTGTATCGCCTACATAGAGCCGTTTGCCCTCATAACTGTTACCGTGGGCCAGGTAGCGGTAAATAATCTGGGGTTTGTACTGTGTGCCCATACGGTAACCACCGCCGGAACCGCGCCGTACCCGAACACGGGCTGATTTGACCTGGGCCGAGATGATGATGCCCTCGGTTTGGGGCCAACTACGGGCGGCCCAGGCCTGTTTTTGGGCTGACCACGCTTGATAAGCCAGGAACGCGGCCGCGAACCCCATCGGCCCCCCTATCAACAAACTCAATACCCAGCGCATATCCATAAAACATCCTCGACGAGACCCTACATCTTTTCCCAGACTTCGCGGGGAAAAAAGGTGTAAACACGGATAGGAAGAACACGGATAAAAGCGAAAATCATCCGTGTTTACAAGATTTCTCAAGCCTTCCATTTTTCAGGCAGATCGACAATTTTTTGTCGTTCGTGACGCCGTTAGTGGCTGATCACAACCCAAACGCCTGCCGCAACTGCATCAGGGCATCCAGGGCGGCCGCGTCACCCAAAAAGGTGTGAACAATACCCTCATAACGGGTGCAGGTGACGGGGACACCGGCCTGGCGCAACCGTTCGGCGTAGGCTTCCCCTTCGTCACGCAGGGGATCAAATTCGGCGGTCATGACAAAGGCCGGGGGCAGGTGGGACAAATCTTCAGCCAACAGGGGTGAGGCATCAGGGTGTAAACCATCTTCTGGGCTGTTGAGATAATGATCACGGAACCACTCCATGACGGAACGGGTCAGACCGTAGCCAGTGCCATTTTCCTGATGGGAAACGGTGTCAAAGCTAAAATTGGTGGCGGGGACCGTCAGAAGTTGGAAGATGATGGCCGGTGTGCCCTGTTCCCGCGCCCGCAAACAGGTGACGGCGGCCAGGTTGGCCCCGGCACTGGCCCCGCCAACAGCCAATCGAGCCGGGTCGCCGTTGAAGGTGGCGGCGTTTTGGGCGACCCAAACGGTAGCGGCGTAGGCATCGTCCGCGGCCGCGGGGAATTTGTGCTCTGGCCCATGCCGGTAATTCACCGAGACCACAATACAAGGCACAACATTGGTAGCGGCCCGGCACAGAGAATCCACCGTTTCCAGGTTACCCACCACCCAACCACCCCCATGAAAATAGACCAACACCGGAAACGGACCGTCTCCGGCTGGCGTATAAATGCGGACAGGCATCTCCCCACCAGGGCCAGGGATGAGCCGGTCTTCCACATGGGCCACGGGCATGCCGGGGCCACTCAGTTGACTCAACCGCACCGATTGGGCGCGGGCTTCAGCCACCGTCAGGGTTTCGTAGGGTTGTTCGCCATGGGTCAGGCGCAAATCAAGGTAAGCTCGGGCGTCAGGATGGATGGGCATAACTATTCCTTTTCTATATCTTGGTGATGTATCCGGGTACTTGTGCTCTTTACCCAGCCTATTGTACTTTGAAAGATGGGTCAAAGCGTACGAAGGTTTTCCGCGCTGCGGCCGCATTTAACCGTAAAAACTTTGTAACTGTAGCTTCGGGAGAAGAAATCATGAAACGTTTACCCCTCTTACTGCTAATTTTGCTCTTCAGTCTAGGGCTAGTGAGTTGTGATACCGGTGAGCCAGAAACCCCAACCGTAGACCCATCAGCCACCGAAATAGCCACCTCTGAACCAACCACCGCCCCCACCGACACGGCGGCGGCCCCACCCCCCACCATCGAACCCACCCAGACGGCTACCGCCCCCACCACGACCGTAACGCCGACCCTGGTAGCCACACCCACCGTTACCGTCACCATCGAACCCACCCCCACAATAACATCCACCCAGGGAAGCACCCTCACCGTAGGGCTGGAACTGGTAGCCGAGGGATTTACCTCACCTCTGGCCGCCATACCCGTCTTGGATGGCAGTCGGCGTCTTTTTATTATGGATCAGGTCGGTGTCATCAGTGTGCTGACCAGCGACGGCGAATTATTGCCCGACCCATTCCTGGACATTAGCGACCGGATGGTGACCCTCACCCCTGATTATGACGAACGAGGGTTGCTGGGGCTGGCCTTCCACCCCCAGTATGCCGAAAATGGGCGTTTCTTTGTCTACTACAGCGCCCCCTTGCAAGAAGGTGCACCTGAAGGATGGGACCACACCAGCCACATCTCGGAATTTACGGTGATGGCCGACAATCCCGACATGGCTGACCCTGATTCCGAGCGCGTACTTTTGCAAGTCGATCAACCCCAGGGTAATCACAATGGGGGTCAAATCGCCTTTGGGCCGGATGGTTATCTCTACATCCCACTGGGGGATGGTGGTGGGGCTGATGACGTTGACGTAGGCCATGTGGATGATTGGTACGAAGTAAATGAGGGTGGCAACGGCCAGGATTTGGACCAGAACCTGCTGGGTAGCATTCTCCGCATTGACGTAGACAACGAAGGTGCCGAGGGACAACTTTATGGCATTCCCGATGACAACCCCTTTGCCGACGTAGCCGGAGCCGCTGAGGTTTACGCCTATGGCTTCCGTAACCCGTACCGCATCTCCTTTGATATGAACGGCGACGGCGGTCTTTATGTCAGCGACGCCGGACAGGTTTTATGGGAAGAGGTCAGTTTTGTGACCAGTGGCGGTAACTATGGCTGGAATGTCAAAGAGGGCAACCACTGCTTCAGCACCGCCAATCCCGAAGAATCGTTAGATGAATGCCCGGACACCGGCCCTGATGGTGAACCGCTGGTTGATCCCATCATCGAGTTCCAGAATGCCAATGTGGAAGGGGGTTTGGGTCTGACCATCATCGGCGGGTTTGTCTACCGGGGTCTCGCCATCCCTGAATTGCAAGGGCAATACGTATTCGGGCAGTGGAGCAACGCCTTTGACAGTGGCAACGGTAGCCTCTTCGTCGCCACCCCAACCCAAGGGGATGCGTTGTGGGAGTTCCAGAACCTCGCCGTGACATCGTCGGACAGCAACAGCCTGAATGCCTTCTTGCTCTCCTTTGGTCAGGACACGGACGGCGAACTTTATGTGCTGGTGACGGACTCTTTGGGGCCGTCGGGTAACACCGGTAGAGTTTATCGGTTGGTGCCACTGGTCGCGGCCGCGGGCAACTAACAAACCCTTTCCCCAACAGATTGGTTCAATCTCCGTAGATTGAACCAATCTCACCTCTTTCTCCAACTATGGCTAAAACCGACCCTTCCAACGCCGAAATCGCTGACCTGTTCCAGCAAATTGCCGATTTGCTGGAACAGCAAGAAGAGGACAATCCGTTCCGCATTCGTGCTTACCGCCAGGGGGCGCAACAGATTCGCGAGATGGAGCGCCCTCTGGTGGAAATGGTACGCCGGGGCGATCATCAGGCGTTAGAAACCTTGCCCGATATTGGCTCAGGTCTGGCGGCCCTTATCGTCGAATTTGTGGAAACGGGTCGCTCCGGTCTGCTTGATGACCTGCGGGGAAACAGTTCGCCGGTAGACCTGTTAGCCAAAGTGCCGGGCCTGGGGCCGGAACTGGCTGGCCGCATTGTGGAAAAATTGGACATTGAGACCTTGCCGGAGCTAGAGCAGGCGGCCCACGATGGCCGGTTAGAAGCGGTAGAAGGGTTTGGGCCGCGCCGCATTGAAGCGGTCAAGGTGGGGTTGTCGGGGCTGTTAACCCGCTCAGCACGGCAGCGAAGCCAGCGTATAGCGCGGAGTGAACCGCCGCGTGAGGCTGAAGCGGAAACCCCATCAGTGGCCCTGCTGCTGGAGTTAGACGTGGAATATCGGCAGAAGGCTGAGGCGAATGAGTTGCGAAAAATTGCCCCGCGCCGCTTCAACCCGGACAACAAAGCCTGGTTACCCATCATGCATGAAGAGCGGCATGGCTGGCTGTTTACGGTACTCTATTCCAATACCGCCCGTGCCCATGAGCTAAACATGACGCAGGATTGGGTGGTTATCTATTACAAACGGAGTAACCAGGAGCGGCAAAACACGGTGGTGACGGCGACGCGGGGGCCATTGGCGGGGAAGCGGGTGGTACGCGGCCGCGAGAAAGCGTGTATCTCCCACTATAATTTAGCGTAAACATTCAGTCGGATTCGTTTATCCGGTCCAGGTCGCCCGGCCGTAAAACGGGCCGGGCTATGGCTACGAAGGCCGTTGGCCCTGGCGTTTTAGCCCGTAGGGCTTGGTACGTTTAGCCCGGCGGTTCGACCGCCGGGCGGGTTAACTTACAATTCAGCCTGACATCATACGTGAATGCCAATAGCGGCCAATTGAGCTAGATGTTCCTGCCGATGGATGGCTCGTTCCAGGTTGGGCGCATCTGGTTGGGCACGAATTTGTTCAATCATCTCGTCTGATAAATTGGCGATTTTATTGTCCAGCGCTTCGGCATGAGCCACCGCCAGGGCCACCAGTTGGCGGGGCGGCACATGCACAAAGAAGGTTTCCAGCGTGGCGTTGAACGGGTGTGCCGGGTAAATACAGGGAACGAAGCCATTTTGCTCCCAGTAAGTGATCAATTCCAGTCGTTGCCTATCCCAAAAAGCTAGATGCGCAAAAACCGTGGCGACTGTCCACGCATTGTCCACGGTGCGGGTCAGTTCCTCATCGGTGATACGGGTTGCCAGTTGGTTGAGCCGTTCGCGCTCGGCCTGATTCCGGTTGATAAAGGTACGATCAAGGGTCATTGGGTCTCTCCTTTGTGTTTGTTTCTCGACAGGGGCGTTTTTTGGGCTGACCGCTGGAGACTAAGAGACTGAGAGATTAAGAGATTTCCAGAGGTCGTCCAAATTTTCGCTAGAGTCGAGTTTGTTTTTAACTTCCATTCGCCTCTGGGTAAAATCAGCGCCAGTTAATTGGCAATGAGAGTGTTGCAAATGAGTTAGAGGAGAAAGGCATCCCCAGATGCCGATCCATTCGCATCTGGGGATGCTCACTCCTCGCGCTCAACCAAAATGAACACATCCATTGGCAATCTTCCATCAACAGTAAGGGAAAGGCAACCACCATGCATATGACAATCATCGCCAGTGGCACCAGAGGGGATGTTCAGCCGATGCTGGCGTTAAGTCAGGGTTTACGCGATGCCGGACACGAAGTTGTTATCGTGGCCGGGTCGAATTTTGAAGTGTGGATTCGGGAGCATGGCTTCAGCTATATTCCGACGATTGACATGGAAGCCCTGATGGGGAGTGAGAAAGGGCTGGCGTGGTCAGAGAGTAGTCATAACCCGATGAAGCAGTTGCGGGTGATGCGGGACCTGTTGGATGAATATGGTGAGGAACTGGCATTGCCGGTGGTAAAGGCCGCGGCCGCGACCGATCTCCTCATCAGTGGTTTTACCTCAGAAGCATTCACCCATTCTATCAGTGCCAAGACGGGTGTGCCCCACATCAACGCCTCACTCCAACCGCACCTGCCTTCCCGTTATGGGGCGGTGCTGATGAATCCGGTGCGGCCGCAGAGTGCCAGCCTCTTCAATGGTTGGATGGCGGAACTGGGCGAGCGGCTCATCTGGAATGTCTCAGCCACGGCGCTGAACAAATTGCGGACCCGCCACCTGGGTTTGCCACCGCTAGAGGCGAAGGAGTTCAGGCGCGGCCGCGACTCCATCCCCCACATCTTCGGTTTCAGCCGCCACGTCGTTCCCCCTGCGCCCGATTGGCCTGCCCAAACCGTCGTCACTGGCTACTGGTTCCTGGACGAACCCCATGATTACCAACCCTCGCCCGAACTGAACCGTTTCCTGGAAGCGGGTGCTCCCCCGGTGTACATCGGTTTTGGCAGCATGTCCCACCGCGATCCCCAGGCTACCCTCACCTTCATCCAATCTGCCGTACAGCTAACTGATCAACGCGCCATTGTCGGCCTGGGCTGGAGCAAAGGGCAGCCCACCAACCTGCCGGACAATCTGTTTGTGTTGCAGAGTGCGCCCCATCATTGGCTCTTCCCCCGGATGGCGGCGGTGGTGCATCACGGCGGCGCGGGCACAACGGCCGCCGGTCTGCGGGCGGGTCGTCCCACTTTCATCATCCCCCACATGGCCGATCAGCCCTACTGGGGGCGGCGTGTGCATGAGCTAGGCGTGGGCGTCAAGCCCGTTCTCCGCCACAAACTCACCGCCAACATCCTGGCGCAAAAATTAGAGCAACTGGTTCGTGATCCACAAATCAAGACCCAGGCTGAGACTTTGGGGGCTAAAATTCGGATGGAGAAGGGGGTAGAGGTGGCGGTTCAGACGATTGCGGGGTGGGTGCAGTCTGGTTGGTAATGGAAGGCCGAATGAATTCTATAATCCGTGACGGTTCTTTTTCGCCACGCAAAATAGCTCCCCCATCACGAATACTCTTGATAAGCTCATTGAACAGAATGTCCTTCATGAATTTCTTGTTCATGGTACTTCAACTTCAATAGTGGTTTTCGGTATCTATACAGGTGTCAGAACTTATTCCTACGCTCTGCGTGGGAATACCATCCGGGACGCTCTGCGTCGCGTAGGACGCAGAGCGTCAAAGGGAGCATTCCACGCGGAGCGTGGAACGAGCACCTGTATAAATGCTTGTAGAGAGAAGGGAAACGGAGTGCTATTATGCCCTTCTTAGAGCCGCCACCAGTTGTCGAGGCCTTTTTCCATGCCCGGGAATTTGGCTCTGGGAAAAGAGTTCCTAGAGTTCCCCCGAGTTCCTACGAGTTCCCCTCATTCATCTTTTAGCAGAACCCGCATATCAGTCCAGCCGTAGCCGACTTCGGGTAAGGTTTGAACGCCAGTGGTGAAGGTAGTTTCCAGGACGACGCGGCCGCGTAGCCGTTCATAGAATCCTCGCGCCGAATGATTGTCTGCCAGCACCAGAATGAGGAGCGCTTGATGTCCCTGGGCCAGTAGCTCCTTGGTCGATTCCTGCACCAGCTTGTGCCCGAGGCCCTGTCCCTGATGGGATGGGCGTATGTAAAGGGCATATAGCTCACCGGTGTAGAGGGGATGGTTGGTACGTTCGCGGCCGCAAGAAGCAAACCCCACAATTTCCCCATCCACTTCTGCCACCAACACCACATTGCCCGCGGGTGGATAACTCAGCCACTGTTGCCGTTCCCTCGTTTTCTCCGTGATAGACAACCTATCCAAATATTCATCGGCGATGATGCCCGTGTAAGCAGCACGCCAACTTTCTACATGCACCCGGGCAATGCCCGGCGCATCACTGAGTTCGGCCCGACGAATGAGGGTGTTCATGAGCATTTCAGCATTTCAGCAGGTCAGCATTTCAGCCGTTGGCTGTTGGCCGCTAGCCGCTGGCTGTTAGCTGACTAGCTGACGGCTGACTAGCTGACCGGCTGACTCGCTGACTAGCTTCTCTGTAGGTCAAGAAATTCTTGTAGGAGAGAGGGAATGACGGTGGCGTACTCACCTCGTTTATCTTCTGGCAACACTTGAATCGCCAGATGCCACCGTAACAAGGCACTCAATGGGGCCAACTGTCGAGACAGGTTAAAAATTTGCTCCAGGCGATGATGATTGGCGAAATCGGTCCACGGCTCAAGATAGGCGTCGCGCAGTCGGGTAAAGGGGGGCGCATCCTCGGGTAACTCGAAGATGGCCTCGATGTTGACGAAGGTGGTGCGTAAGGAAAAAAAGGGATGACCCAGGGAACAATCGCCCCAATCGAAGAAGACGGGTTGTTCGCCGTTTAGGAAGATGTTGGCGTCGTGGAAGTCCCCGTGATCCAACGAGGCTGGGATAGGGGCGTTGACAAGTTGCTCACAGAGGTGGCGGATGCGCGGCCGCAATCCCATCAACCGCTCATACTCCTCTCTGGTCAACCCATCGGCCTGATCCACCATCAGAGCGGGTGTGTCAGCCAGAATTTGCTCCACCAAATCGGCCAACACACCGGGACGTCGATCCGGAACACCCATGGTCAGCAGTTCGGGCACACGCTGGGCCAGGGCAATTTGGGTTTCGGCATACAGCGGCAAAATCTTTTCCCAATGGCCCAGGTCTCGCTCCGCTTTATTCACCTCGCGGAAGCGTATACCGCCATCGGGCATGAGCATCCAGCCTTGCGTAGCGTCTAGAGCATAGAGGCGCGGCATCCACTCAGGAAACCAGTTTAGTAATGCCTGGGTGACGGCCACTTCATGGATCAGGTCGGGGTTGACCGCTTTAAAATAGACATCACCCTCTTCGGTGGGCACACGCAACACCGTTGACCAGGGCCGAATATGCGGCTGTTCGATTTGGCCGGTGATGGGAATGGCTTGATAGGCCAGTTGGGCCTGAATCCAGGCATACGCCTGTTCATGCCACCCCGGTAAAGTCCAGGGGTTAACAGCAGGGGTTGTCATTTTTTCACCCCTTACGCCAATCCGGCAATCTTTTGCCCATCGTGCAGGATAGCGTCTACCCGGTCTTCATGGGTGGTTTCCCAATAGAATCCGCAGGATGGGTTCGGTGCCGCTGAAGCGAATGAGGAGCCAACCGCCGTCTTCCATGAGGAACTGGAAGCCGTCAATGGTGATCACTCCGGTACATTTGAGGCCGCCAATGGTGTCGGGTTTCGCGGCCGCGACCCTGGCCTGCACTTCCGCCCGCTTCGCCCCCTCAAACGGGGTGTCAATCCGACTGTAGAAATGTGCGCCTACCTTCTCAAACAGCATATCCAGCAGTTGCGACGGCTTCTTGCCGGTCTGCACCATCATGTCTAGCAGGTACAACCCGGCCAAAATGCCATCTCGCTCCGGCACATGCCCCCGAAACGCATAACCCCCACTCTCTTCACCCCCGATGAGCGCACCCACCTCTACCATTTTGGGGGCAATAAACTTGAAGCCAACGCCTGTTTCATACACCGGCACGTTATACAGCGCGGCCAGCTTATTAAGCATCTTGGTGGTTGAGATCGTTTTAACGATGGGGCCACGGTCGCCCCGAATTTCCAGGAAGTAATAACCCAGCAGGCCATACACCCGAAGTTGGTCAATGAAATTACCATTCTCATCGCCAAAACCAACCCGATCGGCGTCGCCATCATTGATAATCGCCACATCCGCACCCAGTTTGGTAACGAAGCTCAAGCCATGATCCACATTGGGCGGGATAGGTTCAGGACGGCTCATGTGGGGGAAAATGGGGTTGCGTTCATTGTGAACTTCATGAAAAGTGGTGGCCCCTTCGCCCAGCAGGCGCGGGAACCAGCCCGCCCCATTGCCCCACATACAATCTACCAGCACCTTAAAACCGGCCCGGCGGATGGGTTCCACGTCAATGAGCCGGTGAAGTTGCTCAACGTAAGCCGGAGCAGCGTCGAATTTGGTCACGAACCCATCACTCATGGCGTCGTCTAGTTTGAGCCGTTTGACCCCACTCATATCGGTCGGGATAAGATTTTCGATGGCTTGTAAATCATGGGGTGGGATGGCCCCACCATTGGCGTCGCGCACTTTGAAGCCGCAATCCCAGGGGGGGTTGTGGCTGGCGGTAATATTGATGGCCCCACCTGCCTGTTTGTCTACAACGGCGTAGGAGATGGTGGGTGTGGGGGTAGCTCCATCTGTGAGCCAGGCATGAATGCCATTGGCGGCGAGGACTTCCGCGGCCGCGGCCGCGAAAAACTCCGCCTGGAACCGTTTGTCATAACCGATCACCACACCTTGGGCCGCCAGCCCTTTATTTTGTATAAAACTGGCAAACCCCTGGGCACAGCGGCGAACATTATTAAACGTATAATCATCAGCGATGCGGCCGCGCCACCCATCCGTACCAAACTTAATCTCAGCCATGTTTTCTCCCTTAAATTAGAAGTTTCAAGGTTCAGGTTCAACCTCGAGCAAAGCTAAAACGGTTCCCTTCTACGTGCCTTATTCTCTGCGCAGAACGCTGGCACTCAAACAATCCGAATGCCATCCTGCAACATTTGTAGATCCCCATCTACCATCATCCGCACCAATTCCTGGAAACTAACCGTCGGCTCCCAGCCCAACTCCTGCCCCGCTTTACTCGGATCACCGACGAGTAAATCTACTTCCGCCGGGCGCATAAACAGCGGGTCTTGCCGCACATAATCATGCCAATCAAGGTCCACATACCCAAAAGCTTCTTGCAAAAACTCTTCCACAGAATGAGTTTCACCGGTAGCAATGACATAATCTTCCGGTGTATCTCGTTGCAACATATGCCACATTGCCTTGACATAATCACCAGCAAAACCCCAATCACGCCGCGAATCCAGATTACCCAGGCGTAACTCATGCGCTAAACCCAATTTTATCTTAGCCACATGATGCGTAATCTTACGAGTGACAAACTCCAAACCGCGTCGGGGCGATTCATGGTTAAACAAAATGCCACTGGCGGCATACAAATCATAACTTTCTCGGTAATTGACCGTAATCCAGTGCCCATATACCTTAGCAACCCCATAAGGGCTACGCGGATAAAAAGGGGTTGACTCTCGTTGCGGTACTTCCATTACCTTACCAAACATTTCGCTGGAACTGGCCTGGTAAAAACGAGCCTGGGGGCAAATCATACGCATCGCATCCAACAAACGCGTTACCCCCAAGGCCGTGGCTTCCCCTGTAAAGACAGGCTGGCTCCAAGAGGTTTGCACAAAAGACTGGGCCGCCAGGTTATAAATTTCATCTGGTTTATGCTCTTCCAAAATGCGAATAAGCGAAACCTGATCCAACATATCACCCGAAATAAGGGTGAGTTTCTCCTGAATGTGCTCAATACGGTGAAAATTGATCGTGCTGGTACGGCGTACCATACCAATGACTTCATAACCCAGGCCCAACAAAAACTCAGCCAGATATGAGCCATCTTGTCCGGTAATACCGGTAATTAAAGCTTTAGGCATAAGGTCTCCTTATCACAAGCGGTAAAATTCAGTAACCGTTCGGACTTCATACTCAAGGTGGGGCGATTATAGCGGGGCAATAAAGGGGGGCAAGCAGAGAATAGGAAACGCGGGGAAACCGTAGGGCGGAAAAGTTATGACCACAGATTTGACACACACCCAAGGTTGGCAAAATGCTTGCCTGTTAAGCTCAGGCATGTTATATTTGCCGTTCTAGCCCGCCAACACGGGCTATCTTTATGAATAACTACCATCATACAAATGATGTAATCTGTGGAGAAGGTGTCATGTCTGATTTGCTTTTGAAAGCCTTTGATTCTCCGGTGAACGAGAATTTACCCCAATTACGTGTGGGTGATAACGTTACCGTCTATGTACGCATTGTCGAAGGGAACCGGGAACGGACGCAGATGATCCGGGGTATTGTTATTCGCTTACGGCGAAGTGGCAACCAGGAAAACTTCACGGTAAGACGTGTTGCTTCTAACAGTGTGGGCGTAGAACTGACATTTTTGACTCGTTCTCCGCGCATTGAGAAAATCGAAGTTCATCGTCATGCCTACGTTCGTCGTGCTCAATTGTACTACCTGCGTAACTTGACGGGTAAAGCGGCTCGTTTGCGCGAAAAGCGTCTTAGCTGATTATCCCACTTACCTTGGGGCAATTTTATTTTGATAAACCTTGAAGTGATAGCCAAATGGCTATCACTTTTTTTATTCCCCAGTTTGTCGCCATCGTTGTAGAGTGGGCTGTTTACAGTCGCCCTCGCAGACAGGCCCAAGGCTCTACCCATTCATACGTGAAGAGGAAAGATAAACGGTTATGAAACCTATTATCGGTTGCACCACGTATCGCAAAACGGCTGATCAAAACCCACCTCTTGAGGTGATTGGCCTGATGCCTTCATACCTGGAGGCTATCGCGGCCGCGGGCGGGATTCCGCTTATGATTCCCCTCGGTTTAAGCGAAGCCGACCTAGTCATCATTTTGAACCGCATAGATGGTTTGCTTTTGCCTGGTGGTGGTGACATTGATCCACGCCGTTACGGAGGCAACCCAACTGTCCCCACCCTTTACGACATTAACCCCGTGCGGGATGAAACAGAAATCTTCCTGACCCGTCAGGCGGTGCAATCAGAAAAACCATTGTTAGCTATTTGTCGGGGAGTCAGGTTTTTAATGTCGCGCTGGGAGGCACGTTATGGGAAGATATTGCCACCCTCATGCCAGACGCAATGCGGCATGATTATTATCGGCAGTTTCCCCGCAACCACACCCCTCATGACGTTCACCTGACAATGAACACAAAACTGGCCCACCTCATGGAGTTGGACCGCATTCCGGTCAATAGTTTACATCACCAGGGTATCCGGCAACTGGCGGCTGAACTGACTGCGGCCGCGATTGCTCCCGATGGTCTCATTGAAGCCGTGGAGCTAACGGGGCATCCGTTTGCCATTGGTGTCCAATGGCATCCTGAAAACCTGGTACAAGATGATCCCCGGATGCAACGGCTATTTACCGGGTTTGTAGAAAGTTGTCGCCAATGACCGCATCATTGTAACCCGTCTCTTTTATCGGTTGGCATACGGTAGGGAAATCTGATAGACTACGCGCGTTGTATCAATCCATCTGGCTTGTACATTAATCAAATCAACTGTATTACCAATATCAGGGAAATCTACCCTTCATTATTTTCCTGTGCCTGGGATTAAACAGAATTTACACCAAAGAAGGGGGTGAGTAAACTGGCAAAAGTCGTACTCCGTTCAAACGAATCACCGGAACAACTGCTCCGTCGCTTTAACAAAGAAGTGACCAAGAGCCGTATCCTGGCTGAAGTCCGGCGTAAACGTTGGCATGTACCGAAGAGTGAATTACGGCGTATCGCTAAGAAAAAGGCGATCCGTCGGCAGAAGCGAACCTCTAAGACAAACGAAACATAACCAGCCAGGGAATGTTTACGATTATCAGCCCCTAAACATGAAGCATGTTTAGGGGTTTTTATTTCCTGACCCTGAAATAAGCGGGGAAAACAATCATGCATTGGATCAAAACAATTGCTGAGCATGTTGGTAGTCAGCCTGATAAGTATTTCAAGACCACGTTGTTCCAGGCAGATGCGCTTCTCCTGGGGCTAAATTGCCTGGAAGCCGGTCAAGTGCAAAAGGTGCATCAACACACGGATCAGGATAAATTTTATATGGTTGTGGAAGGTCGCGGCCGCTTTCAGGTAGGTGATGAAGAATTTGATGGTCAGGCTGGTCAGGTCATCTGGGCGCCTGCCGGTGTACCCCATGGGGTAACCAACAACGGTGATACCCTTCTAACCCTACTCATTGGCATCGCGCCTGCCCCCTGATCCACGGTGCATCAAGAACGTATGAGTCCCAAAGTGATTATTGGTGGCGTCGAATTTGACCCAAAACTTACCCTGATTATCATCCTGGGAACCATCCTGCCCATGCTGGATTGGTATGACCATACCATCTTCGCCACCAAAGCGTATGACCGGGTGGTGCTCTATTTCATCATTCCGGCCATCATTATCTGGATATTGTTTGCTGAACCTTTGAGCAACTATGGCTTTAAGTGGGGCAAATGGCCGGAAGGGATTTTGTGGGTGTTGGGCGTATGTCTGGTCATGGCGGTAATCCTCCATTTTGTGGCACGCACCCCAGGCATGACAGCCTATTACCAAGACCGTGCCCCTAAAAGTATTCCCTATCTGATATTTATTACCGGCGTAGATTTATGGGGTTGGGAGTTTATCTGGCGCGGGTTTATGTTGTTTGGTCTAGCTAAGGTGTTGGGGCCAGGGCCAGCTATCTTTTTGCAGGCAGTTCCCTTTGCTTTTATGCACCTGAACAAACCAGAGTTAGAAACGCTGACCACCATTTTTGGCGGGGCTGGTTTTGCCTTTATCGCCTGGCGCACCGAGTCCTTCTTTTATCCATTCCTCATTCATTGGTTCATTGCTTCATTCACCCAACTGATTGCCAGCGGCCGCATTTAAGCCAGGTGACCAGTAACCAATAACCAGGCCATTTGGCAGGCAACTTTTTATGAAAACAGTCAATATCACTTTAACCGGCATGGGCAATGGGGGCGTGGCTTTCGGTCGAGATAGCCAGGATCGCGTCGTTTTTGTGCCTTTTGCCATCCCTGGCGAACGAGTCCAGGCGGAAGTAACGGAAAACAAGGGCAAACATTTCCAACGCGGCCGCATTCAGACCATTCTTGATGCCTCACCCTACCGGGTCGAACCCCGTTGTCCTCACTACGGAACCTGCGGCCACTCCCATTTTCAACATATCAAATACGGCCAACAGCTTGTCTACAAACAAAGTGTAGTAGCCGAACAGCTACAGCGCATCGGCGGCATTGCCCAACCCCTGGTACGACCCACGCTGGCGAACCAGGATCCTTGGGGCTACAGCCTACAATTAACCCTTTCTGCTACCGCCGATGGCAAGTTGGGTTTATGGTCACCGGAGCTAAACGAGGTGATGCCCCTCGAAACCTGCGCCATCGCCCAACCGGCTTTGCTCCACCTACGGGAAGATTTCGACCTGGATTTCCCTGGTTTGCACCAGGTAACCTTACGCCAGGGGCATGATGAGACCCTTATGGTGGTCCTAGACCTGGGGGATAATGAACCGCCAGAGCTAGAGGTGGATTTCCCGCTTTCGGTGGCAGTTTTGTCGCCCGATGGCACGGCCGCCACCTTAATTGGTGACCCTTACCTGCTACAAGTCGTGAAGGGCCAAGCGTTCCGTGTATCGGCCAGCAGTTATTTCCCTTCTAGCCTGTCCGCGGCCGCGCTCGTGGTTGATACCGTTCTCCATTACGCCAACCTTCAGGGCACGGAACAGGTACTGGAGCTTTACACCGGTATTGGCCTGCTGTCTCGCTGGCTGGCCGCCGGTTGCGCCGCGCTGATTGGCGTGGAGCAAAACCCGGACGCGATTGCTGACGCGGCCGCGAACCTGGATGAAACGAGTAATGTGAGTTTGTACGAGGGCGCGGTAGAAGATGTGTTACCCCTGTTAGACAAACAACCCGACTTACTTGTTGTGAATCCCCCGGCCAGCGGGGTAAGCAAAGAGGTTCTGGATTGGGTACGCGGCCGCAAACCACCCCGCATCCTCTACGTAAGTTCTGATGTCGCTACCTTATCCCGCGATGGCCGGGGCCTGGTAGAAGCCGGGTATCACCTGGTTGAAGTACAGCCCATTGATATGCGGCCGCAGACCTACCACACCGAAACCGTCTCTCTCTGGCAACTATCCTAACCTGGGCAGACCAGAACCAAAAGACTCGAGAACACAGAGCGCTAGAGACAGGGAGAATCACAGAAAAAGGACTGTATTTAAACCTCTGTGATCTCTGTGTCTTCCTCAGTGCTCTCTGTGTCCTTCTTTTTACCCAAACCCACAAGGAGCATCCCATGACCTACGAACACATCCTCACTCGTATCGAAGGGCGTGTGGGCATTGCCCAACTGAACCGCCCCAAAGCCCTCAACGCCCTTAACCGGGAACTCATGGCTGAACTGATGGACGCTTTGGCCCAATTCGACGCCGATCCGGCGGTGGGTTGTATGGTGATCACCGGCAACGAACGGGCTTTTGCCGCTGGCGCCGACATTAAACAGATGGCCGGAGCCACCCCTGTTTCCATGTTGGATAACCCGTTTATTGATTACTGGGACCGCCTACGCCGCCTCAACAAACCCGTCATCGCCGCCGTTTCTGGTTTTGCCCTGGGAGGTGGCTGTGAACTGGTCATGGCCTGCGACATGATCATCGCCAGCGAGACGGCCCAATTCGGCCAGCCAGAAATCAACATCGGCGTGATCCCTGGTGCGGGTGGTACCCAACGCATGACCCGCGCCGTGGGCAAGGCCCTGGCGATGGAGATTGTGCTGAATGGCCGTTTTCTCACCGCCGCCGAAGCGTTACACTACGGCCTGGTCAACCACATTTATCCGGTGGAAGTGTATCTGGAAGAGGCGATCAAACTGGGGCAACAGATTGCCAGCCGTGCCCCTGTCGCCGTGCGCCTGGGCAAAGAAGCCGTCAACGCCGCCGATGAGATGTTCTTGCAAGCCGGACTGGCCCACGAGCGACGTCTGTTTTATATGTTATTTGCAACTGAGGATCAGAAAGAAGGGATGGACGCTTTTATCAACAAACGTCCGGCGAATTGGCAGGGGAAGTAGTTTTGAGTTGCGAGTTCGGAGTTTCGAGTTGGGGCAAACTAGAAAACTCGAAACTTTACTGTCACCAGGGCGTTACCCCGGCCAGGATTTGGGCGCGGGTGCGGATGGCATTGTTGGCCTCTGTCACCCGCGCTAACACATCCTCATCCTTCATCGTTTCATCAATAAACAGTGGCTCCCCTATAGTCACATGCAACTCGGCCCCAGGAAAGGGCACAAGATAGCGATCCCAGCGGCTTAGATGAACCCCCCACTTTGTCCACACACCGATGGGCATAATGACCGCGGCCGCTTTCCGGGCCAGATAAGCAATCCCCGGTTTCGGCACAAAAGCCGGGCCATCCGGGCCATCCGGGAACAACACCGTTTCTCGCCCCGCCTTCAAAGCCCTTATCAGTTTGAGAACAGAACGGCCTGAAGCGACCGGATTACCCTGCATATCTATGGCTACGGGTTGCCCGCCCAGGCGTGAGCCTAGTTCAGCCAACACATTCGAGCGCTCATCCCCCACCACAATCGCCATAAAGTTATTGGCATCCAAGAAACGATCGCCAAAATTGAGGTAGGTCATACCCAGGCCATGCCAGGTTGTCCAGATGAGGGGCCGACCAGTGGCTCGGGCTTTTTCAGCATTGGCCCACCCTTCAACGCGAAAACGGGCGGTGCGTGTTACCAGGCGGGCGTAACGAAAAAGAGCATATCCTTGAAAACGGAGCCAACGAGTATGAAAGTCACTCATAATAATAGCTAGTTGTGTGCCATGATTGTCACCCGGCGCTTAACCTTCAAGGGGCGACTGCTCGCTTACGACGGAACGATATCCGGCCCGTGCCAGAGAAACACCGACATACCCATTGGTTAATAAGTACCAGGCAGGAATAAAACTAAGTTTCCAAATGGCAATCCCAGTGAGGATGACGAGGCAAATATTGATTCGTTTGCGGCTGAAAATCCATTTTACTGAGGGGAAGGTGATAGTGCTGACCATAAGCACACTCAGAAGGACCATTAGAACGATGAACCAAAAGTTGGGTAATTCAATGCGGCCGCTTAAATCCGTCATCACCGCCAACACCAGCAAGGCCCCCGCTGTCGAGATGGTCAGACCAATCGAATCTGTCTGCCCCGTTTTCATGGGTAACAAATTAAACCGGGCCAACCGGAAAGCACCCGCCAGGGGAACCATCACGGCGCACACCCAAATCAATGGTTCAGCCACGCCACCATTAACACGCAGATGAAAGAAGGCCAGGATAGCCGGGGCCGCACCCAGACTCACCATATCAACCAATGAATCGAGTTGCAGGCCAAATTCAGAGCGGGCATTGAGTTTACGGGCTGTTGTGCCATCAAAAAAATCCAGCACATAACTGGCAAGGATCAACGCCCCGGCCAGGGCTAGATGTTCTGTGGCCGAGGACAAAATAGAAACAATGCCACAAATAAGGGATAGGAAGGTAATTCCATTGGGAACGAGATAACGGTATTTGCTATTCATGGCACACCTTATTCTTTGGGGGCAGTCTAAGATGTGTAGACGTACCCGTTTGGTCCAGCAACGTGCGCTGTTGACCCGGTTACTGCCCGATGACCTGCTTTTTTGAGTCGTGCAATAGGGGTTAAACCACCATACACTTTATCACCCACCTGGACGATGAGATCAGCATTGGCCGGTAGAAACAGGTCTACTCGTGAACTGAATTTGATCAGACCAAAGCGTTGCCCGGTGGCCAACTCATCACCTACGCGGGCGTTGTTGACACAGCGGCGGGCTAAAATCCCCGCTATTTGTTTGGTCAATATCCGGCCATAGTCCGATTCGGTGATCATGGCGATATATTCATTCACTTCTGAAGCTTCTGGCAGGTAGGCTTTCAGGAATTGACCGGGGTGATAATCTACCAGGGTGACGCGGCCGCTTAAAGGCACACGTTGAACGTGAACATCCACAATAGAGAGGAAGATGCTTATGCGAATAGCATCATCGTTGAGGTAGCGCTTCTCTGGTTCACGAATGATTTCTACCACTTCGCCATCACCGGGGCTAACGACTAACCCTTCTTCGTTGAGGGGTTCACGGTTGGGATCACGGAAGAACCAGACGATGAGTAACCAGAGAGGGGTCATGAACCAGAAGAGTATATTGGTGAGAGGGTTATTACGCAGGAGACGGAACGCGGCCGCGGCCGCCCACACCCCCGTCACCAACGCCAACGTGCTCTCCCCCCCTTCCGCAAAAGGCCATTTTTTATCTTTTCCGTACTGCTCCATACACGTCCTTAATAGCAGAAATCCGATTTCTCACTGAAACCGGATTCCTAAAAGTTGTCTGGCATTTTAACATTCCCCCATAGCCGGGGCAACCACTCTCAAGTCAGCCGTTCATAAACAGCCAGGCGTCTACGATTCCTTATTACCCCATGGGCAAAGCGTACCCTTTTCGTCTCTCGCCCGTGGGGGGGCTGTTTGATACACTTGCCCCATGATGGAAAATATACGCACTCGCCTGCTTGTCTTACTGATTGCCTTGTTCCTTGTGGCCGTAGCTGTGTGGGCTACCACCTATGTCATTCAGGGAGATAGCTCTTTGCTCCGTAATGTTGAAGTAGCCGATACCCAGATCAGCCCCAATGCGGATGGTAGCAATGACATCACCACCATTCGGTACGAGATTGCCCGTAATGCCACGGTTTCCATTTACTTTACCAATGAGGCGGGAGAACGGTTCACTTTTCGCCAGGCGCGGCCGCGGGCCGAAGGTCCTTACGCCGTCAATTTTAGTGGTGTGGTAGATGGCTACCACCTACCCAACGAAACCGTCCAGGGAGAAATCCTGGCTCGTTTGCTCCAAAATGGGGTCTATACCTGGACCATTGAAGCTACTGATGAAGCCGGTTTCACCGAAACCAGCCAGGGCCAGCTTACCATTACCGAAGCCGATACCACCCTGCCCGAAATGCGTAACTTCGGTCTGGACAAAACCATCTTCACCCCCAACCAGGATGGCATTGATGACCGGGTGTTGGCCGCTTTTGAACTGATGAAAGAGGTCACGACCCTGCGCGTTTACCTGCTTGCCCCGGATGGCCTGCAATACCCCATTGCCGAAAAAGAGCGAGGTGTCCCGGCTAATATGCCCGGTCGTCATGAGTATGATTACGAAGGTGGTGTGGATGACAAAGCCACCCCGCCACCCGACGGCACGTATCCGGTGATAGCCTATGCCGAAGACGCCGAGGGTCAGAAAATCCAGGTGGAGCAACAACTTACCATTCAGTTTGGCGGTGTGCCCCGGGCCGATATTATCTCCCCCCCCATCGGGCGCACTATTGAATTTAATATGACCGCCGTGGCCTTGTGTGACACGCTTTATTTCACGGCTACAGTGCGCAACTATGGCACAACACCTATCCGCACCACTGGCCCTTTCCCCGGCACAGTCTATGACTCCGACTGGAATTACAACACACTCGGCTGGCATACCGAATCCGGGGCCTGGCGTCTGGCCATGGGTTACGAAAACGAAATTTTCAACTACCCCTACCGCTGGGCCATTGGCAACCCGGAAGATTTGACGGAGATTGATGGCGATTGGTACTTGATGCCTGGCGAACGAGCGGTGATAACCGGGGGTATCCGCATCGTTAATGCCTTGGGAGTGCGCAATCCCCAGCCGGTATGGGCAGGGCTTATCCATGAGGATGTGGAGATTTCCCAGTTTAACAACCGGGTAGATACCCAGTCTGTTCTCATTGATTTGCCGGATGAAAACAATTTCCCCACTTGTCCTGTCCGCGACATCCCTGTTCGCATTGAAGAATAGACGTTTGTGGTGACGATTTCAGTCGGCCCGCCCACAAAAGTGGTCACTACAAACGGGAAACTCCCACAATACATTTTTATCCGTTCTATTAGGCATAAATTAACGCCCTGCGTCAATGGTGAAGGATTGAGCTACTCCAGGTAAAATAGTGGTTTGCACCCGTTGGGTGCTCATTTACCAGAACGACGTGGCTCATCATGAAAAATCTTGCTGTCTCAGGACATTTCCTTTCACGCCTTACGTACCGGCTTTTATCTCTCTGTTTACTACTCCTTCTCGCTCTGACGGCCTGTCAGGGTGACGGAGAAACTGTAGAGGTAACGGTTCCGGTCACGGTAGAAGTAACCCGGGTGGTAACCGCGGCCGCGAATAACCCCGTTGTCACCGAAATAACCCCGACCGCGGCCGCGCCAACCAACCCTACCCCTGCCCCCTCACTCATCCCCGGTTCAGCCGACTACCCAGTACTCCTTGTTTTCCCTCCCACGGTGCCGGTTCCCGTCATTGAAGCCCGGCAAGAACCTTTTCTAGAAGCCCTCACCAATGCTACCGGTTTGAGCTTCGAGACCATTATGCCCGGCAGCTTCCGAGAAATGCTCGATTTGCTTTGCAATGAACCGGAGCGCACCATCGCATTTCTACCCCCGGAAGTGTATGTACTGGCGCATGAACAATGTGGCGCTCAGGTAGGGCAGGCCTTTGTGCGGCTGGGTCATACCTGGAACAGCGGCATGATCGTCATCCGCAACGAGACATCTATCACCAGCCTGGAAGAATTAGACGGGCAAACCTGGGGTATTCCTGGTTCACAATCACGCACCGGGGCTATCTTCTTTGATGCCATGTTCCAGCGTATGGGCCTAACGCCGGGCGAAATTACCGAATATCCGGGCGAGAGTCGGGCTTTGGCCGCTTTGTATGATGGCGAAGTAACCTTTGCTACGGCCACATTTGTGCCACCTATCATGCCTTACAACGAAACGCAGTGGCAATACGGGGTGGACGACCCGGAGCCGTGGCAAAACACGCTGGCTGTGCCCGTACGGAGTGGCATTGGCTACGTCATTGTTAATGGTGATGTCAATCAAGGTGGTTACCGATTGCGTGAGGCACGTTCAGCTTTGTTGGACACGGTTCCCGGTATATTTGTAGAAACCCAGATTCTGGCCCTCACCCCCCCTATTCCTTTTGAAGCGGTAGCTTATGGCGTAGATTTTCCATTCGGTATTGCCAATGAAGTGGCGGTCGCCATGATGGCATTTGCCAATCAGGCTGTTTGTGTGGAGTCGGTTTGTTCGGCTGATTTTTTAAATATGACGGGGTTAGAACCCGTGGCCAACAGTTTCTACGACACCTATCGGGAGATGATGGCGACGTTAGCGTGGGATGAAGCGGAGATTTTGGGGGAGTAGGGGATGGAAAAGCCCGGTATGGGTTCGTAGTAACGGCTTTAGCGGGCGGAACCGGCTAAGGCCGTTACTACGAACGGAAGAAAACCCGAACATTTTTTGCTTTGACGACCCCTTCGTACCAATCATTATGTTAGACCTGGCACTTGTTATCGTTAGTTGGAATGTGCGGGATTATCTGCGGGATTGCCTGACATCCGTGTTTGCCGAGTTGCATCGGTCAGGGATTACGGGTGTGGTTTGGGTGGTAGATAATGGTTCCACGGATGGCACGTTATCTCTACTGAAAAACCTGTTTCCGCAGGTACGCCTGATTGTTAACACAGAAAACGTGGGTTTTGGCGCGGCCAATAATCAGGGAATGAAAGCGGCCGCGGCCGATTCACCCCGCTATTTTTTCCTGCTTAATCCCGATACCCTGGTTCGCCCTGGCTCGTTTAAGAAAATGTTGGCTTTTATGGATAGTCGGGCCGATGTTGGGGCAACGGGAGCACGGCTCATTTATGGGGATGGCCGTTTCCAGCACAGTGCGTTCGCCTTCCCTGGCCTGCGCCAACTTATTTTTGACCTGTTCCCCTACCCGCCCGTTTTTATGACAGCCGCTGGAATGGCCGTTATCCCCGGCACTATTATCACCCGGACAATAAGCCGTTTCCGGTGGATCATACGCTGGGGGCCACCATGATGGTACGCCGTGATGTGGCTGAATCTACTGGGGGCTTTGATGAAGCTTTCCACATGTATTGTGAAGAGATTGATTGGAGTTGGCGGATCCACGAAGCTGGCTGGGCTATTTACACGGTTCCCGCCGCGGAAATTGTGCATTTTGGCGGTGAAAGCACCAAACAGATTCCGGCCCGTTCAATCATCAACCTCTGGGGTAGCCGGGCGCAGTTGTACCGCAAACATTATGGCCCCCTGAAACAACGACTGGCGGCCCGTCTGGCCGCGCTGGGGTTACGACGCAATGCGGCCGCGACACTTGATCCATCTCTCAAAGAAGCCTATGAGCACGCGGCCGCGCTCTGGGAAGCGTGAGCCGTTATCCGTGAGCAGTGACCAGTTATCAGTAACCAGTGACCAGTCTCCAGTCTCCAGTCTCTCAACTCTTCTTGAGCTGACCGCCGTTATTCTGACCCTCAACGAAGCAGATCACATCATCCCCTGTATCGAAAGCCTGCGTTGGGCCGACCGGGTGGTCGTGTTTGACTCGTTTAGTCGGGATGATACAGTCAGCCGCGCCGGCTCTGTCGGGGCCGAAGTCGCCCAGGAGACGTTCCAGAATTATGCCCAACAGCGCAACGCCGCTCTGGATGCGCTACAAACGGATTGGGTCTTTTTTGTAGATGCGGATGAACGAGGAACCCCTGAACTGGGGGCCGAAATTCGCCAGATGATTACCCAGCGGTCAGAAATGGGGTGGTATGTACCCCGCCACAACTATATTTTCGGCCAACTGACCTTAGGGGCGGGCTGGTACCCTGATTATCAACTGCGGCTGTTCCGACATGGGCGGGTGCGTTATGAACGGCCGGTGCATGAGGTAGCCACCGTGGATGGGGCGATAGGGTATTTGCAGAATCCTCTGGTGCATCACAATTACCGGGATGCGGCCCATTTTCATTTCAAACAGCGGGCGTACTCCAGTTATGATGCCAAGATTTTGTTTGAGCAGGGAAAAAGGGCGCGGCCGCACAATTTCATTTTACAACCGTGGCGGCAATTTTGGTGGCGCTTTGTCACCCTCAAGGGATATCAGGATGGACTCCATGGCCTGCGCCTCAGCCTGTTTATGGGGTATTATGAGTGGGTTAAGTATCGCAAATTGGCCTGGTTCTGGCGTAAACGGTAACGATGGTCAAACAAGATGGATTTGTTGACCATGCGGCCGCAAACCCCAGGTCATCGTCTCCTTGCGCAAAAGGAGTTCCTGCACCGACTCACCCAGCAGCATAATCAGAACATGCCGCCCCTCATCGTCTACCCATTGCCGCCCCTGCTCCACCGGCACCCATTTGCCCTCTAAACGAATCCGTTGCACCACCACCCGTCCATCAGCACGGAACTGACAATCTACGCCCACTGTTTTCATCCTTACCCCCTGCCCAATTGCGGCAAAATAAACCGAAACAACGCCAGTAAATCTAAACCAACCAAAGCAATCGCTAAACCCACAGGAAGCACAAGCTCTGAAACTTGAAACCTGAAACCTGAAACCTCACGCGTGGTGCGTGGTGCGTGGTACGTAGTGCCTAGCTCTCTCACCTTATCCCATAACGTACCCAGGCCCAGGGCGACGCCGCAGGCCAGGGAATGAGGGCCGAGAAGAGGTATCGCCCCTGGTGTTGGACGAAGGTGATGTTGTAGCCCAGGTAAAGCAGGAGGGTGAAAGCCAGGTTGAGGAGAAGGATGAAGGTTGAAGGCGGAAGGGTGGCGTGACGTTGAGGGGGTTGGCGAGACGGCTGGAATGTTTGAACCGCGGCCGCGATCAGTCCCACACCCACCACTCCCGTGAACAGCCCCAAAAGTTGGTACACCCAGGTGGGCATAACCACCCCCATCCAGCCAAATTGTCCCCAAAAGCTGTGAAAGGTCGTCGTAAAAAATCGTTGGAGTGTCCCATCCACACCAAACTGCTCAAACCATTCTACTGTGCGCGGCTGGCCGACTACCACCTCACCATGCGCCTGCCAGGCGATAATGTCCAGACCCCCGTAGACGACGCTGTTACGTACCCACCAGGGCAAGGCCAGGAGCGCGGCCGCGCCGCCCACGATTAGCCCCACCCGTACCACCTGCCGCCAGGCCCCCCAGTGGTACCACAGGAACACCACCCCCATGAGCGGGGCCATGATGTAGACCGAGCCTTTGGTGAGGAGACCAAGCCCGAGTAAGATGCCTAAGAGGAGAAGGGGAAAGGGGAGATTAAGAGATTGAGAGACTGAGAGAGGGGAGAGGGGAGAGGGGAGAGGGCTAACGGCTCCCCGCATGGCTCCCCTGACCAGCAGGTACAAAATTGCGGCGATGAGGAGTTCGGCCAGGGCATCGTTGTTAAGTGAGGCCATGACAGCCAGATGTTGCGGGAGAAAAGCCACGAACGCGGCCGCGGTCAAGGCCCACGCCTCACGCCGCCAAACCAGCCGGGCCACCCCATACGTCAACAGCACGACCCCCGCCCCCAACACCAGCGAAGCCAGGCGCAACGGCTCCAAGGCCCCCTCAAACAACCCATACACCGGCACCAGCAAGAGATAATACAGGGGTGGTTGCCAATCTTCGTAGGAAAAATAGCGATCCGGCACATCATACGCGGGGTCAAAACCAGAGGAGATCGCCTCACCCTGAAAATCCTGGTCATAATCGGCTGGTTCAATAACGGGGAATGTGCCCTCGGCCAATTGGCGTACCACATTGTAATGAGCCGGTTCATCCGGGGCTTGCCAGTCTGGGGTATAGACGGCGTATAAACTGCCCACCACCAAATAAATGAGAAGAATCAGGGCTATGGGGCCATATCGTTTCATGCCGCTGATCATATCTCAAATAACCGACATCGCCCTACGCCTGCTCGCCGACTGCCCCGCGTGAGTCTGATTTAGTCAGCATTTAACGATTCACCCAGGTCGCGGCCGCAACCCACGCGCCTCAACTCTGCATCCAGCCCCAGTGTAATCAATTGCAAATGCTCCAGGGGGAGCGTCAAATTGGCCGCCCGAATCTTATTGTTGAGCGCTTGAATCGTGGTTTCCCAGGTCTGAAGCTGTTGCCGCCAATAATAAATCAGCAATTGCCGCTGATCCGAACTGTTAACGGTGCGCCATTCAGCCTGATAGTGGCTGACCCATTTCTGCAACTCGGCGCGAAACGCCTCAATTTCATTCTGAACCTGGTTGCGGCGACTAATCCAACCCAGCGTGTAATCGTTATCTTTAAGTTTTTGATAGGCAATTTCGGTGCCTGGGGCATAAGGATTATCGGTCAGATGGGCCAGCGGTTTGCCCTTGCCCGGAAGGTTATCGAACTGCCCACTGGCCTGCGCCGCCTGGATAGTCTCCTCAATGGCGTCACGCCACTGGGCCAGGCGGCGCTCTTGCTCAGCGCGTTGTCGTTCCTGTTCCAACTGCTGCTTCAAAGTGGGAGAATGTGGCTCTTTGGTAGGGTAAGTCATAGACATTTCGGCCGCGAATTTCGCCCATATTTATCTCGAAAACCGGCCCTGGGTAGCGATTTGGTCGTTCCTCAAAGTAGGGAAGGCATGAGGGACATTGATTAAGTTTAACCAAAAACAAGTCGTGGGCTACACGGAATCTTGCCGCCAATACCGGTACAGGGCTTCCGGGCGTAGAAAAAGAAAGATGCTCATCCCGCCTATAAGCCCGCCCAAATGGCCCCAATAAGCTACCTGATAATCAGCCTGACTCAGTACAACTTGTAGGGCAGGCCCCAGGTTGCTCACGAAGAGGAAGTAAATCAACAACCAAAAAGCGCGTATGGATAAACGAAAGGGGATGATTAAAATTACAAAGGTGCTGATGCGTCCCCAAGGATAAAACATGAGATAGGCGGCCATGACGCCGGATATAGCGCCACTGGCACCAATAGCCGGTATTTCGTCCGGGGCGTGAATAATGGCGTGAGCCACATCAGCCGTGGCCGCACACAGCAGGTAAAAGCAGAGAAAACGCCAGCGGCCGCAAGCATCTTCTACCCGCCGCCCAAAAGCCCACAGAAAAAGCATATTGCCTACTAAATGCAACAGGCCAGTATGCAGAAAGGCTGAGGTAACGGTGGTTAAGGCTCCTGCGCCTTGTTGTGACCACAACAAGTTGGGCACCGTCCCCAATAGATAGACGAATACTCTGTAACTAGAACGCTCATTGGCGTAAAGGGCTGATTGATAGGCATAAACCAGCACGTTCGCACAGATGAGAAGCATCGTCACACTGGAGAAGTTGCTATATCGGTTGGGTTCTTTGTCACTGAGGGGGATAAACATGGCCTGAGTTTCCGAGCGAGCGAGTCGATGGTCAAACGGTCAACGAGAAGTGAGAAACTCCCACAGCCGCCATATCGCGGCCGCGAATAACACAACGAATGGGGTAATCGTCAACATGATTCCCCCCAGCCACAAAAGAAAGCGGGCATAGGGGCGGCTAAGGCCCACGGGGCCAAACAGTTTGTTCCACAAGGCGTGAATGGGGGTTGTCTGCACACCTACAATAAGCAACGAGCCAAGCAGAACACCCAGGAGACCGAAACAGGCGGGGATGGGGATATTCAGCGGCCGCAAACCGGCATGAATAAAAATAAGTAATCCATACAACATGGGTGGCCCCATGCTCAAACGCAGCCAGGTGGCCGTCGAGCGGCTGGTTAAAATGCCCGGGTGGCTCAGCTCTAGTTCAGCCGCTGTTTGACGAAAGGTGGCTTCGCGTCGGATGGCGGGGATGGCTGTGGTCGCGGCCGCGCGCGCATACGCATTAGCCGCCTTGGCCCAGACTTTTTGGCGTTCATAATACAAACCCAAAAGGAGCGCATCTTGTTGTAGCCGTAGTTTTTCTTCTAGTCTGGTTTTAGCCTGAGGGTGACGGGGGTTCAAAACCAACACATTTTCTAGAGCTACCACCTGATCATCCACCCCATCCATTGATTCACTCAGGAGCCACCAGGCTGTTTCATTTTTCTCATCCTCTTCTACCAATTTCAGAAGCAGATGACGAGCCTGCTCTTTTTCCCCTTGGGCCAGGAATTGACGAGCCGTGTGCAAATAGTCGGTTAGTCGGGTTTGTTGCTCCGCCTGGAGAGCGGTTTGGTGGGTTTTTAGTTGGTGGAGCCGTTGTTGGGCTTTTTGATGGGTGGGATTGAGGCGGAGAACAGTTTCCAGGGCGGCAATCTGTTCACGCAAAGTGGGTAAAAAGCGACTGAGCCAGAGCCAGGCCAGTTCGTTGCCTGGCTCAGTTTCTACTAACTCCAGCAACAGCTCACGAGCGCGGGGACGTTGACCTGCTTTCGCGGCCGCGACGGCTTCTTTAATTACCAGTTGGGCATAATCATCCACAGGGGCATATGGTGGAAACTAGGCGACGAGCTGGAACAAAAGGGCGATAAAGACCACCAGGGCCAATACCACCAGCAACCAGAAATACCAGGGTAGCGGCTCCATACCCTTGTCTACTATTTTTGTTGCTTTAGCGATTGGTTTCTCAGTTGCCGGTTTGACTGCTGGCTGAGGTGGGGCCACTTTCTCTTCAACTTTCTGAGGCGGAGCCTCTGCCTCTGGTTCTGGTTCAACCCATTCCTGTGGGGGCGATTCCTTTAGCCAGTCTGGGATGTCTTCCGCTTGTGGCATGGGGGTGATTGGTTCATCCACTTCCGTCATGATCATATCAGCCTGAACCTGTTCCGGTTCGTCAGCCTGATATATCTTTTGTCCAACCAGCCAGGGGGGAATTGTGGTGGCTTCGGCCTGCTCCGTGAAATCGGTATACCCTTGAGAAACGGGCCGGGCCTCTTCGCTTATTTTTAGACCGGGGGTTTCTTGTGGTGGCGCGGCCGCGGGTTCTGGCAACGATTCACCCATCTGAATGAGCTTTTGGCGGGCCTGCCGGTTCTCAGGGTCAATCGCCAGGGTTTTGTTAAGGAAGGCAACTTGCTGTTTTCTATCTGCCACAACCTGGCTGAGCAGGAACCAACCTTGGGGATGATTGGGGTTACTTTTGAGGAATTGGGCCAGCAATTGTTGAGCTTTTGTATTATCGTGAGCTTTAATGGCCGCAATAGCTTGTTGCAATCGTTCGTCCATAGTTCTGGCCTCTTTTTACTATAATTTTTTGTGAATGGCACCAAAGCGTGGCGTTATTCTAACATGGTTATCAAATGATGACGACTTGCGGCCATTTCAACTCTTCCCAGACTTTGTTATAATCCCAACCTTTGTTTGGCTCTCCCCCGATAGAAGCCAATCCTCAACCTAAACAATCCCTTTTGTGAAAGGAGTTTTTATGTCTACAAACTCGGTTAAGCGTGCGCCCACAACGGCGTCTCTATTGCGGAGTGTACGCAAACCCAAAGATTATCTTATCATCGCTCTTAAAGGCATCTGCATGGGCGCGGCGGATATCGTGCCTGGTGTTTCAGGTGGCACCATCGCCTTTATCACAGGTATCTATGAAGAGCTAATTGATTCCATTCGCACGGTGGGTCAACGAGAATTCATCCTGGCTGTCTTACGCTTCCGCATCCAGGATGTGTTACAGATTCTTAACTGGCCTTTCCTGTTGGCCCTCGGTTCCGGTATTTTGCTGGCTATTTTTACCCTGGCACGTGGGTTAGAGTGGCTATTGGAAAATCAGCCCATCTATTTATGGAGCTTCTTTTTTGGCCTGGTTTTGGCCTCTATCATTTCCGTGAGTAAACGGGTCAAAAAATGGACGCCCTCTTTAGGTGCTTTAATGTTAGCGGGTACGGTGGGGGCCTATATTTTGGTAGGTCTCGTTCCTACCAAAACCCCTAACGATTGGTGGTTTCTTATCTTAAGTGGAGCCGTCGCTATTTGCGCTATGATCTTGCCTGGTATCTCTGGGGCTTTCATTCTGGTTTTATTAGGCAAATATCAATATGTCCTGAGTGCTGTTAATGGATTTACTGAAACCTTTGATCCGCAAAATCTGCTGACGATTGTCCTGGTGGGTATTGGGGCAGTGGTGGGATTGATCACCTTTGCTCAGGTGTTAGGCTGGTTGTTCCGCCGCTACCATGATGGCACCGTGGCTGTACTCATCGGGTTAATGGTAGGTAGTTTGCGCAAAGTATGGCCCTGGAAGTTCGACGCCGATTGGTTGCGTGACAGTGCCGGTGAGTTCGTTTTGTCTGATGGACATCGCATTGTCACTGAGCAGCATAATATCCTGCCCAATGGTGGAACTGGGGAACTCGTTCTGGCGATTGTGATTGCTTTAGCCGGGGTGTTGCTGGTGCTGGTGTTAGAACGTCTGGCAAATCAGAAGTGAAGTGGGATGAGTTACTGATTTAATGCCTTGAACAAAAAAGATGGGTTCAATCTCGGAAGATTGAACCCATCTTTTTTGAATCTTAACGTGTCACTTCTACAGGTGATCAGCAAAAAAGGAGAGGACGATCTCGGGGCGGTTGATGACGTATTGGTAGCCGTGGTAGCGGTGCTGGGTATCCACGATAAGAGGATCAACGGCGTTGGGGGTGACAACGACCATATCTAACACATCATCAACACTCCCCCAGGCGTCGCCAGTCCCCTGAACATAAAGGATGGGGGTGTTGCCAGCGTGCGCGGCCGCGTACACCGGCTTGATCTGGTCAAATGGTAAACCCCCGGCCCGTTGGTACATAAGCTGAACCAACGGCAAAACCAGTTTGCTAAGTGGCCCCAACAAATGCCAGCCATATCCCCGAGTAAACACATCCACACTGGTAGGTTGCACGGCCACAGCCGCTTTAATTTTGCTGGTGTGGGGTAAGGCATACAAAATCGTATTGGCCCCCATAGAAAACCCTACCACCCCAATGTGCCCCTTATCTACATCCTGACGACCACTTAAATAATCCAACGCGCCCAGCAAATCTTCCGACTCACGCACGCCGACGGTTACGGGGGCCGCGGCCGCGCTCTCGCCATGGTTGCGCAAGTCAAACATCAGCACATGGTAACCGGCCTGGTGCAAGCTTAAGGCCAACCGGAGCAAATTCACTGGGGAGCTACCTTCTAAACGGGAAAGAGGATCGTCCGCGGCCGCGCCCAGGCGGTTCCAGGGATACCCATGAACCAATACCACCGTGCGCCCTGGCGAACCCGTGGCCCCTTGCCCCGGAATAAACCAGCCGGAAAGCCTTACCCCACCCCGAGCCGGAAACTGCACCGCCTCATAATCCATCCCCAGGTCAGACGGGGAAGCCCACAGCCGCTCACGCGGCGGTTGGATGAGACGGCGCGCAAAAAGCGCGGCAATGGCTACCACTAACCCGGCCAACAGGCCACATAAGAATAAAAACAGGCGTAGAACACGGCTGAAAACAGTCACGGTTTACCTCACAAATAAGATAGCAGTGGCAGGTATGTTCAATCTCCGCAGGCTGAACCCAACTCTCCCACCTCAGGTCTGAACGGTGGCTAAGACATCGTTTGTTAACTGAAAACGCATTTATCTACTACTGCTTTATACAAGTCTTTAGCAGAGTTAGTCTGAAGACCCATCTCCCCTATCTGCTTGGGTCGTTTTTTGAGGGTGTACGCCCTCAAAAAACGACACGATATAACATTCCCCGCACCTGGGACGGGGTTAGGGGTAGGGAGTTTCCGGCGACAAACCGATACCAACACTTGTCATAAAAACCTACGTCGTACTTTCGTAAAGCTGTAGTAGTTACCTAAAAACGATGATTCCCATGCCTATTATCGGTTGGCATGGATAATGTGGCAAGGTTTGAAAATTTACGCCGTGGTATGATAGAGACTCTGGTCTTCATTTTTATCCTTGGTTTAAGGGAATGATTTCATGATACCGATGACCATCCAGGCGATGTGGCAGGCGGCTGAATTGGCCGAAAAGGAAAAGAATTTATGGCGGGCGATTGAGTTGTATTCGCAAATTCTAAGCGAATCAGCGCCCGATGTGTCGGGGACTGCCACGCAACAGATACGTTTAAAGGCTCTGTCAGAACGAGGAAGGTTGTTGGCATTGGCAGGTGAGGCCGCGGCCGCGTTAGCGGGTTACGAGCAGTATTATCGTGAAACACGCTACGGCCAAGACACCGTGGAAGCCCTTTTGCTCATCGGTTGGCAATGTACCCGCATGGGCCTTTATGATCGTGCCTATACCGCCTTGGAGAGCGCCTTAACTCAGGCCACGGACCTGCAATTCACTTCCGGGCGGGCCAGAGCTTTGGCCCGGTTGGGAGCTTATTGGCAGGAGCTGGGGCGGTATACGGAAGCTTTGCGTTATTTGGAGCAGGCGGAACTGTTGGTGGAGTATGTGGAGACGAGCCGCGGCCGCATGCGTATCACCAATGCCCTGGGCAACGCCCATCTGGGGCTGGGGCAACTAGATAAAGCCATCGTCGCTTACAACCGGGCACTCACCCATGCCCGGTTGGTAGGAGAAGAAGAAACGGCCATGGTTTTGAATAATTTGAGCGAAACTTATCAAGCTCTGTATGACATGGAGCAGGCGTATCATTATCAAAAAGAGGCTATGACCTTAATTCAGGATACAACCTTCAGTCAGGTTCGGAGTGATTTGTTTCGTAATATGGGAGCGGTGTTGTGCCAGTTAAGGCGCATTGAGGAAGGTTTGAACTACTTGCAGCAGGCGTTGACCCTGAGCCGTTCCTTGAAACAAATCAACGTGGAAATGCAGACGTTGTATAGTCTGGCTTTGGCAGAATTGGCACGCCACGATGTCGCGGCCGCGCAGGAACACACGGAAGCGCTCATCACTCTAGCCCAACAGTATCAATCTAAGGCGCTACTCAGCAGTGGGCTATACACATCAGGTCTGATTCATCAACAAAAGGGGGAAATTGCCCAGGCCCAATCTATCTGGCAACAGGCCATCTTTTTGGCCCATGAATCAGGGAATCGGATTTTGCTCTGGCGTATCCATGCGGCCTTGGCCGAGGTTACCGCAGAGGCCTCCCTGGCCCAGGTTCATCGGAGCATCGCCGCCGATGTCCTGTTTCAAATGGCTCAACCCATTGCCGATATGAACATCCGGCGCAAATTCCTCAGCTCGCCCCCTGTGCGGCCTATCCTCATGGCCGTTGCTTAATCATTCTTCAGGAGCGCAGACGCTTACCCGCCAACAGCGGCCAAAAATTGTCGTTCTTCTTGAAATATGGCAGGTTTAGGAAAACTTTTGTACACGGATGAGTCCACTGAAAGAAGCCACGAATTTCACGAATTAACACGAATTCTTCTCTGGTGGCTTGGCGTCCTTTGCGCCTTTGCGCGAGTTTTTTCAGCAGACTCACGGATAGGAGAAACACCGATGGCGTTGGCCTTTATCCGAGTTTTTCCTATCCGTGTATACACCTTTTTCCCAAGCGAAGTCTTGGAAAAGATGTAGTTCTTTTTGGAAAGCAAACCAATCTTCGCCGGTTTAACTGCCGGGCGCGCCGAATAAATCGCGCTCGTCATAACCGTCGGGGACTGGGGGATAAGCTCGCATAAAGGTTTCCCGACCAAAGAGCCATTTTTGCATCCACACCGGTATCCAGCGGTTAAAGCCAGCGCCCCCACCCTGGGTTTTGTGTTGCGCACTGGCGACTCTTTTGACTTCCCAATAAGGCCGGTAATCAATGCGGGCATGAATTTTCTCAGGGGGGATACCCAGGCGGGTGAAATCTATGTCTTTATTGCGTCCCATTTTGCTGGGGTCTAGTCCGCGCAGGCGCATCATGAGGACAAAGAATTTAACCCAGCGGTTGGGGAAGGCGGTGTAGTAAAGTCGCTCGGGTTGATAGGGGGGCAGGTTTAGTTCCGGGTATTGGGTGGGGTCCGCGGCCGCGTGAAAGGCCTGCGTGGTAATGTTCCAGCATTGGATGTGGTCGGGATGGAAGTAGCCACCGGTTTCGTCATGGGTAATGATGACTTGCGGCCGCAGTTCCCGTATCAGCCTGACCACCCGCCCCACCGCCTCAACCTCATTCGCCTGTATCCAGGCATTAGGATCATCATTCGCCGGGTCCCCTCTCATGCCGGAGTCGCGGTAGCCCAGCCAGTGCAAGGTTCCCCCCAACACCGTAACCGCCGCCTTCAGCTCTTCACCCCGTACCGCCGCCAGGTGCTCCCGTTCAACCTCGTGCCCTTTTTCCATAGAGCCAGCCGCGCCGTCAGTAGCAATCGCCACATGCAAAGCCACCCCTTCGGCGGCATATTTAGCCAATGTGCCCCCAGGGCCAAAGGATTCATCGTCAGGGTGGGCCAGAACGGCCAGAAGTGTTCGTTTCATAAAGTAAGTTTCAGGTTTCGCGTTTCCAGTTACCAGCGTTGGGCAACCACACCCTCACCCTAACCCTCTTCCAGGATTGGCTTCTCAGTGATGAGGGAGTCCTCTATCTTCTATCCGGGGTGCGGTGAAAGGCCAGCATCATCGGCACAAGGGGCACAGGGCGGATGGATTTGAAGGGGTGTTTGACGCCGGGCAAAACAATGAGTTCGCCGTGGGACATGATGCGGCTCAGGCGTAGCGCTTCAGGAATTTGCACCAGCTCGTCCCGGTCGCCCACACTGACCAGCACCGGTCCTTGCGCTTGTTTGACCATGCCCTCGGTCAGGCCATCTTTCCAGGTATGATGAACCAGTTCGGCGGCTTGCCGTACCAGTTTGCGCCAGCGGCTGCCGTGTTCCTGGGCCAGTTGATTGGCATATTGGGGTACTTTCTCCGTGATGGCATCCGGGTCTAGCTGGTTACCCATTTTCTTGACCGACTCTTCGTTCCAATAAAATTTGGTGGCGTGCATGAGCACGGTTTGCACCCGGCGCGGCTGGTTAAGGTGGAGCAGAAGACCCAGATATCCGCCCAGACTGTAACCCGCCACGTGATAATGCTCCACGTGTAGTGAGTCCAGCAGGCCATTCAGGTCGTGCATCATCTGTTCCGGGGCCAGGGTTGGGGCTTTGTTTTCGGAATGCCCATGCCCACGCAGGTCAACCAGCACTACCCGAAATTGGTGGATGAGGCTGGGGATAAATTGCCGCCATTGACTGCTGATGGAACCCATGAGACCCGGCAGAAGGAGCAGGGTGTCACGGCTGGTGGATTCACCGAAGGTTTCGTAGTTGATGAGACTGCCATCATCGGCTTTGTAGTTGGACATGGAAACTCCTTAGGGGGAAGGGGATGAATTATGAATGATGAAGGGCGACGGCGATAGCAATGGCGTGGGTTTGGGTGTGGCTGAGACTGATGGACCAATGATGAAGGTTTTGCGCGGCCGCGATCTCTTGTGCCTTGTTATGTAACACCAATTCCGGCTTGCCCCGCGCATCACACACGACCTCAATATCCGTCCAGTTCATATCACCGATACCCGTGCCCAGCGCTTTGCTCACCGCTTCTTTGACGGCGAACCGCCCGGCCAGGCTGGCTATGCGCCCCTGGCAATGGGCCTGCTCCTGAGCCGTAAAGAAGCGATCCAGGAAGCGTTGCCCCAGCCGGGCAATGCCCCGCTCCAGCCGTTCCAGTTCGATCATATCTATTCCAGTTGCCAGCATAAGCTAATTGTTAATCCTCAACTCGTGGTGGATGTTTACCAATCATGTAAAGAGCATGTCGCAGATTTACCAGACTCGTTCGATTCACTTGTAAAGCCTCGACCGTCGCCCGCCCTGTTGCTGTGATACCAAGAATAAGACTGTATTGCTCATTCCAATTAAAATGCTCATGCCATGTTTGCTTTCGAGGATTATAAAGAGGAACCAATTCACCATCAGCCGGATCAATTGCCTCTATTCTGTCGGATTTATACCCGTTACAGCCAGGGCACGACAAAGCCAGATTACGCAAACCATTATCACCACCACGGCTGGTAGGCACAATATGTTCAATTTGAAACGAACTGGTTCCGTAGTGAGATGGGCTTTGGCAATATTCACAATAACCATATGCTCGATCAAAAACCCTTCTTTTAGTTTCTATGGAAATATACGACTTAGGCATAGGTAGGTGGATGAATGCCCAGTTGTTGCATCAATGTATCTACAGAAACATTACGCAAACGAGCCAATTCGATCATGGCTGTCAATCTCGCACCATCGGCCATCTCTATTTGTTCGATAAGTTGCAGGAACTCCTGATGCTCTTCCGGCGTAATCGCCTCTTCATGAAGTTTTTCATTCAGATGATTGAAGCGGCCGCGAACAGTCGTAGGCACACCCTGGTTAATTTTCTGCAACAGCTCGGATTCATTGGCGCGTAAACTAGGTGCATATCGCTTTGCCCGCAAGGCCAACACACGCTCAGTAAATTGATCGAGTGTGCGTGTATCAAGCAGGGATACCCCATTGAGCACCTCGTCAAGTTCCAATTCGATTTGGGAAGTGAGTTGTAATTTGGGCATCACACACTTTTCTGCCCCCTTTTTAGGGGCCAGCGACGGTGACGACGACATTGTCGGGGTCAAGATATTTTTGCGCGGCCGCACGCACATCTTCGGCGCTAATGTTATTCATCAGGTCAGGGAATCGGCTTAGATAATCCCAACCCAGGTCGTGCAGGGCAATGTTGCCGATGACATCGGCCAGGCCGCTGTTGGTCTCCAGACTGACGGGTAAGGAGCCGGTACGATACGCTTTGCAGTCCGCCAACTCTTCGTCGGGAACCAGTTCATCGCGCATGAGCCGGACTTCGTGACGGATGCTGGTGAGGGCCTGTTCTACTTTGTCCGGGGCGACGCCAGTGCTGACGTACCAGGGGGACGGGCCAAGTCCGCCGCGCATGGCGCTACTGGCGTAGTAGGCCAACCCTTGCTCCTCACGCACCCGTTGCCCTAACCGCCCCATCATGCCGAAGACACCCAGGACGGTGTTGGCCAGGCTGGCGGCCAGGTAATCATCAGCAACACGAGAGGGGCCGGGCCAGCCGAGAATGATGTCGGATTGGGTTTTGTCTTTCATGGGGACGTGCAGATGGTTGAAGGTGCGCGGCCGCGCCACTTCAGGCAACGCAGGCAATGTCTTCTGGGCCGGGTTCTGCCAGTCGCCCAGGGTAGCTACCACCTTGGCCAATGCCTCTTCAGCCTTCACAGCCCCCACGATGACAATGGTCATGCCGGTGGGGCCATAGTTTTCGGCATGGAATTGCACCAAATCATCCCGGTTGATGGCGCTGATGGTTTCGGGATACCCTTCGACGCTGACGCCATAGGGATGGCCCGCGTAGACAGTTTCCTGAAATTTGAGGGCGGCCATCTGCCGGGTATCATTGGCGCGGATGTGCAGGCCGGTCAGGGTTTCGCCGCGCACTTGCTCGATATGTTCGTCCGGGAAAGTGGGGTAACGCAATGATTCGGCGGCCAGCTTGAGGAGGAAATCCGGGTCTTCAACCAGCCCACCGCCGGAAAAGTCGGTGATGTGGCGGTTGCTGCTGAAGCTAAGACCAGCGCCTACGGATTCGAGGGCTTCGTAGATGTCGGCGAAGTCGCGCTGTTGGGTGCCACGCATGAGCATGGAGGCGGTGAAGCTGGCTAACCCGGCCTGGGCCGGGCTTTCGGCCAGAGCGCCGGTGCGGATCATGGCGTCTACGACGACGGTCGCGGCCGCGAAGTTTTCATAAACCAGTAGGGTTAGCCCATTATCGAGTAAGTAGCGGTGAATCGTATCGGGGCCAGGGTATCGTGACATGAGGTGCTCCAAGGCAGAAGGTTATTCGATGGGTAAGGTGAATCAGCTATACTTAGATGTTCAGGCGTTTAGTTTGTAGTGACCGCTTTAGCGGGCTGATGCCAGCCCGCTAAAGCGGTCACTACAAACAAAATCTTCACTATACTTGCGTAGGATTTCGTGTGAGTTTAGCTCCAGGAAGTGTCTACGGACTACGAAATCAGGGGCTAAATCCTTCTTTAGCCAGGAAATGATACCAAAGATATAAGGAAAGGGGTATTGACCATGTGGAAACGATTTTGTTGGTTGCTCCTGCTGTTGGGGGTGGGTTGCGGCCGCGCTCCAGCAACACCACCTGCCGATTTTGCGGTACGGGTAGAGATTGATGGCGGGATGTTGCCCTATAGCCGTGGTGTCAGCTTACGGGTGGGTGAGGGGGAAGATGGGACCTTTATGAGTGGCGTGAGCCTGGTGGTGCAGTTTCAGCCCAGTACCACGGATATGGAAATGGTCTATGAGGCGGTTGTGGCTAACCGATTTGAGCGCATCAAAGTAGATGAGGTAGAGGCTTATGATCGCGGGGGAACCAGTGTAGGTGTCAAGCGGGACGGGGAGTTTGTCTGGGCGTATAACAGTGGCATGAGCTTTGTGCAGGAGCGGTGGCAGGATGAGTATGAGGCGATTTACGCGGCCGCGTTCCACATCGTCACACCTCAACCGGACGCGGCCACCTTCACACTCACTTGGGACGAACGCCTGAGTTGGGGGGGGTGGGAGATGGTGCTGGACATGGGGTCGGATTACCGGGGCATGAGCGACACCCATGCCGACACGCGTGAGGTGACGATTTCTACCAGCAACGCGGCCGCGAGTTACCCCATCACCCTCAGCAACAGTATCAACGGCAACAGTCTCACCTTCATACTTGATCTGAGCCAACATCAGCAAGTTTTTCTCTCGCAAGAGGGTGGGGTACCGGTGATGGTGGGAGGGGGAGGAGATTGAGAGACTGAGAGATTGAGAGACTAGAGACTGGAGACTAGTACAACTTTACGAAAGTACGACGTATGTTTTTATCACAAGTCTCACCATTTGTTGGTCGCCGGAAACCCCACCTAACCCCCCCCCAGGGCGGGGACTTGGGCGCGGTTTTTCGGGGCGAAGGCCCGAAAAACCGCGCCGCTAAGTTCCCCCCTTCCCCCGGGAAGGGGGGTCAGGGGGGATGGGTCTTCCGACTAAATCGGCTAAGGACTTGTGTCAAGCTGTACTAGACACTGGAGACTGAGCACCAGTGATCGAGGGCGGCGTGGGGCAGGATGGGGCTGATCATGGTAATCAAAAAAGCCCCGACTTATGGTCAGGGCTTGTTTTACTTATTACTGGTTATGACTCACTGCGTATGGCTTATCAACCGGCGGCGATAGGTGAACCAGAAGAGGTCGCGGCCGCGGCCATTCCCATTACCGCCACAGCCAACGGCCACACCCAACCCCGCCCGACCTGGACCGATTGCAGGGTAATGGCGGTGGGCGTGAAGGCATAGGCATAATCTTCCACTTCACCGTTGGCGGCCGCACCGGTTGCGGCCGCGTTACTCAACGGCCCAAACGGCTCACTATCAAAGAGACGGAACCGGGCCTGTACCGATAACCCAGTCACATAACTGAGCGGCACAGAAAAGACAACAGAGTTAGCCCCCACAGTTACCGCCTGATCCACAATTCGCTCACCGGGTGTCTCAAAGACGCCGTTGTTGTTCCAGTCCACCCAACCCGCCAGCCAGGGAGAAACACCCGTGCCGCCTACGTTCACACCCAACGTCGCCGGATTGCCAGGAACCCACTCATCCTCACGGGTAATGCCATCATCACTGGCATCATCGCCCGCCATAAAGAAAGTGGAATCAGCCGTCCAACTGCTCCCCAGGCGCAAGGCTCCGGTTCCGGTGTGCCAGGCGACGCCGTAACTATTGTCCAGGTCGCTAAAGTCGGCCGTGGTGGGGGCGGTTGTCGTGGCAACCAGACACCAACCCGTCAATGTGCCTATGTCACCGCCAGCCCGATCAGAGGCATTTAGTTGCCAGGTTCCAGCCAGACTTTGCCCATCAAAGTTAGTCAAACTGTTATTAGGGATGAATGTCCCATTAATAGCATAAGGCGGTGGGGTCGCTCCAGTACTGGTGGCACATTGATTCTCAACCGGTAAAGCTGCTTCATCACTCAATCGGGCATTGATATGGTTATTACCACAACCAAAGCCAGTCCCCGTATACCCTGGGCGATCAATAACGGTACGAGCCGTTCCTGTATCCACATGGGTCAGTGTGTAGATGAGATCGCCTACGTAGCTATGTGTCGTGGTAATGACCATATCCAGATCACTAATCATGCCTGTACCGGGATTAACGATACTGCTGTTGATGCCCGCCGGGTTGTTATCAGGAATGGCGAAATCAGTCTGGTTACAAGCGATAACGACTGGTGCGGTACTGAGAGTCAAGAAGGAGAAGGTGGTGGAATAAGGGCCAAAACCACAACCGTTTTGCGGCCGCACCCGCCAGTAATAGACCGTTGCTGGCGATAGGGATGTGGCAATGGCCTGACTGGTACCGGCAATGGTGGTTGTGTAGTTGATACTGCCAAACCCCGGATCATCATCTAGCTCTAGCACATAACTGGCGGCCCCTGCGGCCGCGTTCCAGGTCAGCGTCGGCGTCAAAGCGACATTGGTTGCCCCATTTACTGGTGTGGCTAATGTGGTTACCGCGGGGATGGCGCTGACCACATTCAGATCCACCGTGGTGCTGTCCGTGGCGATACCCACACCGTTAATCGTGATGGTGTAATTGCCACTGGCAACGCCTGTCAGATTACCCACTGTCAATGTACTGTAACGGGGAACAACCGTCACCGGGTTCGGGGCAAAACTGGTGGTGCTTCCGGCAGGGTTGCCGCTGGCACTCAGCGCTACCGGGGGGGTGAAGCCACTGCCCACCAACACATCATAGGTGACAGAATTGGTGCTGGTAGAACACACCGATTGGCTGGCGGGAAAGGTGGGGGCATTGAGCAATTGGCAGGCCACTGGCATATCAAAAGCCGCCGTGCCGTCACTCGTGCTACCAGAGCTACCCTGGCTGGCACTAAAGCCCAATCCGCGCTTGGCAAAACCCGCCCAAATAAGGCATTGGTTGCGGCCGCCGGTCAAGGCCGTATCCGCCTGTAAGATGGCATTGCGACCATCCACAAAACCAGGGCTACACGGTTGTAATTTCATCCCATCCATCACTAATTGGATGGCGAGATTGTTCCCCCCGGTATTCCAGGCCCCATAAAAATTGGGGTTAAAGCCATATTGATCTACCAGATTCCAGTAAATTTCCCACAGCATGGTGGACCAGACAAAGCCGACGCCATGCGGAACAGCCATCGCGGGCGGGTTGCTATAGGTGTAGTTGTTGACCGCCATGTCGGTGGTGTAAGGGCCGGGCGAATGCCAACCAGTTGTGGGGCCTGACCAAACAGGTAGTTACCGACAGGGCGATTGGTGGTGGCCGTTTCGCTGGCGTTGGTCGTAATAACCAAACCTAACCAGTCGCTCCAGCCTTCACCCATTTGCTCCTGGTTTTGCAGGCAGCCTACGTTGGCCGGGCCACCAGTCAGGCGATTAGAAATGCCGTGCCCATATTCGTGGACAATGACATGGTTGTCCAGGTCGCCATCCACATTGGGGGTGATCAAATTGCCGACGTACATTTGCATCCGCGGATTATTCCCGTCTGAGGGTGTAGCAAAATTAGCGTTATTCGTGCCACTACCATCCTGCGCCTCGGCTTGAACGTAATCGTTGCCCACACCGCCACGGCCATAGTTGTTTTCCTGGAAATTGCCGCTGGCTTCGTCAAAGCCATACTGGTAATAAACATCATGAATAATGTTGTTCCAATAGAACAGGTTGGTAACCGCCGCTGGCCTGTAAGCACTGGGAGGCTGGGTCAATTCAGGGCAAAATCAAAAACCAGCCCGGCTCCGCCATCAGGCGAGGAACCGGCATCAGGGGTGTTGTTATGGTGTCCGCATCAACGTAGGCATGGACGTTGTTGCCCTGGGTGGTGGTGAATTCGGCTCCAGCCGCGCCGTTGGTATCGTGCCAGCCAAAAGGGGATGCCAGAGCATTGGCGGGGTTATCTACCAGCACACGGGCATCGGCCGGGGGGGCGGGGCTGGTGTAGATGGGGCTAACGACAGGCATGGGGTAAACCCGATAGCTATCGGGGGCCAGAGGGGGTTGGCTCGCGGCCGCGCCCTGTGTTGTGGTGCTGGTAGGTGAGGCCGGTTGGGACGCGGCCGCGTGATTGGCCTCACCCCAGTTCTCACTCACCACATAATCATATTGCCCTAAAGCCTCACCGGTAACCGCATCCACGCGGATGTTCCACCAATGCTGGCTACTGAGTTCATAAATCTCCACGGCCCAGGCCAGGCGCACTGACCCGTCAGCAAGGGGCTGGTAGACCAACCAGGCCGGGATTGGTTCCAGGGAGATGCCGCCATGGCTGAAAACAAAACGCTGGGCTGGCCCACCGATGTTTTCTTGCACGGTGAGGGGTTCGGTGAGACTGAGACCGAGGGCGGTTGCGGCCGCGTGGACAGCCTCACTGGCGGACAGCGTGGCCGAGGTTGTCGCCACACGCCCGGCCAGATCGCCAACGAAATTAGTATAAAGATTGACCACACTGCCATCGGCGGCTATCTGGATACTGGTCGAGGCGCCAATGACATCCAATTGTTGCCATTTCTGTTGCCAATAAATGTGGGTCGTGCCTGTGTGTTGGCTGGTGTAATGTTTACTGATCGCCATTTCCACAGTATCGGCGGCGGTAAGCCCTAACTCGTTTTGGTGCGCCTGGAAGAAATCCAGCGCGATGGTGAGGGGTTCACCACTGTTGGGGCCAGTGAGGAAGGACGCATCATTTTCGGCCCGCAAACGGCGGTTTTCGATGAAAGGGGTGAGGAGAACCGGGTTGGTTTTGTCAGAGGGCTGGACGGTCGGGGGGGCCGCGGCCGCGCTACGGGCGAGCCATAAACTAAACAGCAACAAACTTCCCCATAGAAAAAGATGAAAAGAGCGAGATTTCACTGATGCCTCCTGGAACAATGTGGCAGAACTGTAGGCGTGCCAGGCTATGAACCATGACAGGGTGAATCAATTGGTTCAACCCATTTAAGCCATTTAATCCTGCATTTTGAGCTAAATTGTAGGAAGGTAATTTTAGAGAACGCAATATCTACAACAAACAGGAATTATAACCGTTTCACTCTTTAGTACTATTCGGATTTGGTTGTAACCAGTTTGGGGAAGGCGTCACAGGTTTATTTGTCCTGGAAAACAATGGATTTATACCCGACGCGGCGACAAGGACCTTCCGAGTCAACTTCTTGTACAGATAACAAGAAGTGAACCACAGATGGCACAGATTTTCACAGATGAAAAGACAAATCTGTGTTCATCTGTGAAATCTGTGGATAAATCTTTTCTGGTTTGTCCAGGTTAGGGCGATAGGGCGAAAAAACCTCGCGTTATCTCTGACCAAACAGCCGGGGAATGCGGAAGGCGGGGGCGCGGTCGGCTGACCAGCGGGCGGATGGGGCCATGGTCATGGAGCAAAGAAGGAGCAGCACCTGGTCATAATTAACCCGCCAACCCGCAAAATCAATCCAGGCCTGATCTAAATCGGGTTTTAGGGGCACGCCCTGAGCGGCTAACGCGGCACAGGCTTCATTAAACTCCTGCCGGGTGATGCTGATGGGGTCGCGGGGGAATTGCGGCCGCGGGTTGTAGTCTAAGCGGAAGGTGTCGGCGATACGGTGCAGGGCCACGTAGCCCGCCCGCAGGCAGAGTGAAGCTTCGGGGGTGTTGGGGATGTCTACAGTGGATTGTAGGAACGCGGCCGCGTCCAGCACCGCCCCTGCCGCCGTAATCCACGACTGTTCTGGCACAGGAGAGCGGAAAAACACCAGGGCCGCCAGCGAGGTATGGCTTTCGGCCAGGCCAGCAAACCAACCTTCCCACCGCTCCCAAAAATCCTGTAACCCACCCAGTCCACGAATCCGTTGCAGGCGACTAATCATATCGACCGCCGAAGGGGGGGTGTTGGCATACACTTCCAACATCGTGACCGCCTGCTCACGTTGCGAAAAAGCGCTGTACATCGTCGGCAGGTAGGCGATGAGCAAAGCCACCTCAATCAGCCCGATCACCGCTTCGACGAGAGACAGGTTGATGGCCAGCCAGCCCTCTTGTCGGGCAAAACCCAGCGTCAATAAGGATGAACCACTGACGGTGAACGCCTCAAAATAGCTCCCGGTGCCGCTAGCCCAAAACATGAAAGAGAAGCCGATTTCGGTCAGGAAAAGCCAGACGGGCAGGAGCAGGAGCAAGGAAATGGGCGCATAATAAGCCATGATCCGGTCGCGCTCGGTGTAGGTGTGGCTGAAGCGTAGCCGTAGCATGAACAAGCGCCGGGTGGCGAGGAAGGTCCAGCGGGTGATGAAATCAACGGCGCTACGGGGCAACACAAAGGTGCGAATGGCGGAAAGCAGGGCCGCGGCCGCGATGGCCGCCCCAACAGCAAAAACGGGCAATCGCCAGAGTAATTCCATCAGGTTGCTGGTAGATATCATAGGGACGTTTCAAGTTTTTGGTGTTCGTCGGCGGGGGGAGTAAGATGGTGAAAAGTATAAAGTGTTTTATTGACGGAGCAAGCCACATAACAAAGTGTTGGATATGGCGTTTTTTAAGCTGACCTCTGGAGACTAAGCGATTAAGAGACTAAGAGACTGAGAGATTTATAGAGGTCGGGCTAATTTTCGCCACAATCGAATAAAGAGGTACCATGAAACAATATTGGGTTTTTCTTCTCATTTTGAGTGCCTTGGGTGTTGTTGCGGCCGCGCCGTTTTTACCCACTTCCACCCCTGATCCTTATCCTGGCCCCACCCCTACCCCCATAGGCACACCAACACGCACCCCACCACCAACAGCCTACCCGGTGCCACCCACCAGCGTACCCTACACGCCCCACCCGGTGACGCCCCCCAGCACACCGGCCTGTTACCCTTACTGCCCACCACCCACCGGGGTTGATTTGACCACCATTGAGGCAGGTAAACCGGCCTGGCCCTGGTTGCTTATACTGGTCGCGGCCGCGGTCCTATTGGCCGTCGGCCTCATTCACTACAAAACCCCCCGATAAGGTGCAACGGATACAACCGCTCTACCTGAAGTTGTGGTTGATTGCAGGTTAGCGTTCTGCCACCGTTTCGCCGCATTTTTCACAATATCTGGCCCGGAGAGAGACCTCGTGGCCCTGGGGACAACGGCGCACTAACCCCAGTTTATCTCGCTGCATGGCCGCATATAAAGTGGCAAATGCGGTGCAATAAAAGAACATCCAATGCCCAGAAAAGCCCCGAACAATGTCCGTAGGTGCCTCAGTTACGGACGGGCCAACGTTTGCTCTCACGAGCATAAAGGACAAGACAAAATTGACAATAGCATAAGCAAAAAAGCCATAGGTGAGATAACGAAGCCAATCAGGGCAACCCCGTAACATGGCCCGCCACTGATCTTGTCGGGGCACCTTGCGGATAGCGGGGTAAGACACAAACATGGCCGGAATCCAGACCACGAAAACGCCCGTGTGTAGGCTCATGGCATTAAAGGGCAGAGAAACGGGCAAACCGAAAAGCGCGGCCATGTGAACAATCAAACTCAACACCAAACCTAATGCGGCAAGAATCATAGTGGGGTAAATAAGGATGTTCATGTCACTTTACCTGAGGTCTTATAAAATGGATCTGATCCATGATGTGTTGGGTAGCTAAACAACTTGAGTTTAGAGCGCGGAGCTAGAGCTAGAGCTAGAGCTAGAGATGATACAGAGTGGTTTAGAGCAAGGCAAGAAACTACATCTTTTCCCAGACTTCGCTGGAAAACAGGTGTAAACACGGATAAGAAGAACACGGATAAAAGCCAAAGCCATCGGTGTTTCTCTTATCCGTGTTTACAAGTTTTCCCAAAGCCTTCCATTTTTACAAGAAGAGCGACAATTTTTTGTCGATAGTGACGCCGTTAGTGCCTAAAACATGATGAAGGCAACTCAAACATCATCACTATCAGGACAACCATTGCCAGTATTGACGATTGCCGGGTCGGATAGTGGCGGGGCGGCGGGGCTGGCGGCAGATTGGAAGACGTTTGCCGCGCTGGGGGCGTATGGGCTGGGGGCGATCACGGTGGTGACGGCGCAGAACAGCCAGGAAGTGCGCCAGGTTCAGTTTGTCTCCCCGGAGATGGTGGTCGCGCAGATGGAAGCGGTGCTAGAGGATTATGGCGCGGCCGCGATCAAAACCGGCTTCATCGGCAACGCCGACACCATCCGGGCCATCGCTAATTGTCTGGCGCGATACGCGAACATCCCCCTGGTGGTTGATCCGGTGCTGGTCAATCACAAAGGGCAGGCCATGTTCCCCCCCACCGTGACCGAGGCATACCAACAACATCTGTTTCCTCTGGCGACCCTCATTACCCCCAACCGGCACGAGGCCGCCCTGCTGACCGGTTTGCCGGTGACAACGAGAGAGGAAATGGCCGCGGCCGCGCACCAACTCCACACCTTTGGCCCTCAGCACATCCTCATCAAAGGGTTACAGGAAGGGGAGACGATGGTAGATGGGTGGCGGCAAGGAGATGCAGCGAGAGCGAGAGGAAACTCCTCTTCTTGTAGCTCTCGCTCTCGCTCTAGCTTTCACTGGTTAGAAGGAGAACGGGTGGAGACAACGAACACACATGGCAGTGGCGATACGTTGAGCGCGGCCGCGGTGGTCTTTTTAGCGCAGGGGTTGGAGATGGGCGAGGCCCTGTGGCGGGCGCATGAGTTTGTGAGGGGGGCAATTGTTGCGGCCGCGGATTGGCATCTCGGCACAGGTCATGGCCCGGTCAATCCACTGTTTTCGGAATTGCGACACAGATAACGGGAACACAGACAACAGAAGTTCCCAGAGTTCCCCAAAGTTCCTAGAGTTCCTACGAGTTCCCCTGCTCCTGCCCCACGATTCCCCCCTCAATCTCCCCTTGTTATAAAAAACGTGCTATTCTTATCCGTCGTGTTGAAGTTTAAGCGTGATCTCCTCTTTATTCTGGGTTTTGTGCTTCTCCCGCTGGTGCTCTATTGGCCCGTCACCGTGGGTAACAAGACAATGCTCCCGGTGGATAACCTGTATCAGTGGCAACCGTGGCAAGAGTACGCGGCCGCATCAGACGCCACCATTCCCCACAACAGCCTCATCAGCGACCTGATCCTACAAAACTATAACTGGCGGCAGTTCATCCGCGAGAGTCTGGAACAAGGGGAACTTCCCTTGTGGAATCCCACCATCCTGTCTGGCACACCGTTCCTCGCTAAAGGACAACACATCGCCTACTATCCGTTCAGCGTGCTGTTTCTCATTTTGCCGCTGACAAAGGCGTATGGCTGGTTTACGGTGAGCCAGTTGTGGCTGGCGGGGGTGCTGACCTACGTGTTGGGGCGGGTGTGGGGTCTGCGGCGGAGCAGTGCCTTCCTGGCGGGGCTGGTTTACCAGGGCAGTGGCTTTATGCTGGTGAGCGCGGCGGTGTTCCCGATGATTATTGCCGCGGCCGCGTGGCTGCCCCTGCTCCTCGCCTGCATCGAACTCATCATCCGGCGCACCACCACCGGCGAAGGGGGTAACACCCTGCCCATCGCCGTACTGGGTAGCCTGGCCCTCGGTTGCCAGATACTCGCCAGCCACGTCGAGATTACCTATTACACGCTGTTGGTGATGGCGTTCTACACAGCCTGGCGACTTGCGTGGTGCGTGGTGCGTCATTACCGTTCACCATTCACCATTCACCATTCACGATTCACCATTCTCAAACCCGCCCTGTGGGTTCTCTCCTTCACCCTCATCGGCCTGATGTTGGGGGCGGTGCAATTTGTGCCGTTGTATGAGGTGGGGCAGACCAACTTCCGCGAGGGATCGTCGTCATTGGCCGAGGTGCGGGGTTGGGGGTTCCCGGCGCGGCGCGTTCTAACCCTGGTTCTGCCCAACTTTTTCGGCAATCCGTCCCACCACGAATACCGGGATGTTTTCACCGGTGATTTGACCCCATTCACTACCAACGCCGCTGGTGAACTCAACCCCCAAGGCGCTTACACCAGCGATTGGGGCATCAAAAATTATGTTGAGGGGGGATTTACCTGGGGGTGGTGCCGCTGTTGTTGGCGGGGATAGGGGTGATGGGATGGGGGCTGCTGGCGGTTGGCGGTTGGCGGCTGGCAAAAAGCAACCTCAGCACTCAGCACTCAGCACTCAGCACTCAGCCCTCGAAACTTGAAACTCGAAACTCGAAACTCGACCCCCCTGTCGGTTTTCTGGTGACTCTGGCGGGTTTGTCGTTGGCGTTTATTTTTGGCACGCCGCTGTATGCCTTGTTGTACTATGGGTTGCCCTTCATCAACCAGCTTCATTCACCCTTCCGCTGGGTTTTCCCGTTTTCCCTCTGCATAGCCATTCTAGCTGGTTACGGTCTGGATGCGCTCCGCACCACGCACCACGCACCACGCATCACGCTTCACGTTTCACGTCTCATCCTGGCTTCTGGCATCCTCATACTCCTCGCCCTGTTCGGTTCGCGGCTGTTTTATGGAGCGTTGGAACCAGTGGTGGACCGGGTGTTTCATGGGCTGGCGTTGGCGGACACAGCGTTTGGAAGCGCGGCCGCGTTCTATAGTTACACCTTCTGGCAAGTGCTATGGTTTGGCGTGGTGTTAGTCGTAGCAGGTGTTTTGATGTGGGTTATGCAGGGGCGGTCAAGGTCGCGGGCAACGCCAGGGGCTGAAGCCCCCGGCTATGATGCAAAGCCCACTCAAAGTGGGCTAGAAAACGTTTCCCCAGTGCGTTTCAACGCACTTAATCTATCAGAGGGGGATTTTAATCCCCCGGCCCTGGCAAACCGCCTTTGGTCACTGCTCACGACTCACTGGGCACTGCTTACGTTGCTTATACTGGTTGGCCTTGATCTGGCATTGGCGACGGGTGGTTTCAACGCGGCCGCGGACCCCGCCCTCTTACAAACAAAACCCCAACTGGCCCAATGGCTCGAAGCCCAACCAGGGCTTTGGCGTATTACCAGTTTTAATCCGCATGGCGACAAGCCGTTTAACGCCAATGCGGGTTGGTTCTACCATTTACAGGACGTGCGCGGCTACGATTCGATTATCGCCCGGCAGTACACCGACTACATGGGAGCCATCGAGCCGCAAAATGAGTTACCCTTCAACCGGGTACAACCCATCGCCAACTGGGAATCGCTGAACTCACCCCTGCTGGATATTTTGGGGGTGAAATACATCATTACCGCCGAAACCATCGAACTGCCCAAGCTCCAACTGGCCTGGGAAGGGGAAGGGTTGCGCGTGTATGAGAATCTGGCGGTTGTGCCTCGGGCCATCACCCTGCCCACCACAGCCACCCGTGTTACCCTTGACCCGTTGGCGGAGCTGAAGGCCAATGATCCGCGCCAGTATGTCATTATCAGCGAAGCCGATTGGCCGCATCACCAGGCCATCGCCGCACAACCTGCAACCTTCCGCGAGGCCACAGTTACGCAGTACAGCAACGTTCAAGTGACGGTGGATACGACGGTAGACGCGGGATCGTGGCTGGTGTTGCATGATAGTTATGATGCCGGGTGGCGGGCCTGGGCGCGGCCGCAAAACAGCCCGGAAAATAACGAGCAAGAAGTCCCGGTTTACCTGGTAAACGGCAACTTTCGGGGGGTCATGTTGGAGCCGGGGGCCTGGACGGTGCGCTTCCGTTACAGCCCGCTGAGTTTCCGTCTGGGTGGGTTGATCAGCTTCATCGGCGGCATCATCATCGCCTTTACGACGCTGGTGTGGGGCTGGCGGCGGTTGGTTAATCCGCAAGCGGTGCTGACCAATACCCGCAGTATCGCCAAAAACAGCATCGCGCCCACGGTGCTGAATCTGTTTAACCGGGGCATTGATTTTGTTTTTGCCGCTTTTTACCTGCGTTATTTGGGGCCAGCCGAGGCGGGTGGGTATGCCACGGCGATCACCATCGCCGGACTATTTGAGATTATCGCTAACTTTGGCCTGAACACCTTTCTCATCCGTGAGGTATCGCAAAATAAGGAGCAGGCCAGCCGCTATTTGCTCAACACGACGGTGCTACGGTTAGGGACGGGGGTCGCGGCCGCGCTGCCTATCCTTGTCTATATCCTCAGCCGCCAACTGGGGGGCAACCCGCTGGGCAACGAGGTGTTGTTGGCCGTGGGGCTGATCATGGTGGGCATGGTGTTCTCCGGGATGGGGCAGGGGTTGGCCGGGCTGTATTACGCCTACGAACAGGCTGAATTCCCGGCGGCCATTACCACCGTCACGACCATCTTCAAAGTAGGCTTTGGTGTGATGGTGCTCCTGTTGGGTTACGGCTTTGTGGGTTTGGCGGGCGTGTCCATCCTGGTCAACATCATCACCCTGGTCATCCTGGTCATCTCCGCTCTACGTCGCTTCCATTTGCCCGGCCCCTGGCGACTTGATCTGACTTTGCAACGGCAGATGATCTACCTGAGTTATCCGTTGATGATTAACCACCTGTTTGCCGTGATTTTTTTCCAGGTGGATGTGCTGGTGTTGCAACAGATCAAGGGGGATGAGGTCGTCGGTTGGTACAACAGTGCCTACAAATACGTCAACGCCCTGAACGTCATCCCGTCTTTTTTTACCTTTGCTCTGTTCCCCGTGATTTCGCGCCAGGTGAAACATTCGCTGGACGATGCCCGGCGTAGTTTCCAGATGGCGATCAAGATTATGGCCTTGATCAGCCTGCCGCTGGCGGTGATCATTACTTTGACTGCCCCGGTGCTGATTGGGGTGTTGGGTGGGTCGGCCTTTTTGCCCCACGGGGCGATTGCCCTGCAAATTGTGGTCTGGTCTATCCCCATCGGCTGGCTGAACAGTGTGACCAACTATGTGCTCATTGCCCTGGGGCAAGAGCGGTTGCAGACGCGGGCGTTCCTGATTGGGGTGGGGTTCAATCTCATTGGTAACTTGCTCCTGATACCGCGTTACAGCTACGCGGCCGCGGGGGTCATCACCATCCTCTCCGAAATTGTCTTGTTGTATGTGTTTAACTGGTATCTGGTCAAACGGATGCCGGGGGTGGGCTGGTTCCGCCTGTTGGCCCGCCCCGCCCTGGTGACGGTGGTGATGGCCGTGGTGGGTGTTCTGGGATCACAGCTTCATCTGGTGGTGGGTGTGGCCCTGGCGTTGGCCGTCTATCCGCTGGGGCTGTGGGCGTTGCGGGTGTTTGGCGAGGAAGAAAGACAGATTGCGGCCGCGATTTTGCCCAGCCGGATGGCCCAAGTGCTGAGGTTAAAGGAGTGAGGACGGAGTAATGGTGAATGGTGAATGGTGAATGAATAAGCCGTACACTCAGCACTCAGCACTCAGCACTCAGCACTATACCCTTTGGCTGATGGTGATCTTGTTGCTGGTCGCGGCCGCGCTCCGGCTCATCGGCCTTAACAACGTGTCGCCGCCAGGGTTGGAGCATGATGAGGTGGCCCACTGGCTCATCAACCGGGACATTTTGGCGGGCAACCACGCCATCTATTTCACCGACGCCTACGGCCACGAGGCTGGGTATCACTACTTCCAAACGATTTTCCAGGTGCTCCTGGGTGACAATGCCTTTGCCCTACGCCTGCCCTCGGTGATATTGGGGTTGTTGGGCATCGCCGTGAGTTTTGCTCTGGTGCGGCGGTTATTTGGTAAGAGGGTGGCCTTGCTCGCGGCCGCGTACCTGGCCTGCCTCTTCTTCCCCATTTTCTACAGCCGCCTGGCCTTACGGGCCATTGCCCTGCCGGTGGTATCGGGTCTGTCGGCTTATTTTTGGTGGCGCGGGTGGGGGAGAGAGGGAACTCAGGGGAACTCAGGGGAACTCGGGGGAACTCCACTCTCCAGTCTCCAGTCTCTCAGTCTCTCAGTCTCCAGTCTCATTCACCATTCGCCATTTTCCTTCGCCCTCTCCGGCCTCTTTGCCGGTCTCACCCTGCACACCTACCTGGCCGCCCGGTCTGTGCCGATTTTTTATGCCTTGTTCATTGGTTATCTGGCCCTGTTTCATAGGGCAGAATTTAAGCAGAGGTGGAAAGGGGTGGTGGTTTTTGGGGTGATGATGGGAATCGCGGCCGCGCCCTTGCTCCTTTACCTGCTCAACAACCCGGGGGCTGAGGTGCGGGTAGGCGAAGTGGATGCACCGTTGCGGGCGTTGTTGGCTGGGGATTTCCGCCCTGTTTTGAACAATGGCTGGGCCATTTTGCGGGGCTTTATTGGGCCGGGGGATCCGTTGTGGCGGCAAAATGTGGCTTTCCGGGCGGTGTTTGAGCCGATTTCGGCGTTGTTGTTTTACGCGGGGGTAGGGTTAAGTTTGTGGCGTTGGCGTGATAGCCGTTATGCCTTCCTGCTTTTGTGGGCCAGCACCGCCATTATTCCTAGTTTGGTCACGGTTGATGCCCCCAGTTTCATCCGCATGATCAACATTTTGCCCGTTTTAGGCGTCTTTCCTGCCATAGTTATGCACAGTTTGCAAAAGTTATCCACAGAAAAGGCCGAGTTATCCACAGATTTTGTGCATATAGCCTATAGAATGAGTTTGTTGCTCTTGTTCGTGGCAAACGTGGGCTGGACGGTACGGGATACCTTTATTACCTGGCCCGGAAACCGCGATGAAGTGCAATTCGTGTGGCAAAAAGCCTTAACCGATGGGGCACATTACCTGGATAATGAGCCTTCTTTAGCCCATGCAGCGGTGGGTGGATGGACACCTGATAGTATGGATGCCCCCACCATGGAACTTACTTTGCAAAGGGATGATATAAATTTGCGCTATTTCAACCCTGAGCAAACATTGGTCATCCCATCCGGTATGCCCGCTGAGATTCTGAGGCCTACTAGCCTACCCTTGCACCCTGCACTAGAAGCGCAATTGTTAGACTGGGGCATAACCCCGGTCGCGGCCGCAACCTTCACCCATTACCCCCTCAGCCAACTACCTATTCCCAATCCAGCTCTCCCTCATGACACTGTTTTCGGAGACGAATTTCGTTTCCTCGGCCTCAGCCCTCAGCCCTCAGCTCTCAGCACTCAGCCCTCAGCACTCATTTCCTACTGGCAAGTCATCCACCCCCCCACCTCAGCCCGGCGTATGTTTGTGCATGTGCTAGATGAGGGCGGGGAGATTGTAGCCCAGGATGATGGCCTGGCCGCGGCCGCGCTCCAGCCCGGCGACCTTATTTTGTTGGCCCATTCCCTGCCCCTGCCCGCAACCTACACACTCCGCCTGGGCGTCTATAATCCGGAGACAGGGCAACAGTTGACCACAGGTGCGGGGGATTCGTTTGTCATTTTGGCGCAGAAATAAAAAACGCGGCCGCAATTGGAATTGCGGCCGCGTTTGATTGACATAACACAAAAACTGACCTACTCGATCTTCTTAACCACAAAAGTGACCATTCCCCCGGGGGTCTCAAACTTCACTTTATGCCCCACTTTAGCGCCCAGCAGTGCCCGGCCCATTGGTGATTCGTTAGAAATAAGCCCTTTTGCAGGATCCGCTTCATGGACACCTACAATGCGGTACGTTTCCGGTTCATCGTAATCCTCTTCCACAACCGTCACCGTATTACCAACCGATACGACCCCTTTTTTACCACTGTTGGTAATAATTTTGGCCCGGCGCAAAGAATCTTCCAATTCCAGAATGCGTCCTTCCATGAACGCTTGCTCCTGTTTGGCATACGCATAATCCGCATTTTCGCTCAGGTCGCCCATAGCAATGGCTTCCTGCAATTTCTTGGAAATCTCATCTCGCTTGGAAGTTTTGAGATGTTCCAATTCATCTTTAATGCCTTGATACCCTTCTTCAGTTAGATAGACGATATTATCCTCGCTCATCTTGTTGTCTCCACTTGTTGTTATTACACGCGCAAGGAATTTTGCTGGTGAAAATAAGAACCCCGCGTTGGCGGGGTTCATCATTATTTTTCAGGGGTGAAAAGATGACGGAAGTATACCGCAGAGCACCGTTCTTGTCTAACCCCAGTGGTCATTCGTCTGGCAAGAAAAGGGTAAACGTCAGGTGACGTTAAAGCAAAGCTAAGGATTTACGATTTACGATTGTAGATTGACGATTAAATGGTTCAAACGGTCGTCAATCTATAATTGTCCTGAGGTGGCGTCCCATTGGGCGAGTTGGGCCAGGTAGGCGGGGTCCTGGTAGCGGTTGGGGTGGAACGCGGCCGCGTACTCTGGCAGTTGACTCCCCACGATATGACAGGCGAGTAAGTCTGCGGCCGCTTGTGAGGCCATAATCCCATACCCCGATAACGCCCCAATCAGATACGCCCCTTCCACCGGTAATGGCCCCGCCAGCAGGCGATTCTCCCGCGTTTTGCAGTAATACCCGCCATCCAGGTACGGTTTACGCCCCTTCTCCAGATACACCGATAACGACGGAACCATACGAGTCAGGCCACGCAAGACTATTTCCGGGAACATCGGATCAAACGTGGGCGGCCAGATGGGTTGTTTGGGTTCCAGTTCGTAAGTCCACAGCACCAACAGGGTGCTGGCTCCACCCGCCCCTTCACTGCGAAAATGCACCCCGGCGGGCAGTTCATCCAACAACCAGCGCATATCCGCTTCTTGCTCTAGCTCTGCCCTCTCCTCTTCGCTCCAGGGTAGGCGCACCGGGTCACTCCAGATCATCAGCGGCAGGTTGCGCGGTAAGAGGTTGAGGTAATCCTCGACGGCGATTTTGCCGTGTAGTTCGTTGAAAACGGGGATGTCTACGCCCAAAAGCTGGCCCACTTCGCGCACATATGGCCCGGCGGCGTTGACAAAAATGGGGGTGTGGATGATATCCACATCGGCCCCGCTGAGGCAGACGGCTTGCACCTGATTGTTGGTAACGTTGATGCCGGTGACGCGGCCGCGTACCAGCTTCACCCCCCGCTCCTTCACCTTGCCCAACAGGTACATCCCCAACTGCTGGGCACTCAGCGAACCACAGCGCCGGGGAATAATCGCCGCCACCACGTCCGGGTTGAGGTAAGGGTAATGGCTGAGGATGAGGTCACGGTCGAGGAACAGGTCGGCCCCGTCGGGTTGGCCCAGGTAGCCCTCGGCGGGTGGGGGGGAGAAGGGGGGATCGTCGTTGCGGCCGCGGTGAATCCGCAATTGGCCCCCGCCATGTTTTTCCGTTTCCCGTCCCTGTTGCTCATATTCGCGGGCGGTTTCCGGGTTGGCAGTGAAGAAGGCATAACCACGCCGGTTCAGGTGGAAGAAGTTGTCGCTGGCCTCGGCCAACTCTTCCAAAATGTCAATGCTCCGGTTCATAAACTGAACCATCGGCCCGTCCGGCCACCAGTTGCGGTAACATTCGGTGGATTTATCGCTGGTGAGGGTGAGCGGGGGGCGTTCGTCTACGATGACGATATTTTTGACTCCGTGGCGCACGGCCAGGTGATAGGCCGCGCTAATTCCGGCAATGCCTGCTCCACAAATAACCACATCGGCTTGCATAGGTGACTCCTGATTGGCTGAGTGTGTCGTGATGAGTTGTTGGTTCGCGGCCGCGATTTTAGCACAGTGACCGCATTCTCTCATGCCATCAGATCGTTCCCGGGCAATTCCTGAGCCACCTTCTGGGCCGTGGCCCAAAAATCTAACGCCTGCCCTCGTTCTTGTGCGGCCGCGGCCGCTTCTGGGGTGAGGGTTTTCGCCCTTTCCGCAATGACCCGCCCCACCACCTCCGCAAACCATCGGGAGTGGGCCACCAGAGGTTGCGCCTGCGCCACAGCCCACACTTCCAACGCCCGCGCCGCATTGCCATATTTCGCCAGAAACAGAGCCACCCCCGCTAACGTAAACAGAACCGGCATATACGCTTTGATAGCCAGCGTATCGTTCAGGGCTTTAACCAGATGGCGTCGGGCTTCGTCTGGCTGGTCATAAAGGCAGGCCGTATACCCCAACCCACTGGGCGCAAGATCAAAAAACCAAGCTGTAGTCGAGTTAAGGTTTCGGTCCACTTTGAGCAAAAACGTGTTGCGCCTCAGCCCAGGACGATTCGACCAGAGCCAGTTGGCCGAGTACTCCATACAAAGGGGCTTCGGTGGGACGAATGCCGATAGTCTGGGCAATAGACATTGCCCCTTGCTTCGGCCTGGTTCCCGCCAACTGATACTGCCCCTGGTGCATCAATATCTCGGCCAGATGTTGATGCACTTCAGCCTGAACCCGGGGTTACCCCGATCTTGGGCGATGGTCAGGTTTTTCGCGTCAGTTGGTAGGCTTCATCCAGTTTACCGTACCATAACAAGGTTTGGGCCAACGTGCCATAAATCCCCCGGCGTGATCGCCTAATTGTTGCTCCCTAGGGCCCCTTCTCGCCCCAGCCGTTCCGCCTCAGCCAACTGCCCCAGGTTGCGGTGGATGGACCCCAGCCGGTTCAAAGGCAACGAAACTGGTGATCCTGGTTCCCATCTTCTGCCAGATGGCTAGAGACGCCTTGGCCTGGCTCAAAGCCTGGTCATAATTGCCAAAAGCCCAATCAACCCCGGACGCGTATAACCAGACCCAGGCGCACCCTTTCTCATCATTCAACTCATGGAAAAGGGTCAAACTCTGTTCAAAAAGTTGCTGTACCTCGGGTAAATTTTCTTTGAACAACCACATTCTGAGACCACGAACAAAGAGGGCGTTAGCTTTCTCCCGTCGAATATCTTGATCCGCTAATTCTGGTCGTGCTAACAACTCCAGGCTTTGTTGGACATCCCGCATAGCCCTGGTGTAATCTAGATCGATCCCGGCCTTCAACGCCAGGGCATGTGCCCAAAGGCGTAAGCAGTCGGGGGCAACGGTTGTGGAGATGTTGGCCTGCGCTGCCATCAGGTCAATGATCGCCTGGTAAACCGCTGCCGCTTCCTGAACCCGGCCCCGCCGTTCATGGTAAATTCGCTCATACTGAGCATGGCCTTCGCCATTCGTTGCCACTGTGCATGAGTGACAGCCCATTGCCAGGCCACCTGCACATTGCCTGCGTCCTGGGTCATGGCGGTCATGGCTTCTATTTGTTGGGCGGTGTACCAGTCATCGGTGTGGTCGCGCAGGAAGCCGCAGTAGTGGGCACTGTGGCGATCTTGCACGAGATGGGCCGTGGCGGGGTCTGCTTTGAGCTTTTCGTCCCCGTATTGGCGCATGAGTTCGTGGAGTGTGGTAACGATCCGCGGCCGCGTCGTAGTTCAGCAATGATTTGCGCGTCAGGGAAGCCAGGAGACGGCGAAAAACCAGCTCACTCGTTTCTGGGGTGCAGACAGCCGCGGCCGCGTCCACCTGGAAACCACCCCGGAACACCGACAGGTAGGCGAAGGTCTGTTGTTCTACCTCATTCAGCCGTTGCCACGAGGCATCGAAAACGACCCGCATACTGCGCTGACGCTCCGGCACATCACGCAGGTCGGTCTCCAGCAAATCCAGGCTCTGGCTCAGGTCGGCGGCGATATGGGCCAGGGGCAGGGCGTCGGCCCAGGCGGCGGCCATTTCCAACCCCAGGGGCATCCCCCCTACCTGGTGGCAAATGGTGGTCAGGTGGAGCCAATCCTCTTTGCCCATAACCAACCCAGGGCGGAAGGCACGGGCACGGCGCAAAAAGAGTTGCGCGGCCGCGTCCTCAGCCTGCACCGCTGCCCTGGTAAACGCCAGCCCCGCCAACGACATCCGTTGTTCGGCATACAGGCGCAACGGCTCCCGCGATGTCACCAGTAGTTTGACCCTCGGGGCCACTTTCAGAATCTCTTCCACCAGATCAACCCCATCTAACAGGTGCTCAAAGTTATCCAGGATGAGCAACATCTGTCGGCGCGCCAGATAATCAAGCACCTGTTGCCGTAAGGGTCGGGAATCACTGCTTTGAAAGGGGAATTGGATGGCTTCGGCCAGGGCTGGAACCATGCCAGATGGCTGGCTGAGTGAGGCCAGGGAAACGAGGAAAACGCCGTCGTGGTAGAGGCCAGTGGTGAATTGTTGTGCGGCCGCGGCCACCGCCAGCCGTGTCTTCCCCATCCCCCCCGCCGCCACAATCGTTACCAGATGGGTATCCGGCTGGGCCAACAGCTCCGCCAGTTGCGCCAACTCCTGCTCCCGCCCAATCAGGGCTGTCTGCTGGGGTGGCAGATTATGCCGCATTCCCCCCGGAGCCGGTGGCCCCTCATGAAACGGGGGCGCAATTTTCCCGGTACGAATCGCTTCAGCCAGGGCCAGGGTAGCCGGTTCGGGTTCTAACCCCATTTCCTGTTTCAACCGTTGCCGGGTGGTGGCAAATTCGGCCAGGGCGGTATCCCTCTGCCCTAGTTGGGCTTTGAAGTGCATCATCTGGCGTGCGGCCGCTTCGTCCAATGCGTCTAAGGCCAACCAGCGATGCGCCACCTCAACCCCATCCTGAAACAGGTGATGGTCTGCGTAATAACGCATCAGCCGGTGGGTTAGCTCACGGGCCAATTCGTGATAATGCGTTCGTTGGTGTACCTGCCATGCCTCAAAACCACACGCCTCATGCACCGAAAAACCAGCCAGGAACTCCCCCCGGTAGTGCGTTAGCGCCTGGGCGGCCATGCTCATCGTTTCCGAAGTGATAACCGGGCCGCTTTCAAAGGCCGTTTGGAGTGCCAGCGCGTCTATGCAGACGTTGGTCTGGGGGTTAATGCCTGCCGTGGTACGGGTAATGTCCATAAAAGCGGGTAGCTGTTTGTGCAGGCTGGAAAGAACCACCCGCAAATTGCCCATCGCTTGCGCCTGCGGGCGATCATCCCAGAACAGATCGGCCAGGAACTCACGGGGGATGGGGCGTTGCTCAATGACGAGGTAAACCAGCAGAGCTTCGGCTTTGCGGGAAGCAAGGTTGGTTATCGGTTTTTCATCAACCTGAAGGGCCAGCCCACCGAACGTTTGGAGCGAAAGTTTTGTGGTCAAAATGGCTTCTGACCTCCTACAAACTAACTCCTTCATTATACACCTGGCGTCAATTGGTTTTGGGGTGCTAAATCTATTGTCTTAAACGTTCTCTGAACGTTTCTTGAACCATTTAGGAACGCCTGAGTTCTATCCTGTATGCAGTACAACGTTTTAGTGTAGGTTCTGGCTCAAATAAACCATGTTTGTCAGAGCAATGATTAGGAGGAGTAAAACCATGTTACGCTTAAGAATGTTACAACGTTTTGGATTCGTTTTGCTGTTGGCGGGAATTTTGTTGGTGGCCTGTGGGGTGGAAGAAGAACCGGCGGCGGAAGAAGGGGCCGCGGCCGCGGCCATCCCCCCTACCACCCAACCCACAAAAGTGCCCACGGCCGTACCAACCACTGCACCCATCCCTACAGCCATCCCCGAACCCACCGCCACTCCTGAACCCAAACCTACCGCCACGGTAGACCCCGCCGAACTGGTTTCCCGCCTGTTTGCGGCCGCGGAAGCCGGAGATAGTGCCGAAGTAACCGCCCTGCTGGCGCTGGGAGTGGACGTGAATAGTGCCAATAAGACCCGCCAAACCCCTCTCCACATCGCCGCCCAAAACGGATGCACAGCCGTTGCAGGAATTCTGCTGGACGCCGGAGCGGATATGACGCTGACCGCTGTCGGTGGGTTTACCCCATTCCTGACTGCCGTGAAAGAGAAGAAAGGGGATGTTGTCGCTCTATTAATTGAGCGCGGGGCTGATGTTAATAGTCGCACAGGGGAAGGTGACACAGCCCTCATCGTAGCCGCACGCCAGGGTAGCTTAGAGATTGTAGAATTACTTTTGGCGAATGGCGCTGATTGGTCATTACAGGGAACATCAGAGTACAGGCTGACAGCGCTGATGGAGGCAGCCTCAGGTGGTCATGTCACAGTAGGGCAGGCACTCCTTGACCATGGGGCCGATATTCATCAAGGCGACCGTGATGGGCTTCCGGCCATGGTTTATGCCGCTTATTATGGCCGCATCGAGTTTGTGCAAATGTTGATTGACAACGGTGCCGATGTCAACTACCGCACCACCGTCACCGGTTGGGAGGATCGCACGGCTCTATACTATGCCATCCAACAAGGTCACCCTAATGTCGAAGCGTTATTGCGGGCCAATGGCGCGACTGACTAAATCGTTACCCGGATGAAAACAGGTAGGACGAGGGAGTAAATCGTCCCATCGTTCCCTAAAAGACCTGACAGGTTTTCGGAAAACCTGTCAGGTCTGTGTCTTGTAAATTTCAGGGGGTCACTCAATGGGATGGATGGCCTCGGCGGCGAACCAGTGATCACCCCACTCGTCGGTGACAACGCGGCCGCGGACTCCCACCACCTGCCACGGCTTCGGCGACCGGCTCGACTGCCGTACCTTCATGGCCCGATCCGGCTTCACCACCACATAACTTTGCCCATCCCCCAGATAAAACCCATCTCCCCCCGTCCAACCAGGCAACCGATATCCGGCGATCACCACCTTCTGCCCGTTTTTTTGGGCCAACTGGCTCAAAGGCACAGCCTTGCCCAACCGGTCACGTAAACTATCCAACGGCGTCACACTGACCGGCCAGCCCAACAACCGCTTCTCCCAGGCCAACCGCTCTTCAACCGATTCTTCATAAGCCACCACCGCATCATGGAAGACAAAGGCCATCTGCCCGGCACTGCCACCCCGATCTACCTTCTCCCAATCGGCCAACAGCGCCGCCCGGCTGGGGCCGAGCCTATCCAACGCCCCACACTGAATCAGATGGGTGACTTCTTTCTTCTGCAACTCCACCCGGTTGAGCAGGTCACGCAAACTGGTGAAGGGCAATCGGCTCCGCTCCTGGGTGATGGCGGCCACGCTCTTGTGGCGCAAGTCGCGCACCTGTCCCAACCCCATCCACAGCACCGGTTGCTCACCTTCCCAGGTGAGGTTAAACCGGTAACGGCTGAAGTTGATGTGGGGCGGCCGCACCGTCATGCCTAACCGTTGCGCCTCGGCGATGTACATGGCCGGGTGATGGAAACCGCCTTCATCCGCCAGGCGGGCACAGAGGAATTCCGCCGGGTAATGGGCTTTCAGGTAGGCCGACCGGTAGCTGACGTTGGCGTAAGCGGTGGCGTGTCCCTGGTTGAAGCCATAACCGGCAAACGGCATGATCTGTTCCCATAGGATTTCCGCCTGCTGGGGGGTGAAGCCCGGCCCACCCGGACGCTGGCAACCGGCCACAAACGCTTCGTGCATGGCGGCCATTTCTTTGGACTGGAATTTGCTCATCCCCCGGCGCAGATGGTCGGCTTCGGCCCAACTCAGCCCGGCAATCTCCCGCGCCACCCGCAAAATCTGCTCCTGGAAGAGCAAAATGCCCTGGGTTTTGCCTAAAATTGGCTCCAGCGCCGGATGCAGGAAGGTAACAGGCTCGACCCCCCGGTAGCGATGGATGAAGTGGCGGGCCATGCCGCCCATGGCCGGGCCGGGTTTAAAAAAGGCATTGGCGACCGCCAGGTCATGGATGGAGCTGGCCTGGAGTTGGCGCAGGGTGCGCTGGGCGCCGGTGGATTCACACTGGAAAACGCCAACGGTATCACCCACCCGGATCATGGCGGCGGTTTCGGCATCATGGTCGGGGATGGTGTCGGGGTCGAAGGCGGGATCATGCCAGCGGCGGATGAGTTCGGTAGCCCGGGCGATGACGGTAAGGGCGCGGATGCCCAACAAATCGAGTTTGACCAACCCCAACGCTTCCACATCCTGGTGGTCAAATTGGGTGATGAGGAACCCTTTGACCGTCCATTGTACGGGCAAGATGTCGGTAAGGGGACCGGGGGTGATGACGACGCCACCGGGATGCACGCTGAGGTGATGGGGTTGACCAAAGAGAGGGAACGCGGCCGCGGCCGCCTCTTTCTCTCGTTCATCCAATCCCTCTTGTATCTTTTCCAGCGTAATTTCCTCACGCCGCCGGGGGTCAGGGTGCCAGCCACGCGGAAATGTTCGCCGCCAGCCGGGCCATCGCCGCTTCATCCAGGCCATACGCCTTGGCCGTCTCACGGATGGCCGACTTGGGTTGTAACGTGTTCACCGTCGCCACCAGAGCTACCCGGTCAGGCCCATATTTCTGGCGGATGTAATTCAACACCTCGTCCCGGCGTCGGCTACAAAAATCCAGGTCAATGTCCGGCGGATTCGCTCGCGCCGGGTTGAGAAACCGCTCAAACAACAAATCATGTTCGATGGGATCAACGGTGGTGATGCCCAGGCAATAGGCCACCAACGAATTCGCCACACTGCCCCGCGTACTGACCGGAATAGTCTGCTCCCGCGCATATCGCACCGCATCGGCCACAATGAGAAACAGGGGGGCGTAGCCGTGCTGGTTAATGGCGGCGAGTTCGTGGGCCAGGCGGGTATGGTAGTGCTGAGTGCTGAGTGCTGAGTGCTGAGAGGCTGGAGATGGGGGACTAAGAGACTGAGAGACTGAGAGACTGGAGACTGGAGACTGGTGACTGTTGAGTTCCCCCGAGTTCCCCTCCAGTTCCCCTGGCCAGGTTCCTGTTCATTCCTCACCCTCTTCGCCAGCCCTCATGGGCTTGTTCACCAACGCCTCTGCCGGTGTCTGGCCTTCGGGCAGGTCAAGGACGGGCCAGATGGGGCGGCCATCGGGCAGAGCGGGCTGGCATTGGTCAAGGATGGTACTGATGTTGGTGAGGGCTTCCGGCAGGTGGTGGAAGCGGGTTTGGATGTCGTCGGGGGGAGCCAGTGGAAGGAGTACTGAGGGCTGAGGGCTGAGGGCTGAGTAAAAGCCGTTGGCCGTTGGCCGTTGGCCGTTAGCATGTCTGCGCCAGCGGCTAACGGCCAGCCGCCAGCCGCCACCACCTCTTCTAGCAAACAGTTGCGATCCATCGCCGCCATGAGGGGCAGGCGCACGGCTTCGTCGGGGGTGAGGCAGTAGATGGGCTGGGCGGCGACGACCGGCAGGCCGAAGCGGGTTCCCAGAGCGGCAATTTCGCGGGTGAGGGATTCGTCATCGGGGTGGTGGATTTCCAGACTGAGGAAGGCTTTGTCGCCGTAGATACCCCCCAGTTTGGCGGCGTAACGGCCCGCGGCCGCGCGGTCCCCCCTTCTCATAAACCGTTCCAACCAGCCTCGTCGCCCCCCACTCAGGCATATTAACCCGGCCCGGTGGGCCTTCAAGTCATCCCACATCACCCCACGTTGGATGATGGTTTCTCGCTCCGGGTGGCCCTGGATGACAGAGGAAAGGCGGCACAGCGAGCGATACCCTTCGGGGCCAGTAGCCAGAAGGACAAGGCGACCGGCCTGGGTGTCCGGTGGGCCGCTCATGTGTAGGGTGGTGTTGTCCTCTGGGGAAGCCACGGTCACGGTCATGCCGATGATGGGCTGGATGTTGACTTTGCGGCAGGCTTTGGCGAAGAGCAAGGCCCCGTATAGGGCGTTGCTGTCGGTGAGGGGGAGATGGGTGAAGTTGGCCGCGGCCGCGTGCGCCACCAACCCGTCTATCGTCGCCGTCGCTTCCAGCAGGGAGTAATGAGAATGCACCTGTAAGTGGGTAAAGGTCATAGGGCAATTATCCCGCGTCCGTAAACCTCAGGCCACTCTGCGCACATCCACCTGAACGATCAGTGCCTGGCACGGGGCAGACAACCCTGACTATGACGAGGCTTCCTGCCCCGTGCCAGGCACTACATCAGACGACATGAAGAAAATAATTAATCGGTGAATGGGTGAATTGGTGAATTACAGACTGACTTAACGAGGGGAACAGGTTTAACTAGACAGCCCCTCACCTAGCCCTCTCGCCAGGGAGAGGGACCAGTTCCACTCTCCCGCTTTGGGAGAGGAGCCGGGGTGAGTAGCTACACCTTTGTTATTTCAGAAAAGGGCCACAAGGTGAGGTTATTCCGGTAGAGATGGGATCATCTTCACTATGAAGGCCACCCTGGCCGGCTCATAATTGCCTATAGGGGGCGGCGCGGCCGCGGAACTTACCGTTCAACCCTGTTCAGAACCGACGCATGGCCGCCGGGTTAAGGCCGTAACCAGTCAAAACGGGTGCAGGAATGGCTAAACGAATTGTAGTGGTAGACGATGAACGACGGTTGGTGCAGGTAGTACGAGGGTATCTGGAAGAAGCCGGTTTTGAGGTGGTCACCGCCAATAACGGGCGGGAAGCTCTGTTTGTCGCCCGCGAACAACAGCCCAACCTGATTATTCTGGACCTGATGATGCCGGAGTTGGATGGCTGGGAGTTTATCCGCCAGCATCGCCGCGAAAAGGCCACACGCCTATCATCATGCTAACGGCACGGGTGGAAGATGCGGATAAAGTGACCGGGTTAGAGTTGGGAGCGGATGATTATGTGACCAAGCCATTTAGTCCACGAGAATTGGTCGCCCGGGTGCGGGCACTCTTGCGGCGGGTGGGTCAGGACGCGGCCGCGACGCAACTCCTACGTGCCGGTGACTTAGAGCTTGACCCGGATGCCCGCCTGGCCCGCCTTTCCGGTTCCTATTTGGAACTCACCAAAATGGAATTTGACCTGTTGCTGGTATTGGTGAGTAATCCGGGACGGGCCTTCAGCCGGTTGGAACTACTGGAGCGGACGCAAGGGTTTGCTTATGACGGCTACGAACGCACCATTGACGTTCACATCAAAAACTTGCGCAAGAAAATGGAGCCAGACCCGGCCCACCCACAATACATTTTGACGGCCTTCGGCGTGGGTTATCGTTTCAACCCGGAATTGGCCTGACAATGACGAGTGGCGAGTAGGCGAGTGGCAAGTGAACGCCTGCTCGCAAACTCGCCACTCATCTTCTCCCTGGTAAACCTTCATGTTGACACCTATCCATCGCACACTCCATTTCAAACTCACGGCCGCTTTTTTGCTGGTGGCGCTGGTGGGGGTGCTGGTTGTCTCCTACCTGGCAAACCAGGCGACGGCGGTAGGGTTGCGCCGCTTTTTGGACGCCGATACCACGGAACAATGGCGTGAGGTGCAAGAGGCATTGATCGATTATTATGCCGCCCAGGGCAGTTGGGCCGGGGTGGAAACCTTGCTGGCAAGCTGGCAACCGGAGCACGGCCAGGGCAGCACCGGGCTGATTTTGCTCGATGGGGACGAACAGGTGGTCGCGGCCGCGGGCGGTCAACGCAATCGCCCCATCACCGTAGAAGACGCCGACCTCAGTCTGCCGCTAGCGGTCAACGGCAAGCCGGTGGGAACCTTACTCATCCGTGCCCCCGGCATGGGCAATAGCCGGGCCGGGGAACAGTTCCTGACCGAGGTGAACCGGGCCATTTTGTGGGGTGGTTTTGTGGCCGTACTCCTGGCCCTGTTCTTAGGACTGTTATTGGCCCATCGGTTGACGCGGCCGCTACGCCAGCTTACCCAGGCCACCCGCCAGATGGCCGCAGGTGATTTGCAACAGCAGGTTCACATCACCACCCAGGACGAACTGGGCGAACTGGCAACCAGCTTCAACCTGATGACCTCGTCACTCGCCCAGGCCGAGCAACAGCGACAACAACTTTTGGCCGATGTGGCCCATGAACTGCGGACGCCGCTCAGTGTCATGCGTAGCCATTTAGAAGCCATGCTGGACGGTGTCTTTGCCCTGACCCCGGAAAATCTGGCCGTAGCCCACGAAGAAACAATTTTGTTGGGCCGTCTGGTAGATGATTTGCGGACCCTTTCCCTGGCGGAAGCGGGGCAATTGCAACTGAATCAGGAAAAGATTGACCTGGGCGCATTGGTTGAGCAAACAATCACGGCCTTTACCCCATTGGCCGAGGCTGAGGGAGTTACCCTCACCACGGCCACAGCCCCGAACTTACCCCCCATCACCGCTGACCCGGCCCGTCTGCGGCAACTGCTGGGTAACTTGCTGGCAAATGCACTCCGTTATGCCCGCCAGGACACCAACCCCCAGGTGCAGGTGCGGATAAGCCTTCAGCCCGGTTTCGTTCAGGTGGATGTGGCTGATAACGGGCCAGGTCTTTCGCCAGAGGCCCAAACGCATGTGTTTGACCGTTTCTGGCGGGGAGACGGAGCACGGAGCCGGGATCAGGGGGGTTCCGGGTTGGGGTTAGCCATTTGCCGGGCGATTGTGACAGCCCACCGCGGCCGCATCACCGTCAACAGCACCCCTGGTCATGGCGCAACTTTCTCCTTCACCTTACCCCTCTAACCATCCACATCAACGGTACACACCAACTACATACCTGCTTCATAACTGGGGCGTATGCTTCTATCAAGTTCGTAAACAACATCGGTAATCGTCAAACAAAATACGATTACCCACAATTGGTGGAGGTATACCATGTCTAAGTTTGTAAAAATCACCGGATTCGCTTTTGTACTTGTCGCTGTGTTGGCCTTGATTGGCGCCACAGCCGCCCTGGCCCAAGGCCCACCCACAAATAACGGAGCTACTCAGCCCGGTCGGATGAATCAGGGCCAAAACCAGCCCGGCCCCGGTCTTCAGGTCATGGCCGTTGATGAAGCTACCATGCACGCCGCTATCGCCGAAGCCCTGGGTATCAGCGTGGCTGAGTTAGAAGCCGCTCTGGATGCCGGGCAAACGCCCGCCTTGTTAGCCCAGGAGTTAGGGGTTGACTTCGCTACCGTGTTGGCCGCCATGGACGCGGTTCATCTGGACGCCTTACAGCAGGCCGTTGCCGATGGCCTCATCACCCAGGAACAGGCTGATTGGATACTCAGCCACCGGGGTGGTGCCAATGGGCAGGGAAACGGGCAGGGAAATGGACAGGGCAGTGGCCGACAAGGCCGTGGTTCTCAGGGTGGCGGTATGGGGAATCAGGGCGGTAATGGTGGGGTTTGTCCTTACGTGACACCGTAGAGCCGTCAGCCGTAACTAATCACTTAGTAATTGTTCGGAATTAACTTAGCGGTTTTTAGATTGCGGCAGTCTTGAAGACTGCCGCAATCTAGCGAACTTATTCACGAACGATTACTTAATTTTCAGTCTCTAGTCTCTCATTGGGGGGCCAGAGACTGAAACGTTTACCGCCTCATCACTCGATTCCCCGGAGTACCCATCATGTTACAAAAAATAGTGACCTTTGCCAGCCTGTTAGGGCTGATTTTTTTAGTGGCCTGCGCGGCCGCAGCCACACCATCCGCTCAAAACAACTTAGTCCCGCTCCCCACCCCCCTGGCGTTAGAGCCGACAGCCCCAGCCCCCGTGCCTGACCCCGTCATCATCAACACCCCCAACACCGACCTCACCACCGTAGATGAAGGCGGCGAGACCAGCATCCCTCAAGAAGATGTAACGGCCGCTCTGGCTCAAGTGACAACCGCCGAACTAAGTCAGGCCGAAATAGACGATCTGCTTTTTATGCGTGAAGAAGAGAAGCTGGCGCATGATGTGTATATCACGTTGTATGCTCAATGGAATATGCGCCTCTTCCAGAACATCGCCAACAGCGAAACCACCCACACCGAAGCCATCCGTACTTTGCTGACACGATACAACCTTACTGATCCGGCTCTGGATAATGGCGTGGGGGTTTTTACCAATGCCACGCTTCAGACTTTGTATGGACAGTTGGTGGCGCAGGGGAGTGAGTCGCTCGCGGCCGCGTTGCAAGTTGGCGCTACCATCGAAGATTTAGACATCAGCGACCTGGCCGCCAGTCTGGCCCAAACGGACAACCCCGACATCATCCTGGTATATGAAAACCTGATGAAGGGATCACGCAATCACCTGCGCGCGTTTGTCTCCACCCTACAACGGCAGACCGGCACAACCTACCAGCCTCAATACCTGGATCAAACCACCTATGACGCCATCATCAACAGCGCGATGGAAAGCGGCAACGGACAGGGCAGCGGCGGAAATGGGCGTCGGGGCAATAATGGCAGTAATAGTGGCAATGGTCGGGGCAATGGCTGAACAAGGTCATTGCACTACAACAACGAGCCGGATCACGGTGATCAAAGGGTAGAAGTTCCACCCAGGCGTTTAGATTGGTTCAATCTCCGAAGATTGAACCAATCCCGTGTCATTCGCCCTTATTCTGGTAACGATTGACGGATGAGTTCGATTTGGTGGGGTTTGTCGCCGTCCATGCCCAGTTCGGCATGGCGGGCCAGGATGATTTTCATGGGGGAGCCAAGTAAGCGTTGACCGATGGCTTCCATGTCACTGAGACTGAGCTGACGGGTGAGGAGTTTGAACAGGGTGGTGAAGCCAACCAGCCGGGCCAGCTTCCAAGGATGTTTGCGGGCGTTCGCGGCCGCATGCCACAACGCCCTATTCGTATCAATAATCCGCGGCTGAACCAGCATCAAATCCCCCCCCGTAATTTCCAGCCCCTTTAATTTAGTAAAAGTCCGTTTGGAGCCAGGGAACCGTTGTTGCATCAACACCGCCGGAACCAAGGTATGCACCATAATCAGGTCAGCATACGGACGGCACTGTTCCAGCCATTCGTCAATCATGGCTCCAGTGATGAGGGGGATGTCGGTGGTGGACAGGATGAGGTTTTGGGCCGTTGGGTTGAGCCGTTGGGCCGCTTCGATGCCCGCGATGGCGTTGGTAATCATGCCCCCTTGATCCGGCACATGATGAATGGGCTGGGGAAAACTCAGCCCACGGTCATCCCCTAACCCTACCACCACGATGTTGTCTACCTGGGGGGATTGGTGAAACGCGGCCGCGACATACTCAATGAGCGTGCGGCCGCGAATTGCCAACATCGCCTTGGGTTTACCTTGCGTGTACGGGTACAGCGGATCATCCGGCCCAGGCACCCCCCCGGCAACAATGACACAATCCATAAGACAAAAAAACATCTCGACGACTTATGGTCGTCGAGATGTCAATAGAGGCATACCGTTCTTAATCCTTCAGGATAACCGGCAAATACACCGCTTCCGTCAGACCCATAGGGACAATAATGACGGTAACAGGTGAACCAATAACGGGCGTCGTCACCTCGTCACTCATCACCCCATACTCGTCATTCACCACCGACCCGGTTGCTGTATGTTCCACTTCTACCACCAACTGCACCGATTCTGAGGCCCCGGCATTCAGGCTGGCATAACTCCATTCCACCGTATCGCCTACCAGCGCATACGGCCCTGTCGCCGAGACAAAGGTCGTCCCCACAGGGATGGTATCGGTTAATACCACGTTGGTTGTGGCTGAGGTGGGATGGTTATGGGTAATGGTGAGGGTGTAGGTGATCATTTCACCATGATTGACTGAGCCAGGGGTGGCTTCTTTTAGGAGAGCGAAACTATGGGGGGTGATCGCGGCCGCGTTGTACATCGCCAGCGCATCAATCCGCCCATAACCAAAGGTGTTGTTGGGAATCGTCGTTGTCGGGGTTCCCCCACAGGTTTGGGTCACATTGACGGGCACAGCCGTGCTGTTAATAATCGCTTCAATCGCATCCACATCCCCCGCCATATCAGGCCGCGCCGATAACAACAGACCAACCAGACCCGCCACGTGAGGGCCAGCCATGCTGGTACCGCTGGAATTGCCATAACCCGTGCCAGGGGTACTGGAACGAATGCCCGAACCGGGCGCGGAAATGTCTGGTTTAAGACGATTACTGCCATCTATCGTTACCGGGCCACGGCTACTGAAGCTGGACATGGCATTCGTGTTCGTGGTGGAACCAACGGTGTACGAAGCATCATAAATCGCCGAGGGATCACTCACGGTGCTACAGCCACCAGCCCCGCTGTTACCCGCCGAATGCACGGTGACAATACCAGCAGCACGGACATTGTTGACGACGGTCAACATCACATTGGGATCGGTACAGCCTTCGCTGGGGGGACAGCCCCAGGAGTTGTTGATGACGTGGGGGGCTTTGGTCGTATCGGGGTTGCTACCGGTCAGGTCGGTGGGGGCGATGAACCATTGGTAACATTCGCTGTAGGTGGTGGGGGTGCCGTTGCCACTGTCCATGTTGCGGCAACTAATCCAACGCGCTCCCGGAGCCATACCCACGGCATTGGTAGCCCCGGCAGGCCAGGATGGGTTACTGGGCAACATATCGTTGCCGACCATCGTGCCCATGGTATGTGTGCCGTGGCCGTTGTCATCACAAGGCACGGGGCTGTTGTAACCGCACGGATTGCCACCGCCGCCACTATGGATGGAGTCGTGCCAGTTGTAGTTGTGATCGGCCGTGGAGCCATTCCAGCCCCGGTATTGGTTGATGAGCGCCGGGTGATCCCAGTCGTAACCCGTGTCTTGCCCACCGATGACAATGCCCTGACCGGTGTACCCTTCGGCCCACACGTCGTCGGCATTGACCATGGTGATGTTCCATTCCACGGCCATAGCCGCTTCGATGAGTTCGGATTCTTCGGCCACGGGGGGTTGGAACTGGGTGGTGGGGTTGGCGTAGATGTGACCCACGTCGTTGCGCAGGGCCAGTTGTTGCACCAGATTGAGGTCGCCGCGCACCCAAATCATGTTGGCAACCCAGTACGATTGGTGATCCGCGCCGGCCTCACGCAGGGCGGTGAGGAGTGGCCCCTGGGTGCGGTCGGCGGTGACGGTGAGGGTTTGGTAGACGTAGTCGCCTTTGGCCGCTTTGGTGGTAAGGTCCGCGGCCGCGCTCACATCCGCCTGCTCCGTCAAATAAACCAAAAACTCCGTCTGCCCTTCTTGCAGGGCCGTCTCCATGACCCAAGGGTCTACCTTGTCTTGCCAGGTCGCTGCTTTGGCCTGCCGAGGCAACAAAACAGCCACCAGAGCGACAAAAAGACTTAACATCAGCACAAAAGTCAGATTACGCTTTTTCATTTTTGCTCCTTGCTATGCGCTACCTGCCTGAAGTTTGAAGCCACATTACCTCATACGGCCCCAAATGCAGGTGCGGCGAATCGGTAATAGTATGCCCGGTTAAATGATCAAGCAACTGATTCTTTAATCCCATACCCATTAAATGGTCACGGTCTACAAACTGGGGTTGGGGGCTAAAATTGGCAAGGATGAGGACGCGGCCGCGAGGACTATCTCGTATCAAACCAAACACCTGCTCATTGTGGGTCCACACCGGAATCGTGACCGCCTGGGCGTGCAAAGCCGCCACCTGTTTACGCGTCTGAATCAGGTGTTGAATCGCCTGGAAAATCTGCCCGGTTAGCACCGTCTCATCATACCGCTCTTCCACTTTGGCCCAATCCATGGGTGGCCGGTGCATCCAGCGGTTGTCCGGGGCCAGGTTAGGATCATCCAGGTAGCTGGGATCATTCAACAAACCGAGTTCATCTCCCATGTAAAGCAGGGGAATGCCGCCATACGCCAGAATGAGGTTGTGCAGGAGCAAGATACGGCGCACGGCCAGTTCAACTTCTCGTTCATTGCCTTCGGCCAGGGCCAGTTCTAGCCCCGCCAGTGAAGCCAGCGAGCCGCTGATGCGCCGGTCTTGGGTTTTGGGGTTGTATTGGAAGGTGGCCCCCCGAGCGAAGGAGCCAGCAAAGCGGCCACTGTAAAACTCGCTCAGGAAGGCCCGATGGGCAAACCCATTGAGTCCGACCGCGGCCGCGTTCTCATCCGTCACCGCCCAGCCAATATCATCATGGCAACGAACATAGGTCAGCCAGGTGGTCTGGGTGGGAATGAGCGGCAACTGTTGCAAGGCATAGGTCAGCAAACCAACCTTGCGTTCCGCCAGCGCACTCCACAGTAACACCATAAACACATTGTGATACGCCAGTTCACATTCCTTGTTGGTCGCTTCGGCCATACCCAAATAAGGCATGAGTTTCTCCGGGGAGACAATGGCCTCGGCCAGCAGGAGCAGGCCGGGAGCGGCCATGCGGGTCAGGGCGCGGAATAGTTGCAAGATGGCGTGGGCTTCGGGTTGATTCTGACTATCTGTACCCAGTCGTTTCCACATAAAAGCCACCGCATCCAGGCGCAAAATCTCCACCCCCTGGTTAGCCAGAAACAGAATAATATCCAGCATCTCCCCCAAAACGGCCGGATTACCGTAATTCAAATCCCACTGATACTCGTTAAACGTCGTCCAGACCCATCGTTCCATCTCTGGGTAATAGGTGAAATTGCCCGGCGCAAAGTCGGGGAATACTTCGGGGGTGGTTTTTTCGTACGCATCGGGCAGAGTGCGATCCGGGAACATGAGGTAATAATCCTGGTAAACGGGATCACCCGCTCTGGCTTTTTGCGCCCACTCATGTTCTTTGGCGGTGTGGTTGCAGACGAGGTCTATGCACAGGCTAATGGTTTGTTGGCGTAATTCACCAGCCAACCAGGCCAGGTCGTCCATCGTACCCAGGCGGGTATCCACGGCCCGGTAATCTTGAACGGCATAACCACCATCGTTGGGGCCAGTTCGCGGCCGCAACAAGGGCATCAAATGCAAATAAGTGACACCCAACTCTTTGAGGTAGGGAATTTTCTCGGCTACACCCTTCAAGGTCCCAGCAAAGCGATCCGCATAACAGACATAACCCATCATCGCGGTTTGCTGGAACCAATCCGACTCTTGGGTGCGGCGAATGTCCAAGAGGCGCAACGGCTCTGACCGTTGGGCATACCCCTCGGCGACCTGGGTTAAGAGGCGGTGCAGAATCGCTTCAAATTGAGGGTGATCACCATAGAGAAGGGTGAGCGGCCGCAACACATCGGCCATCGTTTGTTCAAAGCGCAGGGCAAATATCTTCTGCGCCAGCGGCTCCATCTCCCCCAGAGGTCCCGCCAACAATTCCGTCAATAAGTTGTCCAGCCCGTATGCTTGCAAACCGGTTTCACTGCTCATACTTGCATCCTGAGTTCCCAGAGTTCCCCTGAGTTCCTACGCGTTCCCCAGTATCTCACCTGTTAGCGCAAGATGATCCCTTCGCGGCCGCGGAGCACCACCTGCCCATCCATCACCGCCATGCCCCCATCCATCAGCGTTGAGAGCACCACCTCACCGGCAAGGCCCTCTTCCGGTAGCGTCCAGGTTCGCGGTTCCGCGCCAAAATTGAGCACCACGACCAACCGCTCAGTGACCGTCTCCCGTACATAGGCCAACAACGTCTCATCCGCATACAAAGTGCGGTAAGCCCCTTCCAACAGGGCCGCCGATTGCTGACGTAGGGCAATCAGGTGTTGCGTAAACAGCAACATTGAGTCTGGCTGTTCCATCTGCCGGGCCACATTCACCATCTCATAACCTGCCGCCACCGGCAACCACGGTTCCACCTCCGGCGGGCAGAAACCGGCGTTGGGACTGTCATCCCACTGAATCGGTGTCCGCTCCGGGTCACGCCCCAGCCCCAAACCCGGGGCATTGATCTCCGCCGGGTCTTGAATTTTGTCCGGTGGAATCTCACCATCCACCATGCCCATCTCATCTCCGTGATACATCGTGGGTGTGCCGCGCAAGGTCAGCAAAAGCATCATACCCAACCGGGCCTGCTCTGCCCCCACCCGACTGGCAAACCGGTGCTGATCATGGTTGCCCAACACCCAATTCGGCCACCCCCTCTCTGGAAGAGCCTGTTCATATTCTTCAACAATCGCCCGGATGGCGATAGGGTTCCATTTTGTCAAAATGAGATGAAAATTGAACGGTAGATGAAATTCGTCCCCTTGTCCATAATGTGTCACCAACTGGGGAATCGGCAGATAAATCTCCCCCACCAGCACCCGATCCTCATACTCGTCGGCCACGCCCCGCAACCAACGGTTAAATTCATGGTTATCGGGCGTGTCTTCGGAATATTTTTGCAGGAGTCGGTCAAAGGGGTTCATGCCCGGCTGCCATTCGGGGTTCGGTGGGTTGTCGCGGTATTCGGTGTCCTTCATTACTTTGTACGACACATCTACCCGGAATCCATCTACGCCTCGATCAAACCAGAAACGCAAGGCGTTGAGCATTTCGGCCTTGACTTCAGGATTACGCCAGTTAAGGTCGGGTTGTTCGGCTAGAAACAGGTGCAGGTAATATTGGCCGGTTTGTTCATCCCACTCCCAGGCGGACTCCCCCCCGAAATGACCTAACCAGTTGTTGGGCGGGCCACCGTCCGCGGCCGCGTCACGCCAATAATACCAATCCCGTTTCGGGTTATCCCGCGACGAACGAGATTCCACAAACCAGGGATGCAAATGAGAGGAATGGTTAGGCACATAATCCAACATCACCTTAATGTCCCGCGCATGAGCTTCTTTGATCAAAACATCCATATCCGCCAACCTGCCAAATAAGGGATGGACATCCGTATAATTGCTCACATCATAGCCAAAATCAGCCATCGGCGATGGGTAAATAGGTGAAATCCAAATAGCCGTTATCCCCAGCCACTTCAAATAATCCAGCCGTTGTGTAATGCCCGGCAAATCGCCAACCCCATCTCCATTGCTATCCTGAAAACTGCGCGGATAAATCTGATAAACGATGGCCTGTTTCCACCATTGCTTCATATTAAAACCTCTGTTATGTCTGTGTTAATAAATGAGTCTACTGAAATAACGCACGCAGCGCCGACGCAAGTCCCATTCGAATCCAATCGTGGCTTCTTCGTAAACCCATGAATCCTTACCCCAAGAAGTCCGACTCTTGCCCGTCCGGTACAGTACCAGATCGGAAAAAAGTCGGACTTCTAAACTAACAAGAACCCTAACACCGCCAGCCCCGTCGTTTACCACCCGCCTACGCCCGCTGGCCGGCTCGTAAGAGGGTGACGCGCGGAAGGATCGTTTCCCCATTTAATCCCAATTGAGACCATTCGTAGAGAATCTACCATCCTTGGCTGTCAAATGGAGATTGGCTGATCTGCTTAGCCCTTAACCGAACCAGCCATCATCCCACGGACAAAATATCGTTGCAGGGAGAAAAAGACCACCAACGGTAGAACCATCGAGACAAACGCGCCCGCCGTTAGCAAATGCCATTCACTCCCCCGTGACCCCACAATAGCCGCCATGCGCTGAGTCACCAACTCAAATTCCGGGTTGCCCCCCAGGAAAATCAGGGCTACCAGGTAATCATTCCATACCCAAAGGAACTGGAAAATAGCAAAGGAAGCCAGCGCCGGCACAGACAGGGGCAAAACCAATCGGGTAAACACCGTAAAATGGGAAGCCCCATCAATAAAAGCCGACTCCAGCATCTCCCGAGGCAACGTACTGATGTAGTTGTAGAGCAGATACGTAGCCAGAGCCAGACCAAACCCAGTGTGCGCCAACCAGATCGCCAGGAACGTGCCGTTCAACTCCAACTTCTTGTAATCGCGCAAAATCGGCACCAGGGCAATCTGTAACGGAACAACTAACAAAGCCACCACCATGATGAACATCCAGCGTCGGCCAGGGAAATTCATCCAGGCAAAAGCATAAGCGGCAAAAGCGGCAATCAAAATGGGAATCACTGTAGAAGGAATAGCCACGGCCAGACTGTTCAAAAAAGCCCCGACCATGTTATCACCGGGAACAACTTCTACCGTGCCATCTGGCCTTGTAAACTCAAATGACTGACCGCCCAAAACCTGTTTGTAATTATCAAGCGTGAAATCCCAACTTACCGTCCAGACTCGTTCTTGAACCTCAATGGAGCCAATGCGTCTGTTACCAATCCAGGTAACCCGTTTGCCATCCGGCGTTTCAATCCCCGCTCGAAATTCTTCAAAGGTCCCGGTTGCACCTTCTACTTCCATGACCCCCTCAGAATCTAACCCTTCAGCTCTAGGATCAATAACAGTAACCGCCTGCCATTCCCGATGAGGTAAGACATTCCACCAACCAGAGGTAGCAATATCATCCCGCACCCGAAAAGAGGAAACAAAAATGCCCAACGTGGGAATCGTCCATATCAGAACAATCACCAGAAGCGTCAGGTTGATATAGAGGCTACTAAGTTTTCGCTTTGTATCCATCCTAGAAGGCCTCCTGTTCCCTGAATTGTCTCAGGTTATAAATCATCACCGGGATCACGGCGATTAACAGCACAATGGCAATAGCTGAACCAAAACCTGAATTGCTATTCGTAAACGATTGTCTGTAAAACTGGGTAGAAATGACATGGGTACCGAATTGCCCACCGGTCATCACCCAGACCACATCGAATATCTTCAGGGTAAAGATGACCACCGTCGTCCATACCGTAATGATTGTCCCTTGAATATAGGGAATCATGATCTTAAAAAAGATCTGGAACTCATTGGCTCCGTCAACCCGGCTGGCTTCCAACAAATCATCAGGAATCCCTTTTATCGCCGCAGAAAACAGCACCATGGCGTAACCCGCTTGTAGCCAGACCACAATAACAATCAGGAACAAATTGTTGAACGGGCTGATATCTACCCATTGCGCCCAGGCGCGAGGTACGCCACCTAAGGAAACTAGAATTGAGTTTAGCAGTCCGATTTGTGGTTGATCGACGGGTCGAAACTCGTAGATGAAATTCCAGATAATGCTGGCTCCCACGAAGGAAATAGCCATGGGGAGAAAGATTAAGGACTTGGCTAATTTCTCAAAACGGCTGCGATCAGCCAGCACGGCAATGAGCAACCCAAAAACGATGGAGAAGGTACTGCCAAAGATGATCCACATGAGGTTATTGCGGAACGCCTCTAACATTAACCGCTCAGTGAATACAGCTACATAGTTACTTAAGCCGACAAACCCCTCACTGGTAATTTGTTGCCAGAATGACAATGTTTCTGAGGGGCCATCCCGGTCAAACAGGCTAATCCAGAAGGTTCGTATGGTGGGAATGGCTAAATACCAGGCCAGAATGGCCAGGGCTGGTCCTACAAAAACAAACGGCTGAAGTCGGGCTGTCCATTCATCGGGTAACCTTTCAACAAAGTTGTTAAATATCCAGTACAAGAGAGCTACACCGCCTACACCCCAAAAAATAGCAACCAGGGCTATGACCCCTTGGGGAGCATCGCTGTCGCGCAGAAAGAGAAAACCTTGATAGAGTATGTAGAAAGCAATTACCGGAATACTTATGGCTAGTAACACACGGCCAATGAAAGAAAGGATATTTGCTCCTGGTGTCGGTCCACGTTCTCCTGCCCCACTGAAGTTCATAAGCCCCTCCTGTTATAAAATCATGCAGTGCTTGCCCACAACTACGATATAAACGCCTTTGTAGATTAGATAAGGCACCAGCCTTGTAGGGCTGGTGCCTTGTCTAATAACAGATGCTAACGGTTATCGCGGCCAGGAAGCGTCAATCTCAGTTGTGGCCGTATCCAGATCGATGGAACCGGCAACATAGCTGGAAATCTGTTCCCAGAAGGAACCAGAGCCGACTTCACCCGGCATCAGGTCAGAGCCGTCGAACCGGAAGCTGGTCGCTTCGGCAACGAGCAGAGAAACACCCCAGTCCAGGTCGGAGCCGTACAAGTCACGAGTGGCTGTCGTATGGGCGGCAATAGCGCCACCACCCTCTAACCAACCACGGGTAGATTGTGGGGTCGTGAAGTATTCCATGAGCGCCCGCACTTCGGGACGGTCATTGAACATGGCGACAAGATCACCAGCAACCAGGAACGGTTTGCCATAGGCGTCGTCCACAGGGGGCAGGTAGAAGAAGTCGTAGTTCACACCATATTCCGCCCCTTCGGGGAAGAAACTGGTAATGAAGTTGGCTTGTTTGTGCATCCAACACTTGGGCGGGTCTTCAAATAACGGCCCAGGAGAATCACCAAAGGCAGTTGAGACGATAGAGGCGCGGCCGCCGAGGACAAAATCGTCATTGAACCAGAGTTCGCTCCAGGTTTCGATGGCGTTTTGTACTTCAGGCGAGTTGAAGGGGAGTTCTCCGGCAACCCAAGCGTCGTAGTTTTCTAACGACGTGGTGCGGAGCATCATCTCTTCAGTCCAGTCTGTGGCTACCCAACCGGTAGCGGCACCGGATTCAATGCCAATACACCAGGGGGCATCACCATCGTCGGCGATGTCCTGGCTCAGAGCTAATAATTCATCCCAGGTGGTAGGAATTTCATAACCAGCCGCATCCCAGTCATCCTTGGGATACCATACCAGGCTTTTGCCAGAGAAGCGGTGCATCACACCAGCCTCTACGCCATCTACGGTATTGAATTCACGCCATCCGGGCAGATATTGTTGGGACAGCCATTCGTCAGACATGAAATCGGTGACGGGCACGACATCGCCACTACGCACAAACCGGGCAAACAGACCGGGTTGGGGGAAGTCCACGATATCGGGAGCGTCGCCAGCATCCACACGAATGGAGATGGAACCTTCAAACTCCTTGTTGCCAATGTAGTTCACGATGATACCCGTGGCCGCTTCAAAGGCTTCCATGGATCGTTTGAATTTGGCTCCGTCGGGGTCATTGCCTTCAAAGGCACCGTCTACGGTTACGGTTGTTCCCGCATAAGTGCCTTTCAGGGCTTCTTCTAAGGCACCACCAGGCATGACGGCGAAGTCCACTTCGGGCATATCAGGCACATCGACAGTCTCTTCGGCTGGCTCGGTGGGTTCTTCCACGACGTTGTCGCCTTCGTTCGTGGCTTCATTGGTGTTGGTGGTTGCGGTGTTGTTGCCCGTATTGGCTGTGTCACCGTTGTTGCTACTGTTTCCGCCACAGGCTACTAAAATCAGGGCGAGGACCAGGAGCAAGCTGATCAGGGTAAAGCGTTTGTTGGTAAACATATTAAGTTCACTCCTCCGTTGTTGTTACTTCACTTTTTACGATTGAATGGGGATTGATTATCGTTGTTTAATTGTCAGGCATCGCCTCCTTATTAAGTGGTGGATTTGAAACTTTCTGCGGGCTGAATTGGCCCGGCAGGGAATCACGCTGGGGGTGGCGCAGTGGTTTGACGGATCATGAGTTCGGTGGGCAGGGTAATCTGTTGTACTATGTCCATGGGTGTAACGAGGTGTTCCAGTAGCATGTTGGCACCCACTATGCCAGAGTCAAACAGGTTCTGACGGATGGTGGTTAGTCCAACGTATTCGGACACTTCAATGTCATCAAACCCGATGACGGATAGGTCCTGAGGGACGTTTAGACCTAAATCGTTGGCGGCTTCTATTACTCCAAAGGCTTGTGTGTCGCTGTAGGCAAAGATGGCGGTGGGGCGGTCGGGCAGGCTGAGTAACTCATGGGCTAGTTGGCGGGCGACTCGGCGGCTATGGATGCCTTGTTTATGATAATGAGGGCGAAAGGGAATGCCGGCACTGTCTAAGGCCTGCCGGTAGCCTTGATAGCGATCATGGATATGGGAGAAGCGAAATGGGTTGAAGGGGTTTTCCATGGCATCGCTAATGAAGCCGATGTATTGATGTCCGAGATCGATAAGGTGTTGGACGGCCAGTTGACTACCAGCAATGTTGTCCACGATGACTCGATTGAGGGCCTGATGGGAGGCATCGATGAGGATGGTGGGTACATGGGAGTGAAGGAATCGGACCGCGGCCGCGTCGTCCGGTGAAAGTGACACAATGAGTAGCCCATCTACCCGGTCCTTGCGGGGAACATCACGAAAACAGGCGTCGCGCCGTTCCGGTGTCTCCACATTGAACAAGACCAGGTCGTAGTTAGTCTGGGCGATCACTTTTTCTACACCCCGCAAACGTTCTACAAAGGCTGGACGCGTAAAAAAGGGAGCAATGATGCCTATGGTAAGGGTTTTTCTGAGCGATAAACGACGGGCAACAACACTAGGTGAAAAATCGAGTTCTGCAATAGCAGCCTGAACTTTTTGGCGTGTGCTTTCGCTGACATCCGGGCTTTCATTTAATACCGAGATACCGTTCCCACCAACTCCGGCATGTTTGGCTACATCGCGAATGGTTGCCGTGTTCATGGACATGCTTTTCCGATAACGACTGCACTGGTACGAATATCCTAGACATCGTCCGTTTTAGCGTTGCGGTTTGGGTGACCGCAGAGTAACGATGGGGAGTGGATTTCCGTAGAGTGGGTCTGTTTGCTTTTTAATGATGACAACGGGTTGGATACTCTGTCTAATTGGAACCGGTTCCAATTAGGAGTAGTGTACTATGGTCATCATCCCCTGTCAAGAGGTTTTTCAGGGCGTTGCGGCCGCGATTTTGGCTGTAGCTAAGGGCAGATGATGAGCCGCGAGGGCGTAGACGCTATGGGCGCGGCCGCGAAGCCACCGATGTCCCCAATTTGGCTCCAGTCGGCCCCCCATTTCTAACAACCAGGTGCTAACACCATTCCATTTGCTGCTAAGAGCACGTTCCCGTTGGTCGGGAGAACGGCTCACCCCGGGGGGGAAAGGGGGCATATCCATATATCCGATACGGACTTCGTTGTCGCGGGCCATAAGCGCAATCGTCCGCATATCATCCAGGTATAAACCAGGCAAACGATTGTAGGTGAGCTGGGACGGGTTGCTGGCGTTGGGGGCAAAAAGGGCGATAGCGTTGGCTCTTTCCCACAAGGTGCGCCAATAACGAGAAACCCAATCCGGGGGTATGCGCTGCAAAACTTCGGTACAGAGGGCCAGGTCAAAGGCTCCGCTTAGTTCGCTCAAATGGATGAGGTCGCCGACAGGCAAATAGGTGGGCGTGAGGTTGTGAAAGTAACCTTGACGTTGCGCGGCCGCAACCACCCGTTGGCATTTTTTCTAACCGTTGCGGCCGCTCATCTACCACCACCAGTTCCGCCGACCACTCCTGGGCCATCAAAAAGAAGTCCAGGCTAAAGCCGTATCGCTCAGGTAAACCAGCAATGAGGAGACGGCGGGGCCGCGGCCGCGTATTAAGCCACCCTCTCAGCAGTCGTCGCCGCACGAAGTATTCATACGCCATACCCAACCCCTCCCCTTCTATCAGGGCTAAGGGGTATAACTGTTTTAAGGCAAGGTTTGGGAGCATAGGGGGGAGCGGATGGCTGTTGGCCGCTGGCGGCTGTGCGGGCTAACGGCCAACAGCCAGCGGCCATTTCCTACACCGTCAGGTGGTCGTAGAGCATTTCCAGGCTGAGGTCGGGCACAACGGTTTCTTCGGTTTGTAGGGTGAGACTGGCCGCGGCCGCGCCCAGACGCATCGCTTCAAGGGTTTCCAGGCCATTCAAGAAGGCATAAATAATAGCGGCGGTGATGGCATCACCCGTACCGGTGCTGTCTACCATCTGGTTGTACCGGGGTGGGATATACCCGCTTTCGACCGGATTGGCATAAGCCAGACCAAAATCGGAGAGGGTGACAACGGCATTGTGCACGCCGGTACTTACCAGTTGGCGAGCCACCTGGATACTACCTTCCGGGTCAAAACCAACAAATTCGACGCCACAGAGCGCGGCCGCTTCTACTTCATTAGGCGCTACCAGGTGCAGAAACGGCAGATACGAACATAGTTTATAGGCCAGTCGTGCCGATGAGGGATCGGCACAGACCAATACCTGGTATTGCCGGGCCAGCCGAAAAACCATGTCTAAAGCTTCTTCGGACAAGCTCCCATCTACCATGAGCATCTGAGCATCGCGAAATAAACGACGATGCTGATAAAGGTATTGCGGAGTAATCTGGGTCATGACGGCTGTGTCATCCAGAGCCACGGAGAGGGAACCATCCGGGTTGAGCAAAGCAATGTAGGAGCCAGAGCGGTACTCCTCGGTGGTAATAAAATGGCTAAC
>JADJUV010000009.1 GCA_016716885.1 Candidatus Trichofilum aggregatum | reverse complement strand
TCGTAAACCGCTTTTTTGCCGGAGCCATTGACCCCACTCAACACCATAAAATGCCCTTTATAACCTTTGTCGCCACCCTTTTTGTTTTGTCCGGTACAACTGCGGCAGAGGAAAATGATGAGGTTGCCATTGCGTAACTCACTGGTGGCTTGTTTGATATCCAGCCGTTCCCCCTCAAAACCGGGCCATTGGGTGGGGACATTGGTGACCATGGTGTTGCCGCTGGTGCCATTACCACAGATACGACCATTGGTTTCGGCATAAGTAGCGGTTTCTTCCGGGGCCACGATTTCCATACGCCCGTGAGCTGCCAGGTTTTCCGGGTCTTCGCGGTAAAGATGGTTCAACAAAATTGCCAGGGTAGTGGGGCCGCAACCGGAAGAGCCAATGGAACCACATTCTTCTTTGAGGCCATACCGTGTGGCTCCCCAGCGTTTATCAAATTGCTCATACTCCACCGCCTCGGCGGTGAGCGCTTTGGCGAGTTGTTCTTTTTGCTTTTCCAGATCGGCTTTGCGGTTGAGCAGGAGTTGGGTGGTGGGATCAGGACTGCCCTTTATTTTGCCCAAAGGAGCCAGTTCGGCTTCGATGGCGGCCAATTGCTCGTTGATGTCGCCAATTTGTTGCCGCATGTGCCACATTTTCAGCGGCCGCAACTGTTCCTGATGCAGTTGTAGCTCTTTTTGCCACTTGTTCAATTCAGACATCATCTCGGCATTGTCATTGTCCGGTGAACTGGCCTGATCTGTCACCTCGAGACGCGAGGTGAGGGAGCCGATCTCCTCTTTGAGCAAACCCACGCGCTCCTCAAGCAAGGCGATGAGGGCTAGACGGCTTTGTTGAGGCCTGTTTCTAGCTCGGTGCGCTCTTCAGAGGATGCTTCAGTCATGGATTCCAGGCTGGCCCGAGTTTGTAGACTGGTTTCGGTTTCGTTCTCGATGGCCGTTTTTAGCTCATTGATTCGCTCTGAGCGGTTCCAATCGTATTCATAGCTGGCCTCGCCTGGGCCTTCTTCCCGCTGAATGGCATCGGCTGACCGGCGTTGCACCTTTTGTTGGCTACAGGTGGGGCATTCACCTTCGCTTTCATCTTTTTCCTGGCAGGGACATTGGCGTTGGATGGTGGTGGTCTGTGGGCCACCGTTTAACCACCGTTGCACAAAGGCGTTGCCCATCTGGGCTTGCATTTGTAACACGGAGGCCTGGCGTTGCGGCCGCGTCATACCATGACCAGACAGGCGTGACAGGTGGGCCGTATGGGGCAAGTGGGAGGCTGAACGATGATGAGAGGGGGCCAGGCCAACTGGTTTATGGGGTGATTTGGCACTGATCTTTTCACTACCAGGGAAGGAATGGATGGCTTTTTTCATAAAGAAGGGAAGTATAGTGACTGTTAAACGCAACGTTATTAGAGGTTTAGGCCAGGGGTTGAATAACTTGAAGTCGCCCCGCCTCTTGCCAGCGGCTCTCGATATGCTCTCGCGCTTGTTGGCTGGTGGGCATGGCGATGATATTGCCCTGATCATCAAAGGGAAAACATTCTGTCAGCCAGGGGAATTGTTCCAGGCGAACACGCAGGAAATTGTCCGGGCGTGGCAGGCCAAACTGGCCCCGGTAGGTACATTTTAGAGCGTCGTAATATTTGCAAATAAGCGGCCGCGATGCCTCTCCATATATTCCACAACGATTATCCTCAGTCAGGTGACGGCATGTCGTTTTGACAATCACCGACCAACCGGCATCGGTGATGCCCAATTCAACGCCGGGGAACCCTAGACAGAAGCGGTAATAGTCCAGATTGCTGGCAGTCGTAGGGAAGCCGTGAGGAAAGACCAGCGTTTTACAGCAATAGGCAGCACAACCGGAACAGGGGTTCTGCATGGCCTCATAATTTTTCGGGGGAGCCGGATCGGGGGTGGGTGATTCCTGTAAAACCAGGTCTTCCCACTGACGCAAAGCCTCATCCTGCAAATCTGGTTCTATCGTGCGGCTATTGACCTGGCTACCCATATCGGCCATCGCCATAACCATGCTCTGCCAATCAGGCACAGCGGCTATCTGCCGGTTCTCATCCAGAACAATATGTTGCAGAATAAATTCCATCCGCTCCCGATCAATCATGAGGAATTCCTGACTGACACTCTGGGTAAACACCCGCTTATACCAGCAGTTGTAGGGGTTGTAATGCACACAAATTTGCGGTTGGGCTGGGGTATTATGCACCGTACAGGTGAAATCTTGGCGGCTCAGAAAGCGGCAGGGGTGCGTGTAATACACACTCCACTCCCCGGAAGCCGATAACCCCAGTTGAATACGATCAAAATTGAGTAAATAAATGGCATGATCCAGTTCCAGCAAGTTCGTAATCTTAAACGTATGCAGAGGCAGATGGGTGCAACATGGAGCCGTGCCACACGAGACACAAGGGGACGCTATGGCCTCTTGATACCCCATTTGTCGTGGCTCCAGGGGAATAATGCTGGCAGAGATGCTGGCCCAGGGAGCAGAATGATTAGTAGCCATATTGATGTACGATTTTTTCCAGAAAGGGGACAGGCGGGGGGGAGACGGCATTGTAGATGACTTCGTGGGTTTGCCCATCATGTTGTGCCGTCACAACATAATAACTGCCATCTTCAACCGTTTTATCCTGCTGGAAAGGGGGTTGGGTCATAAATTGGGCCAGTAATAACTGTTCCCGAATTTGGTGCATGAGGGTTGCCGGTAGCTCGGCTGTAGGTTGATCAGGTAAGGGCGTATCAAAAGGGGTCTGCCAGTCGCTGGTATCGCCCGAATGCCAGGCATTAAACCAATGACCATCTTCATGTAACTGCCAGCGGTAATTGTAGGATGGGTCTTTGCCCCGGTTAATGGCCTGGAAGCGTAACCAAACACCATCCGGTAACGGCGATGTGTCACGCCGTTGTAAACGAACATCTAAATGGGTGTCGTCTTTTAAGGTCATGAATTGTTTTGAGGGGCCGGGCTTTGCCTGGAAGCCCGGTTATGAGACAAAGCCCCCCCCCATTGAAAGGGTTTAGCCAATGAATTTCCAATCGTCGTAGCCGAACTTGGGATCGGGTAGAGCGGCTTTTTGGGTGGCCTCAGCCAGGGCCGACCAGAAGGTAACGTAATGCTGAATACGCACATCGTCGCCACCTTCCATCACACTGGCGTAGTCTGTGTCACCTCGTTTAGCGACCTGATCGGCATAATCTTTGCCGAAAGCTTTGGCGACCAGAGCGTGATGCGTCGCTAACGTCTGCGTGGGATCATCCCCCATGTACTCGTCCCCGAGACCGATCATGTGCCCAAATTCGTGGGCGGTTGTGTCCTGCATATTTTGCCAACCAGGGGGCGTGTCACTGGTGATTTCGACTTTACGCCATTGTTCTGTCGCATCGGCTCCGGCTTGTCCTACACCACTGGGCTGGATTTTGTGATGCCCAGCCCCTGCTCCAGTGAGGATAGCAGATACGTTTTGTGCGCGTTGTTCGGAAAGTTTCTCATTATGGGTTTTTTGACCGGTGGCACTGGCATGGCCGACGATAGTGACGTCAAATTTGGGGTTATGGATGCGGCTGAGGTAGGTGCCGAGGAATTGGAGTTTCGCGGCCGCGTCGCCTGGCACATCGGCGGAATTATTGGCAAACAAAATGGGGGTCGGTGTATTTCGCCGCACTCGTGTCAATTCACCCTGGGCCGTGCCCGGGTTGAAAGCTGGTTTAGGCACATCACTTCCGGCAAACATATGAACCTGTCCACCGCCTACATTGGCCCGCCCTTTGGTCTTGGAGTACAGATTAACGGTGAAATGTTGGCCGCTGGTGACGGGGATGACATTCACTTTCACATCTACCGGGTTCAGCTTGCCCCAGATGCTTTGTGGTTCGCGTACATTTTTGAACTGGTAGCGGCCGCTCCATTGGGCGGCAATCTGGCTGATAAATTTCTGCTGGCGCTCTATCTGGCTGATGATAGTACTGACTATTTGACCCATCCCCATTTTGGATAAATCCTCATCCGGGAAGGCGAACTTAACTTTAATCGTGGCGTCGGCCCGCTGGGCAGCGGGCTGATAATCCATGTCGAATTTGCCGTTGAGGCCGATGGTGAAGTTGGGAAAACTGTGGGTCGCGGCCGCAAATTTGGGGAAATCCAGTTTGGCCTGGAAGAACTTGGCCTCGTACAGGGTCATGAAGCCGGTGGTAAATGCTGACCCATCCGCCGCATCTTCCGCCTTGACCTGGAGTTTGACGCTCTCATTGCCCTGGGTGTTGTCGCCAACCTTCACTTGCCCTGTGTCTGTTACCGTACTGCCATAATCATTGCCCACAAAGCCCCATTTGACAGCCCGGGTGGGCGGCGTCCATTTCGCCACGCCCTGAACGATGGCTTTGCCATCGGCGGGGAGTTCAGTTTGATCGAAAGTGATAGGCCCAGTAAAAACAGCCGGAGTCTGAGTATCTGACCCACCTTCCTCTTTTTTCTCTGCTTGGATAGTGCGCGTCGCGGCCGCGTTGCCCCATAAGTTCTGGCTAACCGTCTCACGTAACATAGCCCGCCGTTGGAGATGACCGGGCACACCAAAGCCACGACTCAGGGCGACTCGGGGCAAATCGGGTGTTTCCTGGCGTTCATCTTCGCTGGCTTCCCGTTGGGCGCGTTTGGCTTGTACTTCTTCCGGCTCACCGGGCATCCAATGACGCTGAATGGCCGGCATCGCCTGCACTTCTTCTGGTTCACCGGGCATCCAATGGCGTTGGGCTTTGCTCTGTCGTTGGGCGATGAGGCGTTGGATGGCCTTGTTGCCCATCGTGCGTTGTAGTGCCAGGATATGGGGGGCATCGGGGGAGAGGAACTGTTTGGCCTGGTTCGCGGCCGCAGAAGGTTCAATTTCTGGTAGTTGTGTCGTGGTGGGGGTATGCGGCCGCGTAGGGGGGGATTTTTTCTGTGCCTGTGTTTGCGAATGGTTCCGATTCATTACTTTCTCCCATCGTGAAACAGACCAACCTAAGCCTCATCATAGTAGCAGAAAACAGAGGCCATTTCTACCCCTGGCCCCATTTGCCAGATAACCATCATTGGCCTCTCATGCTCTCTCGCCCTCACCCCACGCCTGCGTTAAAATCGCTCCTACGAAAATAACGAACCGCAGAGACGCAGAGAACGCAAAGAAAAGAAAAATCTGTGTGAATCTGTGTCATCTGTGGATAAATTTTCATTCATCTTGGTGAGCGCCCGCTCATGGGGAACTTCTACGAAAATAACGAACCGCAGAGACGCAGAGAACGCAGAGAAAAGAAAAATCTGTGTGAATCTGTGTCATCTGTGGATAAATTTTCATTCATCTTGGTGAGCACCCGCTCATGGGGAACTCTTGTGAAACTAATTATTCAAATTCCCTGTCTCAACGAAGCAGACTCACTGCCCACTGTCCTGGCGGATTTGCCTACCCACATTCCTGGTATTGACCAGATAGAAATTCTGGTGATAGATGATGGCAGTACGGATGGGACGGGGAACGCGGCCGCATCTCTCGGCGTCCACCACATCATCCGGCACAAACAGTGGCAGGGCCTCGCCCGTGCCTTCCAGGTGGGCCTGGATGAATGCCTGCGCCAGGGAGCCGACATCATCGTCAACACCGACGCCGACAACCAATACCCCGCCCACTACATCGCCGATCTCGTCGCCCCTATCCTGCGCGGCGAGGCCGATATTGTCATTGGCGACCGGCAGGTGCAAACCATTCCCCACTTTTCCCCCCTGAAAAAGCTGTTCCAGAAAGCCGGTAGCCACGTCGTGCGTAACATCAGCGGCACCACCGTGCCCGATGCCGTCAGTGGCTTCCGGGCTTACTCGCGGGAAGCGGCCTTGCGGCTCAACATCCTCTCCCGCTTCAGCTACACCCTGGAAACCATCATCCAGGCGGGCAAGATGGGGCTGACCATCGTCAGTGTGCCCATCCAGACCAACCAGACAGAGCGGCCTTCGCGTTTACAAAAGAACATGTGGCATTTTATGAAGGCCCAGGCCAGCACCATCTTGCGCGTTTATGCCTTTTATGAGCCGTTACGCACCTTTGGTTACATTTCTTTGCCCTTTCTGCTGGTGGGGATAGGCTCCTGGCTCCGCTTTTTCTACTTCGTCCTCACCGAGCAGTCCGGCGTGGCCCGCCACACCCAATCCATCACCATTGGTTCCGGGTTGTTCGTGGCCGGGGTTCTTATTCTCCTCTTCGGTATCCAGGCGGATATTGCCAGCAAACACCGGCAGTTAACGCAAGAGATGTTGTACCGGTTAAAGAAGATGGAGCTAGAGAGGAACACAGAGATGCACGGAGAAGGCACAGAGGAGCACAGAGAAAATTAGAGGGCATGATGATGAAAAGGTCTTCTGGTTGCTGGTATGGTTTATCCTGGCGGGCTGTACACCCCAGTTAGCTGAGACACCGACGGTTGAGAATGTGACTTTGGTCGCGCCGCGCCCCTTTACCTTTTGTAGCTGAGTGATCAACAGAATACAATCAGGCTATCAGTGCCATTTGCCCATTAACCAAAGGAGTGAGTCATGCTACACGGATATGCCGGAAAAGTTTTGCACGTTGATCTGACCAACCAGACCCTTGAGGTGGAACAACCTACCGAGGCGTTTTATCGCCAATACGTGGGTGGGAGTCTGATGGGGTTGTACTACCTGTGGAAAAACACCCCCAAAGGAGCCGATGCCCTCGGCCCGGAAAACACGATGGTGTTTGCCCTGAGTGCCCCCACCGGCATGGCTGTCAGTGGGCAGAGCCGTTGCACCCTCACCTGCAAATCCCCCAGCAGTGGCGGCGCGGCCGATAGCCAGGCGGGTGGTTTCTGGCCCGCCGAGCTAAAACGAGCCGGATTTGATGCCATTGTGGTCAAGGGCGCGGCCGCAACCCCCGTTTATCTCTGGATTGAAGATGGCAAGGCCGAACTGCGCGACGCCTCCCACCTGTGGGGCCAGACCACCTTCGCCGTGGATGAAGCCCTCAAAGCCGAATTGGGCGACAAAAAAGTGGAAATCGCCCAGGTTGGGCCAGCCGGGGAAAAATTGTCTAACTTTGCCGCCGTGATGAACATGGCGAACCGGGCCTGGGGCCGCACCGGGGTGGGCGCGGTCATGGGTAGCAAAAAGTTGAAGGCGATTGTGGTACGCGGCCGCGGTAAAGTCACCCCCGCCGACAAAAGCCGTCTGGCCGCCCTGTCCAAAAAAGGAGCCGGTGAGTTCCCTGGTAGCGATATGGAACTGTTCGGCAAATATGGCACCGCCGACACCGTCATGGCTAATCATGGCGCCGGTGGCCTGCCCACCAACAACTGGGATGCAGGTGTCATGGCTACCGCCAACCTCATCAGCGGCGAACGGCTCTACGATGAACTCCTGCGCGGCGCGGAAGCAGGGAATCAGGACAAACTGGGCCGCGACACCTGCTATGCCTGTATCGTTCGCTGTAAACGCGTCGTCGAAACGGAGTGGAAAGGCGTCCCCCTCGTCCCGGAATATGGTGGCCCCGAGTACGAAACCATCGCTACCTTCGGCTCCTACTGTGGCATTGAAGATTTACACGCCATCACCTACGCCAACCAGTTATGCAACGAGTACGGCGTAGACACCATCTCCTGCGGGGCAACCCTGGCCTGGGCCATGGATTGTTATGAGCATGGTGTCTTCACCCAGGAAGAGCTAGATGGTATTGATCTCCGTTTTGGCAACGCCGAAGGCATGATCGCCATTTTAGAGAAAACGCTCAAGCGAGAAGGCATCGGCGATGCTCTGGCCATGGGGTCAGCCAAAGCCGCCGATTATCTGGGCAAAGGGCACGAACACTTGATGACGGTCAAAGGGCAGGAGTTTCCGGCGCACATGCCCCAGGTCAAGCGTAGTCTGGCCCTCATCTATGCCGTCAACCCGTTTGGGGCCGACCACCAATCGTCGGAACATGACCCGATGTACCATCCCAAAACTTACGAAGGTACACCTGAAGCCCCTGGCGCGAAACGATTTTTGGCACCAATTGGTTTGACGCGGCCGCAGCCCACCAAGGTCCTCAACGCTGAAAAAGTGGAGTTCGCCCTCAAAACCCAATATAACTACAGCAGTGCCGACACCATCAGCGTCTGCCAATTTGTCTACGGCCCCGGCTGGCAACTGTATGGCCCCCAAGACATGGCCGAACTGATGAGCGCGGCTACCGGCTGGGATGTCAGTGTGGACGAAATTCAGGAAATCGGGCGGCGACGGCTCAACCTGATGCGGGCCTACAACGCCCGCGAAGGACTGAACCGGGATCAGGACACCCTGCCCAAAAAGATGTTCCGTCAGGCGCTTACAGGGGGTAGAAGTGATGGCATCATCCTGGATCAGGCCGAATTGAGCACTGGGTTAGATATGTACTTTGAGCAGGCCGGTTGGGATAACCAGGGTGTGCCCACCCGCGCCACGCTAGAATCCACCAACATGGCCTGGGTCGCGGACGACCTGGGAGTGTAATCACGTTTTTCGCTCCATCAATAAAAAACCGCCAGAGCTTCATCAGTCTGGCGGTTTTTTGTTTGGGTAGTACCAACCCTCAACCCTGTCCCGGCCCATCTATCAGGAAGATAAGGGAAAGGAGTATGAGGTTCATGTGGCGTAAACGGCCTGGTTCCAGGGTGATGGTGAAGGCAAAGGGGGAGTCTTCGCTGGTGATGGGGGTAATGAGGCCAATGTTGGCCGGCAAGGGGAGTTGCCGCAAGGGGGTGAAGGCCAACCGGGGTGGCACCGCACTATACAACGCAAAACGGCCTCGTTGTTCTGGTTCATCAAGAGCCAGCCATTTCTGGCTTTCCACCTCAATAATGAAATAAGGGGTGTCGCTCTGGTTGGCGACTGAGGGTTGGAGTTTGTTGATGACCGCGTATACCGCATTTTCAATTACCAGGGCATAACTGGCGAGATTGGGGGTTTGGCGGCGCAACCGGGCCAGCATCTGGCGGGGCAAGGTCAGTGAAGCCACCGATTTGCCATCGGGGCGCGCCAGCCGTAACTGATGAGCGGGAACCCAGGGGGAACCATAATCGGCCACCAGGACCAACACCTGACGATGATCAAACAGATGGTATTGGGCACATTCTGGCGTATGGTTAATACGGGCAACAATAAAATTCATGGCCTAAATCTTTTAGTGACTGTAACTTCTGCTCTGGGACAACCCAAGTATACCTCTTGACAAGTGCCCTGGAAAGTGCTTAAATTGACACCGAATTGCCACCATAAAGACCCCAAGAATACGGATGACGCACACCATGACCCCTCACAAACCTGTCAAGCCCCAACCCACGCCTGCTTCTTCTCCCAAAATTTATGCCCTACCTGATTCTAGTCAGACGAAACAATGGCCCCGCTTGCTTCGTTTCCTGGATGCCTTCAAATCGCCACCTCCCACCTCAGGTGAAATTATGTCTTGGAAAGTTGAAGGCGAAGAATGGGTCAAATGATAAACTGTGGCATGGTTCAGACAGCGCACGCTGTCCATTACAAGTAAACTTAACCTGTCATTCCGAGCGAAGTCTTCGGAGCGAGGAATCTTTCGACTAGCACGATAAAAGATTCCTCGGGGGACCTCGGAATGACAATGTGGTGGCGAATTTGTAAATGTGAATAGACCGTTTTTGAACCATGCCTAAACTGTTTTATGGAGTGCCTGGCATGGGGCAGCTAAATTGGGTTATGGCTCAATCTGCCGCCCCGTGCCAGGCACTGATTACTTCACCCGAAACTTTTCTCGTTCTAACCCCATAACAATTTAAGCACCTGCCACCAGGAGAAATTCTCAATCGTTTCCTGATTGCCAATGGCAATATTGATGATCAAGCGGCGCAATCTTACTTGTGGGCCGGATGGTTTCGATAACCAGTTCAGCATGGGGCGGTTGAGGAACAGTTCGCGGGCACGGGCACTAAAGACGAACAGCTTCTGGAAATGATCCCGCAATTTTTGATCGTAACGTTGGTGTTGGGCGGGCGAAAAATCAGCGCGGGCAAACATTTCCAGTAAATGGCGGGCGGCCATCTGGCCGGACTCCAGGGCGTAATCAATGCCTTCGCCGGTGATGGGGTTGACCAGACCGGCTGACTCGCCTACCAACAAGATGCGCTCGCCAAAGGTGGGCGCAGTGGGGAAATCCATACGTAGGGGATAACCTTTGATGGGGCCAATCTGGCGGGCGTTTTGCATGAGGGGTTGCAGCGGCCGCGACACCATAAACTGCTCCATCACCGTCCGTGGTGAAAGTCCCTTCTTCTTTTTCTGCTGACGTAAAATCCCCGCCCCCACATTGGCCGAGGTTGCCGACAGGGGAAAAATCCAGCCATATCCCGGTAAGGGAATCCCTTCAAAATAAAACTGAATGGTTGGGGGAATGGGGGCCATGTCCTCAAAATAGGCTCTGGCCGCGACTGCTGGTGGAGGGTAGTCCTGGAGAATCCCCGTCTGCTCCAACAAGGCCGTGCTGGCTCCGGTGGCAATAATCACCATTTTGGCCTGAACAGCATCGCTGTTGGTACGGATAGTGACATGGCCATTGTCCCGCGCCACTGCCTTCACCTGTGCCCGGCGAAACTCCGCGCCGCTCTTTTCCGCCTGCTCACGAATGATGTTATCCAGGGTGAGGCGGGGCACGATGGTGGCATAAGCGGGGGCTTCTTTAAGCTGAGGAATAGGTTCGCTAAAGGCATCGCCGCTCGGCGCAGATAGTCCCATGTGGGTGATGCGGTAGCCAACCTGCTCAATATTGGTTAACAGCCCCATATCCTTTAGCACCGCCAGGGCGCGGGGGCTGAGGCCGTCGCCGCAGGTTTTGTCACGCGGGAATTCGGCTTTGTCCAGTAAAACGGTTTTGAGACCGGCAAGAGAGAGATAGGTCGCGGCCGCGGACCCGCCCGGCCCTGCTCCCACCACCGCCACATCATATGTTTGGTTCGTCATACGCCCGATCATACCCCTATAAATTGACAATTGGCAATTGACCGTTGACAATTGGTGGTAACAGTTTCGAGTCTCTCAGTCTCTCAGTCTCTCAATCTCCCAGGATCCCCCATGCCCAACCCACCTCTCCTCTCCGACATCCGCATCATAGACCTGACCCGTGTCCTGGCTGGCCCTTTCTGCACCATGATGTTGGGTGATCTAGGCGCCGATGTTATCAAAATTGAAAACCCCGATGGCGGTGATGACACCCGCCGCTGGGGGCCACCCTATACCCACGGTGAAGCCGCCTACTTTCTCAGTGCCAACCGCAACAAACGTAGCCTCACCCTCAACCTGAAAGCCCCCGAAGGACAGGCCATTTTGCGGGAGATGATCCGGCAGGGTGATGTGCTGGTAGAAAATTTCCGCACGGGCACATTGGCTCGCTGGGGTCTCACCTATGACACCTTGCAGGAACTCCGGCCTGGGTTGATTTATGCTACCATCACGGGCTACGGCACGACTGGCCCTGATGCTGACCGGGCTGGCTACGATTTTATGGCCCAGGCGCGGGGTGGTTTTATGAGCCTGACCGGCCCGGCGGAGGGCGAACCTACCCGTGCCGGAGTAGCTATTACGGACCTGACCACCGGTATGTTTGCCAGCAACGACATCCTGGCCGCCCTGTTTGCTCGTGAGCGCACTGGTCAGGGGCAACGGATTGATATGGCTTTACTGGATACCCAGGTGGCTTTGCTTTCCTATGCCGCTAGTAACTATCTGGTTTCGGGTGAACTGCCACAGCGGTACGGTAACGGCCACCCCAATATTGTGCCTTACCAGGAGTTTAAGGCGCGGGATGGGTATTTCGCCTTTGCTTGTGGCAATGATGGGCAATGGCGCAAATTTTGCCAGGCTATTGACCAGTCAGAATGGGTAAGCGATGAACGTTTTGCTACCAATTCGGCCCGCATAAAAAACAGGGTGCAGGTGGTGGCGATGTTGAATGAGCTGTTTGTCACACGTGATAAGGCGGAATGGATGACCTTGTGTGATGAGATTGGCATTCCTAGCGGGCCGATTAACGATGTGGCCCAGGTATTTGCTGATCCCCAGGTGCAGGCCCGGGAAATGGTGACACAAGTTACACACCCTACCATTGGCTCCTTGCCTTTGGTCGCCTCACCCATGAAAATACCTACCAATCCCGCGAACGTGCGTTATCCACCTCCTCTGTTGGGCCAGCATACGGCGGAGATTTTGCGGGAATTATTGGGTTATGATGAGGCCAAGGTGGCCCAATTGCAGAGGGATGGGGTTGTTTGATGAGTCTCACGAAAACCCCTTCTTTGCATTTTTTTCGTTCGTGCTTCGTGTAATTCATAGCAGAACTATTTTCTGTAGGCAGAAGGGGAAGATAATGGACGGAACCACGGCGGCCAATTCACTTAATGTCGAGGTTGTAGGGCAAATTCTGGCGGGAATGGTGATTCTGTTATGGGGGGTGAAGTTTGTGGATGCGCTGATTTTTGGCGGCAAGATGCGTGACTCATTTAGTATCATTCCTCGCTCATCGTTTGGCATCACGCGGATTTTGTTTTCGCCGTTGGTGCATTCGGATACCGCTCATTTGCGAGCCAATACGGTGCCGCTGGTGGTATTGGCTGGCTTGTTGTTATTCAACCATTTCCAGGTGTTTTGGCTGTTAACGGTGGTGATTATTGTTATTGATGGGTTGGGGACGTGGCTATTTGGCTCGAAAGGCAAACATTTGGGCGCCAGTGGGGTCATTTTAGGCTATTTTGGATTTACGTTGGCCCAGCTTTATTTTGATATGACTCCACTGACGCTCTTGGTGGCCGGATTTGTCGGGGTATTTTACCGGGGCTTGTTTCGGGAGATTTTTCCCTGGCGGGCCGGTACCTCTAATGTGAGCCATTTGTTTGGCTTTTTGGGCGGCATCGCGGCCGCGTACCTGCTCAATCTCAACTTACCAACCGGTCTCCTGGCTCCTTAACCGCAACCAGTTTCTCCACTTGATACCCTGACGCGGCCGCGGCCGCCCGTAATTCCGTCATCATATCCACCACATCGGCCCCGGCCAATTGGGCCACACATTCCAACCACCACAGCAGTGAATTCATTGACTCCCCGTTGTACCAGAAGATGTCGTTGTAGCGGTTGATTTGCAGATAGGCGCGGATGTCGGCGTCTTGGAGCAGATCGTGCCAGAAGCCGGGTTTGGCCGTGTCATACCAGTTTTGCCAGGTGGTCAGCCATTTGATACGCAGGTTGATGTGCGCGGCCGCGCCGCTGTCTAGCCCCATCCCTTGTAATGCCTCACCGACCAATTTGCTGAGTAGCCATTCATCCAACAGGGTGCGACTGTGCGCGGCCGCGGCCTCTGCTCCTACCACCTCACCCAACCGGCGCACAAACACCCAGCCCAGAAGTGTGCCCCAGGTATCCGGGGTTTGGGGGAAGGGGAGAGAGGGAGATGGGGAGACTGGGAGACCGGGAGACTGAGAGACTGGAGACTTGAGACTTGAAACTTCAGACTTGAGACTTGAAACTTCAGACTCGTCACTGGTTACTGGTAACTGCTCACTGTCTGTCGCTTCAGGAGACTGAGAATCCGGGAGACTTGAGACTTGAGACTTGAGACTTGAAACTTCAGACTGGTCACTCATCTGATAAATGGCTTCCAGATCGGTGCGGATGGTGGGCGCGGCCGCGGTCTCATCTGTCACCTCGGCATAAACCCGCACCGCCTCCAACAAGGTCGTCAAGCGGGGCATGATCTCATCTAGACGTTCGGCCCGGTTTTCAGGCGTGGCCTCGTGTAAGAGACGGAAGGTATCCGCATTGACGAGGGCACGAAACGGGATATGAATGGGTTGGAGATGCCGTTCGCGCAGGGCCAGTTCGACACTGGGCACGCCTTTGCCACCCAGCGACCAGGCCAGTTCGGCGTAGCCAGGGCCACTCACTTCCTGGAAGTCCAGGAAAACGTGGCAACGATAGGCCCCTAGTTCAATTTCCAGCCCTTTTTGGGCCAGGGATTGACAATTCTGGAGATGTTCCAGACCCGTGACGTAATCTCGGAAGACGACAAAAATCTCTGGATCATCGGGCAGATTCAGCCCTTCGCCCAGCGTGCGTTGCACCAGGATGCGGTCATCTTCCTCGGGGCCAGTTTTGATGGAATAAGCGGCGGAACGGTGGACGCGGCCGCGGGTTGTTCCCCACATATTGTGATAGAGCACCAGACTTCGCTGTTTGCCATACCCATTAGAGTAAGCAAACACATTCTCATTGACACTGCCAGCCCCCTCAAAAAAGTCGTAGAGCAGGAAATTATCGACCTCAGCAAACATGCGTCGGCGATGAAGCAGGGGGTAAATCTCTTTTTCATGCCGTTGCAGGAGATACCAGTTGGGCTGTTCATCATAATAAGCCCGCTTGTACTCCATGCCATACTTTTCCGTAAACCCTTCCAACTGCCCATGACCAAACATCGGCAGACCCGGCAGGGTGATCATCACCGTACAAATGCCGAAATATTTGTCCCCGCCACCAAACTGTTCAATCGCCGTCTTCTCGTCCGGGTTATTCATAAAATTGACATAACGTTTAAGAATCTCTGGGTTGAATTCCAGGGTGTTCTTCATCACCAGCCGGTACTCATTGTTCTTCTCATCCCGCATCATGTTCATAAAGGCGGAATTGTAAACCCGGTGCATCCCCAGCGTGCGGACAAAATACCCTTCCATCATCCAGAACGCCTCGGCCAACAGGAGCGTATCGGGCACTTCCTGGGCCACCCGGTCTACCACCTCGCGCCAAAATTCCTCAGGGATGGTCTGGTCAAACTGCTCCTTGGTCAGCCCATATTCGGAGCGGGAGGGAATAGCGCCTCCCTGACCCGGTTCGGGATACCAAAGCCGTTGGATGTGCCGTTTAGCCAGGGTCATGGCGGCGTCGAAGCGGATGATGGGGAAGAGCCGGGCCACATGCAAAATGGTCTGGATGATGGCTTCGCGGGCTTCGGGGTTGAGGTAATCAATTTGGGCGGTGTCGTTCCAGGGAAAGCTGGTGCCGTCGTTGCCGTGGTAAATATAACGAGCCTCACCTGTCCATTGGTCTACCCGTTTAAAAACCACAGCGGCATCGGTGCGGTCGTAATAATGGTCTTCCAGGTAAACCCCTACCCGGTCATTGGGCGACAGGTTGACGCCATTGAAGGTGTAATTGGGGTAAGGAGAATAGGGCAGGCTGAGGAACCATTGGGGATGGTTGACCACCCAGTCAGAGTCCAGGCCAAAATGGTTGGGAACCATGTCGCAGGCGAAACGGATACCCCGTTGGCCCAGTCGTTCACGCAGGGTTTGATAGGCGGGATAACCCCCGAGCGCGGCCGCGATGTCATACCCCTTAAGCGAATAGGCCGAGGCCACTGCATCCGGGTTGCCACACAAATGTTTGATCCGTTCTGAGGCGACACTGCGCTCCCACACCCCAATGAGCCACAAGCCTGTGAAACCGGCCCGCTGGAGAAAATCCAGCTCTTCATCCGGCACTTGATCTAATCGAGACAGGGTGCGGCCATATTTTTTGCTGAGTTGATCCAGCCAGACGTAGGCGTTTTTCGCCATGAGGATGACATTGGGCATCCAATCCAGGTCGGGGCTGAACTGCTCCGGCTCCTCACCTAGCGTATAGGCCGAAGCCGTTTGTCCGCTTGATCCCGCGCCGCCCGCCATCCAGGGGGCATTGAACTCAATGACTTGAGCCGGGCCAGGGCCACCCCAGCCACGCATGGTCTCCTCTTCCGTGACGGCATCCAATCCTCGGAGCAGGCGCACACGATATTTACCGAGCAGGGTAATCCAGCGGCCGCGTACATATTCCAATTGCGCCGTCAGTGAGTCCGGGGTAGACAGGACCGGTTGGCGCAACAGTTTGAACAGGGGCAATTTTTCTGCGCCAAAGGGGGTTGCTCCTCAAAAAACGCTTCCAACGAGCCGATCATTTCCCGGTAGCTGGTGTTCTTCGCGAGGTCGGTATCGTCAAAAAGTTCGCTCAAGGGGGCCGAGGCCGGATTCATGTTGGTCAGCCAGAGGAAGACCATCTCTTCCAGGGCGATATGGCGGTGGCTGAGGCCGTCGCTTTCTCCGGCCAGGTAATCTTCCCGGCTGATCTCACCCCGGTAGACGGCCAGGGGGGGGAATTGGTCCAGGAAGGTGAGCAGGGTGGATTCGAGCGCGGCCGCGCCATATTGTTCTTCCAACCAGGCCATCGCCTCGGTCATCACCTCTGGTTTGACCTCTTGCCGGTATTGGGCCATGAGGGCATGGAGCAATTCATCCAGCAGGCCCAGGGCGTTGATCTGTCCAGCCTTGATGGCTTGTTCCGGGAACTGGGCCAGGTCCTTTTTATCATTGATTTGTTGGGCGAATTGGCGTGCGGCCGCGAGGTCGCCCAAAATCACGTTGCCATTAAAGGCAAACAGGGCCTGGTCAAACGCATAATGATCCCGCGCCCAGCGCGAAACGTGGAATTCCCAGAGATAAGACGGATAGATCATGGTTAACTCCTGATTACTTTGCCGGACGATTGGGTCATTCAACGGGCAAACGGTTCAATCGGGGACATGTCACCCCGCTGGTTCATTTTGCGCCGCACCGCAAATAGGTCAAAACAGGCCACCACATCCACCGCTTCCAGGTTGGCGAAGTTAATCTGTTGCCATTGTTCGCGGCTGACCCGGACACTCAGCAAATAGTCGTCGCCAATTTGGCCGGTGCGGGGATCTGCCCGTTGGGAGTAGGCAGATAAAACGATGGTGTTGACGTTGGGCAGGGCGGCAAATAGTTCACCCAACAAGCGAAAAGCGACGGCATGGACGTGAGTCTGGTACTCTTTGCGCCGCTGGCTGAGGGAGCGATCTTTCCACACCAGACGTAGATCGGTTTTGTTGACCACAGCCTGCATGTCGGGCATATCTTCAATTTCGGGCAAATCCACATCCAAGAGGATGGTGTCCGCTTCTATATCAAAAGAAACATTGGTTTCGCGGGGCCAGGTAATGGCTTCAATACGCTTAGCCAGGGTTGTTTGTGGGTCATCAAGAGGCGGATTGCCACTGTTGGGGGCGGGAGTGGCCCGGTGAAAATGGATGAGGGCCAGGGTGTGGTTGTTGACGCGGCCGCAACTTTCTTCTAGCCAGGTGATAATCTCTTTTTTGTTGGCTTTACGGTACGCGGCCGCGGCCGCGGCGCTCAATGATTTCTCATCCTCATCCAGCAATTGCAAAGTGCCATCTTCATTGAGGGCAATTGTGACATCCTCACCCGTTTTCGTTTTGCCCTTTTTTCCACCCAACCGGGTGCGATAGACTAGCCCACTACCGGGCAAATCCACATTGGCATACGTGCCTGTCTTGCCCAGATTGAGCGAGAACAGCTTACCGCCCAGCGTCACACTAATGCCGGATTTACTCAGGTTGAGGCGGACGCCGGGCAAAATTTTGATGGATTTACGAAAACGAATGGGCATTATGCGGTAACCTCGATCGTGTACTTAATTTACTCTCCAGCTTGGACCATAAGCCAACCAATGCCCATCAGCACACCTATGGCCACAACTTGTTCGCGCCAGGCCCAGTGGAAGAACTTGCCGCTGGCGAGAGCCACACCAATGAGGGTGACGGCAAACCAGATGAGAGTTTGTATCTCCGGGGCCACAATGCCCGCCTGTTTCATGTAGCGTACCGCCAGCCAGAAGGTGCTAATGCCCCCCGCAAAACCCAGAGCCGACAGACCAAACTCCCGCCAGATCAACCGCCCTTCGTGCCACATCGCGGCCGCGTGCAAAAAGCCAAACGCATCCCCCACCCCTGAGAGTAGGGTCAAGCCAATAATCCACAGGGCCAGCCGCAAGGGTTCATTGATCATAACAAAGCACAGCATTTAGAGATTGGTTCAATCTCGAAGATTGAACCAATCTTAAACTCATGTCTCATCCGCCGCGCAACCGATCTAAAAATGAGCGGTTGCCCGATGGGTTTTGTCGCGCCTGGAGTTCACCTTCAAGTTTAGCCGCTTTGGCTTCCGCGGCCGCGGCCCGTGACTGCACATTAATCCTGGCCGAGCGCTCCTCACTCAGTTGCTGTTCCAACTTCTTGGTCATTTGCAACTCAGTTTCTATGCGCGACACCTGCTTTTCCAGACTCATGCGCTGAGAACGCTCTTCCGCCAGCAAAAGCTCCATTCGTTGCACCTGTTCCGCGTGAACCTGCAAACGAGCAATTTGCCGTTCCAGGCTAATTTTTCCTTCGCGTTCCCGCGTCAGTTCTGCCTGAAACAAATCCCGCTCCCGTTGTAGCCGCTCAATTTGCCGGTTGAACTGTTCCTTAATCTGATCCAGCAACTGCATCGCCGCTTTGGATTCCTGCTGGATTTTGGCTTCCAACGCTTCCAACTGTTCGGTACGCAAGGTCGCGGCCGCGTCCTGTTCCGTAAACTCTATGGTCGCTGGACCGGCCGGTGTTGCGGCCGCGTCCGGCGTCATCACCGCCAACCCATCCGGGTCAAACACCGGTAAATCATCCAGTGGGTTATTAATTTTCCGTTTAGCCATGATACACCCTATCCACTAACTTCTGATACGCCACCGTTGCCGGGTTCTCTCCCTTCGGATCATACTCGAAAATGGTCAGATGATAAGCGGGCGCCTCTGCCACCATCTGACTCCGGGGAATCGGTTCGGCTACCGCCTGCCCATAAACCTCTAACAACGAATCCATCATCTGTTGATCCAAGTTTTGCCGGGGAACCATCATCGTCGGCACAATCGTATGAATGGCAATATCAATGCCTTTCATCTGAGACTCACGAATATTAGCCACATGCTGGGTAATGCCCACCATACTAAAATAATCTGGTTTTACAGGCACAATAGCCGCCTCGGCAAAATGGTAAATCGCCTGGGTAAAGGTGTCCAGGTTGGGTGGACAATCCAGAATGATATAAGCAAACCGTTCTACGGCATGGGCTAAACGGCGTAAGAGCGCGGCCGCGATGTTATGTCGCCCCCCATCTTCCAAACTCTTCTGCAATAAAGCCTGCTTCGCCAACTCCAAATTATCCGACGATGGCAACAACCACAAATTCGGACGAGGATAACCCCCTTCCGAGCGATCCGCAGACACAACCGCCTCAGACAGCGTCTGCCGACCCATCAGCACCTCACCAATATCGGCCGTACCCACATCCAGCCCCAACCCCCGCGCACAATGCCCCTGCGGGTCCAGGTCTACCAGCAGCACATGCCCCCGCACATACATCGTTGTCCCTTGAAACTCCACCAACCGATCTTTCTCCTCAATCTTATCCACATCCTCCGGCGCAACGCGCAGCAACAACCGCCGCGACAACCCATGCGCCAGGTTAATCGCCGTCGTTGTCTTGGCAACACCGCCCTTCCGGTTCACCACCGCTAAAATCTTCGGTTGTCGTCGTTTCTTCTTCCGCGTCGTCATAAACTACCACGCATCATATCGGTGAAAATCAATTTCATCCGGAGTAACAACAAACGCACCCCCATACTACCTTTCCTCTTCCTTCTCCCTTCCCCGGAACAATAACTTAACCGGCGTGCCCTCAAAGGGAAATGTCTCCCGCAACCGATTCTCCAAATACCGTTGATAACCAAAATGAACCCACTCCGGTCGGTTCACAAAAAAGACAAACGTGGGTGGGGCCACGGCCACTTGGGTGGCAAAATAAAACTTGAGGGGTGTTCCTGCCCTTTGGATAGGTTGATTCGCATCCAACGCTTCGCGCATCCAGCGGTTCAAATCCCCCGTAGCCACTCGGCGATACCGGGCTTTATATACTTCAGACACCAGCGGCAAAATCTTGTTGACCCGTTGCCCCAGTTCAGCCGAAATAAACAACAAAGGCGCATAAGGCAGGAAATTAAACTCTTCCCTCATCTTTTCGGTAAACACGTTCATCGAATGCGTATCCTTCTCTACCGCATCCCATTTATTCACCAATAAGATCACCCCGGATGAAGCATCCTGCAACATGCCACCCACATGCAAATCCTGGGCAATGATCCCCTCCTCCGCATTCACCAGCAACAATGCCACATCCGCCCGATCAAGTGCTTTCATGGCCCGTAGAACACTATATTTCTCTACGCCTGGATCAATTTTGCCCCGCCGCCGGATACCCGCCGTATCAATAAGGGTGAAATCCTGCCCATGAGCCTGCACTCTCGTGTCAATAGCATCACGAGTTGTCCCCGCAATGGGGCTGACAATAACGCGATCTTCGCCCACGATCTTGTTTACCAGCGTAGATTTACCCACATTAGGCCGCCCCAAAATGGCTACCTTAATGGTCTCATCCGCTTCTTCCGGTGGTGATGGGGGCAAAAATTCCACCATCGCATCCAGTAAATCACCGCTGCCTGTGCCATGATAAGCAGAAATGGCAAATACTTCACCCAATCCCAACTCATAAAATTCATAGGCCGCATCGCTTAATTTACTGGACTCCAGTTTGTTCGCGGCAATAAGAATCGGTTTGTTCGCCCGATGGAGAATCTTGCCCACTTCTCGATCCGCCGCTGTTAGACCAACTTGCCCATCTACCACCTGCACAATCACATCTGCATCTTGAATGGCTACTTCCGCCTGCCGCCGAATGAGCGGCAAAAACCTTTCCGAATCTTCAGACAGCGGTTCCGTATGCCAGCCCTCTAGCAATTCAATACCACCTGTGTCTACCAGCATAAAAGCGACACCATTCCATTCGGCTTCCGCGTAAAGACGGTCACGGGTAGTTCCCGCCACATCAGAAACAACGGCCATCCGCCGTCCTACAATACGATTAAAAAGAGTGGATTTACCCACATTAGGTCGCCCTACCAGAGCGACCAAAGGTTTACGAGTCATGGTTTACCTCAAAACAGATAACGATTTAGCCAGTTAACCCCAAAATTTACCGAAGGGGTGACAATGGGATATGTTCAACCATGTCGGCCAAACCTATTTCATGTAAGTCTAGTACAGTTTTATGAAAGGTGGACGTATGTTTTTATGACAAGTCTCACCATTCGTTTGTCGCCGGAAACTCCCACCTTTAACCCCGCCCCTGGGGCGGGCAGGGGGGATGGGTCTTCCGACTCAACCGGCTAAGGGCTTGTGTAAAGCTGTACTAGAATGTTTGCCTCTGGCAACCCGCTTCTAACGAACGCGTGAGAACAATGAACGAGTTTTTTGTCGGGGGTCTTTAGTCAGGGGCCAGAAAGACGCCAGAAGCGTGCAAGTACAAAGCTGAATAGATATCCAAGCAGTTTGATCATTGCATCGCTTAAGTATAGAGCGGGAGGCGCGTATTGCGTAGTATTACCAGATTCTGGTAATGAGAAACACGACCAACCATTATGTTCAACTGATTCGATGGCGTGATTGGTACAAAAATAGGGCAACAGGTGGGAAAGAAAGCCAGAGAATGACTCCAGGCATGGCACTTGCCTGGGGAATTGTATTAATCAGACTACTGTCAGTCGGTAGAGTAGGTGTAATGGCCCGGGTAATGACAACCGTAACAAAAGCAGGTTGAGTAGAGCGGACTTCCAGGCTCGTGGCGGTAACGGCTACGTTGGGGGCGACATTGTGGGTACCCTCTTCTAGCCCCAGCAGATCAAGGGTGACGCGCACATCATCTTCCTGCAAGGAATCTAATACGGGTAATGGCCCATACACAATGACACGCACGGTATCAATATTGAGGGTTGCCGTTAATCCAGGGCCTAAGGCCCGAATTTCGGGCATAACGGGCACAACGGAGCTGGTAAGGATTGGCTCGACTTCGATGACAACGAGGATGGATTGCAATGCGTCTAGACTTACCCCATCGGGCAGGACAAGGGTGGCCTGTAAACTAATGGTTTCTGTGGCTCCGGTAATATCAATCGGTTCAGTTTGCAAGCTGCCCAGTTCACTCAGAACCTCAGGACTACCGGTGACAAGAACGCTACGTGGCTCATTGGTGACATTGAGCAGACGATAGCCGGAGGCTGGTTCACCTACCCAATTGACGACAACTGGTTTTTCCGCAAAGTCGGCCAATTGACTGATGGGCACGGTGATGTTTATTTCGCTTGTACTTACATTCAGGTTGTTGGTACCAACGACGTTGCCTTGTTGATCGTAGAACAGGGGTCGTCGTGCTACGACGATGCTTTCACGAGCATCGTCGAGTAGAACTGTGACACGCGCTTCGGCAATTTCTTCTACGCGGCTGGCTGGTCCCGAGATTTGTACGGTAGCCGGATCGCTGATGGGATCGGCACTGGTATGGCCGCGTGCTGGCGTGCCCCGCAGGAGATGAGAACCGGGATATCACGGGTTGTTTGCCGTTCCAGAATGACGAGGGTTGTTTCAGGGAATTGGGAAGCCAAAGTAACATCTTCGGCTTCGACTTGCACCTGGATAGGAGCGGATGATTCACCAAAGGGGAGTTGGCTCAGGTCAATGACGGCCAGGAAATCATCGGGGCGGAGTTGGTTGAGGGTGGCGGTGGGGCCGTTGACTTCCACGCGCACGGCTTGTTGGACGGTGTTGGTGACGAGGGCATTATCTGGTAGGCCGGTTAATCCTACGGTTAACTCGAAGGTGCGGGTTGTGAAGGGGTTGTTTTCACGCACGGCTGTGACCCAGATGACAATGGCTAGTACCAATGACAGCACAATGGTGAGGATGTCGGGAAGGAGATTGGTTGAACGACGAAACATGAGTCAGTTGTTTTTGGCCTGATCGGATGATCAGTGGCCATCAGAAATGGCTTTGCCGCGATTCTGCAAAAAGGCTTGTAGGATGGCATCCAGACGGGTTGGGTCTTGGCGGCGTAGGATACGACCATTGTGGGCAATGGCTACTTGCCCTGTTTCTTCGGAAACGATGATGACGACGGCATCACTCACTTCGCTGATGCCGAGGGCGGCGCGGTGCCGTAATCCCATTTGCCGGTCGGAGAGGCTGCTGGTGGAAAGGGGCATGACACAGGCCGCGGCCGCGACACGATTCCCTCGTATAATAACCGCCCCATCATGTAATTCCGTATGTTTGTTAAACACAGTCAAAAAGAGTTCTGGTGATGGTTCCGCATTCAACACAATACCGGTATCAATATACTCCTGCAAACCGGTATCTTGTTCCAGAACAATGAGTGCCCCATGCCGCCGTTGTGAAAGCCGTAAACAGGCCTGGGCAATAGCCGTGATCATAGGCGTATGTTGATCACGCCGCCAGAAACGAAAATAGCGACCTGTACCTCCCAACCGTTCCAAGGCCCGACGTAACTCTGGTTGAAAAATGATGGGAATTGCCAGCAGCATGACCGGAAATATTCGGTCGATAAGCCAGCCCAAGGCGGGCAGTTGCAGGAAGTTGGATAAACCCACTACCAGTACCAGCGCTACCAAGATAAAGACAATAATGCCCCGTAGGAGTTGGACGGCTCGCGTTCCCCGGATCACACGCAAAACGGCCACGATGACGGCTGTCACCAGCAAAATATCAACAAGGCTATCTAGCGTTAGCTGGCTGAGGTAAAAGTTGATCTGGTCCAAGGCAAAACCTGGGGCAGTGGTTAAGTTGTCAGGTGACGGCGAACGGCACCATGTTGTTATTGCACCTGACGAGACTTAAGAAAGGTTCTGTCGCAATTGGGTAACCAATTGGCGGTAACTGGTGGCGTTGGGAGGGTTTAAGGTCAAGATTTTCTCGATGGTGACGACCGCTTGTTCGGTGCTACCGGCTTCCAGTTGGGCTTCACCCAGGCGGTCCAGCAGGTCAATCGCTTTTTGCGGCCGCTTCTGTTGAACATATAACCTTGCCAGCATATTTGTCAAGTTAGGATCGTTTGGCCGCTGTTTCACCATATCTTCCAATATCCCCACCACCTTAGCACTTTTCCCCCCCTTAATGAGTTGAATCATGTAGTCATTTAATTCTTTAAGCGCGCTCTTCGGCTGGTTCACTTTGTAATAGAGGTCAATCAACGTAATGGCAATGCGTTCATCTTCAGGAGAAAGCCGGCGTAGCTCTTTGTAGCTGACCAATGCCCTTTGCCAATCCAATCGTTGCATATCAATATCAGCAATCTGGTTTAGCAGGCGAATTTTCCAGTTTTTTTCTGGGGAACCCCGTTGGGCCAGGTTTAAAGCGTCCTGAAAGGTAGCCCGAGCTTTATCTACCTGGGCTAATTGATAATACATGTTGCCCATCGCCAGATAATTTTCCAAGGCATTGTCAAACGCACCCATGGACTTGAGCAGATCGATTAGCCGTGCCCGGCTGGTTAGATCAAGCGGCGCGACTTCAATGACCCGTTCATAGGCGAGAATGGCTCCACCCATATCGGTACGAGCACGGAAGGCATCACCGATGGTGTTGAATTTTAACGCGGCCGCTTCATGCCGCTTCTGTAAAACGAGCAGATCACCTAGTTGCAGATGGGCGGGCAAATAACTGGGGGAAAGTTGAATGGCGCGATAGGCTTCTTCCGCGGCCGCGCTGTACATCCCTCGCTTGGCGTATTCCTGGCTCAAATACAAGGATTCCAGCACATGCTCTGACCCCGCCGTAATAATGTCACCCAAAATCATCGTCCGATCCGAAGAAATCGTATCTAAACGGCGGCGGGCTTCTTTCACCTTGTCTTCCCACCCCTTATGGCTGAGAAATTCTACCAACGTGTTGGCAAATGCCGTCGCCCGTTCTGGTTCACCCTTCGTGCGGAAACTTTGGGTCAGATTCTCGTACAACTCAATCAACCGATCGGCCTGATCCCGTTTCACCGTTTTTAAGTCTACGATGCGCAGAACGGCCACAAAATGCTCCAGCGCTTTTTCAATGTGCCCTCTGGCGCGATAACATTCACCCAAAGCAAAATGGCTTCCCAGGCGGTAATCAGGGTCTTGCACGGCCGTCTCAAACTGGGCAATGGCATCACTGAACCGCAGTTTATCCTGATACAGTAAACCCAGGTTATAGCGAACGGCCATATCCCGTGCCCCGGCTTCAATGGCTTTTTCGTAAGCACTGATCGCCTCGTTGACCATGCCCCGTGTTTGAAAATCTAACGCCTGGACAATCAGGGCATCCTTCATTGTGGCCGTGATATCTTCGTCTTCATCGTCGTCGCCAAAGAACACTTCCGCCAGACGTTCCATGGCAATCCGCTGCGCTTCCTGCGCGGGGCTAGAGCCATCATGCACGGCAGGCGACTCATCTAACAATCCCAGACTATCACGGACGGGGGCTAATGGGGTGGCACTTGTTTCTTGAGCAAAATGGTTCGCTAATGACTCCCCCTGACGAAGCAACTCAATCGCCGTGAGAACATCGGCATTACGGGAATCAAGTTGTAATGCCGCCTGGCACGACTGCATCGCCTTATCGGTTTCACCCTGGGCTTGCAATATGCGGGCAATCGCCAGGTATTCGCGCACGGCCGCGGGAACCACCCCTTGTCGTTGATAGACTTGGGTTAGTCGCTGGTGTCCTCGGAGCGCGTCCGGGTCCAAAAAGACGGCCCGATTCCAGTTTTCAACAGCTTCATTGAGTAGCCGCCGGCGTAACTGCACTTCGCCAATGGCCAAATAGGTTTGCCCGGCCTCTTTATGCCGTTTTAATTGCTCTTGTAGTTGGGCCACCCTTTGCAGGTACATGATGTCTCCCTGAGAGAGGCGGGCCGCTTTTTTGTAATTTTCTAGGGCAGGCTCGTACCGTTTGAGTTCGTAAAAGGCCATACCCAAACCAGCATAAGGCGCAGGTTCGTTACTAAACTCCTGTAGAGCCTTTTCAAACTCGCGGATAGCGTCATCCCAACGCTGATCCCAACCGTAGGAATGTCCTCTTTCTAAAGCTTCTTCAAAGCGAGCGCGATTTTGAGCCACGGAAAACCTCGGAATTATGAATTATGAGGGATGAATGATGAAGGGGTGTCCACTTCATAATTCATAATTCATCCATCATCCTTTGTAATCAGGAGCCAGCAAACGAACGAGTATGGCTTTTTGGGCATGGAGACGATTTTCGGCCTGTGGGAACATGACCGAGTGAGGGCCATCGGCTACCTCATCTGTAATCTCTTCGCCACGGTGAGCCGGTAAGCAGTGCATCACGATGCACTCAGAGTTGGCCTGGCTGACAAGTTGTTGGTTGACCTGGTAGGGTGGGAAAATCTGAAGCCGTTGGGCGGTTTCTTCTTCTTGCCCCATGCTTGTCCAGACATCGGTGTAGATAATATCAGCTTCGCGCACGGCGTCGGCGGGGTTTTCGCTAAGCTCAATGGTTTGCCAGTCGGCGGTGCTAATGGATTTGCCCAGATGGACATCTTCTTCGCTAAGGGTATAACCGGGAGGTGACGCGGCCGCGAAGTGCATACCCATCTTCATCGCCCCAAAAAGCAACGAGCGGGTTACATTGTTGCTATCACCTACATAAGCCAATTTTAACCCCTGAAGCTGCCCTTTTTGCTCCTGAATGGTAAACAAGTCCGCTAATGCCTGGGCGGGGTGATTGTAATCAGACAGGCCATTAATAACGGGCACCCGGCTATATTCGGCCAGTTGCAGGATGTGATGGTGATCAAACACCCGTGCCATGATGCCATCCACATAACCAGAAAGAACCCGAGCCACGTCCGGAATGCTTTCGCGGCCGCCCATTTTTACTTCATTAGGGGAAAGGTAAAAGGCATACCCACCTAGATGAACCATGCCTATTTCAAAAGAGACACGCGTACGTAAAGATGGCTTCTGAAAAACCAACGCCAGGCTTTTACCCTGGAGAATAGGCCGGTTGCCACCCGTTTGCCATTCGCGCTTCAGCCGATGGGCTAAATCAAGCCAATCGTATAATTCTTCCGGTGAAAAATCGAGTAAGCTGAGAAAATGTTTCATGGGTTTCTTTATCTATATCGTTTATGGTGGATTTATTAAGAAAACGCCATAGAAAGTATAACACAGCCCCCAAGATTAACGTAGTGTATAGCGGGTTCCTTCTCCTTTCTTGTCAACATAAAATTTGTACGCCCTCTAGAGTTATGATAACATTGCCATCAAGAGGGGATGTCACCAGCGCATGGTGTTCCGTCAGAACCATTTATCGAAACAAGCGTGCATTTGTTTAAGGTAGGTGACATATGGATTTCATCCGCAAACAGCCCATAGCAGGTATCGTCGTGGGTTTTCTTGTGGGCTTAATTATTGGGTTGCCCATTTTAGGCTGGGGGTTGTGGCCTGTTCAGTGGACAGATGGGGCGCCCCAGGATTTAGCCGATACAACCCGCCGAGCTTATGTTTTAGCCGTCGCTGACTCATATTCGTCTCGTTTGGATGTCCAGAGAGCGAAAGATGCTTTTGTGAGTTGGCCTGGAGCAGCGCAAGAAATTTGCCTGCTAGCCCAGACGGAACCAGACCCGGCTGACCAACAACGTTTGCTGGCGCTCGCGGCCGCGATCACCGATAACCTTGGGTGTGGTCAAATTAGTGCTGTACCTGTCGCAGAAGCCGATAGTGGCTCCTCACTCTTCACCATTTGCCTCTTACTCATCGTTCTTCTGCTGGTACTATTCCTCATCTACCGCATTGCCACTCGCCGTGGCGGTTCCACCCGACCCAGCTACGAAATGCATGTGGACAAACCCACCGAAGGCCCTATGGTGGAGCCAGGTATGTCCGCCAATGCGATGATGACCCCCATCGCTCGCTTCACCACCACGTACAACCGTGGTCATGATACTTACGATGACTCCTTTAGCATCGAAAATGGTAACGGCGACTTCCTGGGTGAATGTGGTGTTGGTATCTCTGAATCCCTTGGTGGTGATAGTCCCAAAAATGTGACTGCTATCGAAGTGTGGCTGTTTGATAAAAACGATATCCGCACTATTACCAAAGTGATCATGACCCAGCACGCCTACTATGACGATGCTATCAGAGCCAAGCTGGCAACCAAAGGTGAACCGGCTTTGCTCCGACCGGGTGAAATTGTCGCTCTTGAGACAAACGCCCTCATCATCAACGCCCGCATCATGGACATGGAATACGGCACAAGCCCGGACCTACCCCCCGATAGCTACCTGGAGCGAGCGACCATTGAGCTTTCTGCCTGGGCGAAAGAAGGGGCCGAAGGTGGTAGTGGTGCTGATGATATGTTGGACTATTAACAGAACCATCTCCGAACAATCCCATAAACAATAAAAAAGCCGGGCAATTTGCCCGGCTTTTTTTTATTCACTCAACTTTGGCGAAAATTTGGACAACCTCAGGAAATCTCTTAATCGCTCAATCTCCAGAGGTCAGTACAAAAACGGGTATGGTTCAGAAAGTGGAAGATGTCCTTTACAAAGTAGTCATAGCTGTCATTCCGAGAGTATCCACGGGCAGAGTGCCCGTTCAATGAGTGCAGAAACTTTGATTTGTCATGCTGTAGGTACGCCACGAAGTGTACGGAGTCTTCGGAGTGAAGCATCCCGTACATCTAGCTCGTCGGGATTCTTCCTCGAAGACTCGTCAGAATGACAGTTTCTGAGTAGTGGCGTCTTCGGAACGAGGGATCTCTCTATTGGCTCGCTAAAAAGATTCCTCGGCAGACCTCGGAATGACAATTTGGCACCGAATTTGCAAACGCGAATGGGTCGTTTTTGAACCATGCCCAATAAAGCCAATGTCGAGTCATTAAAAACACCTTTAGGCTAGTGTGAAGGGGTCAAAGAGACGTTGCCATTCCTCTAGCGCATAACGATCTGTCATGCCCGCCAGATAATCGGTTACCACTTGTTCTAATGGAGTCGAATTGAGCCGTTTGTGTGTTTCCGTAGGCAACATGCGTGGCTCTTTGACATATGCCTGGAAAAGCTCGCTGACAAAACGCTCTGCCTTGCTTTGCATCCGCATGAGGCGGTAATGGCGATACATGTGCTCATACAAAAACCCTTTTAATTGCTTCACCATTGCGGCCACAGCGGGCGAGAATTGCACGACTGTTGTGGGATGGTATTCCACCTTCTCCGGCGAATCAATGTTTTGTTCAGTTAAAACGGCGGAGGTAGTTTGCACCACATCGGATACAAGCAAGCCAACCATTTCCCGAATAACCTCATGGCGGGTCAGGGTGGTGAAGGGTTGATTGCCCCAATTGATCCGTTGGCGTAATTCTTGCCATAAATCGAGTTGATCAAGGTCAACTGTCGTGAAAAGCCCCGCCCGTAATCCATCATCTAGATCATGGGAATCGTAGGCGATGGGGTCGGCGAAATTGGTTATTTGCGCTTCGATAGAGGGGCGTTTATGTGGCTCGTAGTTAGTGGCTTCGCTTTTATCATAGGTGGTTTCATGTTTAAGCATCCCGACCCGTGTTTCATAGGTAAGATTGAGGCCAGCGAAGTGGGGATAGCGGTTCTCTAGCAGGGTGACGATGCGGTAGCTTTGGGTGTTATGGTTGAAGCTGCTGTCATACGCTTTCATCTGGCGATTCAGGGCGGCTTCCCCGGCATGACCAAAAGGTGGATGGCCTAAATCATGGGCCAGACAGATGGCTTCGGTGAGTTCAGCATTGGCTCCTAAACCAGCGGCGATAGAACGTCCTAGCTGGGCAACTTCCAGGGTGTGGGTAAGGCGGGTCCGATAATGATCTACTTCCAGGATGACGAAGACCTGGGTTTTGTACTCCAAGCGACGAAAGGTAGTGGTATGGATGATGCGATCTTGGTCTTTTTGGAAGGCGGTACGGCTGGATGATTCAGGTTCGGGGTGGGCGCGGCCGCGTGAGTCAGCACTCACCGTAGCATACGGCGCCAGGGCCAGTCGCTCCAATTCCTCACGTTTCTCTCGGTTATAGATCATGGGGGAACTCCTGTGAAAACAGCCTTGCAGCTATCAACCAGTCAGCCTTATGACTTGGGGGGTACTTGCCATAAGATTAGGGCAAGTGTAACATAAACTCACTGGTTCAGCTATGGAGAGGCTTGCCTGATAAGCCGGTCTCTTAAGGAGAATTTGAGGTGTTTCGTTCACCTTCCGTTGTACGTATGACATTGGCCACGCTGTTGTTTGCCAGTTTGTTGGCCCTGGCCGTATTTTGGCTTTTGTTACCCAACCAGGGGAGTGAAGATGACGCGGCCGCGGCCGCAACTGCTCAAGCGGCCGCAGCTCTTAACACCGACCCTCTGGCTGTGCCTACACTCTCTGACCGCCGTACGGAGATCGTCGTCGTCGAGGGCATGAGCGTGCAACTAGATATACTCAATAGCAAAGATATGCTCACCGATGCGCAATGGTCTGCTCAAAACCAACCTGCACCAGCGCCCGTGGAGCAACCACAGGTAACGACAGACCCCAATCTGGTACAACCCGTGCCTACGCCCCAGCCTACAGCCATTGAGGTGATTGTGCCCACAACGCCTCCCATACAGGTACAGGTAACCACAGCCGCCCTCGTTCCGGCCAATGTTGATAAGGTTATTTTCAAATCATACACAGTTTTGCAAGGGGATAGCCTGTATAGCATCGCCCTGGCAAATAATAGTGCTATCGAACTTATGGCTTTGCATGGTGTTGATGCCCATGATTTGGTGCCCGGAACGGTTATTGAGCGTTTACCTTATGCCAATCCGGCCTATTGCCCTGGGTATCTGGCTTATGTAGTAAGGGATCATGATACGGTATTCAGTATTGCCCGCACCCGCAATACAACCGTGGATGTGATTGCCCAACTTAATCGGTTGGATGCTAACCGTACCATTTATGGTGCGGATGTTATTTGTATCCCGTAGATTGATCGTTTAGAAACCTGTTCTAGTTGTGTGCCCAGGTATTCCTCACCTTAGCTTTACTTCTTACCCCCGTTTTAAGGAATTAACCAATCACTCCCATGAATCGTATCGTTGTTGGTCTGCGTCGTGATTGGTTAATTGTGCTTATCCTGTTGGCTTTTTTGAGCTTAGGGCTTGCCTATAGTGTAATTAACCCCTTGCATGAAGCGACAGATGAGCTACGCCACTATCGGTTTGTGCGTTATTTAGTGGAAAATGGACGCTTGCCTGTACAGGGAGAAGAAGCTTGCCGTTCACAAAGCCATCATCCCCCCCTGTTTTATGTCCTGGGAGCTTTAGCCACGGCCTGGATCAAAACGGATCACCCGCTTTGTTATACCCCGCCGGGAAATCCGTTTTGGGCCTACCGGTATGGTGAAGTGGGGGTGGATAACAAGAGTCAATATTTACATTCGGTCAATGAGAATTTTCCCTGGCGGGGTGATGCGTTGGCTGCGCATATCGTTCGGGCCATTAATGTGTTGATTGGGGCGGGGGTAGTCTGGTTAACCTGGGCCACGGGCCGGATTTTGTGGCCTGAGGAGCGCTGGTTGGCCGCGGCCGCGGCCGCGCTCCTGGCCTTTAACCCCATGTTTCTTTACATGGCGGGGGCTATCAACAATGATGTTATCGCCGCCTGTAGTGGGGCGGCTATTACCTATACCGGGGTACGGCTGTTACATGATCCCACCGGATTGAGCCGGAAGTGGGGGGTGTGGCTGGGGCTGGCTTTTGGGTTTGCCCTGTTGAGCAAATTTAATATGGCCGCGGCCGCGATCCTCATTGAAATCGTGATAAGTTGGGTAGCCTGGCGCAAGAAACAGGCGCGACGCTGGCTAGAAGTTAACATCCTCATTGCGGGTGTCACCTTGCTGCTGGCGGGCTGGTGGTTCATCCGCAACTATGCTTTATATGGTGATCCGACCGGATTTAAAGAGGTGACGGCTCTCTGGGGGGTGCGAGATCCGCTGGAGAGTTTGGGCGTTGCCTGGAGTGAATGGTCATCGGTGTGGAGTAGTTTATGGGGGCGTTTTGGTTTCGGCCAGATTCCTTTGCCACCCATGGTGTATCAGCTATTGTGGGGCGTGACCCTGTTCGCGGCCGCGGGCCTTTTCCTTGAACTCATCAACTCCAGGCGATCTGTTTCTTCAACCGCCCCCTCGCCCTCTCGTCCCCTCGCCTCATCCATCCCCTATCTCATCCTCACTGTAGCCCTCTTCGCCGCCGTCGTCTTCGCTTACATGCTGGTCAGCCCTGCCGGTTCCATGGGACGATTTTTCTTTCCTGGTTTACCAGCGCTTGTTCTGCTTATGATCGCCGGAATGGAACGGGCCTTCACTTTTCTCGCCGTCCTCATTTCCTCGCCAACAACGCGATTGCGATTACCAGTATACATTTCTCAGTTTACCATGATGGCGATGTTGGCCCTGGCTTTAGTGGCCTTGTTTGGTTACTTACAACCGGCGTATGCGCGGCCGCGCCTCTTCACCGCCACATCCCCCATCCCCAACCCCACCCAGGCCCAGTTTGATTTTTTTGCCAACCTGCAAGGCTACAACCTGAGCACAACCACTCTGCACCCGGGTGAGCCATTAGATATTGACCTGTACTGGCAAGTGACCGGTCAACCACCAGGTAACTACATCCTCTTTGTCCATCTAACCAACGGCTTGGACCTACTGGTCACCCAACGGGATACCCACCCAGGTCTAGGCAACTTTCCCAGTAGCGAATGGCGGCCCGGCGATCGTTTTGTAGACTCTGTGCGTGTTTACCTGCCTGAAACTGCTTACGCGCCCGATACCCTTACCGTCACAATTGGCCTCTACGCACCCGATAGTTATCGCCTTGGCATTACTGGGGCCGATGGACAGGATTTGGGCGACAGCCTGGTGCTGGGAACCATCAACCTGAAACCCGCCCCGGGGGATGTGCCCAACCCACAGGATCACAATTTCAACAACGAAATTCGCCTAATGGGGTATGAATATAGCGGCCGCGCCTTGCAACCAGGTGAACCACTAGATGTAACGCTATATTGGCAGGCTCTGCGGGCCGATCTGCCCACCTATACCGTTGAAGTACATCTGGTGGATGCCCAAGGACGTGTGCTGGCTAAGGCTGACAACTGGCCCGTCAATGGAACGTCTCCCACCACGGATTGGCAACCCGGCCAACAAATCATAGACACCCATACGGTACTAATGCCTACAAATATCGCCCCGAATTCCTATCAAATTCACGTTTCGCTCCTTGACGAGACCACTGGGCTTCGTCAAAATAGGGTTGCCACAGATGGACATTGGATTGATAATCACCTTCTGTTGTCACCATTGCGGATCATCTTGCCCAAATGAACCTTTCAGAGTCTACACGCCGATCCCTGGTCAGCGGCTTGCTACTCATCGGTAGCATCCTTTACGTTGCCTTACTCGTTACCGCCTTAGGCACACGTAATCGCCCATTTCCTGGTTTGTTCTTTGACCCCAACCTGGTGGTTAATGATATTGGTAGCTCTGAATGGGTGAGCAAATCACAGAACCCACCCCTAAAATGGCCGGAACGTCTGGTTGCCGTTAATGATCAGGCCGTTACCAGCCGTCAGCAACTCGATAATTTGCTGGAAACGGCCAACCCGGGCGATGAATGGCGCATGACCTTTCTCCACCCTGATGGCTCATCACGCACCCTCACGCTGCCTCTCTTCACCCTCAGTAATCAAGAATTTGGCCGTAATTTCTGGTTACCCTACCTCATCGGCGCATTTATTTTACTGGTGGGTTTTTGGGCCTTTCGCGTTCATCCCGATGCCTCTGTAGCTCAATATTTTGCCCTGTTTTCCCTATTCGCTGCCTTTGGCATAGGTGGGTTATACGACATGCTCACCACGCATGTTTTGAGTCGGCTCTGGTTAACCGGACTTGTGGGGGTGGGGGCGGCTAATTTATATACGGCTATTGAGTTTCCCCATCGGCCCCGGCTATTGCAACAAAACCCGTTTTTACGATGGCTACCCTTAGCGATTACCCTGCCCCTATTTGTATGGGGCCAGGCTGTTTTCTATAGCTCGAACAACCCCTGGCTTTACGTTATTCCCTGGCGGGTAACGTATGTGGTGGATGGGGTGATGATGCTCCTATCATTGGGGCTATTTGCTTACCGGGCCTTTGCCTCACCTGTGCCGCTGGCCCGGCAACAAGGACGAGTCATTACTCTGGCCGCTTGTTGTTCTTTTTTCCCCATTATTACCTGGTTCCTGAATGCTGGTTACATCCCCTTTGACCCTGCCCTCTTCTTTTTGCCCACGATTTTGTACCCGTTGGGCATGGGTTACACGATCATTCGTTACCGTTTGCTCAATGTAGATGTGGTACTCCGGCGGGCGGTAACGTATGGCTTACTCACGCTGGCCCTCATTCTGGTGCTGGGTCTGGTCACCACCTTTGTCAGTTCGGTTTTAGGGGTCACGGTCAACACGGAAAATGCCGCCCTGCTCATTGCCCTGGTATTGATTATCACCTTTCTCTTTGACCCTATTCGTAAGCGGGTGCAGATATTGGTGGATGAGTATGTGCTGGCGCGGCCGCAATATGAAACCCTGCTCCGTCGTTATAACCAGGAACTCACCTCCGTAGCCGAGCTAGAAGGGGGGGCCACCCTTCTTATTCAATACGCCCGCCGCGGCGTGCCCCACACCGATGTCCAGCTTTTCCTGCCCGACACCGAACAGTTTTTTTACCAACCATACCCCACCGGTGTAGATATCGAAATTGAAGCCGACGATCCCTTTGTACAATTGTTAGCCAAAGACAGAGGCGCATTGGTCCTGGTGGATGCACAAGCCTGGCCCGAAGAATGGCGGCCGCATCGCGCCTTGTGTCAACAGATGAATGCGGCCATTCTGGTTCCCCTTCTGAGCAACAAACAACTCATCGGCTGGATTACCCTTTCACGCAAACACAATAGCGAACGGTTCAGCACCGAAGAAATTAACTACCTGAATGCTCTGGCCGATCAATCCCTTTTGGGTATCGAACGGGTTCGGATTATGCGTCGCCTGGAAAATCGGGTGGCCGAAATGAACGATCTCAGCCGCTTTTCCCAGGCCGTCAACACCACCCAGGAGTTGGACCCCCTGCTGGAAATTATTGTGGCTGATTCGTTACGTCTGTTGCAATGTCAGGACTTTGCCATTATTTTGCGGGAGCCTGGCACACGGCAAATGTACACCGCCTATTATATTGAAAACAGTCGCCGTCGCCGGGACTACGAAGGGCCAGACAAACTCATCAAAGACCCGCATATTCAAGAAGTTTTAACCACCGGACAAATGTTGTTGGTAGAAAGCGATAGTGGAGAATGGTTGGCCGCGCCCCTGAATGCCGGGGCTGAAACCATTGGCCTGATACAAGGAAAACGGGGAGCCACCCAACGCCCCTTTACCGAGCGCCAGCGGCAACTGTTCAGTTTTTATGTCAGTAATACAGCCACCGCTCTGGCCCGTTTCCAGGCTAACGAACAGACGAAAGAGCGTGCCCAACAATTGGAAACCCTTAACGAGGTTATTCGCACCCTCAACTCCATCCGCGAGCCAGATAGTTTGCTTGATTTGATTTTGGATAAATCCATTGAACTACTCAATGCTGAAGCTGGTAGCTTCTTGATCGTAGACCAAAATACTGGCGAATTGGAGTTTAAACTTGTGCGTGGGCCTACCGGGCAAAGCCTGCTGGGCACACGTTTGCCCCTTGGGGCAGGTGTAGCGGGAACCGTTGCTCAGACGGGACAACCAGCCATCGTCAATAAAGCGCAAGAAGATCCCCGCTGGTTTTCCGGGGTGGATAGCAGCACCCGGTTCACGACACAGTCTATTCTTTCGGCGCCGTTGGTGCACCAGAATGAAGTGTGGGGGGTTCTGCAAATCGTCAATAAACGGAACAAAGCACCGTTTAATGATATGGATTTGACCCTCATTAACACGTTTGCCGGGCAATCCGTGGTGGCAATGGATAATGCCCGCCTGCTCCAGCAAACGGATCAGGCGCTCCAGCGGCGGGTACATGAATTAGCTATTCTCCAGCAGTTGGGACGCAATCTAAACACGACGTTGGACTTGAACCGGGTGCTAGAAATGACCCTGGATTGGGCTATGCTGATTTGTGAAGCCACGGCTGGCAGCATTTTGTTGGTGGATGAGTATGATCGGTTGGTGGCTTTTGTGAGTGAAAATTATGCCCGGGATTTTGTTTTACCCGCAGATGCTCAGGCAACAACGGTGGGGCTGGCCGGGGAAGTTATTCGCACGGGTGAGCCACGTCTGACACGGAATGTGCAGTTGGAGCCGCTCTATCTCGCGGCCGCGCCGCACACCCGCTCCCAATTAACGCTGCCCATTGTCCACAAACAACAGGTGATTGGAGCTTTGGTGGTAGAAAGCAATGAGTATGATGATTTTGATGAGGAAGACCTGGACGCGGCCGCGAGCCTGGTCAACGTCGCCGCCACTTCCATCGCCAACGCCCAACTGTACGAACAAGTCAACGAAGCCAACCGGGCCAAATCCGAGTTCGTCTCCATGGTCTCCCATGAACTCAAAACCCCCATCACCGCCATTCGTGGTTATACGGACCTTATGCTGGCAGGCCTCACCGGCGAAGTCAACGATAAACAGAAATCTTTCCTGGAAACCATCACCGCCAACATCAAACGCATGGATAACCTGATCAAAGACCTGACCGACATCTCCCGCATTGAGACGGGTCAGTTAAACGTGCATTTGGAACCCATTGCCTTCGCCAATGTGGTCAGCGAAACCATGCAAGCTACCCGGGGTATCCACGAGGGTAAAAACATCACTGTTCACCTCGATATGCCCAATGATCTGCCACCGGTTATGGGTGACCATTCCCGGTTGGTGCAAGTATTAACCAACCTGTTGAGCAACGCTTACAAATATTCCCCCGCCGATACCGAAGTCACGGTAACGGTCAAAGCAGATTACACCACTCCAGATAATGGCTTGTCCATCCCTCAACCCATTGTTGTTTGTGCGGTAAAAGATACCGGCTATGGCATTTCGGCTGAGGATCAGGCCCGACTTTTCACCAAATTCTTCCGCTCCGAAGACAGCAACATTCGCACGTCGCCGGGCACAGGTTTGGGCTTGTCTATCACCAAGGGGATCGTTGATTTACACCGTGGTAACATCTGGCTGGAAAGCGAACTGGGCCAGGGAACAACTTTTGCCTTTACAATTCCCGTGTCTCAAATCAGGTGATGAAACTACCCACGGCTTTTCCAAAGTCCGATTTTATTGGCGCTGTGCCAGCGTGTCGGGTATTTTCCCCACCCCTAACCCCGCCCCCAGGGGCGGGGAATGTTATATCGTGTCGTTTTTTGAGGGCGTATGCCCTCAAAAAACGACACGAATAGGTTTGCCCCCTTCCCAGCGGGAAGGGGGTTAGGGGGATGGGTCTTCCGACTAAACCGGCTAAGGAGTTGTGTAAAGCTGGACTAGTTGACTTTGGAAAAGCCCTGATGAAACTACCAGCCCAATTTGGCAGACGCGTTCCAGTTGGCTATAATTCTAACCCGTTGGCGTTATAGCTCAGTGGCAGAGCGGGGGATTCATAAGCCCTAGGTCGGTGGTTCAAACCCACCTAACGCCACAGACCCAAGACGCGGCCGCAACTTACTAAAGTACGCGGCCGCGTTTTGTTTTTTACTGATTACTCCCCAACAACGGTGCCCCACCTTCCCGATGTACCAACGGGTGTGTTTCATTTCCATTAAGAGGAAGAAAATAATTAATCGGTGAATCCGTGAATTGTTGAATGGTTAATGAGGGGATGCGTCTACCACTTCATTAATTATTCATCAATTCAACTGTTCAACAATTAATTATTCAACTCCTTTGAAACACACCCTTTACCCACGGTTACTGTCACCTCGTGCTCGTCGTTAAGCCCCTTAGCGAGCCAACGCCATCACCGTCAGGGTCAGAATACGCCCCCCATTGCTCAATTTCACCAGATCAATCTCGTGGGCAATGACATCCGGCCAATTGGCATCACCCGCATCCTGCCAGGTGATCAGTATTGCCGGCACCGCCTGCGCCGCCAACGGTTGAGGCGCACTCTCCGCCGAGGGTAATTCCAGGCGCAACCGACCATCCAACAAAGTATTAGCCGCATTCAGGGCCATCAACCAACTGCCCGCACTATCCCAAGACCCCTCACCCACCAGCCGTGGCCCAGGCCCACCGCCGACGGAATCCAGGTTCAGCAGACCAATTATGTTTTCCAGGGGCACGACGGGATTCTCACTGAAGTAGGTAGCGCCAACATTATCCGGCTTCTGAGCGTTTCAGGCGATAAAAAGGATAGAACGGGTTGGTCGGTAGCCCGTTTCCTGCCATAACCGGGCCATCTCTAACATGACTGCCACCCCACTGGCATTGTCGTTGGCCCCGGCATAAACCAGACCGGCAATCTGTTCACAAGCCGTATCACCCACGCGCTCGTCGGTCACTACCTGACCATTACAAAGCCAGGTGTCTGGCTCATTACCCACATGGTCATAATGGGCACTAATGACGATGAACTCGTCGCGCAAAACCGGGTCGCTACCGGGCAGTAAGGCTAACACATTGGCTGTTTCGGCCTGAACAATAGGGCTGAGGGGAATATCCAGGCTGACCCAAACGCCGCCCATCGGCAAGGCGGCGGGGGAGGCGCTGATGACCCCCCGGCTTAAGCCGGTGACGCTGAGCAAATGGTCGTATCCCGCCTGGGTGAGAAGCATCAGGGGGACGGTTTGAGTGGGCGGTGTCGCGGCCGCAAGCGCTTGTTTAGCCAGGTAATCCTCGTCACGACTCAAGTTCGTGACCAAAATGAGGGCACTGGCCCCGCGCTCATACGCCTGTTGCATGAGCCACACCAGGTCATCGCCTGTGGGTGAAACCGCAATCTTGCCGCTCAAATCCAGGTCTGACAGGCTCAGATCAGGCACGTAAACGAGTTCACCCGCGGCCGCACCACCTACCGCCACTTCGCCCAACGTCAGCAGGAACTCTTCCTGGTAAACAAAATCCTCTACAAACGAGCCACTGGCCGTGACAATAGCCAGCCGAGGCGCGGCCGCAAGCGTGGCATACGGCACGGTAAATGGTTGAAAATAACCATCCGTGCCCGCAGGCTCCAGCCCGTAGGCGGCAAACTGGGCGGCGATATAGTCAGCGGCCGCGGCCGCGCCTTCAGAACCAGCCACCCGGCCTGCTAGTTCCGGCTGGGTCAACGCCGTAATGTGGGCCAGGGCTTGTTCCCCTTCAAACCCTTGCGCCACGCCGGTCCATTCGTTCTGAATATGGGCTTGTAGCACCGATTCTGCCCAACTGGCCTGGAACTCGGTCAGCGATTGGCCCAGGGCACTGGTTAAGGCGGCATTCAGATCAAGGCCACCCGCCTGCGCTCGCAACAGATTCGCCAGCCGCTCTTCGCCGTAGGTATAAACCAGGTAGCGGATACCGTCCCAGGCTTGCGGCGTCGTCACCTTACGCTCGTCGGTGCTCATAACATATTCTGGCGGCAGGTCAACAAAGGGGAAAAGTTGATCACGGCTAAGGGCACTGAGCATAGCGGGTACGGCCGCGGCCGCGGTCGGTCCCGTTATGCCTGGCAGACGTTCCCGGTAATACAGGGCCGTCCCCTGGAGCAACCATTCGTCGGTTACACCAAACTGGCTCAACTGATAGCGCACCAGATGTTGTGCTAATTGATCATCAGCGGGCAAGGTTAGGCCCAAACGGAGTTTCAGTGCCTCGCCATTGGCTGACCAGGCAGATACCCCGGCTAACTCGGCCAAACCGGGCATAAGGGAATGCCGAAACGCCCCGGCATCCGCATACAGTTTGAGGGTTATCGTGGGCACGACTGTCACCGGTAACAGATCAACCAGTTGGCTGTTTAAGCTGAGGGTGCGGGTGAGCAGATTTTGTGCCTGGAGCGCCTGCCCATCCTGGTAGTAAATGATCACGCCGGGTTCGGAGAGGGTCTGGAAAGGTACATCGGCCCAGCGCAAGGTACTGCCCTGAACGGTGAGCAAAACTTCCTGGTTCAGGTTGCCATTGCCCAATTCGCTGGTTTCATAGACCACACTTAGTTCAGCCAGCATATTGCCATTGTCTAAGAGGGCGATGGGTGTACCGATGAGGTTGTAGCTGGTGAGGCCGTTCGCGGCCGCGGCCGCGAACCAATGCTCTTGCTCTGTCCGTAACAAAGGAACCTGGCTGTCTACCGTCGCCAGAAATCCCGCCAGATTGCCCGCCAGCACCGTGTCCATGCGCGTCTGGAGCAACCTGTCCAGGTTCGTTTGTGCCGTCGTCAGCCGGGATCGCCAAAATTCCTGCCAACGAGCGTCAAAATTATTACCGGTGAGATTAAGCACCTCTTGCAGACCGGCGTCTACCCCATCCTGGCCCGCCAGGGTGATCAGTTCTGCCACCCCCGACCAGCCTACCTGTTGCCGCACATATTCCACCGGCAACCAGTTGGTGTCTGCGCTGGCCTCGGTTTCTGTGGAAAGGAGAAAACTCCGTGCGGCGGGTAAATAAACTCGCTGGGCGGCAATGGTATCTTCGCGGAAGGGCAAGGCCAGGGGTAAACCTTGCCACAACCAGGGAACCTCGGCTTCGCTCAGACCTGCTTCGGCTAACACTAATTGGGTCAGGGCCGTTTGCAAGGCATTGGTTTGGGTTAAATTGCTGGTATAAACCAGTTTGATGGTTCCGGGGCCAACCCAGGCGGCTACGTTATCGGGCAGGGCCAGACTGGTATCGGCGCGGAGCGAGGGGGCGTCGGGATAGAGATAAACGGTAGCTCTGGTGCTGGTGGGCTGACCCAATTGTTCGGCGATGGCCGCGTAGGTGTTGTCCAGGTAGGTTTCCAGGTTGGGGATGGTTTCGAGTTGACTGGCCGGGTACGCGGCCGCGAAACCACCGGCTACTTCATCTTGCGGCCGCAAATTGGCCCCCGACCATAACCAGTTGCCGCCACCCGGTGTAAACAAACCATTCACCGAGGCCGTCAACAGGGCCGAGCCGTCCGCGCCCGGATACGCCACCCGGTAAGACACGGTCGCCTCGATGCCCGTGGCCGTCACGAACACATCACGCGCCGACACCGTGACTGAGATGGGATCAAAACTCTGCACTTCATTAAACCACACCCGATCCGTCACCACCTGATCCGGGGCCGACGTAGCCAGGAAGGTGGTTAGATCACCCGCTTCAATGGCTTCAGCCCGTTGTTGCAGGGTGGCATCAATGCTGGCTTCCGCCTCGGCCAGACCAAACAGGGTCAAAATGGCGATCTGCCCGGTGACTTGCAGATTGTCCTGGTCAATCGCCTCCAGCAAATCGGCGGGGCGATGGTAGGTAGCATTAACCTCGTCGCCAAACCAGATAATGAGGCTGGCGGGTATGCCTGCTTCGCGGAAGGGAACATGGTCACTGCGGCCAATTTCGCTGATTTCGGTAGCGACACCGAGGCTGTTCGCGGCCGCTTGCAGCCGTTGGGCCAGCGAGCCATCCCCATCAATGCTGAGCAAATCGCCCGGCCCCCCCACCATGTCCAGGTTCAGGTTGGCGATAGTATTTTCTAGCGGAAAACGAGGGTAGCGGATGTAATGATACGCCCCTAGCAGACCCGCTTCTTCGCCATCCCAGGCCACAAACAACACCGTGCGCCGGGGCACATACCCTTGCGCCTGCCAGCTTTGGGCAATCGCCAGCAAGGTAGCCGTGCCTGAGGCATTATCGTTGGCCCCAGACCAGGTAACGCCGTTGGGCGCCTGCCCCATGTGATCATAATGGGCGCCAATGATGACAATTTCATCGGCATATTCGGGGTCACGCCCTGGTAAAACACCCAAGACGTTGCGCCCTTCACAGGTAGCCAGCCCACACACGGAAGCGATGTTGACTTCCAGGTTGAGGCTGCCACCGGTCACAAAGGGGGTGGATATCAGGCTCAGGTCGGTGGCGGTGCGGCCGCTGCCACGCAGTAAATCATTAGCCATCTCTGTTGTGATGCGCAGGGTGGGCAGTACCAGTTCATCGGGAACCCAAGGCTCTTGGAAGGGCAGACCCCGGTCCATGGGGTTGGCTGGGTCGAGCAGGAGTAGGAGCGCGGCCGCGCCATGTTCTAACGCCGCCCGTGTGGCCTGGAAGCTGAATTCTGGTTGGCACAAAACAATTTTGTCTACCACATTGATCTGGGCAAAGTCGTCACTGTGGCATTGGTTGACCCAGATGATTTCACCCGCGGCCGCGCCAGCCCCGGCATAACGAAAAACCAGCGGTGTGTAATCGCTGTACAGCTCATAATCATCATGAACCACCCCATCCGGTGAGGTGATCGTGACTTGGGGTACACGGTCGAGTTGCACGCTGTAGAGGGGGAAACCCTGAAAGTAGGTTCCATTATCGCCCGCTGGTTGCAGGCCCGCGGCCGCGAACTGTTCCGCAATGTAGTCGCCAGCGGCATGGCCGGTGTCTGTGCCCGCTTTGCGCCCGGCAAATTGGGGGGCGGCCAGTTGTTCAATGTGGTGCAGAGTGACGGTGACATCGTACGCGGCCGCGAGACCCAATAAATCGCCCTGTTGGGCCAGGGGGCCAGGGTTATAAACCACCGGTTCCAGTTGAGGTGGGATGATCAGCGGCTCAGGGGTAGCCTGGGCGGGAATGGGGGTTGCCACGACAATGGGCGTGGCCGTGGGTGGCAGGCTGATCCCGGCCACTTCCGCCGTGACCACATTCTGGGTGGGCCGCACAATGATGACCCAATATAACAATCCCACCCCGGCCAACAAAACGACACCCCATACCAGTGAGCTTTGGTTTTGTTTGGCCCACTGGCGTAGGCGGAGCATGGGTGGGGCGGTGCTGTGATCAGAGGCTAAACGGAAACGCGGCCGCTGGCCGTAGCTGAGCCAACGCCACAACCATTCCGCTGGCCCCATGGTGTAATGATCCAGCCACCATTTACTCAACCGCATTTGTAGGCTGTAAATGATGAAGACCAGGATCAAGCCAAAAATGGGGCCTATCTCGCCGTACAGCCCCAGGCCGTAGTTATAAAAAATGAGGGTGGCGACGGTGGATTGTAGAAGGTAGTTGCTAAGGGCCATGCGCCCCACCGGGGCTAATTTGTCGAGTCGTGGTCGCCAGGTGGGGCTGTTGTAGAGGTAGATGATGGTGGTCAGGTAGAAGAGCATGAGCAAGGGCGCGCCCAAGGTACGGAAAAAGACCGCGATATACCGTTGCCATTCGGGGGAGACCCCGGCGGGCCATTGATTTTGATAAGACCATAGGGATGCGGCCGCGTACAAACCACTAAACAAAAACCCCCAAAATAACCCGGCTCGCCATATCTGCTTTAACCATTCCTGGTTTTCCTCACTACCCAGGTTCTCCAAAATGCGCCGTTTACCCACATATAACCCCAACAAAAGCATGGCAAACACCTGACCAAAGAAATAAATGGTGTTCAGATGTTGCCCCAAATACCCTTGCAGACGTTGTTGGGTAATTTCGGCAAAGGTTCCCGTGGCATATACACCCGAGTTGAAGTTCCAACGGGCAAAAGAAGTCAGTTCCGCATACCAGGCCCGAAACCCTTCCAGGGGTGGCAAGTTAATGACCAGGGCATAAACCAGAGCTAAAACGATACCCACCAGTAGTACCCGTTCTGACCGTTTACGAAACAGGATTAACAAGAAACCCAATAGAGCATAGGTGGTTAGAATGTCCCCTGTCCAGAACAAAATGCCGTGGATCGCCCCAAAAGCCAGAAGTATCAGTAACCGTCGCCGGTAAACGGACAGGAAATTCGTTCCCCGGGTTTCCGCGCGTAGGAGTTGAACGGCCATCCCCCAGCCAAAAAGGAAGGAGAAAAGGGAATAGAATTTGGCTTCGACAAGAAAACGAATGAGGAGCATGAGGCCACGATTGAGAGCGGTCTCATGGCCTTGCAGGGCATAGGCATACCCGGCGAAGCTTGTCATGTTGAAAACAAAAATACCAAACACAGCAAAGCCGCGAATGATGTCTACAACATGCAGGCGTTCAGAAGCAGTAGTGGGGGAGGGGGTTGGTTTAGTCACGGGTGTTATTATGCACAAATTACCCCGTTTTGCACAGCTAATAACCCCGAAATGTCACTAAACCTCTAATAAACAAAACCCGTCTTCTTTCCCTGTTTGTAGTGACCGCTTTAGCGGGCTAGCTAACTAAGTCATCGTTTGTTTTAACAGGGTGGTTTTAGGAGTCTACAACCATGGGCTTATGTTTAGGACAAGCCCTCTATGTGTCAAACCCCCCCCACCCCCCTCCCCTCCCGAGGGAACCCGGCCCCCCCCCCTCTCCACGTTACTGAACGATTACTAAAGTCGTCACTACAAACGGGGGCGCGGCATGATCTTACTCCGCGCCGAGGATGTAATGATAGTGGGGCTGGCCCCCATAGATTAATTCAACTTCTATATCAGGATATTGGGCTTCTATGAGGGCTACCAGTTGCTCCGCCTCACTCAATGTGACATTGTCACCATAATAGACGGTGAGAATTTCCCGTTCGGTCAGGTTCATTTTAGCCAACGTAGGACCCAACACCGAAGCAATATCCGGGCCAGAAGCACATAATTTGCTGTCGGTAAGGCCAATCATATTACCTTCGGCTACATCTACGCCGTCCAAAGTAACGGTGCGTGTGGCATAGGTGATCTGGCCGGTCGCTACCGTGCGGCTGGCTGTTTGCATCGCCTCGGCCACCTCGGCCAATTCACCATCGGCACTCCAGGAGAGCATCGCGGCTACCCCCTGAGGAATGGTGCGGGTGGGCACAACCACCACCTGTTTAGGGCTGATGTCACGGGCGGCTTCGGCGGCCAGGATGATGTTTTTGTTATTGGGCAAAATGACAATTTTGTCGGTGGGCACATCATGAAGGGCCTGGAAGATTTCTTCGGTGCTGGGGTTGTTGGTCTGGCCGCCATCGACGACGAAGGCGACACCCAGACTATGAAACACATCCATCAACCCTTTGCCGGGGGCAATGGCGATTACCGCGACTTGCCCTGGTTGGACGGTCAGGGCTTCTTCGGGGAGTAGTTGTATGAGTTTGCCATTGTTGTTAGAGGTGTTGACGATGGTCTCCATCTGCTCTTGCATGTTTTCTACGACCACATCGGTGATCTGGCCGATGCTGACGCCGTAGCTAAGGGGCACACCGGGGTCTTTGACATGCACATGGACTTTGATGGTTTGGTTGTCACCGACAACGACGGTGGAATCGCCCATGCTATCAATGCGGCCGCGAACCTCGCCCACATTCAAGTTCTGACCCATGAGGATAAACTGGACATCATAGGGGAATTCCAGCGACCCGCCTTCAGGCACGGCATAAGCCTGAGCGGGTAGGGATGGCGTCTGCACTAGGCTGGTCGTGTCTTCCCCAGCCATCATCGCCTCGGTTAGTTCCCCCTGCAAATAACGCATCATCCCTTCTAAGATATAGACAAACCCCTTACCCCCGGAATCCACCACACCGGCCTGTTTTAGCACGGGCAACAAGTCTGGCGTCCGCTCCAGCGCCTGGTAAGCTCGTTCTAGCACCCTATCCAACACAAAGCGCAGGTCGCTCCCTTTGCGGGCGGCGTCTTTGGCTTCTTCAGCGGCTTCGCGCACGACCGTCAAGATCGTCCCTTCAACCGGTTTCATGACCCCATTGTAGGCGGTGTTGGAGGCCTCTTGGAACGCGGCCGCCATGCCCAAAGCGTCGAACGTTTCCTTGTTTTTAAGGGAATGAGCTAACCCACGCCATATTTGGCTCAGGATGACGCCTGAGTTGCCCCGTGCCCCCATGAGTGCACCCTGGGCCAGTTGTGCGGCCACTTTACCCACGTGGGTTTCCTCACTATCTTGCACCCGTTTGTAAGCTGAGCGCATGGTCAGAAGCATATTGGTACCGGTGTCGCCATCTGGTACGGGGAACACATTAAGGGCGTTGACGGCTTGATGATGCCGCTCCAGCCAGATCAACCCGGCATAGGCTAATTTTTTAAATTGCCGCCCCTGGCAATTTAACCACTTTTCGTGGGCATCAGGAAATTGAGATTCACTCACGCGCCAGTTTCTCCTACGAAAATAAGTTTCGAGTTTCGAGTTTCAGGTTTCGAGTTCCCCTGAGTTCCTAGGAGTTCCCCGAATTTTCATTCATCTTGGTGAGTGCCCGCTCATGGGAACTCCTGAGAAAATAACGAACCGCACAGATGCAGAGAACGCAGAGAAAAGAAAAATCTGTGCCAATCTGTGACGTCTGTGGTTAAAAATCTTTATCTACGATTTTTTGTCGTTTTGATTGCTTAAACGCAAACCATGGACATAAACATTGACCGCTCGCACAGGTAGGCCAATGGCTTTTTCCACGTGAAATTTGACCGTGTTCTGGATGCTTTCAGCAACAACGCGGATGCGGGTTCCATATTCGACGATCACATAAACGTCTATCACGATGGCTCCATCCTCATCAAATTGAACATCTATACCTTTATGGCTATCACGGGAAAGCAGTTGTGAAAGGCCATCGGCCAGGTTTTTACTCGCCATACCGACGACACCATAACATTGGTTAATGGCATGGCTGGCGATGGTGGATACGGCCAGCGGAGAAATGTCTATTTTGCCGTAAGATTCTTCGTGAGTAGGCATGATTCCTCGTCGTAAAGGGTACAAAATTAGGACAGGACGATTTTTAATTGGGACTCTGGAAATTGAGAGATTAAGAGAGTGAGAGATTTCCAGAGAACAATTTTGTTTTCGCCAAAGTTAGATTGTCAAGGGTTGTAACACCAGGCTGGTGCCTTGTTAAGTTAAAGATTGAGGAGTGAGCACGCCCATGTGCGAACTGCTTGGGTTTTAACTTTCTTAACAGAGCACTCGTACAGCTTTACCGAACTCTTTGGTAGATTGAGTCGGAAGAACGCATCCCCCTGCCCAGAGGGAAGGGGGGAACCTAACCGCGTCCAGAAAAGTTTCCCGACCCTGGGGCGGGGGGATGGGGTTCCGGCGACAAACTGATAGGGAGACTTGTCAATGGGTGTGTTTCAAATGAGTTAGAGGAGAAAGGCATCCCCAGATGCCGACCCGTTCGCATCTGGGGATGCTCACTCCTCGCCTTTCAACTGAAAGGGCACACACCCCTTGTCAATTACATGTTGTCAACGATGGCCTGGGCGAAGGCAGAGCAACTGAGTTTGGTAGCGCCTTCGATTTGGCGATGGAGGTCGTAGGTTACGGTTTTGGCCTGGATGGTGCGGGCCAACCCTTGTTCAACGAGCGCGGCCGCTTCGGTCCAACCCATGTATTCTAACATCATCATACCGCTGAGGATGAGGCTACCGGGGTTGACCATGTCTTTGCCAGCGTATTTGGGGGCGGTGCCGTGGGTGGCTTCAAAGAGGGCTACGCCATCGCCGATGTTACCACCGGGGGCCATGCCTAAACCACCAACCTGGGCCGCGGCCGCGTCGCTCATGTAATCGCCATTCAAATTCAACGTGGCGACTACTTCATAATCTGAGGTGCGGGTGAGTAACTGCTGGAGCATGTTATCGGCAATGCGGTCTTTGATGACGATTTTGCCTGCGGGTTGTTCGCCGTTGTACTTTTCCCACAGTTCATCTTCAGTAATGGTGACATCCCCATATTCTTCGGCGGCCAGCTCATAACCCCAGGTCTTGAACGCCCCTTCGGTGAATTTCATGATGTTGCCTTTGTGGACGATGGTGACGCTACCGCGGCCGCGGGCCAGCGCATATTCAATCGCCTGACGCACCAACCGTTTTGTGCCAAACTCACTCACCGGTTTGATGCCAATCGCTGAGTCAGGACGGATATTTTTACCCATCTGCTCATTCATGATTTTAATCAGCGCCTTCGCTTCTTCAGAATTGGCTGTCCACTCTACCCCGGAATACACATCTTCCGTATTTTCCCGGTAGATAACGATGTCCATTTTCTCCGGCTCACGCACCGGGCTGGGGGTACCCGCAATGTATTTGACGGGGCGCACACAGGCATACAAATCCAACACCTGGCGCAGGGTCACATTCAGGCTACGGAAACCGCCCCCGATGGGCGTGGTGAGTGGCCCCTTGATGCCGACCACATATTCACGCATGGCCGTAAATGTTTCTTCGGGCATATAGTTGCCATCGTAGAGCGCGGCCGCTTTCTCGCCACAATAAATTTCCATCCAGGCGATTTTTCGGGTGCCACCGTAAGCTTTTTCTACAGCAGCATCCCATACCTTAAGTGAAGCGGGGGTAATGTCTACACCAATTCCATCGCCCTCAATAAAAGCTACAATTGGGTGGTCAGGAACGTGCAGTTTGCCGTTGCTATAACTAATTTTTTCGCCTTCGGGAACGCGAATATGGGTAAATGACATGGTAATCTCTCCTAATCGGTTGAATTAAATCGTATTATGCCCTGTATGGGGTAGCGTGAGGGATAATTTTCTACGGCATACATGACACGTCGAGCGACGATTATAACGCTTTTTGTGATAGCCTTCACCCCAGTTTGTCTAAGCCAATGAGGTGATTACCATTTTCCCCAATGAACCCTTCCCCCTAACCCTCTTCTAACCGGGGCGGGGTAGGGAAAAGCCCCATAGGCAACCGGAGTTTGGCGAAAACCGGAATCGAGGCTTTAGCCGGTAGACACTCGTCCGCTAAAGCGTCCACTCCAAACCCGAAATGCCCATCTATCAGTTAGACGCATCTTAGAAGTCTGGTAAGTGTCGTAAGATTGTTTAAGGTGAAGCGTATAATGTAGGGTGTAGAGAATTTTGTCATATACCCTCTTGATCCAAGCAGTTCCATCCTATGAAAGTTTTACGCTATTACCCATTACTTTTGTTTTTACTCCTGGCTTGTGGCTTGACGAATCAGGCCACTGAGACACCCGTGCCGGTTATGGAGACCGCGGCCGCGACCCCTTCCACCCAACCTACCCTCTCACCTACCCTTCCCGAACCTACCCCCAGCCCCCAACCTTCGCCCACCAACACCCTGCCTCCCACCGATCTGGCTATCAACACCGATGACTTTTTCTACTACCCGGCCCCTGAGATTTACACGGGCGAACGGGTCACTTTTCAAGTGTTTCCTTTTGTGCCCGATCAGCTTAACCCCAGCGATGTTGAAGTGATGATAAAGGTTGATGGTCAGGCGATTTTGGATAATCGACTGACTGGCAGTAATTTGAACGGGGATGCGGTAGGGCTGTATGAGTGGGCCTGGGACACGACGGGCCTGTTGGGGGAATACGAGATTGAGGTCATTTTGGACCCGCGTGACCGCCTGGTGAATGGGGATGAGAACCCGGATAATAACGTCTATACCCTGGTGGTGCAGGTGCAACCGCCCGCGGCCGCGGCCGCGACCTGGGTTTCCGTTGAGACCAGTTATGCGCACGTTTACGCCATCAGTGGCACCGCGGCCGCGCGTGATCTGCCCTTCCTCTCCGGCGAGGTAGACCGGGCCATTCAGCAGGCCATAGATGCGCTGGATGAAACGCCCCAGAAAAAATATGAGTTCTACTTTTTAGATCGGGTGGTGGGCCAGGGGGGATACGCTTCATCTGTCATTGCTATCTCCTACCTGGATCGCAATTATGCCGGGGGTGGGTTGTACGAAGTGCTCGTCCACGAGACCATTCACCTGCTGGATCAGCAGTTTGCCCCCAACCGCATCACCTTTTTTGCCGAAGGGGTGGCCGTGTGGGCGACGGGTGGACATTACAAAACGGAGAATCTGGATAGGCGCGCGGCCGCGCTCCTGCAAACCGGCCTCTTCGTCCCCTTGACCGACCTCATCAATGATTTCTACCCGGCCCAGCACGAAGTCAGTTACCTGGAAGCGGCCAGCTTTTTCAGCTACCTGGTCAACCAGTTCGGCTGGGAGCGCACCCGCGCTTTTTACGCCACCCTGGATACACGGGGCGCAGCCAGTCAGGCCGAAGGGGTCAGCCACCACCTGCAAAACCATTTCCATAAATCGCTTACCCAACTGGAAACGGAGTGGCTAAATTATCTGGGCCGACAACCCTGGAACAGCACCGATGTGGCTGATCTGGCGACGACGGTGCGTTTTTATGACACCATGCGCCGTTACCAAAACCAATATGACCCCACCGCTTACTATCTTACCGCCTGGCTGCCCTATCCCCCCGCCGCCCGCGAACGGGGCATCACCGCCGATCTCCTGCGCCACCCCACGGCTGAGGTGAATGTCACCCTGGAAGCGATGCTGGTCTCGGCTGATGTGGCTTTACGGGAGGGTGATTTCAACCGGGCCAATGTGTTACTCGATAGTGTGAACCGGGTGTTGGACAATGATGGGGCGTTCCTGGATCCGTTGGCCTCAGATTATTGGCGATTGGTGCAGTCCGCGGCCGCGCTCGGCTACGAAGTGCATCGCCTCACCATCAACGGCAACCAGGCCACCGCCCTCGTCACCACCACCACCGATTACCGCCTCAAAGCAGCCCAGTTTACCCTCAACTACCAGGGCTGGACCCTCATGCAGTAAATATGGCCCCACGTGGCGAAAAAACCTCATATTATGCCCGTTGCCTGAGCTTGCCGAAGATAATGGGCAGGCGCCCCGACAAACACCACCTTCACCGTTGGTAGTGACCGCTTATGAAGTTGATAACCGGTATCTCGCCGCGGGTGGTAATTAATCATTGCGGGCTGACGTCAGCCCGCTAAAGCGGTCACTACCAGCTAAAACCCCATCTGAAAATCTATCGTTGCGCGTTTTCCAACAAACGCACACATCCACTATAAACGATTGTGCGTCATAATGAATGAAGCGTGCCAGGCATCATGCCCCCCGCGATCCCTGTTCCATTGAGTAAACCCGCCAATATCATTGCAAAATATTGACAAATTATGAACAATGATTTATGATAACCGTGTTGTAGCCTGAATATTGCAAATAAATGACGGGCATCAAACCCGTTTACTCTGTTGGAGTTGTTTTATGGAAAAGCAAAATATTGTGGTCATCGGTAGTGGTTTTGGTGGGTTGGGGGCGGCGGTGCGTCTGGCGGCCCGTGGACACCAAGTCACCTTACTGGAAAAACGGGACAAACTTGGCGGCCGCGCTTATACCTACGAAATCAACGGTTTTAAATTTGACGGCGGCCCTACGGTGATTACGGCCCCATGGATGTTAGATGAATTGTGGGCGGCCGCGGGCAAAAATCGCGAAGATTACGTCAAACTGGTGCAGTGCGAGCCGTTCTATCGCATCTTCAACCACGAAGGGCGCTCCTTCGATTACAACAGTGATCACGAGTTCACCCTCAAGCAGATTGATCAGTGGGAACCGGACGATAAAGAGGGGTACACCCGCTTCATCGCCAGCACCAAAGAAATTTTTGAGACGGGCATGGCCCTCATTGATAAACCGTTTCTCAAAGTAACCGACATGCTCAAAGTCGCTCCTGACCTCATCCGCCTGGAGTCGTACCGGAGCGTCTACAGCTACGTCTCCAAATACATCAAAAACGATTTCCTGCGCCGCTGTTTCTCCTTCCATCCTCTGCTCATCGGCGGCAACCCATTCAACGCCGCCTCATTGTATGTCCTTATTCATTACCTGGAGCGGGAGTGGGGTATCCATTACGCCCTGGGCGGCACGGGGGCCATCGTTGAGGGGCTGGGTGATTTATTCAGCGACCTGGGCGGTACGGTGCGCTTCAACGCCGAAGTAGATGAAATTCTCATCGAAGGGCGCAAAGCCACCGGGGTACGTCTCAAGGATGGCACGGTTTACAAAGCCGACATCGTTGTCTCCAATGCGGATGTGGCTTACACCTACCTGAACATGATCCCGGCCCAACATCGCCGCAAGAACACGGATGCCAGCATCAAACGCAAAAAGTACAGCATGTCCTTGTTTGTCATCTACTTCGGCACCAAGAAACGGTACAACACCGGTCATCTGGCCCACCACAACATTATTCTCAGTGAACGGTACAAAGAGCTGTTGGCCGAGATATTTGGCACCAAAGGGCTGCCGGAAGATTTTTCGCTCTACCTGCACATGCCCACCATGACTGACCCCTCAATGGCCCCGGAAGGACACGAGGCGTTTTATGTGTTATCACCGGTTCCCCATCTGGGGGCGGATATTGATTGGACGGTGATGGCCCCGAAATATCGGGACGCCATCATGAATTTCCTGGAAGAGAATTACCTGCCGGACTTACAGGAAAACATTGTGGCCGAACATTACATTGATCCCCTGCATTTCCAGAACACCTTGAACAGTCACCTGGGGTCAGCCTTTTCGGTGCAACCGACCTTGACCCAATCGGCCTGGTTCCGGCCGCACAACCGCTCTGAGGATTTTGAAAACCTGTATTTTGTGGGTGCGGGAACCCATCCGGGAGCGGGTGTGCCGGGGGTGTTGGCCTCGGCCAAGATTGTGGATGAGTTAATTGGTGGCCCGGCGTATGTGACGGAAACGTCAGACGATACGCATGAACTGTACCGGGTCGCGGCCGCGTACTAAATAAGAAAAAGGAACTCATAGGAACCAGGGGAACCCCAAGCCCCCCCTCAGGAGAAACCATGACCGTCAGCCAGCCCCATTGGGAAAACACGCTTCTAGCCCTTGCCTTACCCAACCACGCCAGCCTGTCGGCTCATGCTCACCACAGCACCCGCCCCGCCGACAATCCGTTGTTGGCACAGGCTTATACCTATTGCGCCGCCCTGACCGCCCATCATAGCCGCTCCTTTCACCTGTCGTCGGGCCTCATGCCGGAACCCCAACAGCAGGCGGCGCGGGCGCTTTATGCCTTTTGCCGCATCAGCGATGACATCGTGGATAACCCCCACGGCAACCCCAAAGAAGCCCTGGAACGGTGGCGGATGCAGGCGTTTAACCCGGCTCCGACCAGCCGTGATCCGGTGGTGTTGGCCTGGCATGATGCCCGCCGCCGTTTCCACATCCCGGAGCATTACGCCCACCAATTGTTAGACGGTGTGGCGCGAGATTTGGAGCACGCGCCTTATCAAACCTTCAGCGACCTGACAACCTACTGTTACGGCGTGGCCTCAACCGTAGGGCTGATGAGTATGCACATCACTGGCTTTGCCGGGCCAGAGGCGGTTCCTTACGCCATTAAGTTAGGTGTGGCCTTGCAGATGACCAATATTTTGCGGGACATTGCCGAAGATTTTCATAATGGACGGGTTTATCTGCCGCAAGAGGAGTTGGCGGCGTTTGGGTTGACGGAAGCGGATTTGCGGCGGGGGCTGGTGACGGATAATTGGCGGGCGTTTATGCGTTTCCAGATTGAGCGGACGAATAGGTTGTATGATGAAGCGTGGCCCGGTATCGGTTTGCTGGGAAGTGGCGGGCGGTTGGCTATCGCGGCCGCGGCCGAACTCTATCGTGGCATCCTCACCGACATCGAACGGCACGACTACGACGTTTTCACTCGCCGCGCCCACGTCTCCACCGTCCAGAAGTTGAGCAAGTTGCCTGGCATCTGGTGGCGCAGTCAGCGGGTAAGTTGATTTTAGATTTTAGATTGACGATTTACGATTGGGTATCGTCAATCGTAAATCGTCAATCGTTACTTCACTTATGGATTACGACGTTCTCCTCATCGGCGCGGGCCACAATGCGCTAGTGTGTGCTGGTTATCTGGCTAAAGCGGGTTACAAAGTGGGTCTGTTGGAGCGGCGACCTCTGGTGGGGGGAGCCGTTGTCACCGAAGAGCACATCCCCGGTTTTCGTTTTGACCTGGGCGGCTCAGCCCACATCCTCATTCATCATACCCCCATCGTACAGGATTTAGGGCTGAGCCAATACGGGCTGGATTATATTGACATTGATCCGCTCTTTTTTGCCCCCTTTCCCGATGGCTCCCACATCACTATCTGGAAAGATTTAGACCGCACCTGCGAGAGCATCGCGGCTGTTTGCCCCGAAGATGCCGACGCCTACCGGGCCTTCATCCGTAAATGGACCCCGCTGGCGGAAAGCATGGTAGAAGCATTTTCGCAGACGCCAACCCCGTTCAATATGTTCCGCACGATGGGGTTAGGTAGTGGCCTGTTCCCCCGCCGCATGGAACAACTGGTGGATGTGCTTCGGGGGTATGGGCCACTGTTGCGGAACAGCTTCAAGAGCCCCAAAGTGCAGGCGCTCATCGGCTGGATGGCGGCCCAATCTGGCCCACCGCCCACGGAGCCATTGTCATCCCCTTTTGCCCTGTGGCAACCGATGTACCATGTGAGTGGCGTGATGCGGCCGCGTGGCGGTTCCGGTATGTTGACTCAGGCGCTAGGCCGTATGATTGAGGCGCATGGCGGCGAGATTCACACCTCGGCCCCCGTGCGCCACATTTTAACAACCAACGGACGAGCCATCGGGGCCGAAACAGTGGATGGGCGGCAGTTTACGGCCAAAGCGGTGGTTTCCGGGGCGCACATTCACACCACCCTGGCGATGCTTGGTGACGGCGTGCCAGAAGCCAAACGGCGCGTGATTGAGCAGACGCGCATTGGCAACGGCTTTGGCATGATTGTGCGCTACGCCATGCACGAACTGCCCAATTACACCGCTCTGCCCTCAGCGGCCAACGGTTCTGCTGGGCCACAGCACCGGGCTTTGCAATTTATCTGCCCCGATTTAGATTACCTGGATCGGGCGTATGGCGATTATCTGGCGGGCCGACCCTCGGAACAGCCAGCCCTGATTAGCATGACCTTTTCGGCTGTGGATGACAGTCTGGCTCCACCGGGCAAACATACCCTGTTCTTGTGGGGGCAATATTTCCCTTATGAACTGGTATCAGGGGAAAATTGGGATGAAATCGGTCAGCGGGAAGCCGACCGCATGTTAAACAAACTGGCCGAGTATGCGCCGAATGTCAAAGATGCAGTGATCGGCGAACTGATTGAGACGCCGCTTTACCTGGAGCGCACGCTGGGTCTCCTGCGGGGCAATGTGATGCACCTGGAAATGTCGGTGGATCAGATGTTGATGTTGCGACCGGCCTTATCTATGAACAATTATCGTGGCCCGGTGAAGGGACTTTACCTGACCGGGGCCAGTACTCACCCTGGCGGTGGTATTATGGGGGCATCGGGTCGCAACGCGGCCGCGGTCGTGCTCCGTGATTTACCTAAGTTGGGCCGCTAACAAACTTGAAACTCGAAACCTGAAACTCGAAACTCCCTCCCTATGACTTACTTTGGCTTTTTACTCCGTTTTCTGGTGATACCCATCCTTTTGCTGGGTATGTTGGCCTGGTGGGATAGGCGTCGCGGCCGCGATCTGGCTCCAGCCCTACGCGGCCAATCCTTCTGGTTGGGGCTGGGCATCATGCCCATCGTCGCCCTTATTTACACCACCCCCTGGGACAACTACCTGGTAGCCACCCATGTCTGGTGGTACAAACCCGACCTGGTGACCGGGTTCGTCATCGGCTGGGTTCCCATCGAAGAATATACCTTTTTCATTCTTCAACCCATTCTTACCGGGCTGTTTCTGTTGGCCCTTTTGCGCCGTCTGCCCCATGATCCGCAACCGGCTCACAACCCCCGCCTGCGTTATGTTTCGGCACTCCTGGTTGGTTTGCTATGGCTGGTGATGTTAACCCTGTTTTTCCTGGACTATGGGCCAACTATCTACCTGGGCTTGACTCTGGGCTGGGCCTTGCCACCCATCATTTTCCAGCTTTTCTTTGGCGCAGACATTCTGTGGCGACATCGCTGGGTGGTGCTGGCGGCCATTGTTTTGCCCACGGTTTACTTGAGCGTAGCCGACGCCATTGCCATTGATGGCGGAACCTGGACCATCAACCCGGAACAGTCGCTTAATATTTTCTTGGGTGGGGTTTTGCCTATTGAAGAGGCGGTGTTTTTCTTGTTGACCAATGTGCTGGTGGTGCTGGGGTTGACGCTGTTTTGCGCTCAGGAGAGCCAGACCCGTGTACCGGCTGGGTTAGGAGATAAGCTAGCGAAGGCGACGCGGCTTAATCGTACAATCGTTGCAGATACCACTGGCCCGTCAGCCAATCGTGATAAATGATGATCAATAATCCCGTATCGGTGCGTAGTTTGAAATAAGCACGCCACACACGCCCCTCTTCGTCTGTCCAATCTACCTGCCATTGCCGACTAATCTCTATAACCTGATGCGTGTCATTGCCCCACACGACGACCTGGGGCAGACCTGGTTGGGTGGTGAAAACCGTCACGAGAATCCCTTGCGGCCAGAGACGTGTCATGGGGATGGCCTTACCCGGTTTGCCAGGCAAAGCGACGTTCGGGCAGGGGGTGTTGCGGCCGCACTAAATGAGCCTGATGGTAGAACTGCCGGTGTTGGGACAAGGTTGGGGTTGTTCGCTGGGGTAGCGGCGTCAGGGCAATTTGCATCGCCTTCACCGGGGATGAAATGACATGATCGAGGGGCAGGCTTGCCAGGGCGTGCAGAAGTGCCGCTTGGTTGGGCTGAGGCAGGGGGCAACTGACGGTGTGTTGTTCACCGGTCATGGTCTCCCAGGTGAGGGTTATTTGCTGGGCCACCGCTGGCTGGGGCGGAAATTGCTGGAGTAAGGGGGTGGCTAGTTCGGCCAACAACATGGTTAGGGTCTGGTTCATGTGGCATCCCCCTGGACGGTACCGTTGAAGGTGATGGCGATATTGACGGTCTGCCCGGCGCGGCCGCGGCTATTTTTAGCCACATGTACTTGCGCCTGGTACCCATGAATATCGTTTTGTCGGTAAAGCCATTTTTCCCGTTGTACCCATAATGAAACATCCGCCTGATCGGCCAGGGGGTAAGAAGCGGGGTACAGCGCAGCCGGTGGCTGGAGAGGGGTCAGAAAAAGGAGCGCCACACGAGACTGGTGCAGCGGCCGCAGCAACTGGTTTAAGGTTGCCCGCAAAACCCGGCCTGTTTCTTGGGTTTGGGTCACTTCAAGGGGTATGTCTACAACCACGGCCCCGGCCATACCCTCGAGAATGACATCCGTGAGAACTGCCCAGGCGAGTGTGAGGGGTTGCGGCCGCAAGACCCACAATGTTTCCAACCGTAAACCACATCTCACGGCATAATCGGGATCAAACGCCTCGTACAAATCCAGGTAAACCACGGTTTCACCGGCACTTTGGGCCTGAGCCAGGACTTTCAAGGCCAATGTCACCATGCCAGAGGTCGGCGTACCGGTGATTTCGGTGATGCGGCCGCGTGGCACACCCCCACCTAAGGCGGCATCTAGAGCGGGAAAGGTGGTTAAAAAGTGTGGCCAGGGGGCGGGTTGCGGCTGACGCGGCCGCAACCAGGGACTTTGTAACGCACGGATGGCCTGTTCAACCAGGCGTTTATTCTCCTCATCCTTGCTCATACCTTTGCCTGTATGGGTAGAATTCCTACTCTTGCCCGGTCAGCCACCATTTGCTGTATACGTAATTGCTATGCTGGTAAAAAACCCCTGCTAAACGATCAGTTCCAGAGAGAGATGATTATTCCGCTGAAGATGCCCTCTGGTTAATCCGTTTTGTTCTCTAATCCGTTGATGTAACCCACGGAACGATTACAACCCAACAAGCCTGCAAAGACAAAAATAGAACAGAAGTTCCAGGGCGGGCATTGTAACACAGATCAACCACAAACAAAGCCGGTTACGTCATGAAGAAAACGTTAAATCTTTAGGTTCTTCAGAATTGCGTGGGCAATCGACACTCCTGCGACACTCCTGGTATTGCCTCCTAGGTGGTAGTGATACTCATCTTTACTCTCCAATGACTGAAATCGCTAGCGTATGGCGAACGGTCAGTCAGGTATTCATCCTGAGACGACACAAAAAAAGACCGGCGAAAGCCGGTCTTTTTTTGTGTCGTCTCTAAAATGTGGTGGATGAAATCAATCTCGCTGGTTGTATTCACCTTCGATAATGATTTTGTCGCTCAGGCCATCTTGTTGCCGTTCCTTGGCTCCTTTACCGAGCATCTCCATCTCCAAATCTTCGGTGTGCCGGGCTACGATGTGGGGCGGTACAAACTCAAGGAACAGCTTAGCCCCGACCAGGACAGCCGTCAGGTCATCTAATGAGCCAATGCCAGGGAAAGCCAGCCCGGGCAGAAAATCTATGGGGGAGATAAAGTACACAGCCGCCAGGGCGGGTAGTAACTTCAGGTAAAAAGGCACTTCGGGGTCGCGGATTAACCGCCAGACCAACCGTGCCTGCAAAATCAACTCTTTCAAAAACCCTAAATCTTCACGGGCAATGTCAATTGCTTTGTCCATCTTATTTTCATTCTCCATTGGTTCTGGCGTAGTCATAGCAACTCCTATTACGTGGACAAAGGTGTCTTGTTGCAACCTCATCCAACAAGTTTAGACGCTACCTCTGGAGTAGGGTCACTAATAGAGCAAGTCTCTCATGTGATTATAACAATTTTTCAGGCGCGGCCGCGAATGGCTTCCCAGGCCGTGCGCATGGTCAAAGAACGGCCCGACAAAAGCGTTTTCCCCTGGAAGATACGGGTAGCCAGGAAAATAATGCCTATACCGGTTAACAAAGCCAGTCCCAAGGCCCCCAGCGATTGCCATAGTGGTACCGTTGTGACCGCCATCCGAATGGGCATGGCTAATGGTGAAGTCAATGGGATGAGGCTAAGGGCAACAACGAAGGCACTGTTGGGGGCGTTCAAGAAGATGCTTATAAACCAGGATGGCAATAAGATGGGGAGCATCACAATAAATTGGGCTTGTGAGGCTTCTTTGACATTGGGGGCGATGGCCCCCAGCCCAGCGAACAGGCTGGCATAAACAAGGTAACCTGCCAGGAAGTACCCACCAATGAGAAGCCAGGTGGACAGCGGCAAACTGGGCAGGGCGACGTTGTTTAACATTCCCCGCAAGGGGCTGTTGTCGCCGCTGGCAAAGAGCAGACCGATGGAAATCCAGATGGCGGCTTGTAGCAGACCAATGCCACCTAAGCCGACGATTTTACCAACCAGCAGGTCTATGGGCCGCAGGGATGAAAGCAGGATTTCCATCACCCGGTTTTCTTTTTCTTTGCTCAAACTTTGCAACATGTACGCGGCCGCACCAAAAACGGTCATATAAAAGACAATGGTTATGGCGACGCCGAGTATGAAAGCCAACCCGAAATTTTCCTCACCAGGAGATCCTGTCGTCACCTCATTGACATCAATTGTCTCCACCAGGGCGGTGGGATTGGTGACACGGGCTGAGATTTCAGCATCGGGCACAACGGCTTCCACCAACAAATTATAAAGGGCATACTCACGGAACTCATTGGCTTCGGAGATGCCTGTCTCAGGAGTGAAGTAAGCCACCTGGCCTTCTTCTAAATAGGTATTGGGCACAACGAAGTAGTCGGCGATTTCTTCGTTAGCAAACGCGGCCGCGGCCGCGTTTGTGTCCGGGAAAACCACAAATAGTTGACGGGCGGCTTCCGGTAGCTCAGCTAGCAGGCCGGACTCATCCACTAACCCGGACGGTTTGAACGTTTCATCGGGGTTAGACACCAGGGCACTAAACAAATTACTTGAATCAGTTTCATCGTCACCTTCACGTTGGGCATTGGCAATAAGATTCAGGCCCGCTGTAACCAGGATGAGGAGCAAGGGCAAACCAAACATCACAAACAGCACCGCTCTACGCTTGAGGGTGATGAGAAATTCGTATCGGGCTACCACGAAGATTTTAGACATAGGTTAGGCCCTCCCCAGGCGAATCGCCTTCATGACATCACGCAGGGTCAATTTTTGACCGTAGCGCAACATCCCCACCCGTGTGAGTCGCCCCACCAGGAAAATGGAGAACGCGGCCGCGGCCGCTAACAAAACCCAACTCACGATCATCTGCCACAGAGGAATTTCCACAATGGACCAACGAATGATTAGAGATAGCGGGGAGTAAAGGGAATCAAACTCAGGGCTACCACTAAGGGGCTGTTGGGACTGGAGAAAAAGAAAAACATGAACCAAAATGGTACCACCGCCATCATACTGATCAAGCCACTTAACTGTTGGCCTTCACTGGTGGAAGTCACACTGACGCCTACGGCGGTGATCAGAGCGGAAATCATCATGTAGTAGGGGATAAACCACAGCACCCCAATCACTAGCGTGGCCCCCGGAATATCAATTACCGGGAAATTGGGTACGTAAGCTTGGGCGATAAGGACGGCCCCGATAGCTCCCAGCAACCAAATGCCAATTTGGGTAAAACCCAAACCCACCAAACCAATTATTTTGCCCGTTATCAGATTTTCCGCTCGCAAGGAGGTGATCAGAATTTCCATGGTGCGGTTTTCTTTTTCATCTACCACGGCTTGAATCAAATAACCGGCGGTGGTGAACACGCTAATGACACAGGTGAAGGCAAAAACAAAAGCGGTGATTAAACCAAATGGGTTAAGACGTGATTCATCACTATTCAGTAAGGTAACATCGGTTTGCAGGGAACCTTCAACAAAATGTTGGGCAGTTTCTGGCTTGAGATCCGTCTGGGTCAACAAACTGGTGCGGAGATAATCGCGGAAATCATCGTCAATGCCGTCATACGGGTTGCCATCATGGACAAAGGTGAGTTGCCCTGTGTTCAGGTAATCAGCGGGCACAATGTAGTAGGCTTGTATTTCTTCGTTATCGAGGGCGGTGCGTGCGGCCGCGTCCGTCGCAAAAGCCATAAAGGGCACGGTGCCTTCTTCAGGAGCCACATACCGTTCTTGAGCCAGCAGTAAATTGGCCTGATCCACTACCCCAACCGGCACATCACGCTTGGCGGTGAAAAAGAGGACAATGGCCCCGGTAATGAGAATAAACAACAGAGGCATACCTAGCACCATTAAGAGAAACTCTTTGCGCCAGACATGACGACCATACTCATAACGGGCGACGAGCCATGTTTTATACATGTTCACCTCGCTTGGCCTTGACCGTGTGGATGAATATTTCATGCAGGCTGGGCAAGGCGATGGAATAGTGCTCAATTTGCAGATCGTCACGAGTGGCCAGGGTACGTAACAAGGATTGGGGGGTGGTCTCATCGGTCAGGGTTAAACGCCAGACACCGTTTTTATGTTCGGCATTTTCCACCTGAGGCAATTGGGCAAAATCCCCTTGCCCACTTACCTCGACGGTGTTGCCAGCAAACTGGCGACGGACGGCGTTCACTGTTCCGCTTAATACCACCTGCCCTTCATTAATCAACACAATCTGGTCGCAGATGCTGTCAACTTGATGCATCTGATGGGTAGACATGATGATGGCTTTGCCCCGTTGGCGTAGGTCCAAGAGAATATCACGAATCAGCTCGGTGTTGACGGGGTCCAACCCGGAGAAAGGTTCATCCACGATCACCAAATCCGGGTCGTGCATGACGGTCACAATGAACTGGGCTTTTTGGTGCATACCCCGGCTCAGGGCGTTGAGCTTTTTATCTTTATGCTCCCAGAGGTCAAGGCGTTTGAGGTAATCTTCAGCACTGGCCGCGGCCGCGGGGCGGTTCATTCCCTTGAGTGAAGCCATATACAAAATCACATCCCACAGTTTCACATCCGCATACAGGCCCCGTTCTTCCGGCAAATAACCGATGCGGTCTTTCTTCTGTTCCGTCATCGGCCCACCAAATACGGCAATGCGGCCGCTGTCGGGACGCAAAATATCCAACATCATACGAATGGTCGTGGTTTTGCCAGCCCCATTCGGGCCTAACAGACCAAAAATCTCGCCCGCCTGGACGCGAAAACTTACCCCAGCTACCGCTTGTTTATCACCAAAGCGTTTGCTGATTTCTTCAATCACCACAGTTTCCATGAGATTTTCCTCTTGAAGTGACCACAACTTGAGTTCAGAGCTAGAGCTAGAGGGAATAACCCGCTAGCACCAAACTCCCGCATTACAAGATAAAGGTATCTATACAGGTGCTCGTTCTACGCTCCGTGGCCCCTCCCCCCGAGCGGTACCCACGCAGGCGGGAATAAGTTCTGACACCTGTATAGATACAGATAAAGAGCATAAAGATGAGTCAAGGTGGACACTTACATGATACATGCTTGGGGAACATACGATGTACGTAGGACAAAAAGCAAATGTTGCAAACATTCCGCGTATCAAGCGCTATAAATAACCCTTGATCTTGTGGCGCTGGGAGCTTTGCTTGGCCTTTTATAGGTTGCGCCTGGAGTATAATTAAGCCATGAAAAATTTCTACGAACAAGTTTACGCTGTCGTTAAACGAATCCCTCAAGGTCAAGTCACGACCTATGGGCGGGTTGCCAGCATGTTGGGGCGGCCCAATGCTGCTCGTGCGGTGGGGTATGCGCTCAGCGCCTTGAAAGATCAGGCGAATCATGGTGTGCCCTGGCAACGAGTAATCAACAGCCAGGGGCGCATCAGTATTGTGAACCGGGAGCATAGCGTTAATGAGCAGGCGGAGCTTCTAAGAGCAGAGGGGGTGGCGGTGAGTGAAGGGTTGCAGGTGGATTTTGAGCGGTACTTGTGGGCCGGACTCCATTTTGTGGAACTGGATGATATTGTGGGCCAGGATGAGGCAAGCCGGTGAAAGAGAGTGAAACGCTAACGATTGGGCAGTTGGCGAAACGCACGGGTTTGCGGCCTTCGGCGCTGCGTTATTATGAGGCAGAAGGGTTGCTGGAACCCCGCGGCCGCACCGATTCCGGGTATCGTTATTACACCGCTGAAGCCGAGCAGACCATCCGGTTCATCCAGCAGGCCCAACGGCTGGGCTTCTCCCTGGCCGACATTGCTACCTTGCTCAAAGGCTGGCACCGGGAGCGTCTCAGTGATGAGAAAGTTATCGCTATTACAGAGGCGCGTTATTTAACGTTGGCAAAGCAGATTACCGATTTGCTCATTTTGCAACATGAGATGGAGCAGTTTGTGCATGATTTGTGGCAGGAAGCGGGCAAACAGCATGGGCGCGCGGCCGCGTACCTGTTCCGTCATTTTGTAGACCGCATCTGCGCCAACCCCAGCCCCCACCCCGAACCCATCACCATTCTGGACTGGTTTACCCGCTACACCGATTGCGCCCTCTCCGGTGAGCAGGGGCAGGCCATTCTCAGCCAGTTACAAGGTCAGCACGTTCACATCTGGCAAGAAGGCGAAACCTACCATATCCTGATCATTAGCCATGACCCCGCGGTTGAATCGGCCCTGCAAGCCTTAGCCACGCTAGAAGCGGGCTGCCAGGTCCACCAAACCCCCCAACTTGCCCACGACAAAGAAGGGTATCTTTTCCTGGCTTCAGGCCAAAACGCCTTCTTTTTTGCCCGCCTGTTTTTAGCCCTGGAACAGGCATAAGTTGCCACCCGAGCCGTGGATTGAAATCCACGACTGATAGAAAAAGTGCGTTGAAAACGCACTCAAGCCGTTCAGCCAACACGTTTCAACGTGTTTTTGTTACCAGCGGGGCGTTTTAACGCCTCGCGTCAAGCCGACGAAATCGAGTATGCAATCGCCCTACGTTCTTTCATTGCTCTTATGGGTTTTGGCTTGACTGTTTGCTAAAATGAAAAAGTGAAAGATAGATTTGATTTTAATCACTCCTATCTTGTCTGAATCCCACACTATGAGCTACCGTCTAACGTGCGCTCAATCTGCTTATACAGCCCCTTGATCCTTGAGGGCTATATTCAGCCATATTTGCCAACTAAATGACCATCGGGCAGAGGCCAGTTTTTGTGGTTATTTTGGCTTTGGTGCAAACATCCAGCCACCGGATTTGTTGTGAGGGCTTTTATGCTTATTGCTATCGTTTTAGCGGGGTTGATATTAGCTCCTGCTATGCCGTTCGTGGTTAAAACATTCAAAGAGCGAGCGGGCTGGGTCATTGCCCTCTTGCCAGCCCTGATTACCCTGGCCCTGCTGGTTCAATTACCAACAGTGACAGCCGGACAGGTAGTGAGCGATGAATGGCAATGGGTTCCCAGTCTGGGTTTAACCCTGGCTTTTCACCTGGATGGATTAGGGTTGTTGTTTGCCTTGTTGATCAGTGGTATTGGCACCTTGATCGCAATTTATGCCGGTGCTTATTTAAAGGGACACGGCGATCTAGGCCGTTTTTATCTTTATTTGCTCATTTTTATGGCGGCCATGTTGGGCGTGGTGCTGGCCGATAATTTGTTGGTGTTGTTTGTTTTTTGGGAGCTAACCAGCATTTCCTCTTATCTGCTCATTGGGTTCAACCACGACCAGGCTGCTTCACGGGCGGGGGCGCTGAAGGCCTTGCTTATCACCGGGAGCGGCGGGTTGGTGATGATGGCCGGGTTTATCATCTTGGGACAAGTGGCGGGAACCTACACCATCAGTGAACTACCCACGAATCTGCCAGAAAGTGGGTTATATGTGCCCATGTTATTGTTGATATTGGTGGGGGCGTTTACCAAAAGTGCGCAGTGGCCGTTTCATATCTGGTTGCCGGATGCTATGCAGGCACCCACGCCGGTCAGTGCATATTTACATTCGGCGACGATGGTGAAGGCGGGGGTGTATCTGTTGGCCCGGCTGTCGCCAGCCCTGGGGGATACGCCGTTGTGGCAGGGAACGGTGGTCACAGTGGGGCTGATCACGATGGTGGGTGGCGGAATCATCGCCCTGAAGCAGACGGATTTGAAGGCGATTTTGGCCTACACAACGATTGGATGGTTGGGGACGTTGGTGATGCTGTTGGGTTGGGGCGGGCATTATGCCGTGGAAGCGGCGATGGTGGGGGTGCTGGTTCATGCGCTCTACAAAGGGGCGTTGTTCATGCTGGCGGGAGGCATTGACCACGAAACGGGGACGCGGGATATTGGTTTGTTGGCCGGTTTACGCCGGGTGATGCCCATTTCGGCGGTGTTGACTTTCGCGGCCGCGCTCTCTATGGCTGGCATCCCGCTCCTCTTTGGCTTCTTAGCCAAAGAACTCCTGCTAGAGGCCGCTCTGCACACCGAGATGGGGGAACCGGTGGGCTGGTTGATGGTGGGAGCGGTAGTGCTCACCAGTTTGCTCAACGTAGCCATTGCTTTGCGTCTGGCGGTGGGTGTCTTTTTTGGCCCCACGCGTTATCCCCAACAAGAAGCCCATGCCATTCATGATCCGTACCCGGCTATGCTGTTGGGGCCGGGGGTGTTGGCCGGACTGACGGTGCTCTTTGGGGTATGGCCCGGGGGCGTCAACGGGCTGATGACTCAAGCCAGTTCGGTGGTGCTGGGGGAGCCGGTGGCTGTGAAGCTGGCCCTGTGGCATGGTATTACCACCCCGCTGATTCTCAGCCTGGTAGCGATTGGGTTGGGGGTGGCGGTTTTTTGGGGGTATGGATTCGCGGCCGCGGCCGCGACCCGTCTCCTACGCCCTTCCTTCAATTTCTTTTATGACCTGGGGCTGGAGAGTTTGCTCAAAGGGTCGGCTTCCCTCACCTTGCTCCTGCAAAATGGCCGCCTGCGTTATTACCTGGCGACCATCTTGCTCTCGACCACGGCCCTGATCGGTTACATCATCCTCTTTCGCACCGGTGAGCTACTCAACTGGGCCGACATCCCTCTGATTTCCCCCACCGTTTATGAAATCGTCTTTGGTCTCATCATCATTGTGACCGCATTTATGATCACCAGAGCCGGGGGTCGCCTGGAAGCGATTGCCGGATTAGGGGTGATTGGCGCCTTAGTTTCTCTCTTTTTTGTGTTATTCAGCGCCCCAGACCTGGCTTTGACCCAATTACTCATCGAAACCCTGATGGTGATTGTGTTTCTCCTGGTGTTTCATTTTTTGCCCCCCTTCTTTCAGGAGCACACAACCAAACGAGAACATGGGCGTGATTTTCTCATTTCGGGCATGGTGGGGCTGGTGGCGGTAGGGTTGGTTTTGCTGGCGACGGCAATCACTCTACCTCACACCGACTTATCCTTGAGTGAATATTTCACCACCAATAGTTATCCCCTGGCCCACGGGCGCAATATCGTCAATGTCATCCTGGTGGATTTTCGCGGTGTGGATACGTTAGGGGAAATTACGGTGCTGGCGATTGCGGCGATTGGCATTTTTGCGCTATTGCGGGATAGGGAGTAGCTGGTCAGCCGGTCAGCTAGTCAGCCGGTCAGCTAAGAGGCTGACATGCTGAAATGCTGAAATGCTGAAATGCTGACCGGCTGAAATGCTTTTCCAAGAGGTCCAATATGGTAATGGATTCAATCATTGTACGAACGGCGACACGGGCGATATTACCGTTGCTGTTGTTGTTTGCTGTTTTTCTGTTTTTGCGGGGACATAATGCGCCGGGGGGTGGGTTTATTGGTGGACTGGTCGCGGCCGCGGCCATTATCCTGTTAGCCCTGGCTGGCGGCCTACGCTACGCCGAAGCCGTTTTCCCCATCGCTCAGGCCCAACTTACCCTGGCCCTGGGCCTCTTAATTGCCTGCTTGGCCGCCATCATCCCCTTATTTCTGGGCCAACCGCTCATGACCGGGCTGTGGCCTGAGATCACCATTCCGGGGCTGGGCGAAATTGGCACCCCATTTATCTTTGATCTGGGCGTATTTTTGGTGGTCGTAGGCATGACACTCATCGTTGTCCTGCATCTGATTGAAAAGGTGGAACAATGGAAATCATGATGGCTCTGATCGTCGGCACATTATTTGGCACCGGAACCTACATGCTCCTGCGCCGCAGCATCGTCAAACTCATCATTGGCCTGGGGTTGCTGGGCCACGGGGCTAATCTGCTCCTGTTCACCATGGGGGGGCTGAAGCGGGGAGCGGCTCCCTTGATTGACCCCAGCAACACCGTCACTGTTGTGGCTGATCCGGTTCCCCAGGCGTTAATTCTTACCGCTATTGTCATTAGTTTTGGTGTCACCGCCTTCGTCCTGGTTTTGGCGTATCGGGCCAACCAGGCCACCGGGCATGACGACCTGGATGAACTACAAACCACCGATCAATAAAACAATGTGTAAGTCCATTCAAAGAAGCCAACTTTAGCGGTGCCGGGCATTTGGGGCTTGAGGCGTTTTCCAGACCCCTATGATCACACAATCAATCGTTTTTCCGGTTTTAATTCCTTTGTTCACCGGCATTATCATTTTATTGCTCCGGCGGCGGCTTAGGGTGATACGAGTGGTCTCCTTGACCGGCTCCTTTTTGGCCTTACTGACAGCCGTGACACTGTTATTCCGTGTGGCTGAGGGCGATATTCTGGTCGCGCAAATGGGGGGGTGGCTGGCCCCGTATGGCATTACCTTTGTGGTGGATCTGTTTAGTGCCATCATGTTGACGCTGGGAACCCTGATGGGCATGACCGTCCAGATTTACGCCGTGGGTAGTATAGACCGCGGCCGCGAACAGATGGGTTTTTATGCCCTTTACCAGTTCTTGCTCATGGGTGTCTGTGGCTCCTTCATTACCGGCGACCTGTTTAACCTGTACGTCTTTTTTGAAGTCATGCTCATCAGCTCCTTTGGCCTGATGACCCTGGGCGGCGAACGTGGACAACTCGAAGGGGGCCTCAAATATGTGGTCATCAACATGGTGTCATCCATTTTGTTTGTGAGTGCCTTGGGGATTGTGTACGGAACCGCCGGAACCCTAAACATGGCTGATTTGTCGGTGAAACTGGCCGCGGCCGCGCCTGGTCTCACCACCCTGCTAGCCAGCCTGTTCCTCATCGCCTTTGGCATCAAAGCCGGGTTGTTTCCTCTCTTCTTTTGGTTACCCGCATCCTACCATACCCCTCCCCCAGCCGTCTCTGCCATATTTGCCGGTTTATTAACCAAAGTTGGTGTGTACGCCCTGATCCGGGTTTTTACCCTCATCTTTTTGCAAGACATGGCCTTCACCCACACCCTGATTTTGGTTATTGCCGGGCTAACCATGCTGGTAGGTGTTTTCGGGGCGGTGGCCCAAAATGGCATTCGCCGCGTTCTCTCCTTTCACATCATCAGCCAGATAGGGTACATGATTATGGGGCTGGGAATTTTCACCCCGCTGGCCCTGACCGGGGCCATCTTTTACATTACCCATCACATCATTGTGAAGACGGCTCTGTTTTTGGTGAGTGGCATGGTGGAGCAGCGAGGGGGCACGGCCGACCTGAAAAAATTGGGCGGTTTGATTCGCTCATATCCCATTTTGGCCGTTCTGTTTCTTGTTCCCGCGCTTTCTCTGGCGGGTTTACCGCCTCTATCCGGTTTTTTTAGCAAATTTGTGTTGATCCGGGCCGGTTTAGAGAGTGAACAATACCTCATGGTAGCGGTGAGTCTGTTCGTGAGTGTGCTGACCTTGTTTTCGATGATGAAGATTTGGAATGAAGCATTTTGGAAACCCCGACCCGAGAGCGACGAAATTAGCCCGGTCAACACATTACCATCTGGCTCCGATTGGTTGAGATTGATGCCCATTGCGATCCTGGCTTTGTTGAGCCTGCTGATGGGGTTGGGCGCGGAAGGAATATACACATTGACATCCACCGCGGCCGCGACCCTGCTCCAGCCGGAACTTTATATCACAGCCGTATTAGGGGGGGAGTAGCAATTCAGCAATTCAGCATTTCAGCTTGTCAGCATTTCAGCTTTCAGCTTCTTAGCTGACCGGCTGACCGGCTGAAATGCTATCTTCCAAGGAGAAGCAACTATGAGTTTTTTCACCGGCAATATTGGTCTGGCCCTGGTATGGATGTTCCTAACCGGCGAATTTAGTGCCGCTAATTTTGTGATGGGTGTCATTCTTGGTTATGGCTTGATGTTATTAACCAGGCGTACCTTTGCTTCGGAAAGGTATATCCAAAAAGTGAATGGGGTCATTCGTTTTCTGGGGTTCTTTCTCTATGAACTACTAACGGCCAATATACAGGTAGCCAAGATGGTATTGCGGCCGCAACTCAACATCAAACCCGGCATCGTGGCCGTGCCCTTGGATGTCCGCACCGATGCTGAGATCACCCTGCTGTCCAACCTGATCACCCTGACCCCTGGTTCACTCAGCCTGGAACTGTCCCCCAACGGCCAGTTATTATATGTCCACGGCATCTACGTTGATGATGAGCAGGAATTCATCCGGAGAATTAAGTCCGGCCTGGAAGCACGAACGTTGGAGGTAACCCGATGAGTATCACCCACTGGCTGCTCGACAGCGCCATCCTCTTACTGGCCGTCACCGTTATCCTGTGCGCCATCCGTTTGTGGCTTGGCCCCACCATCGCAGACCGGGCGGTGGCCCTGGATCAAATCACCGTGGAAGTTGTGGCGATTATTGTGCTGTACAGTATGCGGGTGAACGATCCTGTTTTTCTGGATGCGGCTCTGGTGGTTGCCCTGATTGGTTTTTTGAGTACCCTGGCTTTTGCCCGTTATATTGAACGAGGGGCACAAGCATGAGTGGGGTACGAGATGTGATCGTCCTGTTTCTAGCCGCCAGCGGTCTGTTTTTTATGCTGGTCGCGGCGATTGGTATTGTGCGCCTGCCCGATTTGTACACCCGTATGCACGCAGCCACCAAAGCCTCAACCCTTGGCATCAGCGGCATTGCCCTGGCGGCTTTGTTCTACTTTGCCGATGCCACAACCACAACCCGTGTCATTCTCATTATTTTGTTCTTCTTTCTCACGGCTCCGGTAGGGGCACATGCTCTGGCTAGTGCGGCTTACATTATTAGTGCGCCCATTTGGCCGCAGACCCGCCGTTTTGATCTGGATAAAGCCCAAATTTTGTGCCCGGTGCGGGGTGGCAGTGCCAGCCAGAAATTAGCGGAAATCGCCATTGAGTTGGCTCAACAGGGGGATGGCAAGCTGATTTTTTTGCATGTGATTAATGAGGCGGGGTTTGACGCGGCCGCGGACCCTACCGAAGTCATCCGTGGGCAAGAGGAAATGCGCACCTTAGGTGAGGGCATTCTCTTGTTGGCCCAGAGGCAGGCGCAAGCTCAAGGAGTTACCGCCCAAACGGAGATCCGCCTGGGCGACCTGGAGCAAGAAATTGTGCAATTAGTGAAAGAGTCAGAGGCGACACTGGTTGTTTTGGGTTACCCGGAGAGAGAAGAAGCGACCGAACAGAAAACAGCCGAAGATCAAGTGTGGGCTTTAGCGGCTACCATACAAACACAAACCGGGGTACAGGTGCAGGTCGTGCGTTAAGCAGACCAGCCCCCGATTGTAGTGACGACTTTAGTCGGCTGGCCCGCTAAAGCGGTCACTACAAACGGAAGACGAGAGCAGCGTTAAGCAGACGCCCCGTTTGTAGTGACGACTTTAGTCGGCTGGCCCGCTAAAGCGGTCACTACAAACGGAAGACAGGTTCTTTCAGAGGCTTTTTAGGGGGCGGGGGTAGCTTTGACCGGAATCCGTAAGGCTATACCGGCCTGAATATTGTCAGGGTTGGCAATATCGGGATTAGCCAGGATGATCTCCTCAATGGTGACGCCATATTGGGTGGCGATGCGGGTCAGGTTTTCACCGGGCTGAAGGGTGTGGGTAATGTAATCCGTAAAGGAGACGGGGGGTAGCACCGTGTCGGTCATGGGGGGTGAGCTGTCGGGGCCAGGATACGCGGCCGCGTCGTCTCCTGTTTCCACGGGCACAACCACCAACCCTTCATCAGGGGCCGGATAAGCGGGCTGATCAATTACCGCTGGTGTGGGTACGGGCAGACCACCCTGACCTTCATCCGGGGAACCCCCTGTTGCGCTACCGCCAGTTACCGCGGGCACAATGCGGCTAAAGATCAGCGGCCGCAATAGGGACACCACCAAAATTACCCCGGCCAAAATCAGCAGAAATATGCCGAATTTCACCAGGTCACTATAACTCTTCGTATTGGATTGATTTTCGTTCACCTTCACCTTCTCCCTCGTTATTGTTGTTGGGCAAGTAACACAAACTCACTTGCCATACGCCTGCAACCACATCTCCTCCCCATTACTAACAATCTCAATTGTACCCAATTCATCTGTACGGAGAAGTACGGCCCCAATTTGGGCCACACGCTCGAGTAATTCCCGGTGGGGATGACCATAACGATTATCCAGACCAGCGGAAACGATGACAATACGCGGCCGCACCGCCGCCAAAAATTCGGCACTACTAGAGGTGTTGGAGCCATGATGACCCGCCTTAAAGACGAGCGCCTGCAATTCGCGGCCGCTAGCCAACATCGCCGCTTCTCCCGCCTGCTCGGCATCCCCCGTCAACAAGAGCGAAAAATCTTCATACACCAGCCGCACCGACACCGAGTTGTCATTCTGATTATCCGGGTCTAACGCGGCCGCGGGGTGCAAAATCTCCAACCACACCCCATCTTCCACCACAATCATTTCACCGGCCTGCGCCCGGTGAATGGGTGTACCCGCGGCCTCGGCCCCCTGCAATACCGCATCAAACACCGGCGATGCCCCTAAACCGGTGCCATCGGTAATCAGTTGCCCCACTGCGTACCGTTCCCATACGCCCGGCAAACCAGCCACATGATCCGCATCGGGATGGGTCGCAATGACAAAATCCAGTTCCCGGTCCCAAAAGGGCATTTGCCGCCCCAATTGATCCTGCAACACCGACGGGTACAGCCCACCATCAATTAAAATCTGACGCCCACTCGGGGTTTGAATAAAGATGGCATCGCCCTGGCCCACGTCAAAAAAGAGCAGATGCAGTTGACCATCGGCCTGGGTATTGCCCCAAAGCAATGCCAACATGCCCACAACCACACTACCGGTAGCGGCCATTTTTTGGTTGAGATTACGCCGGGCGCTCGCCCAAAGCCGTTGGCGGCGTTCGGCTTCTTGCCCACTCCACCAGGTCAGCCCCAAAATGAGGGCGTAAAGGATGATGACCAGTGAGGGAGAAATGGTAATGGGTACCGCGGCCGCGGGCACATTCGCCAACAGGCGCACCACCCCCACCGTGTACCAGAGGAACAGCCAGGCCACCCAACCCAGAACCTGCCCCAACACCGGACTCATCAACCCCACCAGCGTCGCCAGGCCACCCCAGACCATCACCGCGGGCTGCACGGGTAACACCAGCACATTCGCTAACAGGCTAACCAGCGACAATTGCCCAAAATAGGCCATCATCAGCGGTAAAGTAAGCACCTGGGCCGCCAGCGAAACCAACACCGCTTCCGAAAGCAGGGCCATCACCCAGCCTGTGGCGCGGGCATCCAGATAATGGGCCAACCGATTCTGTAGCGCCTGACTAAAACGATCCGCATAAAGCATCAGTCCCAGCGTCGCCATGAAACTCAGTTGGAAACCCACATCCCACAAGGTCAACGGATCCGCCAGGGTCATCACAAACCCGGCTCCAAACAGGGCGGCAAACGGGTAGGTGGGTCGGCCCAAAAACCGGGTTGAGAACAGGTAAAGGCCGCCCATCAAGGTGGCCCGCACCACCGACGCATCACCGCCTACCAAAATGGCATACAAAACAATGCCCACGCCGGTCAAGATGGTGGCGTACCGTTTTCCCGCCACCGGCTCCAGCACTTTGAGCAACACCCCCACCAATAACATCACATTGAACCCTGATATGGCGATAATGTGGGACATACCAGTGGTGCGAAAATCATCCTTCAAGGTTGGGGGGAGACCGTTATCGTTGCCCAATAAAATACCCGTCAGCAGAGAAGCCTGTGGTTCCCGCATTATCTGGCTGATGGTGGCCTGGGCGCGGCTTTTGACCTGAAGGATAGCGTGGCGAAAGGGAGACCCTTGCCCTTCGGCCAGGGTGATCCGGCGGGGAAAGCTGATGAGGCTGTGGATGCCTTGTCGGGCCAGGTAATCTTTGTAGCTAAAGCTGTCTGATTCAGGGGGAACTTCTAGTTCGCCGCGCAGTTCCAGGCGGTCACCGTACTGGCTAAGGGGAAAACGAGACGCCTGCACCAGCACGACCCCAGTGACTGGCAAGGTGAGGCCGCCGGGTAGTTGCAGGGTTTCGGCTTGCAGGCGCAGATTAACGGAGCGGTCACGCACGTCTGGCTCGGCGATCACCAACCCGGTGAGGGTGAGTTCGCCACTGTTGTTGTAATAAGAGACGTGGGAGGTATTGATGACGGGCTGGGCGCTGAGCATGCGGCCGCAACCCAGCCCCGCCATACCCACACAAACGAGCCAAAACATCTGGCCCCGCCGTTGCCCTATCAACCCCACCAGCACACACAGCCCTCCGCCCACCAACCAGACCAAAGCTGAAGGTGGTAGCGGCAAAACAGATGCCAGCCACACCCCTACAAACCAGGCGAGGACCATATAAACGACAGACATAGACTACTTGAAAGGGTAAAACGGGAAAATTCGTTGGGCGACGTTAAACTTTTGCGACTGGCCTTATGGGGTCATCTGGACTAAGGTTAATTCATAAAGCCCTTCTTCGTCAAAAAACTCTTGCAACAATATGGTCCATTCACCACTAATGGTGATAGGAAAGGCCAGAATAGTCTCTTCTTCCCCAGAAAGGGCATTATCCACGACGATGGTTACATTGTTGTCGGGGTCACGGAGGATAAGGACGAGATCGCTATGATCATCTTGCGGCCGCACCGTCACCGTAATCACATCCCCTGGTTGCGCCGCAAACACCCATACCACCTCCTTGCCCAGAGGAATATTGCCCGTTACTGTTTCCCCATTACTAATATTACCGGCCAATTCAACCGAACTGTTGGTTCCGCCCGTCAGGACAATTTGATACGATGCGGTTTCACCAAAAAACTCCTGTACCAAAATGACATATTGCCCGGCGGTAGGTAGGGTGTATACCACAGTTTCCGTTTCACCATAGAAAAACTCATCCTGCATGACCAGCCGTTGCAAGTTAGGATCCAAAAGCCATACCGCCAGATCAGCATTAGGGGAGAGGGGGTGACCACAAGCGTAACCTCATCACCCGCTTCACCGACAAAAAACCAGGCGTGAGCCTCATCTTCCTGCAAAGTTTCACTCTTCACCTGACCATATTCAAGGTTCCCGGCATCATAAAAATTGGTCAGCGCGGCACCCCCTTCGTTCAATGAGAGCGAATAACGGCCACCCCGCTCATTAAATTCTCGTACCACAATGACATATTCCCCGGTAACCGCCAGTTCCAGGTTCACCACCACTTCAGCATCGCCACTAAACCCTTCATCCAGGTTGACCAGTTGGGTTCCATCTGGCCCCACCAGTTCTAACACGGCATCAAATTGATCTTCCAGGGGGGTGAGAATAACACTCACGGTTTCGCCCGCACTGCCTTCAAACACCCAGGTCTGCACTCCGTTTGCCGGAAGTTGGCTACTCACTTCCTGACCAATGGTGAGGCGACCGCCGCCATCAAACTGAGGCTCGTCGGCGATAAAGAGGCGCAAGCTGTACCGTCCCGGCTGGCGGAAAAATTCCGTTACTTGAATCTGGTAGGTGCCGGTACGGTAAAGCAATATATCAACGAGCACTTCTGTGTCACTGGCAAAGCCACTATCCATCACCTCGATTGTCTTGCCGGCCGGATCAATAAGCGAAAGAATAAGATCGGAGTTGGTACTATTTTCGGGAATGAGGGAGATGGTGGCGTAAGTGCCGCTCTGGCCGTTAAAGAGCCAGGTATCGGTGTCGCTGTTGGTCAGGTTGCCGGTTACTTGAACGCCGTTGGTGAGGGTACCAACCACGTTGCGCGGGGTAACGGTGGTGACGAGTTCGGGGCCACCAAATAGTTCGAGGGAATCGGTCATCTGGGTGAAAAGAGGTTCATACAAGTTCCATTGATCCGCGGCCGCGCCCCATACCACCAACCATTGACCTTCACTATCACCCGCCGGGGTCAGGGTCACAACCCGCAAACGCAGGTTATCACTGCTGACAGGCAAAAAACCAAGAGGATTACCCACAACATCGGCCATGGCTCCGGTTACGCCATTGATCACGACCGATTGTATGGTGTTCACCAGGGTGGCATTCTGGCCCAGGGCCTGTTGTAGCCCCTGCGTGGCACTACCACTTAAGGATGTATCCAACAATAGTAGCCCAAATGCGCCGTTACCGACTGCGGCCGCGTTATTCGTTGTTGGTCGGAACAAGCGGTTACTCGTCTCCTTCGAGTCTGTCACCGCCAGGCGCACCGTTGGACCCAACCGGGCAACCGTTTCCGGCGTATCCAAAAGAGCCGCCAGGTCTACCCAGGTCTCCGGCACAATAATTCTGGCCCCATCATCCAACAACCCAACCCACTTCCATCCAGGTGGAACCCCTGTTTCCGACTCCTGGACAGGCGTCAGCGTTAAATCATCTGGGTTATTTGTAAGGGGTGAAGCGAGTGGGATAGGTTCAAGAGAGGGGAAAGTGTCTGTGGGTTGCGGCGCAGACTCTTGAATCTCGGGGGGAGTGGCATCCTGGCTGGTGCCGCTTGAACTGGTAGCTGGCATCTCTGGCCGTGGGGAACGGCAAGAGATAGTCAGCAACAGCAAAGAGCCGGCCAACAGGCATCTGAGTTTGGATATGCGCATGTCCTCTCCTCTGGCGAAGAAGGAAGTTGTCAGGTCATACAAACAGGAAACCAAGAACAATCAGCTGGGCTGATTGTTCTATCTGCTATTTAACCCTGACGATTGAAGGCGAGAAACCGGAACCAGCCTGCCGCGTGACGACAGGGGCACAGAGAGAAAAGTCTGGTTTCACTCCGAACAAATCCTGGTTATGGTACTTCCCAATCATCGCCGATAATGATCAACACATCATAATCCCCATCAGGATTGGTGCCTGTGCTGACATTAAGCGGAGGAATGCCCATCAGTTGTGTCAGATACCGGGTGGTAAACGGGTGGGAACCGAAGTCAATGATCTGCGTGGTACGATAGGTGGCGGCATCGGCGTTACCGATTTCGGTAACGCTCAAGTTATGGCTTTGGAGATACGACTGCGTCGCGGCCGCGAGGCCAAACGCACTGGTGCCATTTAAGATGGCAACACGGGCCGCTTCTTCTGCCGCATGCTCTGGCAAGTTCTCAATTACCGGCGTGGGAATAGCGGGCGGGGCAAACAACTGATCACGCAACTGGCGAATCCTGTCCCGGTTCGGCACAAGCACCTGTTGCCCATCCGGCGTCGTTTCACTGAATACATAGTTGTAATCAATGACCGCCGTCTGGATGCTCTCACGTGGAATCTCTTGCACCAACAGAGCCAGTTGAATTACCTGATCGGGGGTGAAATTGGTCTGGACATTGTTCCGAAATGACTGCCATAACTCCAACGATTGACCGAGAAGCTGTGGCACCATATTCAAGGACAATACCTTATCGCGCACAGCCAGGACAACCTGTTGTTGTCGGCCTGCGCGATCCACATCACCCCCAAATGTAGCTCTGGTACGTGCATATTTTAACGCCGTTTGCCCATCCATCTGATACGTGCCCGCTTCAATATGAAACGGGTCATAGCCATAACACCTATCGGGGTATTTTAGATCATCAATGGTTTCTGGCACGGTAATGGTAATGCCCCCGATTAAATCTACAACCTCGACAAAAGCATCGAAGTTGACAGTCACATAATAATCAATCGGCACACCCAGGGTGGCGGCTACCGTTTCTACGGCCAATGCCGGGCCACCGCCAGGGTATTCGTTGAGTTCACCAGTGTAATGAGCCGAGTTGATACGGTCTACGCCAAAGCCGGGCACTTCTACCCATAAATCACGTGGGATGGAGAGCGCGGCCGCGCTCTTGCCCACCGGGTCAATCGTGATCACCATCATGCTATCTGTACGCGTGGGGCCAGATTCATCACAGCGTTGGTCAATCCCCAACAATAAGACATTCACCCGGTCCTGCCCGGCCCAGGGCTGAAACGCATTGCTAGAAATAATCGGTTGGTCGTTGGCATTGAGGCTGGCGGGCGTTTCTGAGGTAATAATTACCGAGGGCGGTTGCGGCGTACCGCCCACAGGAGCCGTAAAAACAGGTTCAAACAATTCTGTGTCTGAGGCAATCGCCTCTACGGTACGGTACACCCAGACGGCACTACCAACAAGCAGGAGAAGGGTTAGCAAAACTAACACACCTACCGCCCATAAAGGTAGTTGGATACGTGCGTGAGGCCGTCGGTTTGCCGGAGATTTTTCAGTCATTTTCACCTGAAAATCAATTAATCAGTGAAAATCATTATAACATGGCACGTTTGATGGGCAAACCGGGGCAAAAAAGGTGCATTGTGGGGCATCCCGAAAAGAAAGGGCTGGGTGTTGGGTTGCGTTAAAAGGCTTGACACGCGGCCGCATCCTCTTATAATTCGCTACATAAGTCATCAACAAAACGTTGACTGGGACATGTTGGTTTTGACACCGTGTTAGAGAGTGAAGGGCCATCGGCTGAAAGCCCACACCACAAAGACAAGACCAATACCCCCCAGGAGTGATTGTTAGAAAGTAACTCGTTAGATGTCTCAAGTTACAAGTAAAACAATCCGGGTTGCCCCGTTATAGGCCACAATGAGAGTACAGCACAGTTTAAGGTAACTCAGTGATATAAACGCACTGCTCACTCCAAACTGTCCACTGTTTACTGAAATTGGGTGGAACCGCGAGACGCCATCGCCCCAATACCGGGTGATGGCGTTTTTTTGTTTCCCGTAGCCGGGAAAAATAGGAACCCCTGGGAACTCCATCCCGAGAGTTCCTAGAGTTCCGCTCAGTTCCCAGGAGTTTCCTTACGCAACACGTTTTTAGGAGCATCCCATGTCCGAAACCAATATCCCCTACATCCAATCCGACCTATATCGCTTGCGCCATTCCGCTGCCCACGTCATGGCCGAAGCCGTCAAAGAGCTATTTCCCGAAACCAAACTAGCCATTGGCCCGCCCATCGAAGATGGCTTCTATTACGACTTTGACCTGGGCAAAGATGAAAATGGCAAAGCCCGTACCTTCACCCCAGAAGATTTGGAAAAGATCGAATCCCGGTTCAAAGAATTGCTCAAACAAAACGCCAAATTCGAGCAATATACCATGTCCATCGAGCAGGCGTTGGCCCACTTCGCCGACCAGCCCTACAAACTAGAGTTGATCCGCGACCTGGCGGCGGGCAAAGTGGATGAGATGGGCAACCCCACCACCGAAGCCGTGCAGGAAGTGGGCATCTACCAGCATCGGCAATTTGTAGACTTGTGCCGTGGACCACACGTTGGTTTCACCTCCCAAGTAAAAGCCAATGCGGTCAAGATTCTGCGGGCCAGCGGCGCCTACTGGCGTGGCGACGAGAAAAATCCACAACTTCAGCGCATTTATGGCACAGCCTGGGCGAACAGAGTGGAGCTAGAGGAATATTTGCAGCGGCTGGAAGAAGCCCGCAATCGCGATCACCGACGGTTAGGTAAACAGTTGGGGTTATTCCATATTTCGCAACTGGTGGGTGCTGGTTTGCCGCTCTGGTTGCCCAAAGGGGCCGTCTTACGCGAAGAGTTGGAACGGTTTTTGCGTCAAGCTCAGTTAGAGCGGGGTTATCTGCCGGTTATCACGCCACACATTGGCAAGCTGGATTTGTATATCACCAGTGGGCACTACCCGTATTACAAAGATAGTCAGTACACACCGATTGACGTCGATGGGGAACAGTTCATGCTCAAACCGATGAACTGCCCCCATCATATCGAAATTTACAAGAGCGAATCCCGCAGTTACCGGGATTTACCTCTGCGGCTGGCCGAATTTGGCACGGTTTATCGCTATGAACAAAGCGGCGAATTGACCGGGCTAACACGGGTGCGTGGGTTCACCGTAGATGACTCCCATCTGTTTGTGACACCGGAGCAACTCCAAGAAGAGTTCATCGGTGTGGTTAGCTTGATTCAACATGTGTTCAACACCATGGGTTTCCATGATTTCCGCGCCCGGTTGGGCACGAATGACCCCAGCAGTGATAAGTATGCGGGTACACCGGAAATGTGGGCGCAAGGCGTTGAGGCCATCCGCCAGGCCGCCGATAAGGTAGGCATGAATTACACAGTGGAAGTGGGTGAAGCCGCCTTTTACGGTCCTAAGTTGGACTTTATCTTCCGTGATGTGCTGAAGCGGGAATGGCAGTTGGGCACGGTACAGGTGGACTTCCTGCTGCCGCAACGGTTTGACCTGGAGTACACCGGTGAAGACGGACAAAGACATCGCCCCGTTATGATTCATCGTGCCCCGTTTGGCAGTATGGAGCGGTTCGTCGGCATTCTGATTGAGCATTTCAACGGGGCGTTTCCACTGTGGCTCTCGCCAGTTCAGGCGATGGTTGTGCCGATTACGGATCGCCACAATGAGTATGCCCGGCAGGTAGCCAGTGAATTACGGGTAGCCGGTCTGCGTGTGCAGGTAGACGAGAGTGATGATCGTATGAACAAGAAAATCCGTAACGCCCAGTTGTTGAAGATACCCTATATGCTGGTCATTGGGGATAAAGAAGCGGAAGCCCAGGCTGTGGCGGTACGTACACGCACCGGTGAGGATCGGGGGGCCATGGCTGTGGCTGAGTTCAAGGCGCAGGCGTTGACCCTGACTACCAATAAGAGTATGGAGTTGTGAGCGGTGGTTTAAAGTAACCCGTCAAAAGTTACCCGTTACCAGGAAAAGCCGCTCAATTGAGCGGCTTTTTTGTTTTGCCGAGTCAATGAGTTGCGTTCCCAGAATTGCTGTGGAGATATACACGGATAGGGGAAACACGGATGAATGCGTGGCTTTGCGTTCCTAGAGTTCCCATAAGTTCCTATGAGTTCCCATCTGAAGGAGAATCCCATGAAACCGGTATCTGAATCTTACGAACAATCTTTTTTGTACAGGGTGCGCCATTCGGCGGCGCATGTAATGGCGGAAGCGGTGCAGTTTTTTTACCCGCAGGTGAAGTTGGCGATTGGTCCGCCCATCGAGGATGGGTTTTATTATGATTTTGATTTGGGACAGGATGAGAAGGGGAAACCGCTGACGTTTTCGCCAGAGGATGTGGCCCGAATTGAGGGGAAGATGAGGGAGTTGCTAAAGGCCGCGGCCGCGTTCCAACCCTCATCTCTCCCCGTCCCTGAAGCCCTGGCCCTCTTCGCCGACCAGCCTTACAAGCTGGAGCTGATCCACGCCCTGGCCCAGGGCAAACTAGATGAAAACGGCGAGCCTCTGGCTGAACCGGTGACGGAAGTTGGTATCTACCAGCAACGGGATTTCCTTGATTTGTGCCGAGGTCCGCATGTAGCCAACACGGCCGAGATTGACCCGGACGGGGTGAAGCTCCTGCGCTCTAGTGGGGCATATTGGCGTGGCGATGAAACGCGGCCGCAACTGCAACGCCTCTACGGTACAGCCTGGCTTAACCAGGCCGACCTCGACGCCCACCTACAACGTCTGGAAGAAGCCCAAAAGCGCGACCACCGCAAATTGGGTAAGCAGTTAGAGCTATTTCATTTAGACGAGACGGCTCCGGGTATGCCTTATTGGCTCCCCAACGGCATGAAAGTTCTCAACCAGCTCATTCAGTACTGGCGGGAAGTGCATGAAGCCGAAGGCTACCAGGAAATCGCCGCACCGCTGGTCAACGACAAAAAATTATGGGTGCAATCTGGTCATTGGGATCATTACCGGGACAATATGTTCCTCATTCAGGTAGACGAACAGAAAACATACCTGCTCAAACCCATGAACTGCCCCAACGCCATGATCATCTTTGGCCTGAAAAAACGGAGCTACCGCGATCTGCCGTTGCGCCTGGCCGATACGGATTCGCTGCACCGGCTGGAACGAGCAGGCACATTACACGGTCTGCTCCGAGTGCAAAACTTCAAACAAGACGACGCCCATATTTTTCTCAGTGAGGAGCTTATTGAAGAGGAGTACCAGCGCATATTCAAGCTGGTGGATAAGTTCTATGCCTTATTCGGCCTATCCTACTCACTGAAATTGGGTACGCGACCAGAAGGGTTTCTTGGCGAAATCGAAACGTGGAATCGGGCTGAGGCCATTTTACAGCGCATTTTGCTGGAACATGCTGGCCCGGATGGCTATGAAGTGGTTGTGGGTGATGGCGCGTTTTATGGACCAAAAGTAGACATTTATATGGCGGATGCCCTGGGACGTGAATGGCAGATGGGCACGATTCAACTGGACTATCAATTACCACAACGCTTTAACTTAACGTATACAGACCGAGATGGTCAGGAGAAGTCCCCGGTGGTGGTGCATCGAGTCATATACGGTTCATTGGAGCGATTCATCGGCATTCTTATTGAGCATTTTGCCGGAGCGTTTCCTTTATGGATTGCTCCTGTGCAAGCTGTGGTGATCCCCATTGCCGAGCGGCACAACGGCTATGCCCGGCGGGTAGCCAATGAATTGCGTGTAGCCGGTCTACGGGTGCAGGTGGATGAGAGTGATGATCGTATGAACAAAAAAATCCGTAACGCGCAGTTGTTGAAGATGCCCTACATGCTGGTTATTGGTGATAAAGAAGCGGAAGCCCAGGCAGTAGCCGTCCGCACACGCGCCGGTGAGGATCGCGGGGCCATGTCTGTGGCTGAGTTTAAAGCCCAGGCGGTGGCTCTGGTTGCCAACCAAAGTATGGGGTTGTGAGAGTTGCGGGTTGCAGAGTTGCAGAGTTGCAGAGTTGCACGAGACGATCTTACTTTGCCACATTGCCACTCTGCCACTCTGCCCCTTTCCCCCTTTGCCGATATAATCAGCCGCATGTTCAGCAAAAACGCTTATTGTTCAACTTGTGGTACGCGGTTTCCGGTGGAAGTGGGTTGGCCGCGCAGTTGTAGCCATTGTGGTGATGTAAGTTACCGCAACCCACTGCCGGTGGCGGTGTTGCTGTTGCCGGTAGGGGATGGGGTATTGGTCGTGCGGCGGGCGATTGAGCCGCGTCTGGGGCAATTGGCCTTGCCGGGTGGTTATATTGAGGTGGGAGAGAGCTGGCAGGCCGCGGCCGCGCGCGAACTCTATGAAGAAGCCGGGGTGGTGGTAGACGCGGCCGCGATCACCGAATACCGCGTCCGTAGTGCCCCCGATGGCACCGTCCTCATTTTTGGCCTGGCTCCCCACATCCCGGCCCACGCCTTGCCCCCCTTCATCCCGACCCCTGAATGTAGTGAACGAATTATCTTGACCCAACCAGAACCACTGGCATTCCCTCTCCATACCGCCATCATCACCGAATTTCTGCAAAGATAACGCGCTGTGTCACAAAACCCTTTGGCCCCACCCTAAACCGCGTTATAATCTAGCCAATTGCAGTCAACCCCAACAAATAGCAGTTTTCAACGGCTGGCTGACAATCAATATTTACCCGTACACACCCTTCCCCCATTACCTACCAGGAGGCACATCATGCGTTTCGGCAAAGACATCATCGGCAAACCGATCCTCAGTATGAACGAAGGTCGCCATGTTGGCGAAGTCAAAGATTTATACATGAACAAAGAACTTTCTCAGGTAGTAGGGCTTCACCTCGGACGTGAAGGGTTGCTCAAACGCAAAGATTTAATTATTCCTCTGCCCAACGTTAAAGTATTGGGTGTGGATGCCATCCTGGTCAACCGCTCTGACGTGGTGACTGACAACACCCAATTCAGTGAAGCCGAAACCTGGATCAAACTGGGTGATCTCAAAGGGCGTGAGGTAGACACACCTGGTGGCACCCGTGTCGCTATCATTGGCGATATTCTGGTGGGGGACAGTGCCGAGTTGGAAGGGTTTGCCTTCTCCCGTGTGTACGTGGAAGGCCCCATCGCCGAAAAACGGCTCATCATGCGTTCCGCTGTTCTGGACACAGGCAATGAAGATGGGGCCATGACCATTGACATTTCCAAAGCCGAACAAGGGCCAGTTATTACCAAAGATTGATGATTCACGAGGGTATGGGTTCGTAGTGACCACTTTAGCGAGCTAACCCTAGTCAATAAATGAGAGTTTATCGGGAATAAGAAATCCCCGCCCAGGCCAGAGCATTGGCCCGCCCCCCCCCCCGCGCGACATAATTTAAACCCCAAAAACCATGGAGCAGATTATGAGCCACGCCAAGGGAACCTTTGTCCATTTTGAACCAACCGATGAACAAAAAGAGATTCAGCAGTTAGCTCGCCGTTTTGCCCGCGAAAAAATCGCGCCCGCGGCCGAGCATTATGATCATACCCATGAATACCCCTGGCCCCTTATCCGCGAAGCCCAGGAGATGGGTTTGACCACGATGGTTGTGCCCGAAGAGTATGGTGGCCTGGGGCTGAGCCTGTTTGAAGAAATTTTGGTGGCCGAAGAATTAGCCTGGGGTTGCACCGGGGTCAGCACGGCCATCGGCGTCAATGGGCTGGCCTTTCTGCCCATTAAAATTGCCGGAAGCCACGAACAAAAACAGGAATATGGCGGCCGCATGGCCAACGGGCAAATGGCTTCCTATTGCCTCACAGAGCCTGAAGCCGGTTCCGATGTGGCTGGTATCCGTACCACGGCTCGCCGCGATGGCGACAAGTACATTCTGAACGGGAGTAAAACCTTTATCACGGGGGCTACCGTCGCCAACTTTTACACTGTTTTTGCCTATACCAGCCCGGAACAACGGTACAACGGCATGAGTTGTTTCATTGTCGAGCGGGATTGGCCGGGTGTTAGTGTGGGTAAACCCTTCAACAAAATGGGCCAACACGCTTCCGATACCGCCGAAGTCATCTTCGACAATGTGGAAGTGCCTGCCAGTCACCGGCTGGGGGATGAAGGCACGGGTTTTATGACAGCCATGAAAGTGTTTGACCGTAGTCGTCCGGCTACGGCGGCGGGGGCGGTTGGTCTGGCCCAACGGGCGCTGGATGAAGCCATCCAATATGCCAAAGGGCGTAACGCCATGGGCAAACCCATCTGGCAACATCAGGCTATTGGGCATATGATTGCGGATATGGCGATGGAAGTAGAAGCGGCCCGGCTGCTGGTGTGGAAATCGGCCTGGGCGGTGGATAGTGGTGTACGTAACACGACCATTTCCGCCTTTGGCAAAGCCTATGCCGCCGACAAAGCGATGAAGGTAGCGACGGATGCGGTGCAGGTGTTTGGTGGTTATGGCTATATGGCAGAGTATCCGGTGGAAAAATTGATGCGGGATGCTAAAATCTACCAGATTTACGAGGGTACGAGCCAGATTCAGCGGAATATTATTGTGCGGGAGTTGTTCCGTAATTAGAGATAGTAACTCACGCAAAGGTGCTAAGAGCGCCAGGTTATCAGAGAAAGATTGGGCTAATTCGTGACTTTTCCCTGGACTCACAGTGAAAAGTCATCAGTTATCAAGGAAGGATGAGATGGGTGCAGCGATTGTGTTGGGGTTGTTGGCGTTGATCATGTTGATCATTTTCACGGTGGCGATTATTGCCGCCGTGTCGTTAGGGATTATTGGCCTGGGTTATAGCACGATTCAAGAAGATGAGGGTTAAGCCAGACCAACTGAATCAAGCATAAAACAAAAAAGCCCTTCGTGAAGAAGGGCTTTTTTGTTTGGCTTTAACTTGAAACGATGATGAAGTGTGGGCAGAAGATTGGTTCAATCTCAAAGATTGAACCAATCTCAAGGCGTACCTGCTTTAATCCTGGCTTTTAAGCGGGCTGTTTTTCCGTTGGTTCAATTTTATTGAACACCAACTCGCCCTCTTTTTCATCTACCTCAATAGAGTCACCGGAAGCAAAGGTGTTGCGGAGCAGTTGCACGGACAGCGGGCTTTCGACGTAACGTTGGATGGCTCGACGCAGCGGCCGCGCTCCAAAATCCTTGTCGTAACCCTGGTTAGCCAGCCACTTCTTGGCCGCCTCGGTCAAGGTGATGTTGACGCCGCCGTGTTCCGCCAGGCGCGCAATCACATCCTTGATTTGCATGTCTACGATCTGCAACATGTTTTCTTCAGACAAGGGTTCAAAGATGATGATCTCATCAATGCGGTTGATGAACTCCGGCCGGAATGTGCCTTTCAGGGCTTCTTCGATACGTTTGTGATCGGCTTGTTCCTCGCGGCTGGCCCCAGCACCCACAAACCCCAACGCCCCAGACCGCTTGACGAAGGATGTACCCACGTTGCTGGTCATGACGATGACGGTGTTGCGGAAGTTGACGACGCGCCCCTGCCCATCGGTCAGGCGGCCATCGTCTAGCAGTTGTAGAAGGGCATTCCAGACATCCGGGTGGGCTTTTTCGATTTCGTCAAAGAGGACAACGCTGTAGGGACGGCGGCGTACCTGCTCCGTGAGTTGCCCGCCCTCTTCGTAGCCGATGTAACCGGGGGGTGCCCCGAATAGGCGGCTGACGGTGTGTTGTTCCCGATATTCGCTCATGTCAATACGAATGAGGGCGTCTTCGTCGTCGAACAGGAAGGCGGCCAGGGCTTTCGCCAGTTCGGTTTTACCCACGCCGGAGCTACCCAGGAAGATGAAGCTACCGATGGGACGACCAGGGTCGGCCAAGCCGGAGCGACTACGGCGGATGGCATCAGCCAGGGCAGCGATGGCTCGTTCCTGGCCGACGATGCGTTCGTGGAGCCGTTCTTCCATGTGCAGAAGTTTGGACGATTCGGTTTCCATCATCTGGGTGACGGGGATGCCGGTCCAGGCAGCCACGACGCCGGCGATGTCGTTTTGGTCTACGACTTCATCAATTTTGTTTTCGGAGCGCCATTTGTCCCGTTTTTCGTTGAACTCCCCTTCCAGGCGCAAACGGTCGGCGCGGATGCGGGCGGCCCGTTCGTAGTCGCGCACGGTGTGGGCTTCTTCTTCTTCTACCTGGAGCTGATCGAGCCGCTTTTTGGCTTCTTTCAGGTCGGGGGGCAGGGTGTAGAGGGCGATGCGTAATTTGGCGGCGGATTCGTCAATGAGGTCAATGGCCTTGTCGGGCAGGCGGCGGTCGGTGACGTAGCGGGCGGAGAGTTTCGCGGCCGCAACCAACGCCTCTTCCGAATAACGCACTTTGTGGTGGGCCTCATAGCGGCCGCGTAACCCTTGCAGCATCTGAATCGTCTCATCCACCGAAGGTTCATCCACAAAAACGGGGGCAAACCGCCGCTCCAACGCGCTGTCCTTTTCAATGTATTGGCGGTACTCATCCAGCGTGGTTGCGCCGACGCAATGTAATTCGCCCCGGGCCAGGGCCGGTTTCATCATATTGCTGGCGTCCATGGCCCCTTGCGCCGCGCCTGCACCGACAACGGTGTGTAGTTCGTCAATAAACAGGATGATTTCACCCTGGGCTTTCTGGATTTCTTCCATGACGGCTTTGAGACGTTCCTCAAACTCGCCCCGGAACCGGCTACCCGCCACCATCCCGCCCAAATCGAGGGCCAAAACCCGCTTGTTGAGCAAGTTTTCCGGTACATCGGAGGCGATGATCTTTTGGGCTAACCCTTCGACGATGGCGGTTTTACCGACACCGGCTTCGCCAATGAGGACGGGGTTGTTTTTGGTGCGGCGGCTCAAGACCTGGATGACGCGCAAGATTTCCTCGTCGCGGCCAATGACCGGGTCGAGTTTGCCTTCTTTGGCCAGGGCACTGAGGTCGCGGCTGAATTTGTCCAGGGCACGGTAACGCCCTTCGGCGCCCCGGTCGGTGACGCGTTGACCGCCGCGTAGGTGCTCGATGCCTTCCAGCACCCGTTCGCGGGTGACACCAAACTCTTGCAAGATGCGGGCGGTAGGGGTGTTGCGCTCGCTGAGAAGGGCCAACAAGATGTGTTCGGTGGAGATGAATTCATCTTTGAGGCGGCTGGCTTCACCCTGAGCCAGTTCCAGTACGGTGCGAATGCGGGGGGTATAGAATATTTGCCCCACGCCGCCGCCATAGACGCCAGCCCGGGGGGTGGCGCGAAGTTCTTCGTCTACGCGGGCCATCATGCCGTTGATGTCCGCGCCGACGTGTTCGATTAGACGGGGCACGGCCCCATCGTTTTGTTCTAAGAGAGCCATAAACATGTGCTCAATGTCAACCTGGGTGTGGCCGTAGCTCTGCACGATTTTGTAAGCGCGCGCGGCCGCGTCCTGTGCCCGTTCGGTAAAGCGATCAAATCTCATACTCATAACAATCCTCTTTAAAGATTAAGTAACGTTGCCAGTTTACCGGAGAAAAATTGGATTCGCGTAAGAGGGGGAGGAGTTTCAGGTTTCAAGTTCCAGGTTTCAAGTCGAACTTGAGACCTGAAACCTGAAACTTGAAACTAAAGCACCCTTGTCCCCTCTTGATCATACCCATCACCCCAGACCAAAATTTTGTGGGGGGTAATTTCTACGAGTCGCCAGTCGGTGGTGTCATCGTAGCGGAAATCCCATTCGTATTTGTTGTAAAAATGTTCGGCCAGCTTTTCCGTGGCCTGGCGGTTGGCGGCGTGGGCTTCGCCTTCGATGATGATGACGCTGCCGGTATCGGGTAGGGAGAGGGCCACGTCCTGGTTGCCGACGAGATTGGCGTATTTTTGGGTGTGGGTTCCGGTGGCGATGTAGATTTTGCCTGCCAGCCAGACAAACCAGACGGGGGTGAGATGCGGCCGCCCATCGCCACGGACAGTGGACAACCAGATGGTCGCTTCCCGGCCCAGCCGGGCGTCTATCGCTCGCCAACGTTCAGGGTTTCGCCGCATAGGTCGAGGGGATTATACTGCATTGTCAGGAGAACGGAATTATGAGGGATGAATTATGAAGGGTGAAGGGGTGAACGCGGCCGCGTCAGCCGCCCGCAGTGTTGCCGATGTTGTTGGCTCAAGGGGTTACTTCAGCCGATCTTCAATCTCCCAAATGTGATCCAAAACATGCCAGGCTTCCCGGCGGACAAAGTAGCGGGGCGACCAGCGTTTCCCGCCACGCGGGCCACGGGCGGGGATTTCGCCCTGGGCTGAGGCGACTAAGGTATCCAGGATAGCCTGACGAGTTTGCTCCAGGGATGGCTGAGGCGTGGCCGAGGGCGGCACCTTCCCGCCCAGGGTGGAGAGATAGCCTAACTCGGCCCCTAGCACATACTCAACGACTCCGTCCAGGGTTCGACCCCGCCACGCGGGCCAACGCGTAAGGGCTTCCCCCTGGCATCCTCAACCGCGGCATCAAAGGCTTGCCAGCACGCTTTCAATAGAGCCTGAAGGCGTTGCAACTCCGTATCATTCAATGGTTGTTCATCGCTGGCGGGAGCCATATCGGGCGCACCGAAGTCTGTGGTGGCGTTGCCCGGCAATCGTTCTACGATGGTGAAATCTGAGACGGCGTCGGGTACCTGGAAACCCAGCCGGGCCGGGCGTAAAATGCGGGCATAGCGTGGGCCATAGTCAAACAGGGCCTGGAGCGCCGTGGCTTCATCCCGACCCAGGCGACACCAACCGGGCCAATCAACCGCGGCCGCGAAGGTGCGTCGGCTTCCCACTTCGATGTAGACCTTTGTCAAATGACACCCCCATTCGTTCCTTCCTCAAATGCGTTGTTGTCAACCGGTGGCATGGCGAGAACACCAACGACAACAGAACGAACACCTTACCACAACCAAATTGCCTTTCACGGGCAATCAATCGTTTTGAAGCCGTCTGGGCCACTGTATTTCGAGACCCAAACAAGCTGATTATTCTTGTCGTACCCAAGACCAAGCCCTAGATCGTATTTTGATTCAACGGCACTGTCAGCAAAAGAAACGGCTCGAAAATAATCAAAATCATTGACTTCAGTTTTGGGTGATTCGGTACCGAAACCGAGTTGCCGATGCGGCCCCAC
>JADJUV010000008.1 GCA_016716885.1 Candidatus Trichofilum aggregatum | reverse complement strand
CCAATCCAGCATCTCCACCGTCCAGCCATCCCGGTTCGGTTGAATGGGGCCAATCGGTTCTGCCGTAAAGAGCGTCCGCCTTACCGATTCCACCATGTAAGGAAACAGGCCCCCATTCTCACCAAAACCCGCCATAATCGCCGGGCCATAGAAAGAAACCAGCCCGGCCTTGTAACAAACCAGATGGGTGACGGTGGTGTCTGAGTACCCCATAAAAATTTTGGGGTTGTCGCGGATGACCGACAGGTCAAGATAAGGCCAGAGGCGAATCGAATCCTCGCCGCCGATGGTGGAAAAAAATGGCTTTGATGGTGGGATCGGCAAAATGCCTGCATCAAATCATCGGCTCTGGCCTCCGGGTGGCGCTGGAGCCAATCAGCATCGTGCAAGGCATGGGGTGTCGCGACCAGTTCGAGGCCAAAGGTTTCCTTGCAATTGCCTTTTGCCCGCTTCGTAACGGTGGGGAAACGTACCCGGCCCACCCCAGGACAGGGTAATGGCGGCAACTTTATCTCCGGGGTTGAGTTTAACTGGTTTGATCATATTCTGAACTCACAATTAGACCTTCAATTTACCCTTCATCTGGCACAGGCACCCCGCCTCAACCAACCGGCGCACACAATCCTCTCGTCCTTCCTGCTGGAAACGCTTCGTTTGCCATACACCGTTACAACCCCGCTCCAGAAATAGGGGGATCAAATGGGTATGACCCAGGCGTACCGCATGGTAAAAACTGCTGGATAGCCAGAGGGAAGATTGATGCGTGGGGATCAGCCGTGCGGCCAGAGCCATATCGCCCAAAAGGATGGCCCACAAAACAACCTCATTGACCGCAATTGGCTCACCGGTCAACGGATCGGGCAGGATTATGGCTGGACGGATGGAGATAACTTCGGTGACGCCGTGCTCTACAAAAACGGCGAAGCAGGACGGATGTTGGGCACGGATGGTGTGCCTCGCGGCCGCAATCAACCCCTCTCTCTCTACATCCCCCATGCTCTCTAGTACCGCCGCCAAAAACAAAGGTAAACCCTGATACGCGGCCGCACGCACCCAGGCCCACCCTTGCCGTAAGGTCGGGCGGGGGGCGTTGGTGAACAGAGCCAGGGCGGTGGCGTCATCGGTGGCCCGCAGCGCGGCCGCGATCTGCTCCCACCCGGCTTGCTCTTCGGCTGACCGCTTGATAGCCCCTTTGGTGTTGTGATACGGCTTGAGCGACTTCGCCAACGCCTCTAACGTCCGCGCCCCTTCGTAGACAATTCGCCGCTCCGCCATTGTCACCGAACCATCAAACGGCCCTAACCAACGGCGCGACAGGTGCAAATCAAAATGCTCCAGGCAGGCCCGGCATTCCACGTGCATCGTGCTGGATACCCAGGGCGCATCGTCATCCAGTGTGCCGGTAAAAATATACGGCACACTGTCCACGTCCGGGTCATAAAGGGTTTGTAAACCACATTCCGGGCAAAACAGTTGGGTGAAGAGAGCATTCTCAATGATGGGCATAATAGCTTGAGTTTAGAGTTCAGAGCTAGAGCCAGAGTAATTTCCTCTCGCTCTCTCCTCTAGCTCTAAACTCCAGTAAGATTGTTGATACCAAAAAGCCGCCTGTAAAGCCATTTGTTGATGATCGCGGTGCCAATTGAGCGCGGCCGCGGCCGCAAAATAACCCGCCTCCAACGTCTCATCGGAAGGCCGGAACTCACCTGACTCTATGGTGCAATGGAAAGTGAGATGATAAGAGGTGTGGGGTTGGCCCATGTCGCCGGGCAAACGGTGGTGAACGTCAATGAGTTGTCGCGGCCGCACCCGCATTCCCGTCTCCTCAATAAGCTCACGCCGCAGGGCCTCACGGGGTGACTCGCCCAAATCGGCCCACCCACCGGGCAACTCCCAGCATTGATCATCGCGGCGGCGGGTGAGGAATAGCTTCCCCTCTGGGCCAAAGATCACCGCATTGACCCCCACTTTGGGGGTGACGTGCCCCACTTCATGGGCAAAACGGTGGCTTAATTCTGTGATGGGCAGGCCAAACTCACCCGCATAACCCTGCAATGCCAGGTCGAGTAGCTTCTTAAACCGTTGCCGATCATGAGGGTCGTGGCTGTAGTTGAGGCCCAGTTGGGCGATGGCGCGAAGTTGTTCCAGGAAGGTCAATTTGTCGGGGATGGTGGTCATTGTGGCCGGATTTTAAGGGCGAGAGATATACATGTCAACGCCCCGCGGCCGCGACCTCCCCCTACGGCAAATCCGTCTCCCCCATCAAAAACTGATCCACCGCCCGCGCCGCGCCGCGCCCTTCCCGAATGGCCCACACCACCAGGCTTTGCCCGCGCCGGGCATCTCCGGCGGCAAACACACCGGGCACATTCGTGGCGTAACTTTGTTCATCTTCCAGCCCTGTCAGCCGACCCTGCTCATCCCCGATGAACCGTTTGGTCATCACGGCGTAAGCGCGTGGATCGTCGCCAAAAACGGCTTCGGCCTCAGCCTGCCCGTAATCGAGTTTGTAGGTGCGCGGCCATTGCGGCCAGGGATTATCCGGGGTGCGGTCATCGGGCGGCCGCGCCATAATTTCCAGTTGGGTCAGGCTGTTACACCCCTGCCGCAAGGCCGTCGCCACACAATCCGTGCCCGTATCCCCCCCACCGATGACGATGACATCCTTGCCCTGTGCCGAGAGCGGGTGATCGGCCGGTAAGGGACTTTCATCCAGCAAACGTTGGGTGCTGGTGTGCAGATAATCGACCGCCCAATGGATGCCGGTTAATTCTCGACCCGGAACGAGCAGGTTCCGCGGCCGCGTCGCCCCTACACACACCACCACCGCCTCATACCCGGCCCGCAACTCATCGGCCATCACATCTCGCCCCACCTCGGTATTGGTCACAAAGGTGATGCCCGCCTCGGCCATCAGGTCTACGCGCCGCTGGACGATATGTTTGTCCAGCTTCATGTTAGGGATGCCGTACATGAGCAACCCGCCGATGCGGTCAGCCCGCTCGTACACCGTCACCTCATGCCCCACCCGGTTAAGCTGGTCGGCACAGGCCAACCCCGCTGGCCCGGAACCGATGATGGCGATTTTTTTGCCGGTGCGTTGGTCTGGGATTTGCGGCCGCACCCACCCCTGCTCCCACGCCTTCTCAATAATGGCATACTCAATCGGTTTAATCGTCACCGGGGGAGTGTTAATGCCCAACGTACAAGACGCCTCACACGGGGCCGGGCAGACCAAACCGGTAAATTCGGGAAAATTGTTCGTCTTTTCCAGCCGCTGATATGCTTCCCGCCACTGCCCCCGATAAACCAGATCGTTCCATTCGGGGATGAGGTTGTGGATGGGACAGCCGGTGGTCATGCCATTAAGGACACGCCCCTTATGGCAAAACGGGATACCACAATCCATACAGCGCATGGCCTGTATCTGTAGCCGCTCATCCGGCAGGTGTAAATGAATGGGCTGCCAATCCCCGATGCGCTCGGCATAAGGCCGCTCGCCCGGTGTTTCTCGTGTATGCAATAAAAACCCAGTTGCTTTGCTCATAATGAAATCCAGGAACAAAGAAGGACACAGAGATTCACAGAGGAGACACAGAGGGCACAGAGAAAGAGAAGGTTTTGCCACGAATTTCCCGAATTAGTTCGTGTAAATTCGTGTAATTCGCGAATTCTTGTTTCTCCTACCGCAGCAAGCTTTTTTTTTTCCCCCCCAAAACAAATTTTTTCCCCCAAAAAAATCAGCGTTAATCCCCAAAATCTGCGGATAAATTTCTTGCTCACTGTACAAGAAATTGACTCGCCAGGTACTAAAACCTTCGCGTTCTTGGCGTCTTTGCGGGTCAAATTCCCCCTCTGTGTCTCTCCATGCTTTCTCCGTGCCCTCTGTGTCCGCTTTTTCTTAATTCCCCCCGACCCGGGCCAGGGAGCGTTTGTTGGCTTCAAAGGCGGCCATGATGGCCGCGTCACCGTGCAGGCCGATTTGTTCGGCGTCGCGGATGGCGGTCTGCACCCGGCGATAATCTTTGGGCACAACACGGACAAACTGCGGCCGCATCGCCTCCCATCGCCCCAACACCGCCCAGCCCCGCCGACTGCCCGTGTGCCAGGTGTGCCGCCAGATCAGGTCCCGTAATTGGGCAAATTCCTGCTCATCATGCACCGCTTCCAGCGCCACCATGTCCAGATTACAGCGTCGGGCAAAATCCCCCCGCTCATCCAGCACATAGGCGATCCCCCCGGACATCCCGGCGGCAAAATTACGCCCCGTGGGACCAAGAATAACGACGCGGCCGCCGGTCATGTATTCACAGCCGTGATCCCCTACCCCCTCGACCACCGCCTCCACGCCACTATTGCGCACGGCAAACCGCTCCCCCGCCAGCCCATGAATGTACGCCTCACCGGCCGTGGCTCCATAAAAGGCCACATTGCCAATAATGACGTTTTTCTCCGGGGCGAACGAAATTCTGGCCGGGGGAAACACAATGATTTTGCCGCCCGACAGCCCCTTGCCCAGGTAATCGTTGGCGTCTCCTTCCAGCGTCATCGTCAGCCCACGCGGGATAAAGGCCCCAAAACTTTGCCCCGCCGACCCCACAAAACGCAGGTGCACCGTGTCGTCGGGCAGGCCGGTGGGGCCGTAGCGGCGGGTGATGGCGCTACCCACCTGGGTGCCAACGGTGCGGTGGATGTTGCGAATGGGCAGATAAACCTCGACCGGCAGACCCTGTTTCAAGGCTGGTTCGCACAAGGTCAGGAGAATGCTCTGGTCGAGGGTTTCATCCAGTTGATGATCTTGTGCCGTGACCCGGTGGCGCGGAATATGGGCGGGCACGTCAGGCTGGTGCAAAATGGCCGAAAGGTCTAGCCCCTGCGCTTTCCAGTGGTCAACCGCCGGAGCCATTTCCAGTAAATCGGTGCGGCCAACCAGGTCATCGAAGCGGCGGATGCCCAGTTCGGCCATGAGTTGGCGCACATCTTCGGCGATGAAACGCATGAAGTTGACCACGTGTTGGGGATCGCCGGTGAACCGTTGGCGTAGTTCAGGGTTTTGTGTGGCGATGCCTACCGGGCAGGTATCCAGGTGGCAGACGCGCATCATGATGCACCCCAGCGACACCAGCGGGGCGGTGGCAAAACCAAACTCCTCGGCTCCCAGCAGGGCGGCGACGATGACATCCCGCCCGGTTTTGAGTTGGCCGTCGGTTTCCAGGGTGACGCGGCCGCGTAAGTTATTCAGCAGGAGCGTCTGATGCGCCTCCGCCAGCCCCAGTTCCCAGGGCAGACCGGTGTGTTTAATACTCGTTTGCGGGGCCGCGCCCGTGCCGCCATCATGCCCACTGATGAGAATGACATCAGCCTTGCCTTTGGCCACCCCGGCGGCAATCGTGCCCACCCCCACTTCTGAAACCAGCTTGACATTGATGCGGGCTTCACTGTTGGCATTCTTCAGGTCGTAAATCAGTTGGGCCAAATCTTCAATGGAATAAATATCATGATGCGGCGGCGGCGAAATCAGCCCCACGCCCGGGGTGGCGTGGCGCACTTTGGCAATCCAGGGGTACACCTTGTGGCCGGGCAATTGCCCTCCTTCCCCCGGTTTGGCTCCCTGGGCCATCTTGATCTGGATTTCCTGGGCGTTCACCAGATAGTGACTGGTCACGCCAAAGCGGCCGCTGGCGACCTGCTTGATGGCACTATTGCGCGAATCGCCGTTGGCGTCGGGGGTGTAGCGGGCCGGGTCTTCCCCCCCCTCCCCGGTGTTGCTTTTGCCGCCCAGCCGGTTCATGGCAATCGCCAGCGACTCATGCGCTTCCTGGCTGATGGAGCCGTAGGACATGGCCCCGGTTTTGAAGCGGCGCACGATGCTGTCGGCCGATTCGACTTCCTCCAGGGGGATGGGTTCGGTGGTTTTGAGGCGGAGCAGGCCGCGCAGGGTGCTGAGTTGGTGATCGTGGGTGTTGACCGCGGCCGCGTACCGCCGGTAAGCTCGGAGGTCGTTGTGGCGTACAGCCTGTTGTAAATCGTGGATGGTGCTGGGGTTAAAGAGGTGGTACTCGCCCTCTTCCCGGTATTGGTAGCGGCCACCAACGGGGAGGGTGTGTCCGTTGGCGGGCCGGGCCGGGAAAGCCTGGCTGTGGCGGCGCAGGCTCTCCTCGGCCAGTTCGTTTAGGCCGATTCCGCCGATGCGGGAGGGTGTACCACGGAAATATGCGTGGATGATGGTTGGATGGAGACCCAACGCCTCATAAATCTGCGCCCCTCGGTAGCTCTGGATGGTGGAAATTCCCATCTTTGAGAGGATTTTGACGATCCCCTTAGCAGTCGCCTTAACGTACTGATGAATGGCTTTAGCATACGACACCTCTGAAGAAAGTACTGAGGAATGAGTGCTGAGGGCGGCTGGCGGTTGGCCGTTGGCGGTTGGCTTTCCTTTGCTAGCGGCTAGCGGCCCGCGGTTAGCGGCCTCTTCACCCCGGTTGCCTCTGACACAAATTCCTTGTGAAGAATATCACAAATCGTGGCAAAAGCCAGATAGGGGTTAATGGCGTCCGCGCCGTAGCCGAGGAGTGAGGCGAAATGATGCACTTCACGGGGTTCGCCGGATTCAACGATAAGGCTGATCCGTGCCCGTTGGCCGGTGTGGATCAGGTGGTGGTGTAGGCCAGAGGTGGCGAGCAGGGCGGGTATCGCGGCCGCGTCCCGGCTCATCTCCCGGTCTGACAAAATGAGTAAATTGGCTCCATGAGAGATGGCTGAGTCTGCGGCCGCGAACAACCCCGCCAACGCCTGCGCCAACCCCTCCCCACCCTGCTGGGGTGAAAACAACATGGGCAACGTCACCGCCCGGAAACCGGGTCGATCAATGTGGCGCAGGCGGGCCAGCTCTTCATCCTTGAGAATCGGGTGCTCCAACCGAATGCGCCGACAATGGCCTGCCTCTGGCTGGAGCAAATTCCCTTCTGACCCCAGCAACGTCTCGGTGCTGGTGATGATCTCCTCACGCAAAGCATCAATCGGTGGGTTCGTCACCTGGGCGAAGAGTTGCTTGAAATAGTTGTAGAGTAGTTGGGGCTGTTGCGAGAGAACGGCGTGGGGGGTGTCATCCCCCATCGAACCCAACGGCTCTACCCCACTCCGCGCCATTGGTTCCAGGATGAGGCGGATGTCTTCAAAGGTGTAGCCGAAGGCGTGTTGGAGGGATGAGAGAGACTGAGAGACTGGGAGATTGAGAGACTGGGGATTGGGAGTCTCTAGTCTCCAGTCTCCAGTCTCTTCTTTAATTTCCGCCAGGTCGAGCATATTCTCTGCCAGCCATTGCTCATACGGTTGCGCGGCCGCGAGGGTTTGTTTGATCTCTTCATCGCTGATGATGCGGCCTGCGGCAGTGTCTACCAGGAACATACGCCCCGGCTGGAGCCGCCCTTTGTGGACCACGTTTTCCGCAGGAATGTCCAGCACACCCGTCTCTGAGGCCAGGATGACCAGGCCATCCCCGGTGATGGTGTAGCGTGAGGGGCGCAGGCCGTTGCGATCCAGCACTGCGCCCACCAGGGTGCCATCGGTGAACCCAATCGAGGCCGGGCCGTCCCACGGCTCCATCAGGGCGCTGTGGTATTGGTAAAAGGCTCGTTTGGCCGGAGCCATCTCGCTATCTTTGCTCCACGGCTCCGGGATCATCATCAAAATGGCCTGGGGCAAGCTGTAACCGCTGAGGGTCAGGAGTTCCAACACATTGTCAAAGATGGTCGAATCACTGCCATCCTCGTCCATGACCGGGAAAATCTTAGCCAGATCATCGCCAAAATAAGGGGACGCGAACAGGGCTTGTCGGGCTTTGAGCCAGTTGACGTTGCCGCGCAGGGTGTTGATTTCGCCGTTGTGGATGATGCGGCGGTAGGGGTGCGCCCGTTTCCAACTGGGGAAGGTGTTGGTGCTGAAGCGGGAATGCACCAGGGCCAGTCCTGATTCCAGGTGGGGATCGTTCAGGTCGGGGTAATAGGTTTGTAGCTGGTGGGTGGTGAGCATCCCTTTGTAGACGATGGTGCGGCTGGAGAGGCTGGCGATATAGAAATCGTCTTCGTCGTCCAGCCCCAGGAGCATTCGCAGTTCGTCACGGTGGCTGATTTCGTGCTCGGCCCGCTGGCGGATGAGGTAGAGTTGGCGTTCAAAGGCGAGGGGATCGGTGGCGGTGACGCGGCCGCGGCCAATAAACACCTGGCGGATAAACGGTTCACCGGCAATGGCGGCTTCACCCAGCCCATGATGGTGGGCCGGAACGGTGCGCCAACCCAGTACCGTCTGCCCTTCCTGGTGGATAATGTCGGTTAGCTGTTGCTCGTAATCGTGGCGGCGGTCAGGCAGATGGGGCAAAAAGAGCATACCTACGCCATAGTCGCCGGGTTCGGGCAGGTGAAACTTTAGTTTGGGGGTGAGGTGTTGGAAAAAACGATGGGGCAGTTGGAAGAGAATACCGGCACCATCACCGGTGTTGATTTCGGCCCCGCGTGCACCCCGGTGGTCGAGGTTTTGCAGGATGGTCAGGGCTTTTTGGATGATGCTGTGACTGGCCCGGCCCTGTATCTGGGCGACGAACCCCATGCCACAGGCGTCGTGTTCGTACTGGGGATGGTAAAGACCTTGCGGCCGCGGGAAACGACGTTGATTGCCCTCCGAATTGTTCATTGTCTCTTTTCTCCTCTCTGCCAAATCCAATGGGAACTCGGGCCGTTGTCGGCTGGCGGTTGGCCGTGAGCTAAGAGTTCCCGGCCAGCGGCTAACAGCTATAACTCTAGTTTTTAAGGTGCGGCCGCAATGGGTCAAACAAGGGTCAAGCAGGCTCGTCCGGTGGGATACAGACGCTAATCTAGGATACTGGAGCGCCGGGTCAGTCACTATGGTTAAAATGTGAGAAATATCACAAAGCTAATTGTTGGAAGTAAACAAAGGGGAGAGAGCACCGTGATTGACGCATAGGTACGGACTGCTAAAATTTTGAGAAGCTTATTTCCGTTGACGTAGTGAGTTCCTTCACACACTCCAGGACTTTTCCAACGTCAACGAGTACAGCTTTACCCAGTCATAGCCGATTTAGTCTGAAGACCCATCCCCCTACCCCTTCCCAACGTGAAAGGAAAATCGTCTGCTTCGAGCCGGTCCGAAAAACACACATCACTCTAATCCCCGACCTGCTGGCCCGTGCAGTGGGCAAGCAAGTGGGCAGCGCAAGAAATCGGACTTTGGAAAAGCTCGTGTCACACACTCCCAAAGCCTTGCCGAATCACCCAATCATCGCTAATCTTCATTTGAGTCTTGGTTTTGTAAGCGGTTTGTTACCTGACAAGCCGCTTTTTTTTGTGTGCTTGTCATGAATAATGTTTTTCTTCCCGGTTCAACGATTGGTATTTTGGGCAGTGGACAGTTAGGCCGCATGTTGGCGATGGCGGCCCGGCAGATGGGCTACCGGGTGCATGTGTACTCGCCGGAACAAGATTCACCAGCGGGACAGATTGCCGACAAGGCATACGCGGCCGCGTACACCGACCTCCCTACCCTGGCCCAATTTGCTCAAGGGGTGGATGTCATCACCTACGAATTTGAGAACGTGCCCACCGAAACAGCCCACGCGGCTACGGCCCACACCCCTCTCTACCCCGGCCCCCACGTCCTGCACATTGCCCAAAACCGCCTGCGCGAAAAGCAATTTTGCCGGGATCACCATCTGCCCGTTACCCCCTTCGCCCCCATCACCTCCTTCGCCGACGTAGAAGCCGCCCTACCCCACATCGGCCTGCCCGCCATCCTCAAAACCAGTTCCTCTGGTTACGACGGTAAAGGGCAGATGCTTTTGCGTTCGCTCGATGATGCCAAAGCGTTCGTGACCAATGACCAATCTCCACCCCCAGTCTCTCAATCTCTCAGTCTCTTAGTCTCTCTGCCCCTTTCATCCTCGAAGCCTTCATCGAATTCAGCCAGGAAATTTCGGTCGTAGCGGCCCGCGGCCGCGATGGTTTGTTTGCCCATTTTGGCGCGATTGAGAATGAACATGCCCAACACATTTTGGACATCTCCATTGCCCCGGCCCGTATCGAACCGGAAATCGCGGCTGAGGCGGTGGCGCTGACAAAACGGTTGATGGAGGCGTTAGATGTGGTGGGGGTGTTGTGTGTGGAATTTTTCCTGACCCATGACGGACAACTGCTGATCAACGAAATGGCCCCGCGGCCGCATAATTCCGGCCATCTCACCCTGGACGCCTGTGTGACCAGCCAGTTTGAGCAACAACTGCGGGCCGTGTGCGGCCTGCCCCTGGGTGACACAACTTATCACCGCCCAGCGGCTATGGCGAACCTGCTGGGCGATTTGTGGTTTCCCCATGAACCAAATTGGTCATCCGCATTAGCCATACCTGGGGTAAAATTGCACCTTTACGGCAAACAAGAACCTCGCCGCGGCCGCAAAATGGGTCACATCACGGCCCTGGCCGAGACGGGGGACGCGGCCGCGGAGTTGGTTAATGAGGCGAGAAGGAGACTGAGGGACTGAGAGACTGAGAGATTAGAGACTGGAGACGATTCGCAAGCCGAGTCTCCAGTCTCCCAGTCTCTAGTCCCTATCCCCTGGTCTCCAAAGGGAGAAAAATGGATATCTGGTTTAATGACGATGATAAAATGCACGACGAATGTGGCATCTTCGGCGTGTATGCCCCCAACCGGGAAGTGGCCCGGTTGGCTTTTTTTGGCCTTTACGCCCTGCAACACCGGGGGCAAGAAAGTGCCGGTATTGCCACCAGTGATGGGCACATGGCTTACATCCACAAAGGCATGGGACTAGTTTCCCAAGTATTCAACGAAGACAATTTGCGGCCGCTACAGGGGCACATCGGTATCGGCCAAAATCGCTACTCCACCACCGGCTCATCTCACCTGCGTAACGCCCAACCCTACCTCATCGAAACCATCCACGGCCCCCTCGGCGTGGCGCATAATGGCAACCTCACCAACGCCCTACACCTGCGCCACCAGCTTCTCCAACGTGGCGTGGGTCTTTCCAGCACCAGCGACAGCGAGGTCATTACCCAAATCCTGGCCGCCCCCGCCGAAGTCTGGATGCCAGAAAATGGGGTCAAAGAGCCGGATCGCTGGATTGCTCGCCTCAAAGCCCTCATGCAGGTGGCCGAAGGGGCTTACTCCCTGACGATTCTCACCCGTAATGCCGTCTATGCCATGCGTGATCCGCTGGGTTTGCGGCCGCTGTGTTTGGGTAGATTGGACGATGGCGGTTTTGTCGTGGCCTCAGAATCCTGTGCCTTGCACACCATTGGGGCTGATTTTCTCCGTGAACTTGAACCCGGCGAGATTTTGCGCCTGGACAATGACGGCGCGACATCCTTCTTTGGCCGCAAAGGGGATCGGCGTGCCCTGTGCATCTTTGAATATGTCTACTTCGCCCGCCCCGACTCCACGTTCGAGGGGCAAACTATCCACAGCGTGCGCCAGCGGCTGGGCCACCAACTGGCTCGTGAAGCCCCGGCTGACGCCGATTTGGTCATCGGTGTACCTGACTCAGCCACCCCGGCGGCTATTGGTTACAGCATGGAGACTGGTATCCCGTTCAGTGAGGGGCTTATCAAAAACCGTTACATTGGTCGCACCTTCATCCAGCCCGATGATCACCTGCGTAAAGAGGGTGTCAAAGTCAAATACAACCCCCTCACCGCTAACTTGAAGGGTCGGCGGGTGGTGTTGGTGGATGATTCGATCGTTCGGGGGAATACGGCTGGGCCGTTGGTGCAACTTCTACGCGAAGGCGGGGCCAAAGAAGTCCATGTGCGCGTCTCCTCACCCCCGGTGCAACATCCCTGCTTCATGGGCATTGATATGGCTACCCGCCGCGAACTCATCGCCGCCCAGATGGATGTGGCCCAAATTTGCCAGCACATTGGCGCGGATAGTCTGGCTTATTTGAGTCTGGAAGGGATGGAGTTAGCCGTTCGCGAAGCGATTCAGCGCAATACCGGTCATTGCAACGCCTGTTTTTCCGGTAACTACCCCATCAACATCCCGCAATGGCTCTTTGATGACACGGCGCGGGAGAAAATTGTATTTGAGGAGATGTGGGGATAAGGAAGTAGGCCGTTACTATAGCTTTCAAGAAAAAGATTTAGTTTGTAGTGACCGCTTTAGCGGGCTGGTGTTAGCCCGCTAAAGCGGTCACTACAAACCAAGACCTTGAACAGCTGTAGTAACCAGTCGGGTGTGATTTTAGGCTCGCCCGTAACTACCAAGCCCGTTGCCTGAGCTTGTCGAAGGCAATGGGCGGGCTTCGACAAGCTCAGCCCTCGACAGCATTAGTGCGTCAGGCGCGCACCATGTCTGTTGCCATTACGGCAATGGACATTTATGTTTGGATGGGTTGAACCCATTCTTCTTGAATGAAATCTCGGCGGAATCCTGTAATTGTGAACCTCAAGGTGTGGTCATTATGACCGCTCCTTTAAGTTGAGGCGATAAATGAGCGAGGAACAGGCTCTCATACCTGTAGAGCAAAAATTGGTTGAGTTTTACGGTGACGAGCTTCAAGGGGTGGTCGTTATGACCACCCCTAGCCAAAAAATCGTGTTTGTGCCCTTACGCCCTCTGTGCGCTTTCTTGGGGCTGGACTGGTCTTCACAAAGAAAACGTGTCAGTCGTGATCCTGTACTGGCTGAGGTGATGAAATCAGTGGAGATTCAGACCCCAGGGGGTGTGCAGGTGATGCAATGTTTGCCCCTGGATTATCTCAATGGGTGGTTGTTTGGTGTCAGTTCAAGCCGTGTCAAGGATGAATTACGAGAACGGGTTATAAGGTATCAACGCGAATGTTATCAGGTGCTCGCGGCCGCGTTCCAGGCCACCGAACTAGAAACCGCTCCCACCCAAGAGCAGACCACCCTCATGCACATCCGGGAGATGGGTCTGGCCATCGCCCAAATGGCCGAACAACAAATGGCCCTCACCACCCGCCTCGACAAAGCCGCCATCGTGGTGGGTGAACATGGCCGTCGGTTGACCACCCTGGAGCAACAACTAGCCCCCCGCCAGGCCATCACCGACGAGCAAGCCACTGATATTGCTGAAAAGGTGAAGGCGTTGGCGATACTTCTCACCGGACAGGATAGCTCTAAAAACCATTTTCAGAGTATCTTCGCTGAGTTGTACCGGCGTTTTCGGGTCAGTAGCTACAAAGTGATTCGCCAATCCCAGTATCATTTGGTGGTGGATTTTCTGGACGAGTGGGCCGCGGCCGCGACAGGTAACGTGGTTAGTGCCTAACGAGTCAACTTCTTGTGCCGTTGGCAAGAAGTTTAACCGCAGATTTTGGGGATTCACGCAGATTCTTTAATCAGCGAAAATCGGCGTTAATCTGCGGATAAATTTTCTGGTTTATTCAGGTTAAGAACAAGGATTAAATACCCTGCGGAACTAAGATGAGAGACTCGACCAGCTTTACCCAACTCCTTGGTAGATTGAGTCGGAAGACCCATCCCCTGACCCCAGAGTATAGCGGGGCCTCGCCCTGAAAAACCGACAGAGTTCCCGCCCCTGGGGCGGGGGTCAGGGGTGGGGATTCACAAATAGCATGAATGATTCGCTGGTGGTTTGGCGTCCTTTACGCCCTGGCGTGATATTTTGCCGTAGCGTCAATACCGAACTGTAGAGGGGAAAGAGGGATGAAGAAGTTAAAGGTTTTGGTGGTGGGATCAGGGGGGAGAGAGCACGCCCTGGTCTGGAAGCTGGCTCAATCACCACGGGTAGCCCAAATTTTTGCCGCGCCGGGTAACGCAGGCACAACCGAACTGGCAACCAACGTGCCTATCGCGGCCGCGGACCTGCCCGCTCTGTTCTATTTTGCCCGCAGTAACAAAATTGATTTGACCATCATTGGCCCGGAAGACCCCCTCGACCTGGGGATCGTAGACCTGTTCCAGGCCGAGCGATTACCCATTTTTGGCCCCAGCCGCGCGGCCGCGCAGTTAGAAGCGTCCAAAGCCTTCGCCAAAACATTCATGCAAGAGATGGGTATCCCCCCCGCCCAGTTTGGCACCTTCACCGATTATGCGGCCGCGATGGCTTACCTGGCCGCGCAGGATGGCCCAGTCGTCGTCAAGGCCAGTGGTCTGGCGGCGGGTAAAGGGGTTATCGTGTGTGAGGATCGGGAGGCGGCCGCGGCCGCGTTGCATCAGATCATGCTCGACAAAGAGTTTGGCTCCGCCGGGGACAAAGTCATCATCGAAGAACGGCTCACTGGCCCCGAACTTTCCCTGCTGGCCTTCAGCGATGGGCGCACCGTTGTGCCCATGTTGCCCGCCCGCGACCACAAACGTGTTTTTAATGGCGACCAGGGGCCAAATACGGGCGGTATGGGCGCATTTGCCCCCCCACCCGACATCGACGCCGCTTTTATCGCGCACATCGCCCAGATCGCCTTAAATCCGGTCATCCAAGGGATGGCCGAACGGGGCACCCCCTATGTGGGTGTACTTTATGCGGGCATCATGCTGACCCCCACTGGCCCCAAGGTGTTGGAATACAACTGCCGCTTTGGTGATCCGGAAACCCAGGTGATTTTGCCCTTGCTGGCCTGCGATTTGGTAGAGATCATTCTCGCTTGTCTGGATAGGCGGCTCACCCCGGAAATGGTGCAGCGGCAAGAAGGGGCCTGCGCCACCGTGGTGATGGCCGCGCCGGGTTATCCCGGTGCATACCCCAAGGGATTAGCCATTACCGGGGTGGATGATGCGGCCGCGTTGCCCAACACTCAGGTTTTCCATGCTGGCACACGAGTTGAGAATGGGCAGTTAGTCACCAGCGGCGGCCGCGTCCTTTCTGTCTCTGCCTGGGGAGACACGCTAGATGCCGCCCTGGAGCGAGCCTACACCAGTGTGAACCATATCCATTTTTCCGGTTCCCATTACCGCACCGATATTGGTCGCTCCGTCAGTTGAACCCGTGAACCGTATGAACAAAAAAGCCACTTTTTTCTGGTTGATCGGGCTGATTCTTTGGTCATTGAGTTGTAATGCCATTGGCGGTGCGCCATCTGGTAGCCCCGACCCGGAGCCGGGTACAGGCAGTGTGTCGGGAAGTATTCAGTGGAATTCGGCCGCGGCCGCTAATATTCATGTAGAGCTATGCGAAGAATATTCCTTTATTAGCGGGTGTGGCGGGGCAAGCTATGCGGCCGCGACCAATGAAGACGGCCAATACCTTTTCACCTCCATTCCCCCTGGTGAATACAGCCTGGCGATCCGCCTTTTTGCTACTGACCACTGGGTTTATGTCAAAGATGGTGTTATCAGTGCGGCGGTGTTTCCCGTTGCCGCCAATGAGATAACCCGTGTCCCAGAGCAAACTATCTATAAACATGATATCCAGCCCACCCACCCCACTACAAGCCCGGTTGCTTCTGGCCCCGTTACGTTAAGTTGGCGGCCCTATGAAAGTGCCGCTTACTACCAAATCTTGCTCTTCCCGGATGAAGGCGAAATGATTTTTGCCGGGCGACAAATGGAAAATACCGAAATTATGGCCGAACTCCCGGCGCAAAATTGCCATTATCAATGGCAGGTGGAAGCATTTAACCAGAATGATGTCAAAATCGCGACCACCGATGGCTTTCTCAGTTTTGAAGTGGCTGGATATGAACGCTCTTGTCTACTCACCTTGCTTAGCCCACTTGATAATGTGACCCTGGAGACAGGCGGTGATGTGGTTTTAGAATGGGAAGCCCATGCCGCGGCCGCGACCTACGACATCCTCATGTGGAATGACTCCCTGCCCGACCGTCCCCATGTTCTGGATTTCGTCGGGACAACTGTGCCTAGTTACCATTTCGGCCAAACCCTTGAGCCAGGCCGCTACGTCTGGACGGTGCGAGCTTTTGATGCTTCCGGACGGCACATCGCCGGTAGTGAAGTGTCTGATTTTACGGTGAGATGAGGAATCCCTAACCTGGATAAACCAGAAATTTATCCGCAGATTAACACCGATTTTCGCTGATTAAAGAATCTGCGTTAATCCCCAAAATCTGCGGTTAAACTTCTTGACATCTGTACAAGAAGTTAACTTGTAAGGTACTAACCATGACTCAACCCTCTGCTTATGCCCAGGCCGGTGTAGATTTAACGGCGGGCAACCGGGCTACCAAACTGATCGCGGCCGCGGTCAAATCCACCTTTGGCCCCGATGTGTTATCTGATGTTGGCTCCTTTGGCGGGTTGTTCTCCGCCCGACGCCTGCAACAGATGGCCGACCCGGTGCTGGTTGCTTCCACCGATGGTGTGGGCACCAAAACCAAAGTCGCCGCCCATCTGGGCCGCTGGGACACTATCGGCCATGATATTGTCAACCATTGCACCAACGACATCCTGGTGCAAGGGGCCATTCCCCTCTTTTTCCTCGACTATGTGGCCTCGGCCCACCTCAACCCGGAGCAAATCGCCACCATTGTTACGGGCATTGCTGAGGCCTGCCGGGCTATGAATTGCGCCCTGCTGGGTGGTGAAACAGCCGAAATGCCCGGTGTTTATGAACCTGGGGCTGTAGATTTAGTCGGTACGATCATTGGATTGGTGGATCGCCACCGCCTCATTGACGGTTCCCGTATCTGTGCCGGTGATGTGATTGTGGGGTTGCCCTCTAGCGGCTTACACACCAATGGCTTCTCCCTGGCCCGCCAAGTGCTGGCTGATTTAGATTGGCACCCCCCCCACCCCAAACTGGGGCACTCTATTGGTGAGGCGTTGCTGACTCCCCATCGCGCTTATTTGGACGAGGTGCAGGCCATGTGGCAGGCGGGTGTGGATGTGCGTGGTCTGGCGCATATTACCGGTGGTGGCCTCATTGACAACCCGCCTCGCATTTTTCCTGAGGGTTTGGGTGCGGTGCTTCACTCTGGAAGCTGGCCAACTCTGCCTGTTTTCGACCTGATCCAGCAGATTGGTGGCATTAGCGACCAGGAGATGGCCCATGTGTTCAACCTGGGCTTAGGCATGTTGGTCATTGTGCCCCCAGACCAGGCCGCGGCCGCGCTTTCTTCTTTGTCCTACGAAGCATTTATCGTGGGGGAAATGGTCCCGGGAAACAAACAAGTAACTTTTGCCCATTAGAGCGTGGTGCGTGGTGCGTGAGAGCTACGCACCACGCACCACGCACCACGCACCTTATGCCCCTAACTCGCCTCATCGTCTTCATTTCCGGTTCCGGTAGTAATTTACAAGCCATTTTGGACGCGGCCGCGAACCACACGCTCCCGGTTGAAGTGGTTCTGATTGTGTCTAATCGTAAGGATGCCTATGGCCTGGTGCGAGCGGCACAGGCGGGTGTGCCCACCCTGTATTTCCCGTTGAAGCCTTACAAGGATGCGGGCCGCGGCCGCGACCAATATGATGCAGATTTGGCGGCCCAAGTTTCCCCCTACCAGCCCGACCTTATCGTTTTGGCTGGTTGGATGCACGTGCTCAGCCCGGCGTTTCTCAACCATTTCCCCCGACAGGTCATCAACCTTCACCCCGCCCTGCCTGACACCTTCGCCGGAACCCACGCCATCGAACGCGCTTACGAAGCCTTCCAGCGGGGTGAAATTAGCCACAGCGGCTGCATGGTCCATACCACTATCCCCGAAGTTGACGCTGGCCCGGTCATCGCCCAGGCCATCGTGCCCATTTACCCCACCGACAGCCTGGACGATTTTGCTACCCGGATGCACCAGGCCGAGCATACGCTTTTGGTTGAGGCTATTGGGGCCGTGATTTCGCCTCCCGGTGTGGGCTGATGATGTTTGCGTTGCTGGAGATTCGGAGACTGAGAGACTGAGAGACTGAGAGATTGGGAGATTGCCGGAGGTGGCGTTTGTTTTTGGCGAAATTGGGGACTTTCTTGGCGTTCAAAAAAATATGTCCTACGCAAGATTAAATAAATAAAGGGTACGTTTTTTGATGGGTTCAATTCTGTGGATTGAACCCATCGAGACGCTGCTGCTGAGTTGTTGGGTGTTAGCGTGTGGAGCGAAGAGCGTTGATGAGGGTATCGACCTGCTGACGCATCTCTTCTAAAGATACCAGGACGGATTGACGTTCTGTTGCGGGAGCTTCGGCAACTTTGGCTAGTTGTGAATTGGTAAAACGGGATAGGTATTGCTGTGATTTTTGTACTTGCTGTTGCAGGCGGTGTAAATGGGGAGAATAAGGGGATGAAGGAACGGCAAATGAGGTCGCGGCCGCGTTCGCCTGTCGTGTTAGTAAATTGTCCACCAGTCGTTCGACTGCCTGGGTAATTGATTCGCCGGGGTCTTCATCATCCTGTTGCCAGGCCAACAATTGGGTAATCGCATCTACCTGCAAATCGGGCCAATCTCGAAGTCGTTGCACAATCGGGCGGATAGTACGCTCCCGCAGGTTGGATTCACCAACCATTTGCAATGCTTCATCCGTCAGGTCAAGGACACCGCTCAGATAAATGCGGTGTCGTTTAGAGATACCAAGCGTCTCTTCTACCCGTGCCCAAGGAACCAGCTCATTTTCATCCACGGATGGTGAACCATGGTTCACCCCCGATAATTCATAACGCAAAGCCCATAACCCCCAGGCTTTTTCCACGGCGTTAATGTCTTCACGCATGAAGTTCTCAATGAACTGGTGCGCTCGAACCGACACCCCTTCGGGGGCTACCGTTACCTGAATGAGATCGGCAGGACGGGCGTTGCTGCCATCCTGAATCATTATTCCTTGTACGGCTAATAAAACATGGGCCCAATACCGCCGTTCACCCGTAATAATGAGATATTGGATGTCGGTAGACACGCTGTCCTGGTCCGTTGGTGGGCGTACTGTAATGGGGTTGATCAGGCCATGTTGGGCGATTGACTCAGCCAGGCGGCTAAGTTGTTGCGCTTTTTGGTTGCTGGCCCAATCGGGTTGTTGCATCCAGGCTTGTAAGGCTTGCCGCGGCCGCAACCGTCCCCAGGCTAGTTCTGAAGACAGGTGCTCTGGTAATAAACGACGTGGCTGGCCGGGATCGGGCAGGATCACATCCAGCGCGATCAGACCAATCTCTGTTGCTGATACAGTATCCTGGGTGTCTTCGCTCATGAAAGCCATGACGGCGTCAAATGAGGGGCGTTTATTTTTACTAGCCACGTCGGTCTACCTCCTTCGCCAGACGAGCATACGCCTGGGCCACGTCTAAATCACCATTGGGGGCATAGGCAAAAATATCCTGTTGGCTGGCATGGGCGTTGCGAATAGCGATCCGGTCTGGGATTTCCCCCAGAACTTTGTCGCCAAATTGCTTTTGCAGCGATTCTAATGTCTCGCGTGATTCCAACGTGCGGTTTTGCATGGTGAGCACAACCCCCATTAGCGCCAGACCATTAATGCGGTTGATACTTTTAACTGTGTCCAACAATAGCCCCAAACCAATTAGCGGAAAATAACCCGGTTCAATAGGTACGAGCAGTTCTTGAGCGGTAATGAAGGCATTGATTGTCAGTAAGCCGAGGGAAGGTGGGCAGTCCACGAGAACATAATCGTATTGATCCACGAGCGGCCGCAAAGCATTGGCTAAACGATATTCCCGTTGCAGCATACTTTGTAATTCAATTTCGGCTTTGGCCAGGCGAATGTGAGCGGGCAGCAAATCTATTACGCCCGCACGGTAGCCCGCTTTGTCGTTGGCAGGGAGTTCCACCCGCCGCAACGCGATGTGAGGGTCAATTTCTTGGGTGAGGGCTTCATAGATACAGGGATTGCTGGCTGGTCCCAGGGCTGACTGCACACCCAAGAAAGCGGCAGTGGTGTTGGATTGCGGATCCACGTCTACAACCAGAACGCGGCTTTTTTTACGACTGCCCAAACCACGAGCGAGCGCGGCCGCGAGGTTAATGGTGGTAGTTGTCTTGCCAACACCGCCTTTTTGATTAGCAATAGCAATGATTCGTGTCACAACGCCTCCATCGGTTACAGCCTGATTTGTTGCGGGTAGGGGGTTTAAGCCAATGCCTGAGCTGTCTGGGGTGAACCACGGTTCACCCTCTTGAGTTTTTCAATCACGTTGATTGTAACGTGAAGAGAAGATTTTCACCACCACAATTCGTTCCATTTATTTTTCTTGCGTAGGATGATAAAATACACCTATTCTTGCCCAGTGAGTGAAAAACATGACCCAAGACGAATCCATGCCTCTAGAACATGCCAATGAAGAACAACTACCAACTTATGTCCGCCGAGAAAAAGTGGTAACGACCCGACATGCTGACGGGGTGACGTACACACTTGAATGGACGCGGTGCGGTCATGCCGGGCGCTGCGGCCGCTGTCGAGTCGCCTATTATGGACATGGCCCATATTGGTATGCACGGTATTGGGATGCCACGAAAGGGGAACGCGGCCGCGTAATAACCAAATACATTGGCCGTCACCTGCGCTTTCTCACGCCGGGTGAACTGCCTGATCGGGCGCCACGCGGCCGCCCCCCAGAGAAGCACCTGCAATAAACCATTAGCTTGTCAGCAAAATGGGTAAATTTTAGCGAGAGGGTATCAGGGCTTTTCCAAAGTCAACTAGTACCTTTTACACAGCTCCTTAGCCGGTTTAGTCGAAAGACCCATCCCCTAACCCCATTCCCTCCGGGAAGGGGGAAACCGATTTGTGTGGTTTTTTGAGGGCACACGCCCTCAAAAAACCACACGATATAACATTCCCCGCCCCTGGGGCGGGGTTAGGGGTGGGGGAAAATATCCGACACGATGGCACAGCGCTAAAAAAATCGAACTTTGGAAAAGCCGTGGAAAGGGTATTGACATCCATGACGCGATGCGTTATCATGTGCCTATGACGCGTTGCGTTATACAAGATCAAAAATATAACCACGGAAAAGTGGAAGGAATTGGTGAATAAAATGACTGCTGAAATTCAAGTTGAAACCGAAGAAGTAGAATCCTCCTGGGAAACCACCCGCAAACAAATTGCTGATTACAGCCGTAAAATGTTCCTGGCCAGCCTGGGTGTCGTTGGTATGGCTCAAGACAATATCAATGATGCCTGGACATCTAGCCAGAAGTTCGCTGACAAATTAGTGGAACGTGGCGAAACCTTCGAGGAAAAGAACCTGCGTCGTGCTCGCAATGCGGGCAAAGATGCTCAGGAACAGGTCGAAGGCGTTATGGAAAAAGGCAAATCCCGCTTTGACGAAACCGTTGAATCCGTCATTAATCGCTTGCAACTGCCTACCCGTAGCACCATTAGCGATCTGGAAAAACAAATCGCCAGCCTGGGACGCAAAATTGATCGCATCCGCAAAGAAGACAAAACTGCTCCTACCGCCGCCTGATCAAAGTGTATCACCTCTGGGCTGGGGATATGCGTTTAGCCGCCACGCACAAAGCGGTTAGAGCAACCTACCTGTAAAGTTCAGAAGAAAAGACTCACCATCTGGTGGGTCTTTTTGTTTTCGGCGCTACCGGTTTTATCTGCGGGCGTGGAAAGGTTAGTCGGAACGTCTCGACCGGCTAACCTTGTACTGAGCGCTGCCGAAGTAGCCTCGACGCCTGCCTGAGCCGGTATAGTCTTAATCGACATTGGCGTTTTTTGTGCTGACCTCTGGAGACTAAGTGACTGAGAGATTTAGAGATTTCCAGAGGTCGTCCAAATTTTCGCCAGAGTCGAAGTCTTATTTTCGTGGTAACACAACCCGGTTACTGCGACGCACTTCAAGCATTTGCGTACAGAAAACTGGCCTGTTTTTCCGCAGACTTATTCTGCTATCACAATGGGTTCCAGGTCAGATTGAATATTTCCCCGCCCATTGTCTCTACCAAAGGAGTATTACCATGCGTAATTGGCTAACGTTAGGCCTGATATTGCTACTCATATTTGTTTTGAGTGCTTGTCAGAGTGACGAACCTACCCCGACTGTAACCGAAGTGGCTCAGGTTCAAGAAGAAGAATCCCCCACCATTGCACCTACAGAAACGGCTGAGTTACCTACAGCTACATCTGTACCAACAACACCGGTTGAACCGACAGCGACGGCTGAACCAGCCTACGAACCTGTTTTTGAAGCGGGTGACTGTGAGTTTCGTCAACCGCCTGGGCGTGATGTGGAATGTGGCTGGTTGATTGTGCCGGAAGATCGGGCTAACCCGGAGAAAACGATTCGTCTGCATGTGGCTGTTTTCCACAGTGACAATCCCCAACCGGACCCCATTGTTTATCTGGAAGGGGGGCCAGGGGGTGATGCTTTAGAGGCTGTACCTCTGGTGTTTGATGTGCGGTTTGCACCCTTTCTGGAAAATCACGACTTGATTATGTTTGATCAGCGGGGCACGGGTTATTCTCAACCCTCGTTGGCTTGTCCGGAAGTGACTGAGGTGAGTTTTGACTTGATGGAACAGGATATCCCCCCTGAAGAAGTTCTCGAACAATCGCTGGAGGCCGTGTATGCGTGCCAGGAGCGTTTACTTGAGGATGGGGTTAATCTGGCGGCTTATAACAGCCGAGAAAGCGCGGCTGACTTAAATGATTTGCGGCTGGCGCTGGGGTATGAAGATTGGAATGTGTGGGGTATTTCTTATGGAACCCGGCTGGCGCAAACGGTTATGCGGGATTACCCCGAAGGCATTCGTAGTGTGGTGTTGGATTCTACCTACCCCTTATCGGCCAATCTCCTGACAGATACACCAGACAATGTGATGCGGGCGTTTGCGGTGTTTTTTGATGCGTGTGAGGCGGATGCGGCCTGTAATGAGACCTACCCTGAGCTAGAATCGGTCTTTCTGGACCTGGTGGCGCAATTGGATGCCGAACCGGTCGTTTTATCCTTGACAGACTTGTTCACAGGTGAACAGTACGAGGCGATTTTCCGGGGCACGGATTTGGTCGGTGTATTGTTCCAGTCGTTGTATGCGACGGAAATCATTCCGGTTTTGCCGCAGATGATTAATGACATCGCGGCCGCGGACTATACCTTGCTCACCACCTTACTCTCCAGTTTCCTGGCAAATTCTGATTTTATCAGCCTGGGGATGCAGTTCTCGGTGCAGTGCCATGAGGAGAATCTGTTTACTACGGCAGAGGAAGTGGATGCGGCCGCGGCTGAACATGCTCTGCTAGAACCCTTCTTCCTCATCAGCCCCAACCTGGGGCCGTCAGCCTTAGCCGTATGTGAACGGTGGGGGGCAGGGGAAGCTGAGGACATAGAGAATGAGGCCATCAGTAGTGATATTCCTACCCTGGTTCTGGCGGGCGAGTATGATCCCATCACACCACCAGAGTGGGGGCAGGCCGTGGGAGCTAATTTGTCCAACAGCACCTACCTGGTTTTCCCCGGCGTAGGGCATGGGGCCAGTCTGGCGGGTGAATGCCCTATCTCTGTCATGGAGTCATTTTGGGCAGACCCGACGGGTGAACCAGAGAGTGGGTGTATTGCCGCCATGGGGGCACCGGAATTTGTGGCCGAAGACACGGCCATTACCCTCATCCCTTATGACGACACAACTTTTGGCCTGACGGGCGTTTTGCCAGAGGGATGGCAAGAGGCCGGGCCAGGCGTTTATACACGAGGAAACAATGCCCTTGATCCGACGGTGCTTATTCAGCAGGCCGTGCCTGATGTGAATGCAGAAGCCTTATTGCAGTTGATAAGTGGGCAATTGGGTTTGACTGAAACTCCGGAAAGTATCGAAACAGAGGTTATCGGTGCCTACACCTGGACGTTTTATCAGACCGAAGCTCAGGGAGCGGTTGTTGATATTGCTCTAACTGAGAGTGAAGGCACTACGATTATTGTGGTTCTATTCAGCAGTGCGGATGAGCATGATGCCCTTACTGAAGCAGTTCTTTTGCCTGTTTTAGAGGCAATATTGATTCAATAGAGATGACCTCGCTGAATCAATCGCGCATCACCAAAGGGTGTGTTTTATGTCGGTTGAGAGCGAGGAGTGGGCAACCCCAGATGCGAATAGGTCGGCATCTGGGGTTGCCTTTCACACACACTCATTTGCAACACACTCTGGGAACTATGGGGGTTGACGCCATTTGTAGGGTCTGGCCAAGTGAGGGCAACCACAAAAGTTGCCCCGACAGGACGATCACCCCGCGAAATCCCCAAGACCCGCGTTTCTCTGCGTTCTTTGCGGTTTAAATCCAAAAAAGTGTAAATATCGTGGCTCTATCAGGCGGCGGGTAGCGTGAAATAAAAACGGCTCCCCTGACCTGGCTGGCTCTCCACTCCCACACGTCCCCCCAACCGAGTTACCAACCGATGCACGATGGACAAACCAAGTCCGCTGCCTCGGGCACGGGAAACGCCCTGTTCTAGCCGGGTAAACTCATTAAACAGACGGATTTGATCTTCCGGGCTAATACCGGGACCGTTGTCCTTCACCCAAAACTCTACCTCACCGTTGTCTCGTTTGGCCGCGCCTAGCTCTAACACCGGAGGGTGGCCCCCATATTTCAGCCCATTACTTAGATAATTGGCCCAGATGGCTTCGACCCAGGGGGTATAACCGGAAGCCAGCGGCCATTGTTCGGGCAGATGAATTTTCGCCTGGGCCTGTTCGATATTTGTGTATAGTTGTTCTTGACAGTGGCGCACGATTTTTGTCATGTCCAGAGAAGACATGGGGATTTCTTCGTTTCTTGTCTCGGCCATGAGCAACAAACCCGTAATAATTTGGTGCATGTTGTGGCTGGAGCGTTGCATCATTTCCAGGGAAGCTATGATTTCCCCCTGATCCATATCGGGCAAGAGAGCGAGTAGGGTTTCAGTGTAACCAGATAGGGTGGAAAGAGGGGATTTCAGGTCATGAGCTACCATGTGAGCAAAGGCGTTTAATTCTGCATTGGTCGCCATTAGCTCCTGGTTGCGCCGTTCTAACAGGTGGTGATAGGTGAGAAACATGGCCCCAATGAGATATGAGGCTGGAGCTGCAATGAGGGTGGAAATCAAAAGAGGCGTAACTAGAACTTGTAGTTCACCAGGCTGGAAAAAAATGAGGGTGAGAATGAGGGTGGCAATACCGGAGACGATTGTCGCCGTTAACGATACCTTCCAGGGGCGATTCATAAAAGTAAATAATCGAAGAAGGATACGTTCAATGGGAGTGATATCCATAGCAGGCCCGATCATGATTTACTATTGTAGCTTAAGTTTTCCCCAGTGTAATGGGACTTAATGGGGAAGTGGTCTAGTGACGAATAAGCATCCGGGTTGTCTCATTGCCGCAAAATGGCTTCGGCGACCTGGCGCATGGTCTGTTGTTTTTGCCGGGCGACGGTTTGGATGGTGTGATAGGCTTCGTCTTCGCTCAGGCCGTTGATTTCTATGAGGCGAGCTTTGGCCCGATCGAGTATGCGGCGGGTTTCAAGCTGATTTTCTAACTCACTGGCCTGCTCTTGGAGCTTTTGGGTGTCGTGGAACCGTTTGAGAGCGACGGCAATCGCGGCCGCGACGTCGCCCTTCTGCACCGGTTTGATCAAATACCCATGAATAGGCAGGTCCGTAGCCCGATCAATCAATTCCTGGTCGCTGTAGGCGGTGAGCATGATGATGGGGATGGGTGTGGTGCGCGCCAGGGTTTTGGCCGTTTGTAGGCCATCGGTGAGGGGCATTTTGATGTCCAGGATAGCCAGATCGACCGGGTGACTGCGGGCCATTTCGAGTGCTTCGCGCCCATTCGCGGCCGCGAACACCTCATGTCCCATCTCCCGCAACATCGCCTTTAGCCCCAGCCGAATGATAGATTCGTCGTCCGCAATCAAAACGCGCATGATCCCAAGTATAACCTAATGTTTCGGGTAACTCACTCCATCTCTTGCTCTAGTGAGCGGGGCAGGCGGATGCTGACTTCGGTGCCATGGGGTAAACGGTTGAACTTGATGCGGCCGCGTAAATCATCCTGCACGAGCGTTTCGGCTATTTCTAGACCCAGTCCGTGGGCGTGCTGTGGGGGCAAACCCACACCGTTATCTTGCACCAAAACAATAATCTCTTCGGGTGAGCGACCTAAATTGATAACGACGCGGCCGCTGGTTCGTCCCTGAAAAGCATGTTCCAGGGCGTTTTGTAACAACTCATTCACCACCAACGTCAATGATGTCGCCGCCCGGCTGGGCAATAACAACGCTTCTCCCTGTATCTGAATATCCAAAAAACGCTCTGGTGTAGACAACATAGCCGCGGTGGAGCGGCTGATACGCTGGATAACATCGCGCACATCTACCAGCTTAAACCCTTTTTCGGAAAGGGCTTCATGCACCGTGGCGATACTCTGAATGCGGTTGATATTGGCCTGAAGCACCTCGCGGGTGTCCAGCCGATCCGCTTCAGCCATTTGCATCTGCATGAGCATAGCCACGGTCTGCAAATTGTTTTTGATGCGATGGTGCATTTCCCGCACAATGGCGGCATTGGTCACCAGACGGATGTTTTCGATGGCTAAAGCGGTCTGGTTAGCCAATGTCGCCAGCAGGGTGCGTTGTGATTCGGGGAACTCCACGACTTGATTCGTATAGGTGTTCATGACGCCGATGACCCGCTCCCGCACGATGAGCGGCACGGCTAAAAGGGAGACCAGCCCCTCGGCACGCGCCAGTTCACGCCCGGCGTAACGAGGGTCGGTGCGGACATCAGCGCTGTAGGCCGGTTTGCCGGTGCGGGCCACCGTGCCGGTCAGGCCAGCCCCGATGGGGAGGGGGGGGCGAGGCCGGTAGGGGCTAGTGATGCGTTGGGCAGAATGCATGACCAGATGTTGGCCGGTTTCGTCGAGGAGAAAGATAGCGCACGCGGCCGCGTTCACTAACTTCGCCACCATATCCGTCACCACATCCAGCATATCATCCAAATATTGTGGGGCAATCGCCGCTTCACTCACCTGGGCTAGCGCCTGTAGCTCATCAATTTGCCGTTTTTGCCGGTCATAGAGTTGCGCCTTAGCCAGTGCCCCCGCCGCCAGATCACCGATAAACGCCAACATTTCTACTTCGCCCGCGGTGAACTCACGGGCGGTCACGGTCTGTATGTTCAACGCGCCAAGCGATTGGTTTTCGATAACCAGTGGCACCGCCAGAAGCGATTTGAACCCCATTTCTTCGGCCTCATCTACCCATTTAAAATGGGGATCAGTGTGGGCGTTGGCTGAGAAAACCGGCTGATTTTTAGCCACGGCATACCCTGTCATGCCTTCACCGACTTGCAGAGTAGCCCGCCCCAATGCCCGTCGTGCCAGCCCGGTGGAAGCCCGCAAGCGCAACGTTTGCCCATCCGGGTCCAGGAGGTAGAGGGTGCATGAATCAACGTTCATTACTTCGGTCGTTTTTTGACTGATGAGGTGCAGGGTGGTGTCCAGATCCCAGGCGGAGCTAAGGGCGCGAGCGATTTCGCGTAGAGGTGCAAGTGGGTGAGGAAGCTCATAAGAACGCATGACAAATCCATTGTACCCCTAGTTGAGAGATGGCAACCACTCTCCTAAATATGGTTTGACAGCCATTTGCGAATAGGTTACTCTCGCTCGTTCAGGTCAAGCCATGATGATGTTTAAGGTTCGCGGCCGCGTTTCTCACCTCTTCACTCTTTGGGGGTTACTCCTGGCTCTTTTGTTGCCTATGTATGGCCCCTGGCTTGATCCCACCTTTGCCGCCCGCCAACCCTACCACAGCCACATTTACCTGGGCGAAGTAGATGCCGACCATCATCACGCCACATCTGACCATGATCACCAGTCTGAAGAAGAGAACGATTGTATTTCGACGCTAGGCCGGGTGATCAATGTGCCGGATCAAACGCTCAGTCAGCAGTTGCTTTTGCTATGGCAACCTGCGTCAGTGGCAACTATCTTGCCAGCCGACAATGGCCTAAGTTTTACCTGGCAGGCCGATGGTCGGCGTATTGCCGCTATTTTTCTGCCTCCTCCCGATCAACCCCCGCGCTTTTGACTGTTCTCCTCACCCATAAGACATAAAGAATACCGAGTCGGTACGAAGACAACCAGCCAGCCACCTGGATGGTTGGCTGTATTTCGTCACCGATCCCTACTACCTGGCGATTTAGGAACGTTGTTGCTCTAAGCGATTTAACGACTTACGGCAACGCATGAATGTCCTCAAGGAGAAATGGTCATGAAATCAGTTCGTTTGTTTCTGCTGGCCCTGACGGTCAGTTTGTTGAGCTTGTTTGTCTTTGTTAAACCCGCGGCCGCGCACGGGCATGTGGATGTGGGTGAGTATGAATTGGTGATTGGTTTCCATGTGGAACCAGCCTATCAGGGTGAACCCAACGGCCTGGATTTGTTTGTAACCCACCATGAAACGGGTGAACCGGTGAATGGGTTGGAAGAGACGTTACAGGCGGAAATCATCTTTGGTAGTGCTACACAAGAATTAGAAATTCGTGCTCAGTGGGGTCAGGAAGGGGCTTATACCGCCGATGTTCTGCCCACGGAAGCAGGTGATTACACCTGGCATATCTGGGGCGATATTGAAGGCACACCGGTAGATGTCGAGATGACCAGTAGCCCGGATACGTTTAGCGAGGTCAAAGCCAAATCACTCGTCTCCTTCCCCAATGCGGAACCCTCATCAGCCGAACTATTAGAAACCGTGGACGCGGCCGCAAGTCGGGCCAGCACTGCCCTCATCATTGGCGTTTTGGGCCTGGTGGTGGGTGTGGTGGGGATAGTTATGGGAGTCATGGGTATGAGAGCGGCTCGCCGTTAGCGGATCAGCCTTCGTCACTCTTTCAGACTGACGCAATCTAGCCTCAGCTAATCTTGGGCGATACCTGAGTGGCAGTCACCTCATCAGTGGCTGTCACTTGGGTATATAGGCTCAACTTACCCTCACCCCCAGCCCCTCTCCCACAACGGGAGAGGGGGCAAGTTCCCTCTCTCTGGGGAGAGGGTTAGGGTGAGGGGTTGTATCGTTACCTCAAATCACTTGCCAAGATGGGTTCAATCTCCGAGATTGAACCCATCTGAAAAATAAACCCCATGAATAGAAAACCATCCTGGCTGGGTGTAGCTCTGCTCTGTTTGTTGTGGTTGCTCTTGCGTCCACTGCCCATACAGGCTCATGCCAATCTGGTGCGTTCAGAGCCAGCCGCCGGGTCCACCCTGACCGAAGCGCCAACGGTTATTTTGTTGACGTTTACCGAGCCACTCGACGCGGCCGCAAGCGCAGTTTATCTGGCTGATGCCAACGGGGACGAAATCGTGCCTGGCCCAGGCGAACTAGACAGCGACGATGCCCGAAACCTACGTCTGCCCTTGCCACCCCTGGCAGAAGGAACGTATAGTGCTATCTGGCAGGCCCGCTCGGCCGTGGATGGGCATATTACACGAGGCAATGTAGGTTTTTCGGTGGGCGCGGGCAGTGCGGTGGCCTCGTTTTTGCCCCCCCCTGGCACAGCCGACCCGGCGACGGCGCGGCCGCACCCCGCTGACACCATAGCCCGTTGGTGGCTCTACCTGAGCGCGACCGCGACCGTTGGCCCCATTCTCTTGGCTTTGCTGGTATGGCAACCCGTTCGGCAACAGACTGCCCTGGCCGATGACGGCCAAAGTGAGGCGTTACTCCGGCGGCTGGCCTGGTGGGGGTGTGTGGCTGGGCTGGCCGGGACAGTCATTTTTACGGGCGTGCAGGCCGGACTGATTGGGGCAGGGGGAGTGGTGGCGATGCTCAGCGGCCGCAACGGAATTTTACTGGCTGCTCGTTTGGTGTTGTGGCTGGGCCTGTTATTTGTTTCATCTGCTGGCAGAAACAAGTCACAGCCTGACGTCCACCGCCACCTTGTCGTCGCGGCCGCGCTGAGTGCCCTTTTGCTCCTGACCTTTAGCCTACAAAGCCACAATGCCGCTCTGCCCGGTTTTCAGGCCATTCCCGCCACATTTTCTAGCTGGTTGCACCTTTTTGCCATGTGCGCCTGGTTGGGTGGGTTATACCCCCTGTTTCGCCTGCTGAGAGCACCCTGGCTGGATGAGACGGTACGCGGCCGCATTGTGCCATCCTTTTCCGGGTTAGCAGTGGTCAGCGTGATCACCCTCATCCTGACCGGACTATTCGCCGCCATCTTGCATGTGCAAAGCCTGTCCCTGTTGCTCACGACCACCTATGGGCAGGCATTGAGCCTCAAAACGGGGCTGTTTATGGCACTTTTGGGGCTGGGGGCGATCAATTTATTCATTTTGACACCCCGTTTGCGTGCCCAGCCAGAGTCAGCCAGCCAACGTCTACGGCGAACGATTCGCCTAGAGCTGGTTGTGGGATCAGTGCTTTTGCTGACGGTGGGCATACTGATGGGTGTGTCGCCAGCCTGGGAAGCCTGGCAAGCCCAACAACGGTTGGGTTTCACCGAAACAGTGCGTCAGGATGGGGTGCGCCTGACATTGCGGGTGGCCCCTTTGCAAGTGGGGGACAATGAAATGGCCGTGGATGTTGAGGACGGTAGAGACGATGCGGCCGCGGTTCCCGCCACCGTTATCCTGCGCCTCACACCGCCAGATTCAGCCGATGGCATCACCCAGGTAGAAACAGTGGAGCAGGGTGGGGGGCGGCACGGTGTCCGGGGTAGTTACCTGAGCCAAAGCGGTTTGTGGGAGGTTGAGGTTATCCTGAGGCGGCGGGGGTTTGATGATGTGCGGCACACCTTCACGCTCGTCTTGCCTGAAGATCACACAGGGCATGACGGCTAGTTTTGGCCGCGTTTTATTTTGCCAGTGATGGCAGCTGGGGTTGACTTAAGTTGGAATAAAGGGGGGAGCACCAGGGGGTATACTTATTACGATGAAGGTTCAATGGATAACCCCCTGATGTGTATAAGCATACCTTGTTGATCTGTTTTGGGGAGGGGGAAATAGGTCATAGGGTGTATCTATTCACGTTCTCGTTCCACGCTCCGCGTGGAATTCCTTCGATGCTCTGCGTCGCATAGGACGCAGAGCGTCCGAGATGGTATTCCCACGCAGAGCGTAGGAATAAGTTTTGAAAGGTAGAGTGGTTCAGTCTCTGAGACTGAACCACTCTACCTGCTACCTAAACAATTTATACACCGTAGTAAAGCAAGAATTCGTAGGGATGCGGCCGCAGGCTGACCGGCGCCACTTCTGTTTCCCACTTGTATTTGGCATACGCTTCCAACACATCCGGGGTAAAGACGCCCCCTTCCAACAGATAATCATGGTCTGCCTGAAGCGCGTCCAGGGATTCGTTGAGCTTGCCCACGGTCATCTTCACCTTGGAGATGTTGTGGTCTTCAAACAGGTCCATGTCCGCCGGGTCGCCGGGGTCAATCTGGTTCTTGATACCATCCAGGCCAGCCATGAGACAGGCGGCAAAGGCCAGATACGGATTGGCCGCCGGGTCAGGGCAACGGAACTCGACCCGTTTGGCTTTGGGCGAATTGGAGTACATAGGAATACGGACGGCGGCGGAACGGTTACGGGCGGAGTAAGCGATGACGACGGGTGCTTCGTAACCAGGAACCAAACGGCGATAGGAGTTGGTGGTGGGGGCACAAATCGCCAGGAGCGAGTTGATATGTTTGAGCAGACCACCGATATACCACAAGGCCATCTGGCTTAAACCAGCATATTGGTCCCCGGCGAAAAGGGGTTTGCCATCTTTCCACAGGCTTTGGTGGGTGTGCATCCCGGAGCCGTTGTCCGCATAAATGGGTTTGGGCATGAAGGTGACGGTTTTGCCGTGGGCTTTAGCCACATTTTTGACCACATATTTGTACATCTGAATCTTGTCGGCCATGGTCACCAGGGAATCAAACCGCAGGTCAATTTCACACTGTCCCGCCGTGCCCACTTCGTGATGATGTAGCTCCACATCCACCCCAGAGGCGATTAACGTAGATACCATTTTGGAGCGCAGGTCTTGCAGGGTGTCCACCGGTGCGACGGGGAAATAGCCCCGTTTGTTGGGCACGGAATGACCAAAACCAAAGATGCCGGAATTCCATGGCCCTTCGATGCTGTCTACCTGATAGGCTGAGGAATATTCCCCGGACGAGTACATGACCTTGTCGAAGATGAAAAACTCGGCTTCGGGGCCAAAATAAGCCTCATCGGCAATGCCGGTACCGCGCAGATAGGCTAACGCTTTGTGGGCGATGTAGCGGGGGTCACGGGAGTAAGGCTCGCGAGTAATGGGGTCGAACACATCACCCACCAGGCTGAGGGTGGGGTCTTCGCAGATGGGGTCAACGACGGCGGTGGTGGGGTCTAACACGAGCACCATGTCACTGGCTTCGATGCTCTGGAAACCACGAATGGATGAGCCGTCAAAGCCCAAGCCTTCGCTGAGGGCGTCTTCAACACTAAACGCCTCGACAGGTACGGAAAAGTGTTGCCACTGTCCGAACAGGTCGGTGAACTTGACATCTATAAACTTGATGCCTTTTTCTTCGATTAACTTGATAACATCACTAGCAGACATACAAAAATCTCCTTTCTAAAGTTTGGTCAATGAGAATGGGTTAGGATGGTAGACGTGGTGCGTGTTGCGTGTCTCATAACACGTTCCACGGTAATCCTTGAATAACAGTAACTATTACAACCCCTCACCCTAACCCTCTCCCCAGGGAGAGGGAACCAACTCCCCTCTCCCGATTTGGAGAGGGGCCGGGGGTGAGGGTGAATCATTACGAATCACAAAGGAAGTAACTCTGGCAGGGTGAGGGCTTCTTTTTGGATGCCCCGGCGGGTGAAGTCACGGGAAACGCGGCCGCAGACATCATCCGCATCCTTGCCCAAATACAGGCTATACCGGTTCTCCTCTGGCCGCTCAATCAGCCCCAACCAGCCAACCGCATGGCGATACAGAGCCACCGTCAGGCCATTGGCTTCACGGAAACCTTCCGGGTCGAGTTGTGTTTCTAGTTGCCCCCAGTTTTCCGGGAACAGGCGATCCGCCCGCAGATCATACAAATCAGTGAGCCGCTTATCGGCTTGTAAGGCTTTGGCTACCAGTTCACGCAGGCGCAGGATTTCCTGTCCTTTGTCTACCGGCACTTCACGGCGGGCGCTGGCGGCGTAGGTATAGATAGCCAGACCATCGTTGGTCGTAAATACGGGTGCCCAAAACTCTGTTTCTCCGGGAACCCGTTTCTTCAGGTAAAAAATGGGGCGGCGCAAGCCCAGTGTCGTTGTATCTACACCGCGCACATGGAGTTTGTCGCTTGGCCCTTTGTCACCCAAAACGCCCGTCTCATGCAGGTAATCGTTCAGATATTCGCGCACTTTAGCCAGTTCCACATGGCGGAACAGGGGACCACCAGGCGTCGTGGCAAAGACTTCCTGGTCAACGGTGTAAACAGGATAGATACCACCCGCTCGTCGGGCAATGAAGACGTAACTGGGGAGCCGGGCACGGTTTACCAGCCCACTGAGCAAACGCTCGGCGACCCAGGCAATATCTTCCAATCGTTCGGTCTCGGCCCGGAAGCCACACATCTCCAGATCATAGAAGGTTTTGCCGTTGACCAGGGTTTTGTGAACCGGCACCCGGAAAGTCGAGCCAGCGTCAACCGTCAGGGTTGTTATTTCAATGTTGGCCTGGAACGGGACGGTCAGGTCGTTGGTTGGTTGAATGGTGATTTTCATAAGTAACCTTGGGCAGAAAGATCAACTTGTATCGTGTTGCGTGGTGCGTGTTGCGTCAGAATCATCCTACGCAACACGCACCACGCTTCTGTAGTCCGCTAAAGAGGCCCGCTAAAGCGTCCACTCCGGAGTCGAGGCTTTAGCCGGTTCCCCTGCTTAATCCCCCGCACTCGGCATCAACGTGCGCTCGCCCGGCTCAGCCGCTTTGGGGCCAAATTCGGGGTAGCTGACTGTGCCATGTTCGGAGAGGTCTAGACCCTCTAGCTCTTCCCGCGTGGAGACACGGATACCAATGGTCACTTTCATCAGGTAGAAGAGAATGGCCATGGTGGTGAAAGCCCAGGCGGAAATGACGAGTGTGCCGACGAGTTGGATGCCCAATTGGCTTAAACCACCGCCGTAGAACAACCCCGCGATTTCACCCATGCCGGTCATGCCCCCAGGGGCCGGAGCGGCAAACAAACCCACCGCGATGGTTCCCCATACCCCATTCAGACCATGAACGGCCACGGCTCCCACCGGATCATCAACCCGCAGAACCTTTTCCACCAGTTCCAGGCCGTAGACAAGGACAGGACCGGCGATGAGGCCGATGAAGATGGCCCCCAGCGGTTCGACATTGGCGGTTCCGGCGGTAATGGCGACAAGACCGGCTAACGCGCCGTTGAGCGCCATTTCGGTGGATGGTTTGCCGGTGCGTACCCAGTTGATGATAAGGGCGGAGAGTAAACCGCTAGAAGCGGCCAGGGTGGTAGTGACAGCAATGTAGGCGATGCCGGGATTCATGCCGGAGAGGGTGCTGCCGGAGTTGAAGCCGTACCAACCTGTCCAGAGGATGAACACACCGAGGGCGGAGAGGGTGATGCTATGGCCGGGGATGACGTTGCTGGAGCCGTCTTTGTTGAATTTGCCGATGCGGGGGCCGAGAAGCCACGCGGCCGCGAGAGCCGAAAAACCACCCACCGCATGAACAACCGTAGACCCGGCAAAATCCACAAAGCCTAACTGGGAAATCCAGCCGCCGCCCCAGTGCCAATGCCCAGAGATGGGGTAGACCAGCCCGGTGACTACAACGGTGTAAATCAAGTAAACATTAAATTTGAGCCGTTCGGCGACGGCGCCAGAGACAATGGTCGCAGATGCACCAGCAAACATCACCTGGTAGAGAAAATCCACCCAGCCATAGGCATTGTCGGTGCTAATGGCGATGTCGCGCAAGAAAAAGTTATCCGTGCCGATAAACCCACCCGCCGAAGTGCCATACATCAGGCCAAAACCGATGGCAAAATAGAGAATGGAACCGGCGGCGAAGTCAATGATGTTTTTCAACATCAGGTTGGCGGCGTTTTTGGCGCGGGAGAAACCGCTTTCCACCATGGCAAAACCGGCCTGCATAAAGAAAACCAGGAATGCGCCCAAAAACAGCCAGATGGTATCAATTTGCACCACGATATTGTCGGTTACATCGCTGGTGACAGGATCACCCTGAGCTAACGCTTGATCCCGGAAGGCAAACATGCCTGCCAGAACAAACACGATAATGGCAATTTGTACGATTCGCTTCTTCCCCTTAAACATCGTTACACTCCTTGTGTGGTTTCAAGTTTCGAGTTTCAGGTTTCAGGTTTTGGCAACTTGCAACTTGAGACCTGAAACTTCCCCCTTATTTTCTGAGCGGCCGCTCGTACAAACCCCACAGGCCAGGAAATAAAAAACGCCCCGTCCACAGTTGATCAAATGTGTCCGAGGCGTCATGGCCGGAAAAGGTATTTGGTTATGGAGCGTAGTTTATGCTTATTGACACAGAGCGTCAAGGAAAAGATTTGACGAAATGCGTGGCCTGGGGACTGTGCAGAATGTCCAAAAAAAACTTGTTTGATCCACCTTTAGGCTTGGGGTGGCAGTTGATCGTGTAGTACCTTGTTTGTTTGCTGGTCACGGAACTGGCGGAGCCTTTCGCGTAGTGTGGCATTGTGAGTGGCAAGAATTGCCACGGCGAAGAGGGCGGCGTTTTTGGCTCCGGCGGGGCCAATGGCGAAGGTAGCGACGGGTATGCCAGCTGGCATCTGCACAATGGAGAGGAGCGAATCTAGGCCATTGAGGGTGCGGCTCTGTACCGGCACACCCAGCACCGGCAAAATGGTCTGTGAAGCGACCATACCGGGCAGATGGGCCGCGCCCCCGGCTCCGGCGATGATCACCTGTAGCCCCCGTGCCTCGGCGGCGGTGGCGTATTCGGTGAGTAGGGCAGGGGTGCGGTGGGCAGAGACGACTTTGGTCTCATGGGGCACGCCGAATTCCTGCAAGATGTCTACAGCGTGTTTCATGGTTTCCCAGTCGGAGGTGCTGCCCATGATGACGCCAACAAGTGGGGTGGGGGGGGTGTTCATAAATTCCTCGGAAAATAATCACGGATGAAAGAAACATGCCTGAGCCTAGCAATCAGTGCCTGGCACGGGGCGGCAAGTGGCGTTATGACCGGGTTCGTCTGCCCCGTGCCAGGCACTCGCACTGTAGCTAGGCCGGGTTCTTGGGGGCGACTTCGCGCCAGATGCGAGCGATGGTTTGGGGCAGGTTGTGACCGCTGTTGAGAATGGCATCCTCGTAGGCAGACACATCTACGCTATGTTCGATGAGGGTGCGCAGGGGGTCGGCCAGCTCTTGATAACCGAGGATGAGCGCCCCGATGACGCGGCCGCGATCCATCGCCAGCCTAATTGAGTGAGGTCCTTGCCGGTCCCAGGCCGAATGAACCGTGGCGGCAAAGGGGGTTGTCCAGACAAAACTGGATCCCCGGGAAAGGTGAGCCGCTTCCTGAAGGGCGTCGCTGTCCCGATGATCGCTAATCTGGCCCATGGCCGTCATGTGAATGCCAAAAAGCATGGCGGCATTAAACGGGCTACCTTTTTGGTAGATGTGACTGGGCGGGCGACCGTGAGCTACATCTACCATGTTGTATCCAGCGGCTCGCCCTTCCTGGATGGCACTAGGCCAGAGGATATCGAGTTGGTGGCTTTGGGTCCAGCGATCATAGACCTGAGCCGTATCTCCAGCGGCAAAGAGGGTGGGGATATTGCTTTGCAGGTGCTGATTGACCAGGATGCCTTGTTTGATTTCGACGGGTGTGCCTTTGACCAGGTCGAGGTTGGGCTTGACGCCGATGGCGACGCCCAGGATGTCGCAGGCCAGTTGTTGGCCGCTTTTGAGCTTGACGCCTACGACCTGCCCTTTTTTGCCGATGGCTTCGGCAATTTCTTCTTTGTAATGCAGGTGAATGCCCTCATGCTTAATCTGGTGTTCGATGATGTCTGATTCGTTTTTGTTGAGCAGGCGCGGCCAGAGGCGATCCCCTCGTTGCAGGAAGTGGGTTTTGACCCCCTGCCGGGCGATGCCTTCGGCCAGTTCCATGGCCGTGATACCGCCGCCCACGATGACGGCTCTTTTGGCTTTGCGGGTTAGCTCAAGGATATGGCGAGCGTCGTCCAGTTTGTCGAAGGTGACAATGCCAGCCAGGTCGTTGTTGGGGAAGGGGGCTGCGGTCGCGGCCGCGCCGGTCGCCACTAAAACGACATCATAGGCCAAGACGGAGCCACCATTGAGGGTTACTTGTTGCCGGGCGGTGTCCAGGCTGGTAGCCCGACCCACCCGCAAGTCGAAGTGGTGTTCCGTGTAGAAGGATGGTCGCCGGGCGATGATTTGTTCGGCGGGTACTTGCCCGTTGAGGATGTAGGCGATGCCGGGGCGGGAGTACATGGGGTACGGTTCGTCGGTGAGGATGGTGATGCGTGCGGCCGCGTCCCTCTGCCGTATCACCTCGGCCGCACTTACCCCGGCGGCTCCGTTACCGATAATTAGATAATGTTTGGACATAGGTGTGGTACGTGATGCGTGTTGCGTAAAAGTCATTGACGATTGACCATTTTCTTCAGTCTCTCAGTCTCTCAGTCTCTCATCTCAGTCTTCTTCATCCCCAAACGTAGCAACAAGGCCACGAATAAGGGTCTGTTCGTCGGCTGAGGAGAGGCGGGCTTCGGGATGGGTTACTAAGAAGATAGGCGGGGGCATTTCGCCTTCCCGCACCGTTTCGGCCGCTTCACCGGCTTCGTTTTCACCTTGCCCCCAGCGCGAAATATTAAATTCGGCCCGCCCTTCCTCAACATCACGTTGGACTAACCAGGAGACGGGAGCAATATTACTGTACCAGGGCCAGACGGTTTCGTAGCTGTGGCAATCGCCACAAGCGGTCATGAACAGTTGACGGGTTTGGGGGCTGTCCCAGGTGGGTTCGGCGGCGATGGGCGGGTTTTCGTGGTCACGCCCATAGGGCACAAGTTGTATGACGATGAAGGCCAGGAGAACGAGGCCAAGGAAAGGGAGGAGGAGTCGTTTGAGCATGGGAACCTTTGAAGGATGAATTAGGAATTATGAAGGAGTGGATCAACCATCCTTCGTTAATCGTTAAGCCTTGATTTTGGGGGGTTGCCAAACCGGTAAGGCATTGGGGTCGGTTTGCAGGCGGAGATCGTCGCCGATGAGGATGGCAGGTCCCCAGCGGAGGGTTCCCCGAGGGCATTTTTCGATGCAGGCCCCGCAGGAAATACAACGGGGGTCGGTGACGTTGCGGCCGCGGCGAGCATATTCTCTTACCTCAATCCCCACCGGGCAGTTGTAGCCGCAAATGCCACACTGCACACAGCGCGAAGCATCCGCCGCCACCTGGAATGGCCCACCTGTCGTGGGGGGTAAAAATGATTTTTTCTGGTCGTTGGCTGAAAAAAGAGCCTTTAACTTAGTCCACATAGATAGATTGTTTGAGTTAGAGCGAGAGCTAGAGCTAGAGGATTTTCCTCTAGCTCTAGCTCTCGCTCTCGCTTTGAACTCAGGTTAGGACAGTGCGCCAAAGTAAATGGTCGCTACGGTGTGAATGGTCATGGAGGTAAACAAGGTTAGTCCCAGGGGGACATGGGCGGTGTGCCAATAACCCATGAGGCGGCGCACTGTTTGTAAGGAACGAATCTGGCGGATGAGTCGCTGTTGGCGGCGCAACTGCTTTTCGATTTCGCTCATGCGGGTCTGTTCCTGCCGGTCTAGCTGGCGGATGGCCTGACGGATGCGGCTTTGTTCGCGCCATTCTTGTAGGCGATGGCCCAGTAGCTCAAGGACAGAGAGATCGGTGGGGGAAAGGTTCGCGGCCGCTTCGTTGCTTACCAAGGCCTGCACCCGCACCGACTTATCGGCTGACCAGGCCATGAGTTCTTGCCGGGCCTGCCACAATTGCTGTTCCAATGTCCGCCGATCTAATTCTACACCTGCCAACGAGCGAGGGACAGCCGTATAAATGTATCGCCCCAGGAAACCGCTTAAGACGACCAGCACCATCAGCAAAAAGGTCAATCCCGCCAGCCCTCGGAATTCAAGAGCCGTGTGCATAAAAACCATGGTTGGGCCAACGATGCCGGTGAAGATGTGGAAGGAGAGCCAGTGGCGCACCGGCCAGAAGCTGAACCAGCCCAATCGTTTGCGCAGGCTGTAGAGTGTCTCGGTCATGATCATCAGCAACGCCCCTAAAACGCCCAGGCCATGCCCAAATGGATGACCACCATCAGGGATGGTGGCGATTTCGTAGCCGATGTACACCACGCCTAGAAACCCCACCACCAGGAAGCTCAATTTCAGTTCAAAGTTATCGTTCATAGTAGGAATTAGCTTGTCAGCAACTCAGCACTCAGCACTTTCTTTAGTCGTCCCAATCATCGGTGTTGTGGCAGTTGGAGCATTGGGGCACGGGATCAGGGTGGTCGTCGTCGTTGGGTGCGTTGTGGCAGTCACTACAGTTGGTCAGGCCGTTGTGGCTGAATTCAGCGTCCCAATTATTGGTTGTGTGGCAACTGGAACATTGTCCAGGGAAGTGACCGCCGGGCGGCGTGTGGCAAGATTGGCAATCGGTCAGGCCGCTATGACTGAATTGGGCGTCCCAGTTGTTGGTGGTGTGGCAGGTGGAGCATTGGCCTGGGTAATGGTTGGCCGGGCGAGCATGGCAGGATTGGCAGTCGGTGAAACCGCTGTGGTTGAACTGGGCATCCCAGTTATTGGTGGTGTGGCAGGTGGAACATTGGCCTGGGTAATGGTTGGCCGGGCGGGCATGGCAGGATTGGCAGTCGGTGAAACCGCTGTGGTTGAACTGGGCATCCCAGTTATTGGTGGTATGGCAACTGGAACATTGGCCCTGGTAATGGTTGGCCGGGCGGGCGTGGCAGGATTGGCAATCGGTCAGGCCGCTGTGGTTGAACTGGGCGTCCCAGTTGTTGGTGGTGTGGCAACTGGAACATTGACCCTGGTAATGGTTGGCTGGGCGAGCATGGCAGGATTGGCAATCGGTCAGGCCGCTATGGTTGAACTGGGCGTCCCAGTTGTTGGTGGTGTGACAACTGGAACATTGGCCCTGGTAATGGTTGGCCGGGCGAGCATGGCAGGATTGGCAATCGGTGAAGCCGCTATGGTTAAAGTTGGCTCCGGTCCAGGATGAACTGCTGTGACAGTTAGAGCATTGGCCGGGGAAATGGTTGGCGGGCGCGGCCGCGCTGTGGCAACCCACACAATCAGTAAACCCAGCATGGTTGAAGGTGGCCCCGGTCCAGGTGGTAGTGGTGTGGCAACTGGAGCATTGGCCGGGGAAATGGTTGGCGGGCGCGGCCGCGCTGTGGCAACCGATACAATCGGTAAACCCGGCGTGGTTGAAGGTGGCCCCGGTCCAGGTGGTGGTGGTGTGGCAACTGGAGCATTGGCCGGGGAAATGATTGACGGGCGCGGCCGCGCTGTGGCAACTGGCACAGTCAGTAAAGCCAGTATGGTTGAAGGTGGCGATGGCCCAATCGTCCGTGTTGGTGTGGCAAGAGGCACATTCACCCGGGTAATGGTTGACCGGTTTGTCTTCCTGGTGGCAGGTGGTGCATTGGGTAACGCCCGCGTGACTGAAGGAGGCCATGAGCCAATCGTTGGTATTGGTGTGGCAAGAGATGCACTCTCCCTCAAAATGGTCTATGGGTTTGTCTTCGATGTGGCAGGACGTACATTCGTTGACGCCGATGTGATTGAACTGGTAAGGTTCCCAATCGGGGTTGGTGATGTTATGGCAGTCGGCACAGGCTCCATCAAAGTGGACAGGCGGGGGCTGGTGGCAACTTTCACATTCGGTGGGGGTGTTGTCGTAGGTTCCTGAGGTATGGCACGATTCGCAGGCCACGAGTTGGTGTTCGCCGGTGAGCGGGTAGAAGCTGTGGTCTATGTCCTCGTTAAGGAAAGGAATGGCCTGCGGGCCGATAGGGGTGATGAGGTTGTTGTTCTCGTCCAAAACCATCGGAATACCGTCGTTGGCTAACAGGATGTTGATTTGCTGGATGAGGGTGGCGATTTCAGGATGTTGGCGCAGGTTGTCGGGCAGGCGGGCCAGGATGGGTTGGGCGAGGGTGAGGAGTTCACGCACGCGGCCGCTGAGCCGGGGCTGATCGTCCGGGTTGGCGGTGGCAATGGTGCGCAGGGTTTGTTCCACGGCGTCGTACAGGGCTATCGCGGCCGCGAGCTGGTGGGCTTCATCCTCGGTTTGGGCCAGGTCATCAACTCGCCGTTGCAGCAGGTCTAGAATCATATCTGCCCGCCGTGTCATGTCCGATGTCAGGCGGATTTGCACCTGTTCGGCCCATCGCTGCCATGCGTAAAGGGCATCACCCGGCACGAACGGATGCGTTTCGGCCAGGAAGATAACGCCGCCAAAGCTGAGGACGACAACGATGATACCGAGGGTAAGGATGAGTAATAAACGTTTCATAGGGAAATCTCTCAGTCTCTTAATCTCTTAATCTCTTGGTCCCCAGAAGCGAGAGTGAAAACACCAAACGCCATTTGACGGACGGTTAATCATCATCACGCTCCGCTTCATCTTCCTGCCCGGTGGGGTGGCATTCCACACAATCAGCAAAATCGGTGATGCCTTCTTCCAAATGCTCCTCGCGTATGTCATTTTCCGGGTGGGCGTGACAGTTGGTGCAGGTGTATTCTACATAGTTGCGGGTGTGGCAGGTCTGGCAAGGAATTTGCCCTTCGTCGCCGTGGTCAAGGGGGAAGGTGTGAGCCTGAAGTTGGGCCGGTGACCAGGCGGTGGTACTGTGGCAACGGGCACATTCCAGGCCAAATTGTCCGGCATGGATGATTGGTTCCTCATGGCAGTTGACACAAGTGCGGGGCGTTTCCTCAAATTGTTGTCCGGCATGGCAACTCTGGCAGGTGGCCTCGGTGTGGGCACCATCCAGAACAAAAATCAGGTTGTGATTAAAGTTCGCCGTTTCGCCGCGCCCCTGATGACACTCCAGGCAGGTTGAGCCAAATAACTCGGTGTGTTCGGCCATGAACACCCCATCGGCCTGAGCGTGGCAGGTCTGGCAATCTACGGCTTCGGCGGTGTAGACAGCTTCTTTATGGCAATCGTCACAGGTCATGTCTGTGCCATCGAAGTCGGTGGGGTGGGTCATGAGGCTGAAATCGGTCAGACGATCATGGTCGAAGCTGTCGGTATCCATCCGGGTGATGCGGGCGTCGCGGCCAGCATGGTCGGTGTGGCAGGTCTGGCAGTTGTGGGTGTCGGTCATCAACCCATGTAGCCCTTCGCTGGTTTGGCGTTGGCTGGCGATGTTGGTGTGGCACTGTTCACATTTTTCTGGGGTAATGCCCTGCCAGGCGGTGTGGCAGAGGGTACATTGTTGTTCAAAGTCGGCGTGGGCAGCGAACCCATCGAGCGGGGTTTGTCGCGGCCGCGCCTCAGTCAACGCGCCCGGACTGAACGGCCCACCCCCGCGCCACACGAGAATAGCTCCTAACACGGCTACCAGAAGGAGAGCCGTGCCACAGCCAAAGCCAGAAAAAAGAGGATGAGCGCGTTGATTTTGCATGATGGAACGTGGTGCGTGGTGCGTGATACCGCCATGACGTTACATCACACAACCGTAATAGACTATTCTCGGCAATAGAGTCGTTTGCGCCATGTCAAAAGTAATGGGGTAAAGCGTGACAGATGTCATAGATATGCTATGACATCTGTCATTGGGTAGGAACTGGGGACTATTGTAGGGGTCGGGGGAAGTCGGGGGAACTGCAGGGAACTCTCTGGGAACTCTAGGAACTCGCCACTTGCCACTTGCCACTTGCCACTCGCTACTCGCCCACTCATTTCACGCAGAGAGGCGAAAAAAATTATGGTTGGGTCAAATTTTTGATGATGCGCGCGGCCGCGGGCTGTTCCCCTGGTACAAACGTAGTTCCTGTCAGCTGTTCATAAGCGGAAATATAGCGGGCCGCTACCTGGGCGATGAACTCGTCGGGCATGGTGGGGGGGGTGCCGTCGCCCCGGTAGCCCTGGGCGGCGTACCATTTGCGGAGAAACTCCTTGTCGAAGTTTTCCGGCTCGTCGCCGCCGGGCTGGTAGGTGTCGGCGATCCAGTAGCGGCTGGAGTCGGGGGTGTGGATTTCGTCAATGAGGGCGAGTTGACCATTGATGAGGCCCATTTCGTATTTAGTGTCTACCAGGATGAGACCCGCCTGGCGGGCGATAAGTTGACCACGCCGGAAGAGGGCGATTGCGGCCGCACGTACCTGTGCCCATAGTTCTTCACTCACTAACCCCCGTGCCAAAATCTCGGCTTCCGTCAGCCGTTCATCGTGGCCCCCTTTTTCGGCTTTGGTGGTGGGGGTGATGATGGGGTGGGGGAGGGGGTCGTTTTTGTGCAGGCCATCGGGCAGGGGGATGCCGTAGGGTTGGCGATCCCCCTGTTCATAGAGATACCAGAGGGATGTTTTGGTGACCCCGGTGATGTAACCACGGACGACGATTTCTACGGGCAGGGGCGCGGCCGCGTGGGCAATCGTCACATTGGGATCAGGTACGGAAATGACATGGTTCGCCAGGATGCCCTGAGTTTGCTCAAACCACCAGGCACTCAACTGGTTCAGCACCTGTCCCTTGTAGGGAATCAGCCCCAGCACCCGGTCAAAAGCGGAGATACGATCCGTGGTTATAAGGACAACTTGATCCCCCTGCCGGTACATATCCCGCACCTTGCCTTCCATCTTCTCGCCCATGCCGGGCACATCCACGCCGCCAAGGGCCATAGGAATCGCTTGTAACAAATTGTCATGAGTTAGCATAGTTAGCCTCGCATTTTTCAAATAGCAGATGAGGATGATTCAACTGGCAGATGCACAAGTTGGGGTAGCTTCGGGCCAAAGGGTATGCCTCTCTGCCAGGTTTTCGCACTCAACCAAATCATTAATTCTTTACCCTCGGAAGAAGACCAGCGAGTAGGGCCGGGAATGAGGATGCGGCCTTGTTCGCCATGGATTTCCATTTTGCCACCATCGTGGCTCCAACAGATAGACGTTATTTCAGACCAGGCGATAAACTTTTGTGCAAAGCCCAATGTTGTGTGTATTCCCTCATGACTTATTTCGACCTGCTTAAAGTCGCGCTCGGCTAACGCAAAGGCGACAAAAAAACCTGGACTTAGACAAAGGATGGCCCAGGCTACACCGTTAATGGACAAAAAATATGAAAACCCCAATAAACCCAAAAAGGCCAACATCAGGGCAAATCTGGCACGACGGGAAGGTGAAAGATGTAGCGATGGCGTATTCGGGTCGAGGATCGGTTGAAACTCATCGGGTAGCGGTGTCTCATCCAGGTGTCTGTTCAAAGCGGTGGAGGTACAGCCAGTTTTATTGTGTGCCATATTGCCAGACCATCAAAATCTTTCAGTGGCACCAGGGAAAAATCTTTTGTTGTTACAAGGGTGAGCATTTCAGCCGTTGGATGCCAACTGGCCTGGACAATATCTGTCCAGCGTATCGAAAGTGGCTTTTGGGCTTTGCCTAGTTGGCTCAAAAACACAAATGTTATGCCGTGTGGGTCAATGCTAATCTGGTAATGCCGCAGTTGTGCGAGCTGATATAAGCCAAGTAGTACTGGCAGAATGGCTGGCCCATAACACCCCAAAATAGCTGCCCAAACATTCCCCGTCCCCTGTCCCAGTTTGATGCTGAATATCAACCAGCCAAGGAAGAAGGGGGACATCCACAATAAACTTGACCAGGTACTCCATTTGGGGCGAAAGATTTGCATATTAATTGCCGGGACTTGCTTGCTGGCGGATATAAATCGTTTCGGCGGGATTGTTTCCCTGTACCAGCATATTTTGCGCCCAGAGTTGGGCATCCATGAGCATCGCGACCCGTTGCCTGTTTTGGCCGAACCAGAGCAGAGAGCCAGGAATGTGGAGCCGTTGTTTGCCTTTGTAAAGCACCCAATCCCCCCCTTGTCTCTTGGCTTTGATCCTATCTACCTCAGCCCAGAGCATGGTTTGGGTGCGGAATGGGTTTTGCATGGTGATCTGTTTTGGGGTGAGTTCCACTTGTGTAGTAGACAGGAAAGCCCATGTAAGGAGCACAAAGGTCCAAAAACCGAAGATTAACGTAAAGGCCAGGGAAACCCTCTCGAACAACCCATAAATAACCAACGCAGTCAGGGTTAAACCCAGTGTCCACATAAAAATTTGCCAACCCACAGGGTAACGCAACCGCATAAACTGGTTTTCATCGGCCAAAACCTGTTGGCGGAAGGTGACAAAAGTCTGGTGCGCCGGATGTTCCTGGTAAGCGGTGGGGGAGAGGGCTTGCGGCCGCACAAAGGGTTGAATGGTTTGCCAAAGGACTGCTCCATCCAGTTCTTCCAGGGGTAGGCTGTAAGCCTGGTCGAGTGTGATCAGCGTTAGTTTATTATTTTCATACTGGATGATCCGAATTTCATCCCAGCGCACATCCACTTTTACAGCCCCAACCTGACCTACCAGCTTGGTTTCATCAACGGTAAGTTTGGTGAGCAATAAGTTGCGGAGCAAGGTGGCAGAAGCGATCACGGAAGCTATGACATAGAGCACCATACAAAAGCCGGGGATACATGCCTAAGAACCATTTTGTTGCTGGTTGGCCGAGAAAGGATGGCTCCAAAAATGCCTGCTGCTACCAGCACAAGGACCAGGGCAACAAATGTTCTTGGTTGGGGACGGAAAGTTCGCGGCCGCATCGTTTTCCTATTTTAGCTGATAAACCCACACTGGCTCACCCGATGGCTCGCGCAATTCAGCGATGAGGATGGCATCTTGCAGGTATTGGTTGAACTCAGCCGTAAAATCGTCCGGCGGATTGGCCCGGCGATCATGGGATGCCAGCCACTCCACCATCGTCGGATTCATGATCACCACATCCGGGTCAATCATCGTCATGGCGGTCAGCGCCGATTGGTGGGGAATACCCAATGAGAATACCAGAACCATGGAGCGATAATCGCGATCATAGAAGCCGGGCCAATAAGTCTGCGGGCCGAGGATCACACCTTCCTGGGGGACGATTTCTCGTAATTGGGCAAAGAAGGGCGTCGCCGCCGGTGTTTGGGCCACCTGAATGGGTAATTGGGTCAGGGCGAAACTCCCTTCGATGATCAGCCACAGGCCTAAAAGGGTTAAGCCCACGCGGCCGCGGCGCGGGAATCGCCCCCACAGCCAGATCACACCCCAGGCCAGCGCAATGCTCCATAATGGGATGACCAGGAGCAGGTAACCAAATACTTTTTTCTGGATAAGTAAGGCAAAAAGGAGGGGAAAGAGGGTGGCTGGGATGAAGAGTGGGATGAGGTGGGGTTTGCGGCCGCGGCTCCAGGCCACACCCAATCCCAGCAACACCAGCGGCAAGGCCACCACCAACCAGAAACCCAACCGCGTAATCCCATCGGGCCAGGGCAATCCCAGCAGATACCGCCAACCTTCCTCTAAAAGGTTTTCCCGGTAAAACTGAACATCTAAGAGGTTGAACCGGTTGCTGTGCATGGAAAACTGGCTGGCAAAGGCGGTGGGGTGGGTGGCAACCAGCAACAGCCAGGGCAGAAGCGCAAGGGTGGTCCCGCTCAGCAAAACAAACATGGGCCTGAGAAGGGTGATGAAAGATGACGGGCGGACTGTCAGCTTGCTCAGCCTCAGAAGAAACAAGGCGGGAAGCCAGAACAAACCATAGAGGTTGGTCAAGCCGGTTAACCCCACCAACATGCCCGTTAACCCGTACAGCCGCAATTGCCCTGTTGCCTGCGCCCGGAGCCATGTCCATAACACGGCCACACTCAGCGGGGCGATGAGAATATCGTAGCGGGCGACGCGTACGGCATCCACTAGCGGAATGCCGGTCAGATGGAATTCGTTGATTCCCAACGGCGACCAGCGCCAGAAAAATAAGAACACCAACGCCAGCCGGGCTGTCTGCCGATTCGTCAGTTGGCGGGCCAGGGCATAGGTGAGCGCCAGGGTTAACACCCCACACAACACCGGTACAAAACGCATCTGCCAGGTGCCAACCCCAATAAACCAGCTACTCACCCCTTGCACCCAGGGCATGAGCGGCATGACTTCCAGGTAGATAGTCTCACGCCCCTCGTGCCCGGTGTACATGTCCAGACCGTAGTGGCCCTGGTAGAACAGTTGGTAGCCCGCGGCCGCGATCGCCGTCTCGTCGTTGTGGATGACTGGCAAACGGTCTAGCCCCCACGTTGAGATGGCCCAGAAAAGCCAGATGATTACACCGGGTAGGATGTATGGCGCCGCTTTGTTTCGCATATATGTAGAGCTGAGAGGGTAGCCATCGTTTGGCACTTAGTGGTGGGTTCTTTTGTTTTGGTTGAATCACTATACGCATCAAAATGGCATCATATCAAGCCTTGAAAATTTTGCGGGTAATCGTACCGTAGGGACAACCCTTGTGGTTGCCCTGGGTCAGACCCGCACCCGGTCAGGCTGCCCATCAGCCGCATCCCCGGATTCCCAGAACCCCCGTTTATTTCCTGACGGATGCACTCAATGTCTATTGTATCCAGAGGGGTGGTGCAGTCACAGTTCTTAACAAGGGTCTGGTTGTTGTGGCTTTACCCTCATTGCGTGAGCCTGCCCTTTCGTTATAATCACGCGGCGATGGACACTGATAAACAAAATTGGGCTTGGCGTCACCATGCGGCCGCGTTAATTCTTTATACCATCCTTACTCTTTATGTGACCTGGCCCCTCGTAAATCACCTCAGCACCGCACTTGCCGGCAGTTCCACGGATGCCCTACTCCATTATTGGAACGGCTGGTGGGTACGGCAATCCCTCCGCGACTCCCAATCCGTTTACTACACAACCTACCTGTTTTACCCGCATGGAGCCAGCCTGGTTTATCATAATATTGCCTGGCTCAACATTGCCCCCTGGCTGGTTTTACAAAATTTCTTGGATGGCATCCTGGCCTATAACCTGGTTATCCTGGCAAATTTTGTCCTTTGTGGGTATGCCTGTTTTTTGTTGGTTAAACACCTCACCCAGAAATTTGGGGCCGCCTTTCTCGCCGGTCTGGTTTACCTGGCATGGCCTTATCGCCTCTCCCAAATTGACCATCCCAACCTTATCAGCACCCAATGGCTGCCCCTTTTTTTTCTCTTTCTTCTGCTAACCCTGCGGGATAAACGGATTCTTTATGCCGTATTAGCGGGAATTTCTCTGGCTTTGGTGGGGTATACCCGTTGGCAACTGCTCATCCCTGGCGGCATTACGGTACTAATCTACCTTCTAGCGGTTTTACCCCAGTGGGTAAAAAAACGACAAAAGTGGTTTCTCCTGTTGGGCATGGGTTTGGTGGCCCTGATCATATTGGGTCCACCCCTCTCTTTGTTGGTTCAGCAGCAGCAAACAACCCAGGATACGCCAGAAACGCTCCTTCGCGAAAGCGAAGAGGCCATTATGCAGACTGATGTGCTGGCCTATGTGACACCGCCAAACAGCCATCCCACCCTGCAAACCTGGACAGCCCCACTCTATGATCATTATTATGCCGACCGCACCGACTTTCGCCGCTTCCCAACGTATCTGGGCATGATGGTGCTTTTGTTGCTACTCATCGGTGTCTGGTACGATCCCCGGCGCACGTTTCCCTGGCTTCTCATGGTTATTGTCTTGATCCTTTTTGCGCTAGGCCCACTTTTGCGGCTGAATGGTCAATTGTATGATCTGCCTTATCTGCCTTATCGGCTACTGCAATCAACCTTCATTCTGCGACTAATTCGGGAGCCAGAGCGGTTCAATATCATCCTGGCCCTGCCCGTCGCTGTTTTGGCGGGTTATGGTATGGTCGCAATCCATATCCTAATGAAAGAGATGAAAAAGTTGAGCCAGGTAGCGGTGCTTGGCTTGATTGGAGGCATCATTCTCTTTGAATACGCCTATGGGCCGGTTCCGCTGCAAAGCACGCAGTTGCCGGTGTATTATGAAGAATTGGCCCAAGAAGAAGGCGATTTTGCCGTCCTGACTTTGCCCATAGATGCCAACAAAGCCAAAGTCCAGATGTTTGCTCAGACAACACATGGTCGTTATTTATTGCATGGGCATATTTCGCGGCCGCCTACTGGCGTTTATGGCACCATTGACAACCATCCCTGGTTGCGCGTGCTCCGCCAAAGCGAAGAAATGCCCCCCTGGTTGCCTGATGTCAGTCAACAAATGGCCTCATTAGCCCAAGAGGGCATTCGTTATATCATCTTTTACAAAAACCAGGTGGGTGCCGATCGTATCGAACATTGGCGGCGTTATCTGGCTTTTCAGCCCGTTTATGAAGATGAAGCCATTGCTGTCTTTGCAACTCAGCCCCAGGTTAACCGTGACTACACCTTACAAACGGAGCTGCAACCTGGTTTTGGGCCGGTGCAAACCTTGATAACCGGCGATTGTTTTCAGCCGGGTCAGGCCATGGAAGTAGATGTCGCGTGGGGAACGGCAACGATGCCCGAGGATGATTATCAGGTTCATCTGGCGCTGGTCAGCCCAAATGGGGCTGTGGCCCAGGAAGAAGTTTTCCCGGTGCTGACTGAATGGCCTACACAGCAATGGCCTGCCAATGCGCTGGTTTGGGGGTACTATCCCCTGGCCCTGAAGGCTGATTTGCCGGTTGGCGAGTATGATCTAATGGTGTTCCTGGGTGAGGCGGGTGATGAGTTTCGTCTGGCCCAGGCCTGGCCCTTAAGTTCGCTGACGGTAGACACAAAACCATGTTTGTTTCCTGTGCCAGAGACCAGTAGCCCCATCGGGGCACGGTTTGGTGAGCAAATGCACTTGCTGGCCTATGAAATTAATGAACAAAACGCCAACTCTTTAGTGATCACGCTTGACTGGCGGGCCGAACAGCAAATGGGGACGGATTACACGGTTTTTGTTCATCTGGCCGACCCCAACTCGGGGGTGCCGGTGGCTCAAAATGATGCAATGCCCAACCAGGGAGGGTATCCCACTCGTTTTTGGGCAACCGGTGAGATTTTGGCGGATCGTATCCAGCTTGATTTGACGGGAACGGCGGCTGGCACTTATCACCTCGCTATTGGTGTATATGATCCGCTGACGGGTGAACGGTTGCCGTTGGTCACACAAGATGGACAACAGCCAGAAGACCGCCGTTTGGTAATAGTCGGAGAGAATATTGTTCGGTGATGAATGAAAATTGTGAGGGGGCGAGTAGCGCAAACTCGCCACGCGCAACTTTTTTTCTCAGGAGTTCCCCATGAGCGGGGTGCTCATCAAGAGGAATGAAAATTTAACCACAGATTTCACAGAGTCACACAGATTTTTTTCTCTGCGTTCTCTGCGTCTCTGCGGTTCGTTATTTTCTCAGGAGTTGAAAATAGGATGTTGAAACAGGTATGGCAATTGCCACGCTTTCAACGGTGGGGAATTCCGTTGCTTATTTTTCTGGTGGCGTTTGGTTTACGAGTGGTATATCCCATTTCGCGGACAATCCTCTGGTCTGAGCGTGGTTTCCATTTTGTTAACGCAATTAAAGAGGAAGATTGGGAACACACGTATATGCGTTACCATCCGGGCGTAACGGTGATGTGGTTATCGGGGCTGGCTATTCATTGGTATGCGGATCAGCAGGGTGGTTTGACGGGGGAACAGATTACGGGGGCCGCACCTACGAGGCCGGGCGTGTTAGCGGGGGTGCTACAAGCGGGGGTGTTTCCCCTGGCGTTGGTTATTGCAGGGGGTATTGCGCTTACTTATCCGTTGTTGAGTGGTTTGGCAGGGCGTAAGGTGGCGTTCGCGGCCGCGATGTTTCTTGCCTTTGACCCTTTTCACGTTGCCTATAGTAAAGTGATTCACCCCGACGGGCTTTTGTCCGTTTTTATGCTTTTAACCGCCCTGTTTGCCCTTGATTATGGCAAACATAATCGATGGTCATCTCTTGTTTTGAGCGGTGTTTTTGCTGGTCTTAGTTTCCTCAGTAAAAGCCCATCCTTGTTTCTTTTTCCTTACCTGGGTCTGGCGTTGGGCATGATCATTTTAGCCAGAGGTTGGCAGAGCCGCTGGACCCTGTCTCGGGCTGAATGGATGCGGCTGATACGGTGGGCCGTCGTTGCCATTGTGGTGTGGTTTATCGCGGCCGCGGTCGTGTTTGTCGTTATCTGGCCGGTCATGTGGGTGAAGCCCCTCTTTACGCTCCAACAAATTTTTAATGGCGTATTCCGGCACGGGAGCAATCCCCATGGTAGCCCCGTGTTTTTTGGCGGCCAAATCTGGCAAACAGACCCCGGCCCGGCATATTACCTGGCTGCCCTGGCCTGGAAAACAACCGCCGTCACCCTTCCCTTCATCATCATCTCCATCTGGTACGCTGTACGTCACTGGCGTAACAGCCAAATCTGGCTCCTCTGGGCCATGATGGCTTACGCCTTCTTTTTCTTTGCCCAGATGAGTATTGGCCAGTTCAAACAAATTGCCTACATTCTGCCCGTAGCCCCCGCTTTAGACATCATTGCCGCCTTTGGGCTGGTCTGGATGGCTCAGGCACTAAGTCAGTTACCCCGTTTCCGCCCGGCGGCACACCTGCCTTCAGGCGTGATAGCGGTAGCTCTGGGACTGCACGCACTTATTACGTTGTTAAGTTACCCTTATTTTGTGGCTAATTACAATGTGCTGTTGGGCGGAGCACGCGTGGCCCGGAATATTCTTCCCTTCCAGGATCAAGGGGAAGGGATGGAAGCCGCGGCCCGTTATTTAAGCGCCTTGCCGCACGGTGAGGATGAAATAGCCCTGGTCTTTGACCGTACTATTAGCGTCTTTCAGTATGAATTTGTGGGTGAGACCACCACCACCATCACCCCCTTGGCTCGTTATCACGTTTATGATTACAACCTGATGCTCCGAAATCTGGGGGGAGAAGAGTGGCTCAAGCTGTGGGAAGCGGATCAACAAAAAGAGCCGTTGATGACCGTGGAGATCGGGGGTATCCCTTATGTATGGGTGTATGGAGATCTGCCGGAAGACCCGGCGCCTAATGGGCCGACTTATGCGGTCAACTATCAATTAGGTGAGCATATTCACCTGGAGCAAGTGCGGTTAAGTGATACCACCATCCAGGCGGGGACTCCTTTTACGGTGGTTTTGCATTGGGTCGCCAATGGGCAAATAAACGATGATTATGTCACCTTTATTCATCTGTTGGATAGCAATGGTCAGTTGGTCGCCCAGCAAGATAATGTGCCCCTTTTTGGCGTTCGCCCCACGGAGACCTGGAATGAGGGTGAACAACTGGAAGATGCTTATATCCTGTACACCGAGGCTAACCTGCCTCCCGGAACATACACCTTAACCGCAGGTATGTACCAGTCGCAAACCATTGAACGGTTGCCTATCTTTGATGGCGAAGGCAACCGTCAGCAGGATGATCGTATCATCATAACCGAGATTCAGGTGGGTAATTAAGGCCTGACGCGTCAATTTCTTGTACGATGAACCACAAACGATCCACAGATGACACAGATTTTTACAGATGAAAAGACAAAGGGTGTGGTTCATTTCGGTTGATCTTCCTTATAGTGCCTGGTACGGGGCAGGCAAACCAGGCCATTCAACCGGCCTTAGGCGGCGCTATCTATTCGGCGCTTTGGGGAGCGGTTGGTGTTGGTTTGCTCGTGATCCTCTGCCTGCACTACAAAATTCGACCCGGCACAGCCGTGTTGGCCGCGCTCATGTACGCGTTAACAACCTCGATTTGGGTAGACGCCTCTGTGGCCGAAATCGTGACCATGACCATGGCCCTGACGCTGGGTTCGTTGCTGGCGGCAATCCAATTTAGTCGTACCGGCGAACAAAAAACCTTATTCTGGTTAGCCTTGTTATCCAGTCAGGCTGTTTTGCACCAGCGGGCACTGGTTTTTCTGGCTCCGGGTCTGGCTTTGTTAGTCTGGCGCCAACGGGCTGTCGTGTGGCGTTCGTTGCCCATGATAGGGGCCGTTTTTGCCCTGGGATTTTTGGTTTACCTTTATCTGCCCATTCGCGCCTGGATGGGAGCCGATTGGACGTTTAATGCGCCGGGTACCTGGGACGGTTTCTGGGCGATAGTCCTGGATACGAAAACGGAACGCATCGTTGACATTCCCCAGGATGCGTTTAATTTGTTGGGCCGCTGGCAAGGGGTTGTTGATATTCTGCGCCATGATTGGCCCTGGCCCTTGCTGGTGACGGGCCTACTCGGTTTGGGATTGGTGGGCAAACGACAAAATTGGCTGGAAGCGGCCGCGTTAACGCTCATCTGGTTACCATTCCTTATTTTGTCCATTGTCATTTGGGAAGGGCGTGTTGCTGATGCGCTCCTGGCGACCAACTTGCCCCTGTACCCCATGGCTGCTCTGGGGCTGGCCTTGCTCACAACCTGGGTTTATGAGCGGTTCCGGTCAGCAGGTCTGGTTGGGCACTTTCTCTGGCTCATGCTCCTGGGTTATCTGTTTATCCAGCATCGGCCTATTGTGCTAGAAGTAACCCGTGATCCGGGCGCGATTCAGGTTGTCGCCAAAGCGCAGCAGGTAGAACCGCCCGCGGATGGTTCACCTTTGACGATGATGGCTCTGTGGGGCAGGGATTATTGGGCGCTCACGTATGCTCAGGCTTATGAAGATACGCTAACCGGCCTGACGCTGGTCGATCATAATGCTGATTTGGGCGCAATTTTAGAGCAAGAGGGACGTCTGCTGACCTTGAGTGATACCTTTTACCTGAGACCGCTCTCCTGGTGGCAGGAGAGATATGGTCAGCTATATTTGTCCTCAGTCGCGCCAGGAGTGGTGGAACTGAGCACGCGGCCGCGTACTGACCCATCCCCCTTCAGCCAGACACCTACCTCATTAGGCAATGGCATCACCGTACTTGAAACCCAGGTGACCCATCCCACAACCGACACCGTGCAGTTGACTGTCTACTGGCAAGCCGATGAACCCACGACGACAGATTACAGCGTGGCGGTGCATTTGGTGACGACTTTTCCCCCGACTGGCCCGCAAGATATTTTGGCGCAAGCCGATAAAGCCCACCCTGTAGAGGGTTGGTACCCCACCTCTTTATGGCAGTCAGGAGAAATTGTCCGTGACAGTTACCTTATCGCTGTGCCGGAAGGTTCCACACCGTATGGCCTTAGTTTGGGTATGTATTACACCGCTGCCGACGGACAATTTGTCAACAGTGAGAGAGTGTTGATCTTGCTGGATTTGGCACGAGACTAAATCTAAAGCTGTTGTTGGAGATTGGGAGATTGAGAGACTGAGAGACTGAGGGACTGAGAGACTCTGAGAGAGTCAGAGGTGTGATATTTTTGCCAGACTTTAGTGACCTTACTGGAGTTTGGCGTTTTTGTTTGCCCCGAGAATACACGATTGATTTTTTGGCTTTGGGGATTTCGCGGGGTGATTGGTACTGTAGGGGCTGGCCCTACATAAGGAGTCCACCCTCTGAATTCCCAAAGCGCCTCCCTCAACGCGCCCAACGAGCTAACAAATCAGCCAGGGTAAACTCGGCCAGGGAAGGGATGGTATGTGCCGCGGCCGCGTCCCCCGCATGTCGAGTTAATTCATTGGGTACGTACAGGGTAAATAAACCGGCGGCTTTCGCGGCCGCGACCCCATTACGTGAATCTTCGATGGCTACCGCTTCATCCGGGCGCACCCCTAGCCGGGCCAGGGCCGTCAGGTATACCGCCGGGTTGGGTTTGGGTTGGTGCCCGGCATCGTCTCGCCCTACGATGATGGGAAAATGGTGGGCCAGCCCCAACCGGGTGAGATGATCCTTAACCCAACTGTGCTTAGAACTGGAAGCGATGGCGAGGGGGAGAGGGTGGGCGGTTGCGGCCGCGAGCCATTCTTGCACCCCCGGTAGTGGTTTCTGCGCCTGGATCAACTCCAAATTGCGCTGTTCTACCCGGCGCACCCGCACCGGCGCCACCGATCCCACCTGCTTTTCCAGATGCGCCAACGGATCAAACCCATTGATCGTGCCAATCGCTCCCACCCAAAGCTCTAGTGGTAATACCACACCTAGCTCCCCGTACAACTCCTGCCAGGAGCGGTACTCCGGCATTTCTGTGTCCAAAATCGTGCCGTCAAAATCGAAGATAATCGCCTTCAAATTACGTGTGCCCATAAAAAATTATTTCCTCTGCTTCACGGTAGTTATACAGACAGTCAAGCCACCTGTGCTAAAATAGTAACACGCTTAGTCGTTACCCAAAAAGCTAACTACAACGCAAATTTATGGCTCACCGCTGGCCGAACCAAACCAGAACGCGTATTCCCGGAATCATGACCAATACCCAATCCATCCGTGTCGTTCTCATTGACGATCACCGGCAACTGCATGAAATTGTGGCCGCACTCCTCAAATCGGTGCCGGATATGGTTCTGGTGGGGCAGGGGGCTAACGGTAACGACGCGCTTAACCTGTGCCGGGAACTAACGCCCGATGTGGTTCTCATGGATGTCCTCATGCCGGGAATGAATGGCATCGAAGCGACCCGCCTCATCCATGAACAGTTTCCCCAGATCAAGGTGTTGGTTCTCTCCAGCTATCAAGATCACGAAAGTGTCTATTCCATGCTCCGCAATGGAGCTGTGGGCTATCTGATCAAAGGCTCCCTCTCTCAAGACCTGGTTCATACGATCCGCACGACCCACCATGGGCAGGCTGTCTTCTCCCCGGAAGTGGCTGCCCGGCTCATCAATCAGCCCCCCACCGATACCATCCAACGGTTCCGCCTGACGGATCGGGAGCTAGAGGTGTTGGTACTCATGGCTGAGGGGCTGACGGTAAACTTGATGGCCCAAAAGCTATTTATCAGCCAGTCCACCGTCAAATTCCACACCACCAACATTTTGGACAAGCTGGGTGTGCAGACCCGTTCCGAAGCCCTGATTTTTGCCGCCAAACACAATCTGGTCTGAGGCTGGTACTTTTTTCCCCCTGTCTAAACCGCCAGGGTAACGCGGGCGATTACTCTCTGAATCGCCAGTTATCGGCTGGCCCTCTTTCCTCTACACTGTAAGGGTCGTTTAATGTGGCGTATGGGAGGACCCCCAACGGGAACCCCGAACCCAAAAAAAAAACCCCCCTCCCCCTTCCCTCTCCCCCCCCCCCCCCCCCCCCCCCCCCCCCCCCCCCCCCCCCCCCCCCGGCCGGGGGGGGGGGAGCCCTCCCCCCCCCCCCCCCCCCCCCCACCCCCCCACCAAACCCCCCCCCCCCCCTCTTTTTCCGGGGGGGGGGGGGGGAGGGGGGGGAGCCCCTTCCCCTCCCTTTCCCCCGGTTTATTTTAATTCTTGATCCTATGTTCATTTTGTGCTCCCCTGGTGATGGGCAACTGTTTGGTTTATGTCGCGGCCGCGTACCCCGCTTGCCTCTTGCGCTTATGAAATCACAAAACCCGCTGGTCCAATTATGGCAGTTCCTGGTTAGAACCCACCCTTCTATCACCGATATTCAACAAAGACGGCAATCACGCCTGCTGTCAGGTCTGATGACCGTCCTGATCCTCACCAGCCTCCCGGCCTCGCTGGCTTTAATTGCCCGCAATAATGGCGTCGTCTCTGAAACCGTTATCGGTTTATGGGTGGCGCAATTGATTACGCTGGTGTTTTACGCCCTCAATCGCCGTGGTCACTATCAACTCAGCGCCTCCCTTTTTGTGGGGTTCAATTTTGTCGTCACCTTTTTGATGCCGGTGATGACGCAAGACCCGAGTTGGCTCTGGTTTACCATCATGGTTCTCCTTTTGAGTGCCATGCTGTTGCCCGAATGGGGTACCTTCTTATTGTTTGCCTTGGGTTTTATTGCCCATGTGGTATTGGGCAATGTATATCCGTTGAGTGCCACCTTCTCTAATTTCACCGCTACTGTTGTTTATGCGGTCACAACCCCCCTCATTCTGGTCTTTATGGATCACCGGGTACGCCTGGAGAGAGAGCGGCAAGCGGAATTGCGTGCGGCCAATGAAGCGTTGCAACGGTCAGAAGCGGAGTTGGAGCACCGGGTCATGGAACGCACGCGTGACCTGAAGGTTGCCTCGGATGTGGCCCGTCAGATTACCACCGTGTTGGGTATGGATCGCCTGTTGCCGGAGCTGGTAGAGCAGACAAAAGAGGGGTTTGATCTCTATTTTGTTTCGGTTTACCTGTTTCAACCCGACACCCAACAACTGGTTCTGGCGACGGGAACGGGTGAAGCCGGGCGGCAAATGAAGGCTGAGGGGCGGGCGTTTCACCTGGAAGCAACACCCAGCCTGGTAGCCAAAGCCGCACGAGAACGAGAGCATCTTGTCATCAATAATATCGGTCAGTCTACCGCGTATTTGCGTAACCCCTATTTGTTAGAAACCCAGTCGGAAGCTGCGTTCCCGATGGTTGTAGGGGATGAGTTGATAGGTGTGTTAGGCTTACAATCGCGTCAGGTAAACCGTTTTCAGAAAGAGGATGTAGCGATTTTGTCCACCCTGACGGAGCAGATTGCCATTGCCGTCAAGAATGCCCAATTGTATGCGGATCAGGTTTACGCGGCCGCGGAGCTACGCAAAGCCGACCAAATCAAAACCCGCTTCCTGGCTAGCATGAGCCACGAACTCCGCACCCCCCTCAATGCCATCCTCAATTTCAACGAGATGATCGTGATGGGTATGGCCGGGCCTGTCACCCCAGAACAAAAAGGAATGTTGGATCATTCTCTTTCCAGTGCCCAACATCTGCTTCACGTTATTAACGATATTCTGGACATCAGCAAAATCCAGGCCGACCGGCTTACCTTGTGGATTGAAGATGACATTGACCTGTACCAGGAAATCAATAAGGTCATCAGCATGACCCAAAATCTGTTCCAGGAAAAGCCGGTACAGTTGGTGCAAGATATAGATGAAGATTTGCCCTTGATCACCGGTGATCGCCGTCGCATTCGTCAAATCCTGCTTAATCTCCTGACCAACGCCATTAAATTCACGGAACAGGGTACGGTGACGCTCAGTGCGAAAAATCAAGGGGACAAGATTTTGTTTGCCATTACGGATACCGGGCCAGGCATTCCCCCGGAGATGCATCAGATGATTTTTGAACCCTTCATGCAGACCGGTGAAGGCATCAAACAGGCCGAAGGGACCGGCCTGGGTTTGCCCATTACCAAGAGCCTGGTTGAAGCGCATGGCGGGCGCATCTGGTTGGAGAGTCAACCGGGTGAAGGCTCCGCTTTCTATGTGCTTTTGCCCGGCAAAGACAACGCCTGAATCCCATTTCAGGCAGTACAATCACAATATTGCCTGGAGTCGGGTGACTCTGGTCAAAGTAAAGAGAGGTAGTTATGGAAACTCTGGCAGGAAAACGAATTGCGGTAGTTGAAGATAATGTGATTAACCTGGCGGTTTTTGCCACCACCCTGCGCCAACAAGGGGTAACGGTGATTCAAGACCCCTGGAGCACGGACACGATTGAACTTTTGGCCCGGAATGCCCCCATTGATCTGATTGTTCTGGATATTATGCTGCGACACGGTGTTAGTGGGTATGACATCTTTGACGAGATCAAGAAGCACCCCAAATTAGAGCATATTCCCGTGGTGGCGGTTAGTTCGCTTGATCCGGAGTCGGAAATTCCCAAGGCCAAAGCCAAGGGATTTTCCGGTTTTATCAGCAAACCGATCAGTCATGCGGAGTTTTCCCAGCATATCCTGGCGGCAATGAATGGGGAAAAGGTCTGGGTGTTTAGCCGGTAGAGGGGGTGCTAATTTTCGCCGCCTTGATCCCATTCTCAAACAGCCGCAACCCCAACATCCCCCCTTCGCCGCGCCGCCAACGGGGGTGTTGCCAGGGGAAGATGTGGTTTTCGGGGTGGGGCATGAGGCCCATGACGTTGCCCGCCGGGTTGCACAAGGCGGCAATGTTGAACACGGAGCCGTTGGGGTTGGCCGGATACTCGGCTGGGGAGCCGTCCCGGTTGATGTAGGTGAGGGGGATGAGGTGCTGGGCTTGGAGCGCGGCCGCGACTTCCCCATCACCCACCGCCACCCGTCCTTCCCCATGCGCCACCGGGCAATAAACCAACTCCTCTACCCCCTGCGTAAACAGACACGGACTGGCCGCATCAGCCTGCAAATAGACCCAGCGGCACTCGAAGTGGGCTGAGGCGTTGTAGGTGAGGGTGACAGGGCGAAGGGCTGAGTGCTGAGTGCTGAGGACTGAGGACTGAGAGACTGAGAGACTGAGAGACTGGGAGACTGGAGACTGGAGACTGGAGATGGCTAGCGGCCCTGGGAGCAACCCAGCCTTCACCAATGTCTGGAAGCCGTTGCAGATGCCGAGAACGGGGCGGCCGCTTTCCACGAATCGTTGTATCCGTTCGCCGAAGCGGTGGCGTAAATCCATCGCCCAGAGCACCCCCGCCCCCATATCATCCCCATAAGAAAACCCCCCCGGCACAATCAGCATGTGGTAATCGCTGAAATGTCGTTCTCCGGCTAAAAGCTGGTTGATATGAACGATTTCCGGTGCGCCCCCGGCTAATTCACAGGCCAATGCGGCATCGTGGTCCCGGTTGGTACCGTTGGCGTGGAGGATGAGGATGCGGGGACGGAAGAGTGCTGAGTGCTGAGTGCTGAGTGCTGGAGAGGGAGAGACTGAGAGACTGAGAGACTGGAGACTGGTCACTGCTAACGGCCAGCGGCTCACTGCCAACGGCCAAATGCCCCCGCCAGGCTTGTTCTAATTCCGCCGGGGTGCTTTGGATGAGGGGTTGGGCCTGGTAGGTGATGGTGAAGGCGGAAGGGGTGACGTGCCCCACGCGGCCGCAAGGTACACCGTTCATCATCGCCTCAAACGCGGCCGCGTCACCTTCTTTCACTTCCAGCACCAACCGCCCCTGCGATTCCGCAAACAGGGCCTCGTCTTGGCTGAGGTTTTCCCGTTGTGGCGCCAGAGCCAGATCAACCGCTACACCTAATTCTCCCGCCAGACTCATCTCTGCCAAAGCCACCGCCAGCCCCCCTTCGGAGCAGTCATGGGCCGACTGGACGAATCCGGCACGCAGGGCCTGGTGCAAAGCACGATAATGGGTCGGGGCCTCATGAACCGGTTGGGGCACAATGCCCCCGTCCAACCCTTGTTGTTGCCCGAACAACGTGCCACCCATCTCCGGCTTTGTCTCTCCCAGGACATACAACAAGTTACCCGCCGCCTTCAAATCCATCGTGATGGTTTGGTTTACATCGGGCACAATCGCCAGGGCCGAAATGAGCAAGGTTCCGGGAATGGCATGTTTTTGCCCATCCGCGCCGGTGTACTCGTTGTTGAGACTGTCCTTGCCAGAGATAAAAGGGGCCACATAAGCCAGGGCCGCATCGTAACATCCCTGGGTGCAACGCACTAACGATCCTAATCGGTCGGGTAGATTGGGATTACCCCAGCAGAAGTTATCCAAAATGGCGATTTGCTCCGGGTCGGCTCCCACGGCCACGGCGTTACGGACGGCCTCATCTACCGCCGCCCAGGCCATGGCGTAGGGGTCAATTTCGCCGTAGCTGGGGCAAATCCCGTTAGAGAGGGCGACCCTTGGCGATTTAATTGACGATTGACGGTGAATCGTGAATCGTCAATCGTGAATCGTCAATTGGGATTAGAACCGTCGCATCCCCCGGCCCGTGGTTGCGTGTGCCGACGAGGGGTTTCGCGGCCGCGCCGCCTTGTATCTCGTGGTCGTATTTGCGGATGGTGTCCTCTTTGCTCCGCACGTTGGGGTGGGCCAGCAAACGGGTCAACATCTCGGTGAAGTTGGGCATGGCGAACCAGTTCAGCGAGGAACGGTATTGCGGCACTGGTTGCCATTCGGCCTTGAGGTGGCGTTGGGGAATGCCCTCATGCAAAAAATGGGCGTCCAGGTCGCCAACGAGTTTGTCGCCGTAATGGATGGTGACGCGGCCGCTACCATCAAACACCCCCAATTGGATCGCTTCCACATCCTGCCCGGCACAAATGGCCTGCAACCGCGGCCACTTTTCGGCCGGAACCGCCAACACCATCCGCTCCTGCGCCTCACTCAGCCACATCTCCCACGGCCGCAGACCAGGATATTTCAGGGTGATGGCCTGCAATTGCACCCTGGCCCCCGTTTCCTTGCCCATTTCCCCCACCGCCGAGGAAAAACCACCTGCGCCACAATCGGTGATGGCGTTGTAAAGTTGTTCATCCCGCGCCCGCAAGATCACCTCTTGCACCTGTTTTTCCATGATGGGGTTGCCGATTTGTACGGCCGTGCCCGCAATTTCACTCGTGGTCACATCCATCTCCATGCTGGAGAAGGTCGCCCCACGTAGCCCGTCGCGCCCGGTGCGGCCGCCCACCGCCACGATGAGATCCCCCACCTGCACCTGAGTGGGATTAGAATCACGCGGCAGTAGGCCCAAACAGCCGCAGTAGACCAGCGGGTTGGCGGTGTAACCCTCGTGGTAGTTGATGCTCCCATTCACGGTGGGAATGCCCATCTTGTTACCGTAATCCTCAATGCCGTGAATGACACCATCGGCGATGCGGCGGGGGTGCAAAACCCCTTCGGGCAGGCGGTCATGGGGCAGATCGGGCGGGCCAAAACAGAGGATGTCGGTGTTGGCGATGGGGCGAGCGGAGACGCCCAGCACGTCGCGCACGACGCCGCCCACACCAGTATTGGCCCCACCAAATGGCTCCAGGGCGGAGGGGTGGTTGTGGGTTTCCACCTTGAAGGCCAGGTCGAACTGGTTGTCAAAGCTGATGATGCCCGCGTTGTCCACAAAGGCAGAACGCACCCACGGTTTGTTGAGCGTTTCGGTGGCCTGGCGAAGCAGACTTTTCAGCAGGCCGTTGATGCGTTGTGGGGTGGGGGAGTCGGTTTGCCCGGGCAGTGGCCCCAGGTAATCAATGGTGGCCCGGAAGGTTTTGTGGACACAATGTTCGCTCCAGGTCTGGGCTAACATCTCCAATTCGGTGTCGGTGGGATCACGCCCTTCGTCCTGGAAGTAGCGTTGAATGGCTTGCATTTCAGCTAAGTCCAGGGCTAGTCGCCGCTCCTTGCTAACGGACAGAAGTTCGGCATCGTTGGTGTCTCTTAGAGGAATTGTTTCTATTTTTTCATCGCTTAATTGATATGCGAAGAAAGGTGGCATGATACGTTCGTTGATGGTGGTGCGCTGGATGACCGGGTTGGCGAACAGTTCGGTGGCGAGGCGTTGGAGCGCGGCCGCGTCCAGTTCCCCCTCTAGCACAAACCGTTCTCCCGTCGCTGCTCGTTCCAGCCCGGCAATGCCCAACAGGTGAGCCGCCCGCACCAAATTTTCGGCCGGTGGGTCGGTGACGCCGGGGAGGAGAGTGGTTTCAATGGTGATGAATGGTGAATGGTGAATGGTGAATGGTGAATTTTCAATCGTCAATCGTAAATCGTAAATCGTAAATTCCTCAGTCACCGGATCAACCAACAATTCCCCCCCAATTCGTTGCACCTCGGCCTCGGTTAAATCACCTTGTAGGAAGATGAGGCGGGTGGGGTGGCAGGTGGTCAGCCCGGTAAGGCCAAGTTGATGAGCAGTGTGGATGAGTGTGCGGCCGCGGCCCGTTTCATGTTCGGGGCGGGGCGTAATTTCCAGGCGATAAATAGACATAAAATGGCTCCTCAGGCGTTAAAGTTCTACAAAACCGTAGATGACAAACAAAATACCCATGATCCAAACAGGGAAGGCCAGCCAACCCCCGTTTTTAGGCGAGAACCAGCGCCCCCAAAAACTGCCATCTGTTTTGAGGCGGAAGCGGTAAATAGTATCAGCGATGAAGAGGAGTAACCCGGCGGTGACGGCCATGACTGTGTCGTCTTGCCCGCTGATGAGTCGCACTACAAAACCGATGGCAAAACAGATGAGGGTCATGATCAAACCTAAAACATTGAAACGAAACACAACTTACTCCTTTGGTAAAAAGAAAATAGAATGGGCTGGTGGAAAAGGGAAGTGGGAAATGATGCCGGGAAATTATAACAAACCTCTGTTTGTTGTCAGGTAAGGTGGATGAGCACACCAGAGAACACCGGTATAATAGGGTCATGCGTCATTTATTGCCGGGGTTTATCCTGGAGAACTTACAAGCTAACCGGTATCGGGGGCAGTTCGCGGCCGCGACGTTATTTATTGATCTCTCTGGCTACACGGCTACCACCGAAGTCCTCATGCAACATGGTCAGGCCGGGGCCGAAACCATCGGCGAACTTATTCGTGACCTGTTTCGCCCCATTATTCAGAGTGTGTTCACCCACCACGGTTTCATTGCCCAGGCCGCTGGTGATGCCCTCACCGCCATCTTCCCCGAGAATGTTCAGCCATCCAGCGAGAACGGCTCTGCCCCGGCTTTTGCCTGCCAACGAGCGGCCCTCGCGGCCGCAATCGCTGTCCAACAACATATCCATAACCAGACCCAACACGTTACCCCGTTTGGGGCGTTCACCTTTGCCGTGAAGGTAGGGCTGGGATATGGAACGGTCGAGTGGGGCATTCTGGAGAGTCTGGAAGCCACTCGGCACACCTATTACGTCAAAGGTTCCGCTATTCATGCCTGCACCCAGGCCGAACAACTGGCCGAAGGGGGTGAGATTATTCTCTCGCCGATGGCCCTGGCGGCATTGGCCCCCTTGTTGCCCGCCTGGCGAGAGCTGGCTGACGGGCATGGTCGCTTGTTACCTGTTTTGCCTGAAATACCGGTCGCGGCCGCGTTTCCCACCATCCCCCCGCCCGACCTGACTCTGGGCCGCACCTTTTTCCCCTCTGACCTGTTCACCAACCCCATCAGCGGCGAGTTCCGGCAGGTGCTGAACTTGTTCATCAACTTGCCCGGCGAGCCAGATCATGATGAGCTGTCGGCTTTTTTGGCCGTGATTTTTCGCTTGCAGGAGCAATATGGCGGTTATCTGGAAGGAGTGGATTTTAGCGACAAGGGGTGTACGTTGCTCCTTTTGTGGGGTGCGCCCACCAGTCATGAAAATGATCTGTTGCGGGCCTTGAACTTTGTCTTGGAGTTGCGCCAGGTGATTCCGTTTCGTGCCGGGTTGACCTACCAACTGGCCCGGGCCGGTTTCCTGGGAGCGGAATTGTGGGAGTCGTATACCTGTTATGGGCGAGGGGTGAATCTGGCGGCGCGGCTGATGACCGCGGCCGCGTGGGGGGAAATCTGGCTGGATGAAGAAGTCGCTCGCCGGGCCAGCCCCACCTTTGAGGTCAACGCCATCGGACAGCGTACCCTGAAAGGGTTCACCGAGGCCCAACCTGTGTACCAACTCATCGGCCGACCCACCGCTAACCTGATGGTGCCCTTCTATCAACAGACGATGGTGGGGCGTGAGGCCGAGTTGGCCCGGTTACACACCTTCGTGGCCCCTATTTTTCAGGGACAGTTTGCCGGATTACTCACCCTGGTTGGTGACGCCGGGCTGGGCAAAAGTCGTCTGGCGCACGAATTTGGACAACAACTGCTTCATGAACAAGCCGCACCCCCGGCTATCTTCTTGTGCCAAACGGATGAGATTATTCGCGCCGCGCTTAACCCGTGGCGCTACTGGCTACGCCACCATTTTGCCCAAATCGCCACCGATTCTGAGGCTGAGAACAAAGACCGTTTCCAGGTTCGCCTGGAGAGCCTGATCCGGGTTACCTCTGATGAGGTGTTGCGGCAGGAATTGGGGCGCACCCGCTCGGTGCTGGGGGCACTGCTCGATTTACGCTGGCCCGGTTCGTTGTATGAACAGTTGGAGCCGAAATTACGCCTGGAGAATATGTTTACGGCGCTGGTAACGTTGCTTCGCGCCGAAAGTTTGCGCCAGCCGATCATCATTCAACTAGAAGATATGCAATGGTTCGACCCGGAATCGGTGCAGTTTTTGCGCCGGTTGAGTCGGGCGGCGCAGGGGTATGCGATGGCTTTGCTGGGCAGTTCGCGTGAACCGGTACCGGCTGATTGGTTGGACGCGGCCGCGCCCCACCACACCCTCAACCTCAACGCCTTGCCCCAGGTTGCCATTCAGGCCCTGGTGCAAGAAGTGACCGGAGCCGCGCCCGCCCCCGATCTCATCACCTTGCTGGCCGAACGGGGACAGGGCAACCCGTTCTTCATCGAACAAATTTTGCGTTATAGCCAGGAGCAGGGCCATCTACTACCTACTCCTCAGGGCCTCAGCCTAACCGGGACCGAGATGGGTTTGCCCACCGACGTGCGGGTTATCCTGACCGCCCGCCTGGACCGGCTGACCCAAGAAGTGCGCCAGGTGGTGCAAACGGCGGCGGTGTTGGGTCGGGAGTTTGAGGTGCAAATTTTGACCTACATGCTCAAGGCCGAACAATTCCGCCTGCCCGCCGATGCCTTCATTCGGGAAGCGGAGCGGCAGGCGATCTGGTCGTTGCTGGCCGAGTTGCGGTATCTGTTCAAACACGCACTCCTGCGGGATACCGCCTATGACATGCAACTGCTCTCGCGGCGGCAGATGCTCCATGCCCTGGCCCTGGAGGCCCTGGAAACGACCTATGCCGCTGACCTGTCACCCCATTTGGCCCTTCTGGCCTACCACGCCGAACAAAGTCAGGATCAGGCCAAGCAGCGGCTTTATGATCAACTGGCGGGCGAAGCGGCCGCGGCCGCGTTCCAAAATCAGGCCGCCGTTACCTATTTCAGCCGCCTGTTGCCGCTCTTAACCGACCTGCCCACCCAGGTGGATGTGCGTCTTAAGTTGGGGGCAGTATGGCGGCGGATGGGTCGTTGGCAAGAGGCGGGGGATGTGTTTCAGGAAGCCCTCAGCCTGGCAGAGCAGGCCCAAGATGACGAGGCCATGGCCCAGTGTCAACAGCAGTTGGGTGATTTATGGCGTGATCGGGGGCATTTTGAGCAAGCCCTTACCTGGCTGGAACAGGCACAAGCAACCTGGGAGCAACGCGGCCGCGAGATGGAATTGAGCCAGACGTTGGTCGAGATTGGGGTGACGTATTGGCGGCGAGGGGATTACGCGGCCAGCGCGGCAAACTCTGGAACGCTCTTATACCCTGGCACGCGCCATTGACAACTGGCGCACGGCCTCATTGGCCCTGAATACGCTGGGCAACCTGGCCTACGTGGGGGGTGATCTGGGGATGGCGCGGGCGCAGTACGAAGAAAGCCTGGCTATCCGCCGGGCGCAAGGGGATGACACGGGCATTGCGGGCATTCTTAATAATTTGGGGGTCATTGCCTCGGCGGAAGGGGATTATGCCCAGGCGCAAAGGTTACACCAGGAGAGTCTGCTGATTAAGCGGGCCAAGGGGGATATGCGGGCGGTGGCTTCGTCGTTGACCAATTTGAGCATCGCGGCCGCGAACCAGGGTGACGACCACACAGCCTGGCAGTTGTGTCAGGAGAGCTTAACCCTGCGCCAGGAGATGGGTGACCGGCAAGGCATTGCCATGTGCCTGAATAATCTGGGCATTTTGGCGCTGGGTCGGGGGGATCACGCGGCCGCGCGGCAGTACCATGAGGATAGTCTGGCGCGCAAGCAGGCCATCGGCGACCGCCCCGGTATAGCTGATTCGTACTTGAACCTGGGGCTGGTGGCGGCGCATGAGGGGGATTACGCGGCCGCGGGTCATTGGTATGAACAAAGCCAGTCGCTTTACCAGGCTATTGGCGAGAAGCGGGGCTGGCCGATATTCAGCATCATTTGGGTGTGTTGACGCTGTTACGGGGGGATGCGGCCGCGGAAGAGGTCTATTCCGCGACTGTTTAATGACACGGCAGGCCATGACCAATCGGGCGGGCATGATTGCCACCCTGAGTGGGCTGGCGGCGGTGTTAGCCGAACAGACCGAGAGACAGGTAACAGCCAGTCGGTTGCTGGGGGCGGTGCAGGCGGCGCTGGGGCAAAGTTATGTCTGGCTAGACGCCCTGGACCGGCAAATGATGGCCCGGACGCAGGCCCGGTTGGTGGCAGATATGGGGGAAGAGGCGTTCGCGGCCGCGTGTCAGGCGGGGGAGTTGTTGACTTTGGGGGAGGCGGTGGGAGAGGTTGAGAGACTAAGAGACTGGAGACTGGAGACTGATTTCTCTGAAACTTGGTAACTCCCCATCAGTTGCCCGAGCTTGTCGAAAGCAATGGGCGGGCTTTGACAAGCTGGGCCTGCGACAGCGTGCCCGTTACGAACTCGAAACTCCAAACTCGAAACTGGAAACTCACCTCCGTAATCCTTCTGTAATACCCGTAAGATATCCAATTAGTTTTTTGTGCGTACACTTTGCTAGCTTGTCAGCTTGTCAGCTTGTCAGCTTGTCAGCTTGTCAGCTTCTTGGCTGAAGTGCTGAAATGCTGAAAAGCTGCTACTTTCCCAGGAGTTGTCCGTTGGCTGAACAATTACAACAAGAACATGCCCCATCTTTTCTCAAACAACATGGCGCGAAACTGATTGCTTTATTGTTTTGGCTTTCCCTTTTAGTGGGTTACTGGTTGTATAGCCAACAAAACAACCTGACCCTGGCGGAGAGTTTACGCCAGGTGGCTGGCTGGCTAACGGGTAGCTGGTATGGGCCAGTTGCTGTACATTGTCATTTATGTGTTGCGGCCGCTGCTTCTTTTCCCCGCTACCATTGTGTCCCTGCTCAGTGGGTTTCTTTTTGGGCCGGTTTTGGGTGTGGTCTATACCGTCATTGGTAGTAACAGTTCGGCTATGCTGGCCTATGGGGTGGGGCGGTATTTTGGGCAGGGGGTGCTGGATGCCGAGCAAAGTGGGGGCCTGATACAGAAATATGCCCAACGTCTGCGCGAAAATAGTTTTGAAGCGGTGCTGGTCATGCGGCTCATCTTTTTGCCCTATGATCTGGTGCATTACATCGCCGGATTCCTCAAAATTGATTGGCGAGCGTTCCTACTGGCGACCATCATTGGCTCGATTCCCGGCACCATTTCCATTGTTTTGTTAGGTTCATCCTTTGGCACATTGGATGAACTGCTGGCGGGCGAAGTCAGCCTGAACCCGGTGGCGCTGGCCGTTTCTATCATTTTAATTGTGGTCAGCATTGCCATCTCCCGCACGCTCAAACGCCGCGAGGCGTAGGGAAGAGGACGGGACACAGAGGGCACAGAGGAGACACAGAGATTCACGGAGTTTTTGGATTTTCTCTCTGTGTTCTCTGTGCCTTCCTCGATCTCTGATACTGGGTCTTCAGGTTTCGTGGGGTACACCCTTGTGTTGCCCCATCTGGGCAGGCAAGGGCCAGCCCGTGCATCTCGTGTCAACCCCTTAATTCCCCAAGAGCCATATTGCTATGACAACGAAAATTGAAATTCCACCTTATGACAAGTACAACGCAGAACTCGTGGCCAATGCCCATCCGCCGGAATGGGTGAACCCGACGCCGGATGGGCGGTATAACCTGCTGGTGATTGGCGGCGGATCGGGGGGATTGGTCGCGGCCGCGGGCGCTGTCGGTTTAGGGGCTAAAGTGGCCCTGGTCGAAAAACATCTCCTGGGCGGCGATTGCCTCAACGTGGGCTGTGTGCCCTCCAAAACCCTCATCCGTTCCGCCAAAGTCGTGGGTGATCTGCGGCGTGGGGCCGAATATGGCGTAAGCGTGACGGGGGTAGAGGTAGATTTTGCCGCCGTCATGGCGCGGGTGCGCCGGGTACGGGCCGAAATCAGCCACCACGATTCGGCTTACCGGTTTCAGAAGCTGGGCATTGATGTGTATTTGGGGGATGGGCAGTTTACCGGGCCAGACAGTTTCACCATAGACGGACGCACCATTCGCTTCAAAAAAGCGGTTATCGCCACCGGTTCCCGCCCGGCCGATTTGCCCATTCCCGGTTTGGCTGAGGCCGGGTATATCACTAACGTGACGCTCTTTGAACTGACAACTCGGCCCCAACGGCTGGCGGTCATCGGAGCTGGCCCCATCGGGGCGGAGATGGCCCAGGCGTTTGCCCGACTCGGTTCCGAGGTGACGGTTTTTGACATTGGCCCCACGATAGCCGCCCTGAAGGATGCCGAGGGGCAAACCTTGATCCAGGCGGCCTTTGTCGGTGAGGGGATTCAGCTTTTGCTGGAGAGCAACGTCAAGCAGGTGGAGCGGGTGGCCGAGGGCAAACGGCTCACCTTTGAGCACAAGGGGGTGCAGAAGCAACTGGTGGTGGATGAAATTTTGTTGGCGGTGGGGCGTAAGGCCAATGTGGAAGGGTTGAATCTGGCCGCGGCCGCGGTGCAAACCAACAAAAAAGGGCTGGTGGTCAACGATTATTTGCAGACGACCAACGCCAACATTTACGGGGCGGGGGATGTGGCCCTGGCAGAGCAGTTTACCCACACCGCCGATGCCAGTGCCCGCATCATTTTGCGCAACGCCCTCTTCCTGGGGCGGGCCAAATACAGTGCCTTGACCATTCCCTGGACGGTCTACACCGACCCGGAAATTGCCCATGTGGGTTTGTCGCCAGAGGATGCCGCGAAAGAGGGCATCACCACGGATACCTGGACAACGAAAATAGAAGAGACGGATCGCGGCCGCGCTGATGGCGAAGATGGGTTCGTCAAAATTTATGTACGGCAGGGCACAGACAAAATAGTGGGGGCAACCATCGTAGCTCGTCATGCCGGGGAGATGATCAGCGAAATCACCACAGCCATGATCGGCGGCATGGGGTTGGGTCAGATGACCGAAGTGATTCATCCATACCCCACGCAGGCGGAAGCTATCCGCAAAACAGCCGAGGCCTGGAATCGCACCCGCCTAACGCCGACGGTGGCGGGGTTGTTTAGGAAGTGGTTGGCGTGGACGAGGTGAGGGAGAGGAGATTAAGAGACTGAGAGACTGAGAGATTGGTTCACTCAATCTCTCAGTCTCTCAGTCTCTCTCTTAAATTTAAAGGAGCATATTTTGAAGAAGTACACCCTGTTATTATTTTTGCTTTTACTGGTGGCTTGTGCCGGGGGGAACGCGGCCGCGGTTCCTACCCATTCGCCGGATGATCTGGTAGAGGATATGGATGATCCTGATCCCATTATCACCTACTGGGATGACAAACTGGCCCAGGCCAGAGGGCAGGAAGTCAATTTTTATATGTGGGGCGGCAGTGATCTCATCAATAGTTGGGTGACGGGTTATGTGGCCGAGGCGGTTAAAGCGCAGTACGACATCACCCTGAACATGATTCCCATCACCGATGCCACTGAGTACATCAACAAAGTCCTGGGGGAAAAACAGGCGGGCAAGGATGAGGATGGCACGGTGGATTTGGTCTGGGTCAATGGGGAAAATTTCCGCACCATGCGCCAGGGGATTTGCTCTACGGCAATTGGGCGGGAGATTTACCCAACATGGCTTACGTCAATGGGGCCGATCCCAGCGTGGCGAACGATTTTGGCTTTCCGGTGGATGAGTATGAATCGCCCTATGGCAAAGCCCAGTTTGTGATGATTTATGATAGTGCTCGCATCGCCGAGCCGCCGAAAACGATTACGGCTTTGGTGGAATGGATTAAAGCCAATCCCGGCCTGTTTACCTACCCTGCGCCGCCCGATTTCACCGGTAGTGCGTTTGTGCGCCATGTTTGTTATGAGGCGGTGGGTGGTTATGACAAACTCCTGGGCGAGTTTGATCAGGCCATCTTTGACGCCGAAATTCCGGCTTGTTGGGTCTTGCTGAACGAGATTGAGCCGTTTTTGTGGCGCGAGGGGCAGACCTACCCGGAGAGCCATGCGCGCCAGCAGGAGCTATTTGCCAATGGCGAGGTCTGGTTTGATATGGCTTACAACCCGGCGGAAGCGTCTAGCCTCATCGAAAACGGACGGTATCCGGAGACGACACGTACCTTTGTGTTTGACACGGGCACGATTGCTAATACTCATTACGTGGCTATTCCCTACAATTCGCCGCACAAAGCGGCCGCGATGGTCGTCGCCAATTTCCTTCTCTCCCCGGAAGCCCAACTGAGCAAAGCCCAACCGGAAAACTGGGGGGATTTGCCGGTGTTGGACCCGGCGCTGTTGCCCGGAAGGGTGGCAGGCCCAATTTGCGGCCTTGCCCCGTGGTGTGGCTACCCTTTCTACCGAAGCGCTTGCGGCCGCGCGCCTGCCTGAACTACAAGCCCCCTGGCTCACGGCGATAGAGCAAGGGTGGGAAGTGGAAGTGTTACAGAAATGAGCCGCTGGCAGTTGACGCCGCTGGCCGCTGGCTAACGGCTAACAGCCATCATGCTCACGGCTCATATGCGTTCTTACCTCATGCTGGCCCCGGCTCTGGTGGTGGTCATCCTGCTGTTTGGTGGCGGGTTGGTTTTGGCGTTGGTGCAGAGTGTGGGGTATTTGCCGGTGGTGGGAGAGGCGGGGTTTACGTTGGCGGCTTACCGGGCCATTTTTACCGACCCGGTGTTTTACCGGTCGCTTTTGCTGACCACCTGGATTGCCTTTGCCAGCACGGCCCTGTCCACGGTGTTGGCGGTGGGGGGTGCGTTGGTCTTGCGGCCGCGTTTTCGGGCCAAACGGTTCTTCACCTTCCTCTTCCAACTCAACATCCCCATTCCCCACCTGGTCGGGGCGGTGGGGATTCTGTTTTTGTTCAGCCAGAGTGGTTTTCTGGCCCGGCTGGCCTATTTGGCTGGATTCATTCAGACTCCGGCTCAATTTCCGGCCCTGGTTTATGACCGTTACGCGCTGGGGATCATCCTGGAATATGTGTGGAAGAGCAGTTGTTTCATGGGTATTATCTTGTTAGCCAACCTGCAATCCGTGGGGGATGAGTACGAAAATGCCGCTCGGACGCTGGGAGCCAACCGCTGGCAACGGTTCCGCTACGTCACTTTGCCTTTTCTCACGCCGGGCATTGTCTCCTCGTCTATTCTCGTTTTTGCCTTTACCTTTGGGGCCTTTGAAGTGCCATTATTGCTGGGGCAACGGTTTCCCTCGGCCTTGCCGGTGCTGGCCTATCGCCTCTACGCCGATGTAGACCTGCAAGCCCGCCCGGAAGCGATGGCCCTGAGTGTCATTATCTCGGCGGTGATTGCCGGGCTGATTTTTGTGTATATGCACGCCACGAGGAATTTACGATTGTTGACGATTTACGATTGGAATGCCTCTTCAATCGTAAATCTACAATCGTCAATCGTAAATCAGGATATTTATGAACACACCAACACAATTTGATGTTGCCATTATTGGTTCGGGGTTTGTGGGTTCGACGCTGGGGGCGATCCTGGCGAAGCAGGGGCTGAAGGTGGTCATCTTTGAGGCCAAGAGCCACCCCGCTTCTCTATTGGCGAGTCGCTCATTTTGGAAACGTCGGAGATGATGCGGGCGTTGGCCGATTTGTTTGAGGTGCCGGAGCTGGCTTACTTTAGCTCGGAAAATTTTGCCGCGTTTTATGGGACGACCCATGGGGTGAAGCGGCATTTTGGTTTTTTGCACCATGAGCCGGGCCAGCCGCATGACAAACAGCACACGCTCCAGGCGGTGATTCCTAAGGAGCCGCACGGCCATGAGTTGCATTTGCACCGGCAAGACACGGATTATTTTCTGACTTCGGTGGCGGTGCAGTATGGGGCGACGGTGTGGCAAAACACGCCGGTGAAGGATGTGGAATTGCATGAGGACGGGGTTGAGGTGATCACGGTGAAGGGAGAAAGGATCGCGGCCGCGTACCTGGTTGATGCTGGTGGTTACAAATCGCTCCTGGCCGACAAGTTCGACTTACGCGATCTCAACCAGCAAACCCACTCCCGCACCATCTTCACCCATGATCAACGTCCCCTGTTACCATCAGGTGGGCGGCTCCAAAGAAAGTTACGGCTTACCCTTTCGCATGTCCGAGGGGACATTACATCATGTGTTTGAGGGGGGCTGGATTTGGGTCATCCTTCGATAACCACCCCGACTCGACCAACCCGCTGTGCAGTGTGGGGTTACAGCTAGACCCGCGCCTGTACCCGATCCGCGCCGATCTGACCCCGGAAGAAGAGTTTTTTGGCTTCATTAAACGGTTCCCTACCGTGGATGCCCATCTGCGCGGGCGGCAGGCGGTGCGGGATTGGACACGCACGGGGCGGATTCAATATTCGACGAAGCAGGTGGTAGGTCAGCGCTGGGCCTTGTTGGGACACGCCGCCGGGTTTATTGATCCGCTCTACTCGAAAGGGTTGTATACCTCGCTGGCCTCAACGGCGGTATTGGCTCATTTATTGTTGGCGGCGCAAAAAACGGGCGACTACTCGCCCCAGGCGTTTGCCCCGTTGGAAACATTGACCTGCCATTTTGTCCGCACCGCCGACCGGCTTACCGCCAATAGCTTCAAATCGTGGGGTAACTATAAGTTGTGGCAGGTGTATGCGGTGCAGTGGCTGTTGGGTGCGTACACCGAATATCTCAAACTCAACCTCATTCGTGCCCAGGCCCAGGGGAATCGTGAGGCGTATTTCCGGCAGATGATGGGGCTGAAGTTGGCGGGCGGTGGGTTCCCGGCCTTTGAGCCGATTGCCCAGGCGGTGGATGAGATTATGGAAGCGGTTGATCCGCACGATGAGGCGGCGGTGGATAAGGCGGTGGCCGAAATTCGGGCCATTTATGCGCAGGTAGCGTGGATGCCGGAGCCGTTTCGGGCGTTGCTGAGAGGGAAAACGTCTCTGCCGCGCAACAAAATCCGGCTGAGTCTACTGCGCCGGGACAAGGGGTTTATGGGTGCGGGTGAATATCGGCGGCATTTTTTTGGGGAGATGACGTTGGTGGATTTGTTGCGATTTGGGCTGAAGGAAAAAATTCGTTATGCGCCGTTGATGTTGAAGTGGCGACAGAGGCGGCAGTTTCGGCAGAAAGTAGGTTGAAACGTGTTGCGTATTGCGTGTTTCGTTATAGCTTTGGCACGCACCACGCACCACGCACCACGCACCACGCACCATGCCACGCACCATGCAAACTTATACCCATTTACTTTTGACGGCGGTGTTAGGCCAACGGATGCGCCAGAAAACAGGATGGATCCGGGCTGGCGTTTGTGGCGGGGGCGGTGCTGCCGGATGGGCCGTTGGGGTTGTTGAGTGTGGGGTATGTGGTGGATCGGCGTTGGTTGCGGCCGCATCTGCCTGACAAAACACGCTGTAGCCCGACCTATAACCAGTTGTATTTTCACAACCGCTGGTGGGTGGCTCTGACAAGCCTGTTTCATGCCCCGTTACTCATTTTGGCTTATGCGCTGGTGGGGTATGGGGCTATGCGCCAGAGAAAAGGGTGGGGCGGGAAATTACTCTGGTTGGCGGCAGGCTGTGGTTTGCATTCGGCCCTGGATATTGTGACCCATGTGGATGATGGGCCGTTGTTGTTGTATCCGTTCAACCGGCGGACCCGGTTTGCCGGGCCGGTGAGTTATTGGGATGAGAAACATCGCGGCCGCGAATTTCGCCTCTTTGAACATTTACTGGATGTGGTGCTGGTAGTTTTGTGGTGCAAAGGGGAAACGGGGGGCGGTGTAAGGATGGTGTGAGGAATGGGGTATACACGGATGGGGGAACCGGATAGGCGGGAGGGGGAGGGGGGTTTGGGTAGAGAGTGAATTCTGGGTAGGAGAATAGGTCTTATGGAAGGGTTGCGGCATGAGGAAAAAACAGAGGTGCTGCGGGGACTGATATTTAAAACACGTAATGAATTGAAGAGTGGCTGGCCAGAGGAAATTTATCACCAGGCCCTTCTTTGTATGTTGCAAGATGAGGCAATACCAGTCATTTCTCGCCCGCGACGAGCGTTTTTGCATCGAGGTGAAGAGGTACACTTGTTTGAACCCGACCTTATCGTTTGGGATCGGATTATTTTGGAACTGAAAGCCTTACCCTATCAGAAGGAGTTTGTAGGTGAACAATATGCCCAGGCGATTCACTATTTGAAATTTTGGCAGAAGGATTTGGCGTTACTGGTAAATTTTGGGCCGCCAAAGGTAAAGATTCAACGGGTTGTATGGGACGAACCACCTTTTGAATTGTCGGAAGAATATGAGGAGATAAAGCCTCATATATCGGAGCCAGACAGGGTAAATCTACAGCGTATTCGTCAATGTGTTATTGCTTTGGCGCGGCAGTATGGCTTTGGTTATCCTGAAACACTTTATCGTAAACTTGTGGCCGTTGAACTGGCTCATCAGCAAATAGATTGTGTGAGTGATGTGGGCGTTGTGCCGATTTGGACTGGTCAAGGGTTGCCTCGGCATACTACCCATCACTTGCAAGTTGCGGATCATTATCTGGTGCATATCCGCTCGTTGTCAGCGCAACCTACTACACATGATTTCCTGGCTACCAGAACTTATTTGCATTGCCTGGGATTGAAATTTGGCCTGATTGTTAACTTTGGCGCCAAAGAACTCCAAATCCATGGAATTAGGTCCGAATAAATCTTTTCCCATCCGTGTTTGCCTTATCCGTGTAATCCCAATGAGAGCAATGACTCGCAAACTCGCCTTACTTGTTATCTTCATCGGTGTGCTGTTGCCCCTGCTGCCATTGGTTGTGTGGTCGTGGGCGCATCGGTGGTATTTCCCGGCGGTGCTACCGACGGAATGGAGCGGCCGCGCCTGGGCTTATGTGGTGGGGCCGGGGTCGCAGGTGTTAGAGGCGTTGGGGAATAGCGTGTTGGTCGCGGCCGCGGTCACACTCCTCTCCATCCTCATCGGCCTACCCGCCGGGCGTGCCCTGGGTATGCACCAGTTCCGAGGCAAAACGGTGGTGCAATTTCTTATCCTGGCCCCCACCATCATGCCCGTTTTGGCCGTGGCTATGGGCATCCATGTGGCCTTCATCCGCTATGGCCTGGCCGATAGTTTATTAGGCGTCATTCTCGTTCATCTCGTGCCGGTGACGCCGTATATGGTGTTGATTCTGGCTTCGGTGTTTGCCAATTACAACCCGGATGTTGAAGGGCAGGCCCGCTCGTTGGGGGCGCGGCCGCGACAAGTTCTCTGGCACATTACCCTGCCCGCCATCCTGCCCGGCCTGGTTGTGGGCAGTTTGTTCGCCTTTATCATCTCCTGGAGCCAATATTTGCTCACCTTACTCATCGGCGGCCGCAACGTCATCACCCTGCCCATCCTGCTCTTCTCCTTTGCCAACGCGGGCGACAACGCCATCACTGCCGCCCTCAGCATCGTCTTCGTGGCCCCAACCCTCATCTTTTTGCTCCTGATGTCGCGGTATCTGACGGGGCAAAGTGCGGCGTTGGGTGGGTTCGGCAAGGTATAGAGGAGACGTGGTGCCGCCACGCATCACGCACCACGCACCACGCACCACGCACCACGCACCACGCACCACGCACCACGCTCTTATGCACATCACCCTTCACCACCTCAGCAAAAGTTACGACGGCCAAACCCCAGCCGTACAAGATGTGTCCTTGGCGATTCCCGCCGGGCAGATTACGGCTTTGTTGGGGCCGTCGGGCTGTGGCAAGACGACCCTTCTCAAGATGATGGCCGGATTGCTGGCGCCGACCAGCGGCGACATTCTCTTTGGCGGGCAATCGGTGTTGGCTATTCCGGCTGAGGAGCGCAGTGCGGTGATGGTGTTCCAGAACCATTTGCTGTTTCCCTACATGACCGTAGGGGAGAATGTGGGTTTTGGCTTGAAGATGCGCGGGCTGAATAAGGGGACGATAACTAGCCGGGTGAATGAGATGCTGGATTTAGTGAAATTACCAGGGTTAGAAAAGCGGCGGCCGCGTGAACTCTCCGGGGGTCAGCAACAGCGGGTGGCCCTGGCCCGTGCCCTTATCATCGAGCCGGAACTGCTTCTGTTGGATGAGCCGCTCTCGAATCTGGATGCTCACCTCAAGGATGAGATGCGTGAGTTGATTCTCCACCTGCAACGTCAGTTGGGGCTGACGACGGTGGTGGTGACGCATGATCAGCAGACGGCGGTTATTTTGGCCGATCAGATTGCCCTGTTATTTGAGGGGGTGTTGCATCAGGTGGCGCGGCCGCGAACCTTCTACGAACAACCGGCATCTATGCAGGTAGCCCAGTTTTTTGGGGGAGTGAATTTTCTGCCAGGGATGAAAGTGGGGGAGGGGGTGCAGACGGAGTGGGGCTGTTTCGCGGCCGCGCCATCTTCTCTGCCCGATGGCCCGGTCTGGTTAACCATCCGGCCTGAGCAGGTGCGGTTTAGTCAAAATGGGGAGGGTAATAGTTTGCCCGCCCGGGTGGTGAGCCAAACTTACCTGGGTACGCACACGAAACTGAAACTGGCCGCGGCCGCGATCCCCCTGGAAATGCGCTCTCCCGACCCCGATACTTTTCCCCTCTGCCCCGGCGATAGGGTCAACCTGTATTGGCCGCCAGATAAGACATGGCTGTTGCCTGTGGAACGGAAATAATTGAGGATGAATAATAGAATTTATCGGTAATAAGAAACCTCACGCTAAGGACGCCAAGGGAAAACCTTTGCGTTCTTTGCGTCTTTGCGTGACATAATGTTTAGTATTCACGCACCCCTTCTGACTACCGATACTCCTGCTCATTCATCACCAGCCGCTCCACGTAAAGAATCTCACAGCTAGAATCCCCTTCGTCCAGGCGGGTGAGGGAGGTGTAAAACTGTTGCATTTGCCCGTCCAGCCCCGCTTCCACATCGACCAACAGCCCTTCCATGATGACCATATCGTTGGTTTTGAGTTGTAGGAGCGCGGCCGCGACCGTTTCTGTGGCTGGAATGAGATGCACGTTGGCCGAGTGCTCACGGATGTAAGTTTGGGAGAGGGGGGCATTTCGCGGCCGCTGATAATAATACCAACGCCCTTCCTGCCACCAATCAATCCATAGATCTACTGCCGGATCACTCACCTTGCCCCAGCCCAAAGCCACATCCACCGGCACAAACTGCGCCTGCCAATCATCATACGGTTGGCTACGCAAAACCCTGGCGGTGATCAAATAGGTAGCCCGGGGCGACATCCGCCAGGTATACCCGGCCTTTTCTAGCGTGATCGCCTCTGACGCGGGCAAAATTGTTTGCCAGGGATCAGGGCTTCCTGATTGCTGGGCCTCGGTTGCCAGACTGAAAAGTTGTGCCCCAGTCACAACCACCCCCAGGCAAGCAACCAAAATAATGCCTAATATTCGCCGCACCGACCAAAGAAAACGCATGACCGAATCCTATCAACGCAATAGTCAAAACCAACAGGATATAGGTCATGCGTAGGGCAAGCGTAGGGATAGCCCAAAAGTCAGGCCACTACAACTCATCTACCTCATGGCGCAACAACGAAAACATCTCCACATCATGGTGCGTGCCGCGATGGAAGATAGCCCCGCGCATGATGCCTTCCGCCTGGAAGCCGCATTTTTCCGCCACCCGTTTCGACGCCACATTGCCTGGCATAACGGTCAATTGCAGGCGATTGATTTTTTTCGTCCCGAAAAGGAATCGGGTCAACAGGGCCAGAGCCTCAGTCATGTACCCCTTGCCGCGACTGGCCACGTCAAACATGATGTAACCAATTTCAAAGCCGCTGTAATACATGGCGGGAAAAAAGGCAATCAGCCCCACAATTTGTTCATCGGCCCAAATGAGCAAGGTTCCGCTCGTCTCTTCCCACAGGCCATGTTCTTGAAACCGTCGCCGAAAATCTATCTGGGAAGGTAATTTAACCGGGTAATGGTCACCCCGGTTGGCGACATCGCTCCAGCGCTCAAATAAATGCTCAAAATCGGATTCGCGCACGGTGCGCAAGCTAATATGTTTGCCTCGGATCATGGTGTCACCTCATAAATGGGCCTGGTGATGGGTGTGCAGGATACCGCGCCACGGCCTGGGATAATTGGATTCACCTTATATTGCCACGCGGCCGCGAACCCGACAACCTGTTCCCCTCATCTAATCTTGATCCCCATGATCGAAGACGTGGCGATATTGAGCCAGCTAATGGGTGTGTTTCATTTCGGTTGAGAACGGGTCGGCATCTGGGGATGCCTTTCTCCTCTAGCTCATTTGAAACACACCCTAAGGATCAAGAATTAAATAACCTACGGAACTGAGATGAGAGACTCGACCAGGTTTACCTAAGCCCTTCGTAGATTTTGTCGGAAGACCCATCCCCCTAACCCCCTTCCCCGGGGAAGGGGAACATAGGAGCGGTTTTCGGGGCGAAGGCCCGAAAACCGCGCCTAGAAAAGTTCCCCGCCCCTGGGCGTGGGGTTAGGGGTGGGGGTTTCGGCGACAAACCGAGGGTGAGGCTGGTCATAGAAACGTCAGTCAGATTTGCGTCATGTGGGTCTCGTCCCCAGTCTCCTGTAAGTTATTTAATTCTCATTCCTAAGCTAATTGGGTATCCGTGCAGTGCCTGGCACGGGGCAGGGCGTTGTGGGAAGTTGAGTATCAGCGGCCCCGTGCCAGGCACTTATCAGCACCCCATGCCCAAACTTTGTTGTGACGTTTAGCAGGGGCAAAGGTGCGATTTCTCACTATGGATAGACTTCACATTGCTTTATCGTGAAGCCCAAACTGGCAGCACAATGGGTTTCTTGGAAATTGAAGCGATTGATAAAAATAGTGTGGGGCAATGGATCACCACGCACCACGAAATTCCGAAAACCCAACGAGGAGACAAAAATGGCAATCACCCAATGGGTTACCGTCAAAAGTAAATTTTGTGAACTGATTCAAGAGCAGGCTGAACTGCAAGAGCTACGGGCGTACACCACCAACGATTATCTGGACCCCAATAGCTATCAGATAATAGCCCAGCGCTGTTCGGTGGATGTGGCCTGTAATCTGGCCGAGTGTTCCTGCAAATGGGCCTACACCAACCCGGATGTGGATCAAATGGCAATAGACTGAGACAAGAAAATTCTCTGCTACTGGTTTCAACGACGGAGCGCCCCCGGAGTGGAGACTTTAGTCGGAACGCCTTTGCGTGCAAAAGGGTGCTCAAGCCAAATGTCGCACCGCCCAGATTAGCCGCTGGACGATGGTGATGGCAACCAGCCCGGCCATCAGATAAAACAACCCCACCAGCCAACCCGGCCAGAAGATAAAAAAGGTGTAGAGGATAATCGTTTCCGTGCCGCCAATGATGCCCGCCGGCATATGCACACTGGTCAGCCGCCCGGTATGCGTCTGGCTTCGTTTTTCCAAAATAGCCGCCAGGTACATCCACGAGGCCGCATTGACGTAGAAAACGGCCAGCAAAACCACCAGACTCAGATAGGCCGCCGGTGATGGTTGTCCCAACACCAGGCTAATGGGGATGATGGCGTAGATGATGAAGTCGAGCAGGATGTCCAGATAACCACCCAGGTCGCTCTTCTCGTTTTTGAGGCGGGCCACTGTGCCGTCTAACCCATCAAATAGCCGGTTGAGAAACCAGAACAGAAAACCCAGGCCATACGCCTGGTAAACAAGCGCGGCCGCGGCCGCGATCCCCATCCCCAACCCCAACAAAGAAAACAACCAGGGCGGAAATCGCAGTAGCGGCCGCGCCAATGGCCCTAACACCTGTTCCTTCCCCCACCGCATCTGTTCATCAAACATCATTCACCTTTTTTGATACCAATCGTCATTTCTAACGTATCATAGAGAGCTTCGTTTCTCAGTGTGATTGTTTACAAAAAGGTTAGAGCGAGAGCTAGAGCGAGAGGAAGAGATTTTCCCTCTCATCTCTCATCTCTCACCTCTATCTTCCTAAGGAGTGTTCCCATGTTTGACAAAATTAGCAACAGTTGGCGGTTGGTTAAAGCCAGTGCGGCCGTCCTCTCGGCTGACAAAGAGCTGATGATTTTCCCCATCATCTCGGCCATCGGCACGATTATCGTTACCCTCACCTTTGCTTTTCCCCTGTTTCTCTCTGGCCTGATTGACAGTATGCTCGGTGGGGCGGGGCAAATCGTTGGCATCATCGTCCTGTTTCTTTTCTACATGGTGCAATATTTCGTCATCTTCTTCTGCAACACCGCTCTGGTCGGTGCGGCCCTCATCCGCCTGAACGGCGGCGACCCCACCGTTGGTGATGGTTTCCGCATTGCCCTGAAACATGCGCCATCCATTTTGGGTTATGCCCTGATTTCGGCCACGGTGGGTATGATTTTGCGCTGGTTGTCTGAGCGCGGCGGCATGTTGGGACGCATTGTGGTGTCGCTGATAGGCTTTGCCTGGAACATTGCCACGTATCTGGTCGTGCCGGTGCTGGTGGTAGAAGAGGTTGGCCCGGTGGAAGCGATTAAACGAAGTGCCGGGCTGTTGCGTAAAACCTGGGGAGAACAACTGGTGGGGAATTTTGGCCTGGGCGCGGTGTTTGGCCTGATCACGTTTGGCCTAATTTTGCTGATGATACCGTTGATTGTGGTCGCGGCCGCGTTGGAAAACTTCGTCCTCATCATCGGCGTCATCGTGCTATTTGTGATGGGTTTTGTCTTGCTGGGGCTGGTGAACTCGGCGCTGAGTGGTATTTACGCGGCCGCGGTCTACAACTATGCCGCCAACGGCAAAACCGGTGACTTCTTCGACCCCGCCATCATCAAAAACGCTTTCCGCAGTAAATAAAAAGAAGGAACACAGAGATTCACAGAGACAGCACAGAGAGACACAGAGTTTTAAAAAGATTTTGCTTTTTCTCTGTGAATCTCTGTGTCTTGCTCTCTGTGCTCTCTGTGTTCCTCCCTTCCCCCTTCTTACTCGTACCGCAGAGCGTCAGCGATGACCACTTTGGCGGTGGCGCGGGCGGGCAGCCAGGCGGTCAACAAACTGGCGACGATGATCGCCACACCAATGCCCGCCAATGTCCCCCACGGTGGCAAGAACGCCAGCCCTTGTTCGGCGGCCACTTGCAGGTAGAGGTTGTAAGAGAAGGTCAGGGCCAGACCGTAACCAATCACCGCTGCCAACCCGGTGACAAAGATGCCCTCGAACAGGAACACATTTTGCACCATGCCCTGGCTGAAGCCGATGGCCCGTAGCACACCAATCTGCTGGCGACGCTCCACGACGGCGCGGATGGTGACTACCCCCAGCGCGGCAATGCCGATGAGCAACCCCAGGCCGATGAACCCCTGGATGAGGTAGAAGATGCTACGCACGGAGGCGCGGCTGGCTTCTAACTGCTCTTTGGGTAGGGAAGTTTGTAACCCACTGCGGCTGAACTCACCTTCGATGGCGTTCGCGGCCGCACGAGCCGAATCCCCCTCTGGCAGGCGCAAGAAAAACCGGTTGGGCTGTTCATAACCCAACAACGCGGCCGCGTCCTCATTCATCGTTGCCCCAAAGAAGTTAGGGGCGGAGCTGATCACCCCGATAATCGTAAACTCGTGTTCTACGCCATCCAGCCCGGTGAGGCTGATGGTTACCGGGTCGAAACGGCCCCCGGCCGCGCTGATGCTGGTCACGGCAAACGCCTCATCATTCCGTTGCGCCGTCGGGTCGCCCCCCCGATCTACGGAGAAATCATCAATCAGTATGAGACTGGCGTCGTTTTGCACGGCCGCCCACACCTCTTCTGCTGACTCATACCCCTCAACCCAGCCGCCCAGTTCCAACCGGTGGGTGGCGAAGAAGGTTTCATCTACGCCATTGATGAGATAAGACGCGGCCGCGTCCATCTCCGGACTTTGTGCTTTGACGGGGCCAAACGTTGCGGCCGCGACCGTCTCCGGCGCACTGATGTCGCCATCCGCCACCAACGTCTCAATCGCCGTTTCCAGGTCTGCCACGCTAATGGGGTTAAACGGATTGGCCTGTACCAACACATCATAATCACCCGACCCGGCGATGGGGTCGAGGAAGTTGCTGAAGGTGTTGGTGATGGTAATCGTGCTGACCAGCGTGAAGATAATCAGGCTGAACATCGCCAGGGTGGTGGCGGTGCGCCCTTTGTTCATCACCGGGTAGGCAATGGCGACCCGGGCCACCGGTAGCAGGCGGCCAAAACTGCCCAACAGTCCGGCAAACAGATTCAGCAGGGCATCGGCGTTGAAGAGGAAGAGCACAATCGCCCCACCCACCAGAAACAGCCCACTGATGAAGAAATCGCCAGGGTTACTGCCCAGGTCGGCCAAGGCGCCCGCGCTCCGGGTCGGCAAGGCCCAGTACAGAATCAGCCCCAGCCCCACAAAGGAGTAGGCGAGTCGTTCTGGCACACGCAACCAGTTCATCAGTTGCCCCAGGCCAATGATAAACAGGGAGACGCCCATGCCATACACGCCAATTTGTTCCGCCACGTTGACGCCGATGTAGGCGAAGGCATAACCCAATAGTAACAACACAGGGCCACGAGCCAACAGGCCGCCCCAGAAGTTAAGGATGGCTTTGGGGCCAGCCAGCAGGAAGAGGCGGATGGCTTCGCGGCCGTTGCCCTTGCCCGCTTTCGTCGCGGCCGCTTGCCAGACAATAAACGGATGCAAAAACAGTACCCATTGGCTTTCGCGGGGCAGGGTGGGCAGGTTCAGGTCGCGGATGGCGGCGATGATGTTGACCCGGCTGATGCGGATGGCGGAAATGCTGACGGTGGCAAAGGTGATGACCAACCCCAGGCTGTAACCAATCAGGGCGGAGCGCAGGCTCACCCGAGGAATGATGTTGAGGGTGCTGTTATCCAGCAAACTGGCGATGCCCTGAGCCAAAAGCATGGCCGCGCCCACCCCCAACAGAGCACCCACGGCTGAGGCCATAAAGTTGTAGGCCAACCCTTCGCTCACAAACTGGCGGATGAGGTCGCTCCGTTGTAACCCCACGGCCCGGCTCATGCCCAGTTCGGATTTACGCTCGGCGGCCAGGACGGAGAAGATGAGGAAGATGAGCAGGATGCCGCTGAAGATGGAGAAGGTGCCGAAGGTGACAAACAGGGTGGTGATGAACGAGGCACTGCTCGCGGCCGCGTCCAGTTGATCCAGCTTCACCGTGTTCACCAGCAAATCACCCGTCACCGTTTCCAGCCGGGTAACGGCAGATTCGGTCAGGTCCACACCCGTTTCCCGGTCGCCCACGTTCGAGACAAGGATGGCCGTAATCTGGTCAGGTTGGGCAAAGAAGGTTTGCGCCTGGGCCAATGTCCAGATGATGGCCGCGGTGCCCCCAGCCAGTTCACCATCTGGCACGATGCCCGCCACGGTAAAGGGGGTCGGAATGCCCTTGACCAGTAACAGTTCATCGCCGATGTTCACGTCTAAGGCTTCGGCCAGTGTTTCATTTACGAGTAGTTCGTCATCAGCCAGGTCGGTCACGCCAGCGGGCAAGGCCAACCCGTCGCCGGTCACCTCACCCAGCCCCCGAATGGCGACAGCGGCTTCGGAGAGGTTGCTGGCGCTGTTGAAGACGGGCAGGGTTTGGATGATAACGGGCGCGGCCGCGTCCAGGGTTTCACCATCTACCAGGGTAGCGACGTCGTCGGCGGTTGCGGCCGCGAACCATTGGGCCGTGTCGGTTTCGGTGTTGGGGGCGGCACTAAAGCTAAAGCCCGCGGCCGCTTCTGCCGCCACCGGGCTGATCTCCTCGTCAATGGCCCCCAGGTCGTCATACACCTGCACCTTGACCGAGTAGTTGATGGTGTCGCCAATGCCCAGGGCACTGGTGATGATCAGGGTGGAAAGGGCCAGCCCTACCACGATGAGCATGGTTTGTGATTTGCGCCGGGGGATGTTACGAATGCCCAGGCGGAAGGGTAAGGGGTAACGAACGGCGGTCAGACCGACGCCCAGAAAAATCAGGGCCAGTAGCCCTAACAGCATAAACATGAGGGTGTCAGCGGGCACACCAAAAATAGTATCCATAATGATTTAGTCCAGGAAAAGAGGGGAAACGGGAATGTTGTTATGGGTGGAAGGGTGCGTGGTGCGTTACTCCGAGACCACACACCACGCAACACGTTTCTACGCCGGTTGCATAGCCGGGACGAGGCTGACCCCGTACCCATTGGTTTGGGGGATGGTGATAACGGGCGCGGCCGCGGGCTGTTCATGCCCTTCATTGACCACATAACCGTCTTTCATCCACACAATGCGGTCACATTGGTCGCCAATCTCCTGGGAATGGGTCACGATGACAAAGGTTTGCCCATTTTCCCGGTTCAGGCGGCGCATCAAATCCATGATTTCCTGCGAGGTGCGGCTGTCCAGGTCGCCGGTGGGTTCGTCCGCCCAGACAATCGCCGGTTTGTTGACCAGGGCGCGGGCGATGGTCACACGCTGTTGCTGACCACCGGAAAGCTCGGTGGGGCGTTGTTCACTTTGCTCCCCCAGCCCCACCGCTACCAATGCTTCTTGGGCCATTTTGCGGGCCTCTTTGGCCTTGATACGGCTGGTGTAGTCGAGGAGCAAAGGCATTTCCACGTTTTCGATGGCGCTGAGGACGGGTAACAGGTTGTAAAACTGGAAGACGAACCCCATGTTGGCGGCGCGGTAGGCGGTGCGCTCTTTGTCGGTCATCTGGGCCAGGTCGCGGCCGCCAATTTCGATCACCCCTTCGTCAATGGCGTCCAGGCCGGAGAGGGTGTTGAGCAGGGTGGTTTTGCCACAACCAGATGGCCCCATGATGGCGACCATTTCGCCTTCTTTTCACGTTTAAGTCCAGCCCTTTTAGAGCCTGGACAATCACTTTGCCGGTGTTGTAGGTTTTCTTAACGCCATTGGCGCGAATAATGATGTTGTCAGACATTCCCTTTGCCTCTTTTTTGAATAATGAAGGGCTGATGGTGGTTGGCCCCTCTCGTTTGTTTGTGGGTGGTTTTGCTCCCCAATGTGGATATGATAACAGGGTTGCAATATTTTGTCAACTATTTGCACAGTTTTTATCGGTATTTGCAAGGCGTATCACACCTCTTGGTTCGTAGTGACGGCTTTAGCCGGTTGAGATGGCCCGCTAAAGCGGTCACTACGAACGGGGAGTGCTAGTTATACTCGACGCGGAGACAAAGCGAGGGGGAGACGGGGCGAAAAAACGTCAGATTATGTCCGTTGCCAGTATAGCAAACGTGTTCAGCCTATCAGCGGGAAGGTTGTTTGGGTATTGGTTTGTAGTGACGGCTTTAGCCGCTTGAGACTGCTCGCTATGAATGTTCATTATTTGTTTGGGTAATACACTAAAGCGCTGAATTGTCATTCTGAGCGAAGTCTTCGGAGCGAAGAATCCCTGGTTACTACGAACGGGGAAGGTTGTTTGGGTATTGGTTTGTAGTGACGGCTTTAGCCCGGCCCGCTAAAGCCGTCACTACGAGCGGGGGGAGTAGGGGTTAATCAGGCAGGAAATCTTCGCGCAGGATGGCGTAGAGGATCAAATCCTCGAAGGTGTCACCTTTTTTGGCGGCCTGGCGCAGCAGCCCTTCGTAGGTCATGCCGATTTTTTGCATGATGCGACCAGAAGCGGGGTTACGGGGCAGGTGATAGGCGTAGATACGGTTCAGGTTTAGCTGGTTAAAGCCGAACTCAATCAGGGCCGCGGCCGCTTCCGTGCCATAGCCCAGGTTCCAGTAAGGTTGGCCCAGCCAATACCCCATCTCGGCCATCTCCTGGCGGGGGTGAAAGCCCAGGCTGATGCAACCGAGTAGGGTGTCATCTTCACGCAGGGTGATGGCGTAGGTGACACTGCGCCCCTGTTGCCAGTTATCGGCGTGGGTGCTGATCCATTCCGCGGCCGCGTCGTCCGGGTACGGGTGCGGTATGTTGAGTGTCATCTCGGCAATGGCCGGGTTGCCAGCGAGGGTTTGCACCGCGGCCGCGTCGTCCTGTGTAAAAGGGCGCAGCCGCAAACGGGGGGTGAACAGGTCAGGGGGTGGATTCATCATGGAAGATAGTATACTCTGTTAACCAGAACAATTATAGCCTTGCAGGCTTTACTTTCTCTCTGGCGTAGGCTTCGATAACGGCCACTGCCCGGCCTATGCCGTCCTCTTCCCGAATGGTTTTACCCACTACCCCGGCCTCATGCCACATCCGTTTGTCGGTCTGGATTTGTTGTAACGCGGCCGCGAGCTTATCAGCCGTCTCCCTACTGGCTCAATCCCAGACGCAAAATTCCCGCCAGACCCTCATCCAACTGTTCCCCGGTGTACAACCCAAAATTGGGGGTGAGGGCGCGATACGTCCACAGGGTCCAGTGCAACCCGGCTTCGTTCATCAGGCTGATTTTGTCGGCGATCAGATTGTTGCGGGAGTTGCCGGGGGCTGTCGCCATCGCTCCAAACTCCCCCACCAAAAGGGGCACCTGGTTCGCGGCCGCCCAATCCAGATAAGGTTGAATATCGGCCTGTAAGCGGGTGCGGTCGTAAGCGCTGTAGACGCCATTGAGATAATCCACCCCCAACGAGATGCCGCCGCCGTTGTTCTCCGGGGCCAGAAACCAGCCGCGCACCTGGAGCGTATCCCCAGCCTGCACCGGAAAGAGCGGTTGGATCATCACCCATTCTGATTGGGTCCAGATGCCAAATCCATCCCCCGTGCCGCTGATTTTCAGGCTGTATGCACCGCTGTGGGCCGCTTCATTGCTCCACGTGCCGGTGTAACCGGTGTCGCTCCAGAAATGCCAGTTGGCCGGTTGGCTGGCATCATCCACGGATGCTTTTTCCATGTCCGGATTGAAGACGGCCTGGGGGACGCCGTTGTGGCTGAGTTCCATATCATCGAACCAGACCTGACCGACATTGCCCCAGACGTTTGGTTTGAGGGTGGCAAATTCGACTCCTTCGGGCACGGTGAGTGGGCCGCTGTCCCAGTAGAGCCAGTCGGCGGTTGCGTCGGTGAATTGGGTCGCGTCCTGAGACCAATCCGCCCATTCCGTCGCTTCGATGACCGGGCCGGGGTAGTGGAAGGTGACCGGCATGGGGGAATCGCCCACCCAATCGGCTCCGGCATGGCTGACGAGGAACGGGGTGTAATCGTGGTAGGAGTAAACGACGTTGGCATCGGGGATGAGGCGGAAGGCCCAGTCGGCGCTGAGGGGGTTTTCCACAAAGAGGATGTGGTTGTTGTCTACGGTGCGAATCGCGGCCGCGCTCTGTTCCGCCAGTGCCCACCATTGCCCGGCCTCATCCGGGGCCGGTTCGTTGTACAAATCGTACCCGGCGATGTGCGGATGATCGGCATAACGGGCGGCAATCTCGACCCATAACTCAATGAACTGCTGTTGGGCGGCGGGATCATCCCATATCCGGCTTTCCAGAATGTCAATTTCTGGTGGGACAACGTGCATGTCCAGGATGACGTAAATGCCCACCTGCTCACACCACGCCAGGTAGCTGTCAATCAGTTCATACCCCAGGCCAGTCTCGAAATATTGCCAGTGCAGGGCCAGGCGGATGACGTTGGCCCCCAGGTCGGCCAGGAATTGGATGTCGGCTTGGGTGGCGTATTGGGATGGTGCGGCCGCGTCCCACACATAGCTGTAGTAATACGTGTCCATGTTGATGCCGCGCAACCGGATGGGTTGCCCTGTCCCGTCTACAACGTCTGTCCCTTGCACACGCAGGAAACCGGTGCCGGATGCGGCCGCGCTGTCGGGGGTGGGTGAGAATGGGACGGTTGCGGCCGCGGTGTCCGCCGGAGCGGTGGTTGTTACCAGGGGAGCCGCTTCTGGCGTGGGCAGTGCCACACTACCACCACAAGCCAGCAGAGTAATAATCAACAAAGTGACAAGGAAAAAGGTGTGTGGTTTCATGATGAGGGTATCGTTGTGTCAGGCTAAGGTGTAAAAAGCGCCAAGGAGTTTTCTTGGCGTCTTTTGCGTGAGATTGTAACGACTAACTCGACTCTGGCGAAAATTTGGACAACCTCTGGAAATCTCTCAAGAACGAAAATTAAATAACCTACCGGAGACTGGAAACTCGTCACACATTACGAAAGTGAGACTGGCGTTTCGGTTTGTCGCAAGCCCCACCTCATCCCCACGGTTTTGAATCGCCGGGTAATGGCCCCCCCCCTACCCCCTGGGCCAGGGGAACTTTACGTGCCGGTTTTCGAGCGCGTCATCGCGCTCGAAAACCGGCACGCCTGGTGTTTCCCCCTTCCCAACGGGAAGGGGGTAGGGGGATGGATCTTCCCACCTCATCCCCACGCAGAGCGTGGAATGAGCATAGGCAATGGCTGCCCCTCACCCTAACCCTCTCCCTGGGGAGAGGGTTAGGGTGAGGGGCTGTATAGTTACCAAAATTGTATCTTAGCCGCCCAGCTTATCCACGTCCCAGCCGTAGCATCTCCGCAAACGCATTGGGCATATCGGTGGCCTCGATGGCTTGGGCGGCTCGTTCCACATCATAGGGGACGCGCACAAATTCAGCCTCTAGTTCACGCCCGTTGGCTGTGAGAATGAGATAACCAGCCTGGGGGTTGTTGTCTTTGGGTTTGCCCACACTACCGGCATTGATGACCTGCCGCCCACTGCCCAAAACCCGGTGGTAGGGCAGGTGGGTGTGCCCACAAACCAATACGTCGGCCTCAAGCCCTACAAAGAGCCGTTCCAGACTGGCTTCGGGCCTGTCTTCGTATAGATATTCGTTGATGCGTCGGGGACTGCCATGCACCAAGAGAACGTTTAGTTCGCCGAGTTGCACCGGAATATGTTCGGCTAATTGGCGTAGATATTGTTTGTTTTCGGGGGTGGTGTGGGCATTCGACCAGGCGATGGAGCGTTCGCCCAGGGCTTTGGCCTCAGCGGTTTTGTAGGCACAGCCACAATCATCGCTGTCTTGCCCCACGCCCTGATCGTAGTTGCCCATGAGGGTGGGGATGTTGCGCTCACGAATGGCCGTGATCACTTCGTTGGGGAAGGTTCCATACCCCACTAAATCGCCCAGACAATAGAGGTTCTTCAACCCCCGCTGGTCAATATCGGCTAACACCGCTTCCAGGGCGGGCAAATTGGCATGAATATCACCGAAAATAGTTATCTGGTTCATAGGGTCTCCTGGGGGGAAGGGGCAGGGTAGCAGAGTGGCAGAGTGGCAGAGTGGCAGAGTTGCGAGTTCCTCTGGTTTCCCTGAGTTTCATCTTACGGGGAACTTCGCTGACTGGCTGAAGCTGACTAGCTGACTGGCTGACTAGCTGACTAGCTTTGGCGACGGCGCATCATTAAAAGTAGGTAGCCGATGCGGGTGGTGAGTTCGCGGGCGGTTTGGAGAAAGGCTTGAAACCGCTCTTCTTCTGAGCCGGTAACGGCGGCCGGATCGGCAAGGCTCCAGTGTATTTGTTGGGGTTCGTCGGGGAAAACGGGACACACCTCACGCACTTTGTCGCATACGGTGATGATGTAAGTAAAGGATTGGCCGATGAATTCGTCCAGGTGACGGGATTGGTGCTGGCTGATGTCGAGACCGATGGCCGCGGCCGCGTGCACAGCCAACGGATTCACCCCATTCGGTTCACTCCCAGCACTAAAAACCTGAATACCTGGCCCCCCTTGCGCCCGCAAAATGCCTTCGGCCAGTTGGGAGCGGGCGCTGTTGTGGGTGCACAGGAAGAGCACCCGGTAGGAGGGACTCTCTGGGCTGAGGTTTTCTGGTTGCGGTTGGGGCTTGTCACGGGTCAGAGCCGGATGCAAGGCTTCGCCGCTATCCTGGTACAGCCGTTGCAGTTGGGCCAGGTCTAGCGAGTAGTACACATCGCGGGCATCGGCACTGCTGCGCCGTTCGTGGACGAGGTGGTGGGTGCGTAGTTGGCGCAGGTGGTAGGAGATGAGATTTTGCGGCCGCTGAAGCGTCTCCACCAACTCCTGCACTCGCCGGTCACTTTCGGTCAGGACTGAGAGGAGTTGCCAGCGCAGGTCATGGGCCAAAATTTTGAGGAAATCCGGGACGGGAGAAACAGTTGTTACTGTCATTTTGCACCAAATAAAATTGAATCAAATTATATTGATGTAAATTTACCACCTGATTCCCTTTCGGTCAATAAGGGGATAGCTTTTATTGTCACCTCGCTGGAAAATAGCCGGATCGCATTTTGCAGGAGTTTCCCATGAGAGGGGAACTCAGGGGAACTGTGGGAACTCAGGGGAACTTGAAACCTGAAACCTGAAACTTGAAACCTATTTTCGTAGGAGAAATTCCATGACACAACCCTTTCATCGGGATCGGTTTACCTGGCTGACGTACCTGTTACTGGCTTTTTACGGTTATAGTTTGAACGTGCTGGGGCCGATTACCCCGTTTTTGAAGAGTGAACTAGAACTGAGCTATACCGTTAGCAGTTTGCATTTTACGGCCTTTGCCGTGGGTATTTTGCTGGTGGGATTGGGTGGGCATTGGGTGATTGGTTGGTTGGGGCGGTGGTGGTCGTTGTGGGCTGGGGCTTTTGGTCTGGGGGTGGGGGCGTTGCTGTTGTTGGTGGGCCGAACACCGGTGATCACCATCGCGGCCGCGTTCCTTATGGGCCTCGTCGGTTCACTTATCCTGGCGATTGTGCCATCGGCTCTGGCGGAACAACATGGTGAGCACCGGGCCATCCCTCTGACCGAATCAAATGTGGTGGCCTCGGTGGTGTCCGCGGCCGCGCCGTTGCTCGTAGGTTGGTTTGCTACAACCGCTGGGGGGTGGCGGCTGGCCCTGGCGTTGGTGGTTGTTGTGCCTGTCTTGCTCTATGCTGGCTTAAGCCGTAACCGGCCGCCCGGGGTGGCGACCGCTACAAATGACCGGCCCACGCCATCATCTACCTTGCCCCGGCGATATTGGCTTTATTGGCTGGCCCTGGTGCTGGGCGTCTCGGTGGAGTTTTGCCTCATTTTTTGGAGTGCGGACTACATGGAAAAGGTGATGGGGCTGGACAAAGCGGCCGCGGCCCAATCGGTGAGCCTGTTCCTGGTGGCCATGATCGTGGGGCGGTTGAGTGTGAGCCGCCTGGTGCAACGCGTGGCCCCGGCCAACATGATATTACTTTCCGTTTTGACCGCCTCGGCCGGTTTTTTGCTCTATTGGCAGGGGCAAATAGCGGTTGTGGCGTTGGTGGGTCTGTTTGTGGCGGGGTTGGGAGTAGCCGGATTGTACCCGTTGATATTGTCGTTGACCCTCGCGGCCGCGGCTGATAACACCGTTCAGGCCAGTGCGCGGGCTACCCTGGCCTCTGGCACGGCCATTCTCAGCCTGCCCCTGGTGCTGGGCCGCCTGGCCGATGCGGTGGGTATCCATGCGGCGTATGGGGTGGTGGTGGTTTTGCTGGTCGGGCTTTTGGGGCTGGTGTTGTGGATGCGGCGTGGGGAGTGAGGGAGGGGAGGGATGGGAACTCTGGGAACTGGGGAGAACTCTAGGAACTGTGGGAACTCGCGTTTATATTGTAATAGGCATAATTGGAGATTTTTCGCCCCCTCGCCGTGTCGCCGTGTCGAGTATAAATCCGTGTACGAATGGTCTTTCTCCCCCTGTCTCTATTTCCCCCGCACCCCGATTTCTTGTTTGGCCCGTTTGCCCGTGGCAATGGCCTGTAAAAAATCAGCGAACGTGATTTGGCAGGTCACGCCTTCGCGCTCCAGGGCGGCCGCGGCCGCGAGCACCACGCTGTTGAGAATATCCCCCCCGGCCAGCCCTTCTGTCTCGGCTACCAGGGAATCCCAATCTTCGCTGCTCAGTTGCACCGGTAACCGGCTGGGGATGTGTGATTGCCACAAGTGCCGGCGCGCGGCCGCGTCCGGCAAAGGCATTTCGATGTGCCCCAAGATTCGCCGGATGAAGGCGGTGTCGTAGTTTGAGGCCAGGTTGGTGGCAAAGGCCGTCACCCCCTGGAAATGATCCAGCTCCAACAGCATCACCGACCGGCTGACATTCACGGCATGGTCGGTACTTTGGGAAATGTTCGACAACCGTCGCCCCAAAATCGAATCGGCTTCATCAAAGAAGAGGAGCGCGTTGGTCTCTCTGGCTTTTTGGAAGGCCGCTTTGATGTTTTTGGCCGTCTCGCCCACATATTTCGACTCAATTTCGGCATAATTGGCCCGAATCAACCCCAGGCCCAGTTCATGGGCGATGGCTTCCACGGCAAAGCTCTTGCCTGTGCCGGGTGGGCCGTACAGGTTGATGGCGGTGCGGCCGCCGGATGGATCAATCTCGCCCAGCCCGAAATCCTCGTACAAAACCCGGTGATACCTGATTTTGGTCAACAAGGTGTTGAACTGGAGCCGGGTCGTTTCCGGGATGATCAAATCCTGCAAACGGCGGCGGGGCGTTTCCACCACGAACATCCCCAGCCGTTTGCTGATGGTATCCGCCTCTCTGTCTTGCGGCCGCGGCCGCCCCTGCGGCGACACAAACCTTTCCCCAATCGCCGGAACCGCCACCGGTGCGCTACCATCGGGTAAACCTTCATTCAGGTTTTCCTGCCCATTCAAACCGGTATCGTTTTCCATACCAAACACCTCATCTTTTGAGTTCCCAGAGTTCCCACGAGTTCCCACGAGTTCTCCCCTCTACCCCGTTTCCTCAAGAATCGCCAGCTCCCGCTCCAACCACTCCATCTCCAGTGCATCCACATAATGGTTGATCGCCTTCTGCAAAAACGGCGGCAGATCGGGGTGGATGGCGGTGAAGGTGGCGTTGAAGTCGGGGTGATCGTTGTAGCTATTGCCCAGACCACGGAGTACTTCTAGCGATGGCTCAAAAAAGTAGTGCATGTGCTGATGCCAGCGTTGTAGAATCGCCTGCACTTCCTGGCTCTCCGGCCCCTGGCTCATCTGGGCCACCATATCGGTGTAAACAGCACTGCCTTCCTGCATGATGGCCTCTTTCTTGGCCTCGCTGTAGCTGTTCCACAGTTTGATGGATTGGGTTACACCATCGCCCCACAAATTTTTGGCTTCTTCCTCATACTGCTTCTGCTTTTCCTCGTTGAAGCCGGTAAAAATTTTCTTCTTGCTCATATTCACTTCTCCGACCAAATGCATGATACTGTTGTCCACCGTGTTGATGAGCGTTTGCAGGCGGGTCACTTTCTCCTGCAAATGGCGGCGGTGCAGTTGCAGTGCCGACACCAGATCAAACCCCGGCGCATCCAGAATTTCTTTGATTTGCCCTAATTCCAGCTCCATCTCCCGAAAAAAGAGGATCTGTTGTAACCGGAACAACGCTTCATCGGCATAGTAACGATACCCATTTTGTCCCACTGATGAGGGCTTGAGTAAACCAATCTCATCGTAGTAGTGCAAGGTACGCACGCTGACCCCGGCCAGGGTGGAAAGTTGTTTAACGGTATACATGGGGTGAGTTTCGAGTTCCAAGTTTCGAGTTTCGAGTTGTCATAAGTTCCTACGAGTTCCTAGAGTTCCTATGAGTTCCTTTCTTCCAAACCCCATCTTAAACCATCACGTTACGTGAGGGTCAAGAGGCAATTTTACCTTATGGATAACAAAAAACGCCGTATGGGGCTTGTTTTTGGTGGCCTAAATCTTTTCAGATACGATTGGGCAAACAACGCCCTGGTATAACGCTTACTCTGTGCCTTATGCCCTGATAAGCGATGACCACCACCAGAACTGGGAGTGAAGTATGCATACCTCAGCCAAATCAATCATCATTAAAGTCGCGGTTATCTGGTTTGCCTTTGCCTTTCTGCACTATGCCAACGATGCTTTTCCCAATGCGGTTTTCGCCTTTTTGGGTGAAGCGGAGGGGCAAGAAAGCATTTTTGGGCATGTGAAGATGAACTTTTACACCTACCTGCTGGTGACAGTGGGAGAGTTTCTCCTTTTCCGTAAAAAAATAACGGATGTGAGCCAGTTCTGGTATACGCGCCTGCTCGGTGCGACGATTTACCCCTGGTTTTCCTTGACCTTCTGGATGACCGGTTCGGCATTAAATGGCGGGGCTGAACCCATCCGCCCCATTGAATTGTCGTTTTCACTCCTATCCAACGTTTTTGCCGCCTATCTGGTGGTGCGCCTGGAGCAAGTTCTCGATGTGGTGCATTTTCGTAAAGCCACCCAATGGACCATTCTGGCCTTCTTTTTGATGGCCCTGGTGCAATATATTTCCTTTGAGTTGAACACCCCCTGGTGGGAGTATTTTGGTTAAGAAAATTCGCTGGTTGCGCTTAGGGCTGATTGGTGTTTGTGTTTTATGCTTATGCCTCACTGGTCTGGCGATAGACATTTATACTTTTTCATTGACGACTGACCCTAAACCGCGGCCGCGGCGATTGTGCTAGGAGCGGCCGTTTGGGATGATCAACCTTCGCCGGTGTTTGCCGAGCGCATCAATCACGCGATTAACCTCTACAAAAACGGACAAGTTGAGTTTATCATTTTCACGGGTGGAGTTGGCGACGGGGAGCAACTGGCTGAATCATTGGTGGCGGCGAATTATGCGATAGCCAACGGTGTGGCGGTGGGTGATACCTTTTGCGAGACGAGTTCAAAGATTACCCTGGAGAATCTGCAAGGCGCACAGGAAATTGTGCAACAACAAGGCATTGGCCGTGTTGTGATCGTGAGTGATCCGCTGCACATGCGACGCTCCATCATGATGGCGCAGGATTTGGGACTGGACGCTCATTCATCCCCCACATCTCTCTGTTGTATCTCTACAAAACCTCCCCGGTCCATCCATCGTTTCTCCACAATTCCCTGGCATAGTAAGCAATGTGATGCGTAACGCAACACGCAAACCGCATCACGTTGACTGAACACAATTGTAAGGAGACACACCATGTTTTTACGACGACCGTTTTTCTTAGGCCGCATGTTGGGGCTGTTTTTGCTCCTGGGGGGTTTGCTCTTGGGCTTCTCGGCCGCTTACCGGGCCGGGCAAATGCGCGGCTACATGATGGGCACGATGACTGCCTATCAACAGACCGCCCCACGCGGTGAATCGGCCAGCCCGGAGATGCCGATGCCGTTTTATGGCCGGGGTTATGATGGGTATAGCGGTTGGGGTACGCGGCCGCATTTCGGCGCTTTCCTCTTCCCCTTCCTCTGCCTGCTCCCCTGGGGTTCCTCTTCCTGGGCGGCCTTTTCTTCCGGCGACGCTGGCATCACGGCAAACACGGCCCTATGGGTGGCTCCTGGGGACATCACCCCGGCAAAGCCCACTTCTGGGGCGGACACCCCTGGTCTGGCGAAGGCCCCATTGACCCGGACGAACCCATCCAAAAAGCCTAAAAAGCAAAAACAGGGTTACACAGAGGGTCACAGAGGGAAAAACACAGAGATTCACAGAGGGAAAACCAACACCTCTTAAAACTCTGTGCCCCTCTGTGCCTTCTCTGTGTCCTCTGTGTTCCTTTTCATCCGTCCGACGTAACGCCTAAATTCTGCTAAACTTCCCCCATGCAAGAGCGCATCCTCGTCGTAGATGACGAACCGAAAATTGTGAAGCTGGCCCGTGATTACCTGGAGAAATCCGGGTTTCAGGTGCTGAGTGCGGGTGACGGGCAGACGGCTCTGGCGCTGGCCCGCCGCGAACGGCCTGATCTGGTGGTGCTGGACCTGATGCTGCCCGGCATGGATGGTTGGGATGTATGTCGTACTCTGCGCCGCGAGAGTGATGTACCTATCATCATGCTCACCGCCCACGCTGAGGAGAGTGACCAAATTGTAGGGCTGGAACTGGGGGCGGATGATTACATCACCAAGCCGTTTTCGCCCCGTGCTCTGGTTGCCCGCGTGCGGGCGCTCTTGCGCCGGACGCAAAACCAGCTCAAACTACCGGACACCCTGCGCTTTAATGGCTTAGAAATTAATCTGCCGGGACATCGGGTGGAAGTAGATGGTGAACCGCTCCATCTGACGCCCAATGAGTTCCGTCTGCTGGTGGTGTTGGCGCAACATGCGGGCCATACCCTCAGCCGGGAACAGTTGATCGAGCAGGTGCATGGCGCGGCCGCGACCGGCTTTGACCGCAGCATTGACTCCCACATCAAAAACCTGCGCCGCAAACTCGAACCCGACCCCGCCCAACCCCGCTTCATCGAGACGGTGTATGGGGTGGGGTATCGGTTTGTGGGGGGGTAGCTCGTGGGAACTCTGGGAACTCGTAAGATGGTCAATGGTTAGTTGTCAATTGTCAATGACAAAGAAATTGTGAATTGTGAATTGTGAATTGTGAATTGTGAACGTCACTGGTGACTTGACACTTTTCACTCAGCACTCAGTCCTCAGCCCTCAGCACTCACCCCTTCCATGTCCCACCCCCACTGGCCTCATGGCCGCCCCCCTTGGCTCCACCACTCCCGTCCCAAACGGCGGTTTTTGCTGGGGCGGTTCATCTTCTTTATCGGCCCCCTCTTTTTACTTTTTCTCATCGCCATTTTGACCATCATCTGGCTGGTATCGGGGCCACGCGAGGGAGATTTCAGCCGTCCCCCGATGTTCTTGCCCCTCATTTGTTGTATTCCTCTGGGCTTTACCTTCCTGGTCTTTATGATAGGGGGGGTGATGTTCCGCCGGTTGGGGATGCCGTTGGCGGAAGTGATGGCGGCCGCGGACGCTGTGGCCGAAGGGGATTTCTCGGTGCGGGTGCAGGAATATCGGCCCGGTGAGTTTGGCCGGTTGGCTCGGAGTTTCAACCGGATGGCCACGGAGCTAGAGCGGGCCGAACAACAGCGGCGCAACCTGACGGCCGATGTGGCCCATGAATTACGCACCCCCTTGCACATCATCCAGGGCAATCTGGAAGGGGTGTTGGATGGGGTGTACGAACCAACCCCCGAACATATCACGGCCACCCTGGACGAAACCCGCCTGCTGGCCCGGCTGGTGAGCGACCTACAAACCCTTTCCCTGGCCGAAGCCGGACAACTGCCCCTTTACCCGGTAGAAACGCCGGTGGCCGATTTGCTGGCTGATGTGCAGACCAGTTTTGCCGGGCAGGCCGCGGCCGCGAACATCACCCTCACTGTAGACATCCCCCCCGATAACCCAACTCTCACCGTGGTCGTAGACGCCGACCGCATCGAGCAGGTGTTATCCAACCTGGTCGCCAACGCCCTGAGACATACACCGGAACGCGGCCGCGTCACCCTCAGCGCGTTCTCCACCCCCGACGGCGTGCGCCTGACCGTCAGCGATACCGGCAGTGGCATCCCCCCGGAAGAACTCCCCTACATTTTTGACCGCTTCTGGCGGGGTGAAAAATCACGCACCCGGCAGGAAGGGGCAGGCAGTGGCCTGGGGCTGGCCATCGCCCGGCAACTGGTGCAGGCCCACGGCGGCCAACTCACCGTCGAGAGCCAGCCCGGCCAGGGCACCACCTTCACCCTTGATCTGCCCCAATAACCCATAACCGCTATAATCACGGCACGTTTTTTTTCGTGCGGCCGCGTTTCCCCCTCACCCCTGCCCCTCACCTTTTCCCAACGCGGCCGCTGTTTATTGAAAACAGCGAGTATGCGAGTAGCGAGTTTGCGTGAGTGTGCATGTTTACTCTGTCCTCAGCACTCAATCCTCAGCACTCAGCACTATTTCCCTAGGAGTCCCCATGCCCGATTCAGACATCACCATCCTCGTCGAATTTCCCGACCGTCCCGGCGTGCGCCAGGCCGGTTTAGGCACAGCCACATTGGCCGAACTGGAAGCCAAATCCAAAGAAGCCCTGGACAAAGCCATGACCGTTATCGAAGGTATGGCCCAACGTGCCAGCCAGCTTAAAGACAAAATACCCCACGACTTCACCCAGGCGGAAATCGAATTTGGGGTCAAGCTGGATTATGAAGTCGGGGCGTTGTTGGCGAAAGCCGGGGCCGAGGGCAGTATCACCGTCACCCTCACCTGGGAGCGGGCTAAGAAAACCGCCACCAACGAACCCTGGCCCTTGTCGCCCCCATCACTCCAACCCTAGTCTGTAGGATTTGATTGGGGCAGGTAGGGCACAGGATTTTTCGGGCCTTCCAACGGTCAGACAAATTTCCCACCTGCCTCGCCCTCTTCGCAGGGCATTATCACCGGTAGGGTGAGGCAACCGGGAACGATCTCTTCTCGTTGTTCCCCATTGTTTTCCCGGTTGCCCCACCCCTACCATCATTGAATGTGAATCCGTGCCTGGCAAGGGGTGGCAAAACCTGGTCTGACCAACGCCTCAAACCCCTTGCCAGGCACGACCCAACAAACGCTATGAACCCACCACTGCCCAACCCCAATGTCCGTCTGCAAAACCTGCGTGATTTCACTGTCCAGATTCGCCGCGCCAACGACGCCATCGTGGGCACGGGGATTGCCGTCTCTATGGACGGCCACATCGTCACCTGCGCCCATGTGGTGCGCGACGCGGGCATCCCCAACCCCCGCCAACCGGGTGAGGCCACCGTGACCGTCTACTTCCCCAAGTTAAGGGGGGTAACGAGGCCAGGCCGCCCCGCTACCATCGAGGGCTGTTTCCCTCAGCACGATGATGATGTGATGCTCCTGCAACTGACGACTAAGATGACACCTCGTGGCCCAGAGCAAATCGCCGTTCTGGGGCGGGCCGAAGACTCATTCTGGAACCCGTTTCGTAGCTATGGCTACCGCCCATTGCCCCCTTACAATGGCGGTCACGCGCATGGGTTGATTCACGAAGCCGTAGAGCCGCCCTCGGATCGAATCCTTTACACCGAACCCGTTGAGCTAGAATCCAATCAGCTAAATCAGGGCATGAGCGGTGCGGCGGTGCTCGATATTGAGCGGAATCTGGTGGTGGGTCTCGTTTCCGAGGTGTATCACGCAGGTTCAAGCGGCAGGAACCAGGACACAGCCTGGGGGGTCAATGCCAGGGTGTTGAGCCTGGAACCGTTGAATTTGTTTCTGCGTGATGAACCTTTGCCCAAACAGCCTGCCCCACAACCGCAGGTGAGCCTGCCGGAAGCCAAAGGATTGGTGGCGCGAGATATGCAGTTCCATAGTGCGCCGCCGCCGTTGGCGGAATGGGTGGGGCGGCAGGAGTTGCTGGACGGCCTGACCCGTGACCGGGACGACCCGGACCGGCTGGTGACGGGGTTGATCGGTTTTGGTGGCGAAGGTAAGAGTAGCCTGGCCCGGCGGTGGGTGGATGATCGGCTGGCCGATTTGCAAAATCGGCCTACAGGTGTTTTCTGGTGGGGGTTTTATGACCGGCCCAGCGTGGATGAATTTTTTGAGGCCGCCCTGGAATTTATCAGCGACGGGAAAATTGACCCGCGTGTTATCCCTTCTGCCAGTGCCAAAGCCCAGGTGATCGCCGCGATGTTGAGCAACGGCAACTATTTGTTTGTCCTGGATGGGCTGGAAATCCTGCAACACCAGGACGGTGATGAGTACGGCCTGTTGCGGAGCAATGATTTACGCACCTTCCTGCACCTGTTTGCCGCGCCGGGGCATCACAGCTTTTGCCTGGTGACCAGCCGCGCCCCCCTGCTCGACCTGATGGCCTACACCACCTACACCCACCGGGACGTGAGCCGGGTCACGCCCGAAGATGGGCGGAAGTTGTTGCGGGCGTTGGGGGTTGAGGGGCGAGATGGGGAGCTGGACCGGGTGGTAAACCAGTGGGACGGACATGCATTGACGTTGAGTTTGGTGGGGACGTATGTGCAAGAGTGGCAGGGGGGCAAGGTGGCAGGGGCGGATGGTTTTGACCCGGTGGGGGTGGATGAGGTGCCGGAGGCGGCCAAATCCCGTTATGAGCATGTGCATCGGGTGTTGCGGCGGTATGATGAACATATCACGGCGGCGGAACGGGCCTTTTTGACCCTGTTTAGTGCCTTCCGTACCCCGGTGAAAGCAACTGCTTTTGAAAAAGTGTTTCGGGAGTTAAACCAGAAAAACCAACCGCCCCGGCCCGCCTGGATTGAAGAGCGAAACAAGCGGGAACAAAGATCACACCCTTGCGAACAAACCCTGGCCGGATTGACGGATGGGAATGGGATGGGCTGGTGCAACGACTGGTGGCCTACAGGCTGGTGCGCTACAACCAAAACGACCAGACCTACACCACCCACCCCCTGGTGCGTAACCATTACCTGGCCCGGTTGACCCAGAGCGGGCAGGCGGAGCAGACCCATAGCCAACTCAAAGAGTATTACCTGGCCCTGGCGGGCGACACACCGCAGTACCCCACCCTGGACG
>JADJUV010000007.1 GCA_016716885.1 Candidatus Trichofilum aggregatum | reverse complement strand
CTCTGTTTCTCATTGTGAGGAAAACTTATCAACAAGATAGGGTCGGAACGCGGCCGCGAACACCACACTTGCCAGACAAACATTGCATAGTAATATTCCCCACCAAAGATTGACACCCTGGCCTATGTAAAAACCTTCAGGAGCGTTTTATGAACCAGGAATCCCTACTCAACGAACTGATTAAAATTCATACCCGGTTTTCATTTGAGCGTTATCGGGCCACGGCAACCTCTCAATTTTGCAACATGTGGTCGGTTGATGATCCCCGGATTTGTTAGAGGGTAGTGAGCCGCTAGAGGCTGTTTGTGACCTCATTGACATGGATATTGATGAGGAGTACGCCGCTGAACTTTACGAGATGACGCTCCAGGAAGCGGCCGCGTCGCTGGTTCAATTTATCAATCAACCTGTAGACGAAACGTAATGGGGTCGCGGCCGCACATTCCCTCTCCCCCTATCCCATGCTACAATTAACCAACACAACCGGGTAAAACGTTTTCCAGGTGTACCATACCTGGAAAACAAAAGAGGCAACACGATTGATGAGTACAATCACCATTCCTGTACAGATCAGTGAAGATGAAATCAAACGCAATCTCTCTGCCTACCTGCGCCGTGTTCAGGCTGGTCAAACCGTCGTCATCATGACCGCTGGTACACCCCTCATCGAAATGCGACCTTTTGACTCGTCCAGCCAATTCAAACGCCCCATTGGGCTGGGGGCTGGTGAGTTTACCGTTCCTGATGATTTTGATGCCCCATTACCAGAAAATATCATGCAAGAATTTGAGGCGTGATGAAACTGCTCCTGGATACCCATGTTTTCCTCTGGTACATCACAGGTGATCAACACCTGCCTATTCACATCAGTGATGCCATTCGGGATTTACGCAACGACGTTTACCTCAGTGTCGTGTCTATCTGGGAAGCCACAGTCAAATATCAATTAGGTAAATTGCCTCTGCCCCAATCCCCCGACATTTACCTGCCCTTCCAGCGAGAACAACACCAAATAGCCAGTTTGGCCCTTGATGAAAACAGCGTGAGCAAACTTGTCACCCTGCCCGCCTTGCATCGCGATCCCTTTGATCGTATGTTGATCTGCCAATCCCTGGCCCATGATCTGGTATTCGTTACCGCAGATGAGGTTATTCATGCTTATTCCGTTCCTTTGTTAAAAGCAGGTTGATGACATCCTAACATTTGTTTGCTCTCCACCCTTTTTTCCCTTCCCCCACACCATCGCCCCCCGCCATTTGTTGCTTAACCGATGAGATAGAGGGATGGCGCGGCCGCGTTGCCCTCTGTTTCTCATTGTGAGGAAAACTTATCAACAAGGTAGGGTCGGAACGCGGCCGCGAACACCACACTTGCCAGACAAACACTGCATAGTAATATTCCCCACCAAAGATTGACACCCTGACCTATGTAAAAACCTTCAGGAGCGTTTTATGAACCAGGAATCCCTACTCAACGAACTGATTAAAATTCATACCCGGTTTTCATTTGATCGTTATCGGGCCACGGCAACCTCTCAATTTTGCACCATGTGGTCGGTTGATGATCCCCCGGATGTGTTAGAGGGTAGTGAGCCGCTAGAGGCCATTTGTGACCTCATTGACATGGATATTGATGAGGAGTACGCCGTTGAACTTTACGATATGACGCTCCAGGAAGCGGCCGCGTCGCTGGTTCAATTTATCAATCAACCTGTAGACGAAGCGTAATGGGGTCGCGGCCGCACATTCCCCGACTTTCTCCCCTTCCCCACATCATCCCGCCAGTTCTGGCTGAACTGGTGCAGTATCGGCACACCAAGATTTGCGTGATACCATACCGGGCAAAAGATTGTCGCCCAAATTGGAAAAGAAAATACCTGATTGGGTAGTACAAATTAAGTGTGGTGAACTCTCTTGGTTCCAGACTCGATATAAAAATGGAAGAAAATAACATATCCCCAAACAAATCTAAACACTCATTAACGAAGTGGATCATATTAGGCATTGGTTTCATCATCGTCCTTATGATCACTTATTTAATAGCCACCTCTGTTTTCCGTTCTTCTTTTACGTACCAATCCGAAAATACACCTGCCTCAAACCCACTCACTTTATTGTATTTATCGGAGAATGGGAATGGTCAGCAAATTCATCTTTACGATGTGACCAACGGTTTGGACGATGAAACAAATATCTATTTACCCCAAGGGGAGTCACCTGAAAAAATTGTCTGGCACGATGTAGAACACATCGTATTTGTTTCACAAGAGCAAGGCTTTATTGAACTGGATTTGAAAACAGGTGGAACCCTGGCTTTTGAATCTCACACCGTGTCCTGGTTCAAAAGAATGAAAAGCCGAGTCGGCTCACTTGATTGGTGTTCTGAAATCGAGCAATTTGTGGTCACTGGGTCGGGCTTTTCACCTGATTTCGGATGGGTAGAACTTATAAATTCATCCGGCAAAATCATTACCCAGGTTTCTGTTCGCTCAGGGTATACAGATATCGCTTGTTCCCCCAATGGTTCAAGGGTTGCCGTCATTGATACAATTCAAACGAGTGGGATGATTAGTCTAGTGAATCAGTCTCAGAACAGCACACTTGGAGAAATATCTGCAGATAAAGATATTTACCTCGCTGTAATGACACTTGCTGATGGCGAAACTACACGGTTAACAAATCAAGGTTTTGCTATTCAACCCGATTGGTCGCCCGATGGATCACAGATAACCTTTGTCGGGCATTTTGCAAAAGATTCATTGGGCAAGCAAATTTATCTCATTGATTTGGCTAATAAAGAAAGTCAGGCATTAACTGCTTTTGAAGAAGGTAATTTAGCTTCACCGGTATGGTCACCAGATGGCAAGATGATTGCTTTTGTTAAGGATGGCGATATCTGGCTACTTCAGATTGAAACTGGAGAATTAACACAATTGACGCAGACATCAGAGAAAGAATCTGCTCCTGTGTGGCATCCCTGAGAATCAAATGGCTACTTGAAGCGCTTATAATCGTCCCAGATTAACTTGGTAGAGATTGGTTCAATCTTCGGAGATTGAACCAATCTGAAACCGCTAACTTGTTTACAGGCGGTTACTTATTACCAAAGAATGGTGAATCATAGGCACATGGAGAATTGCGTGTTAACATCCCTCGTAACAGATACCCTGCTTCATTGGCGGGTGATTCCTGATTTCCCCATCATGACGACGTAATACCTGCCGCCCACGCAAACTACATAGACCCTCAGGTGGCTCCAATCCGCCTTATCAGACTCAGGAGAATAAGAGAAATGATGAAGTCAATTTATGTTGGTTTGCCTGTGAAAGTCCTGGCCGCTTCAACGAAGTTCTACGAGGCGCTTGGTTTCCAGAAGAACGCCCAGTTCAGCGACGACACCACCGCCACAATGGTGTGGTCAGACACCATCACCTTCCAGTTGCAGACGCACGAAAGATTCATGGGGTGGGTCTCGAAGGAAGTCGCTGATGCCCGCACTACGTCCGAGGTGTTGTTGTCGCTGTCAATGGACACACGAGAAGAGGTGGATGCGGTTGTCAACGCGGCCGCAGAAGCCGGTGGCAAGGCTGGCACACGTGCGCCCATTGATATGGGCTGGCTGTACAACCGCTCGTTCGAGGACCCGGACGGCCACATGTTCGAAGCGCTTTGGCTGGATATGCAGGGCAGCGCTGACATGTAGGACTGCGTTCTCCCCACTCACTCCCTTCTACGGAAGCTGATTATCTTCCCCAGAAAGTCAGTAACCTTTTTGCGGCAGTCTGAGAGGGCAACCCCATGCAAAACGCCATCACCCTGAAACCGGTTGATGAGAGCAACTGGCGGCAAACCCTCACCTTGTCCGTCCTGCCCTCGCAACAACGCTTCGTCGCCGAGCATGTTCCCGTGGCGGCGATTGCCCTGGCCAAAGCCTACATTCGCCCGGACGGTCTGACCTGGCTACCGTATGCGATTTATGCGGCTCACGATATGGTCGGTTTCGTGGCGATCGCGCTGAAGCCAGATCAGCCTGACGACTGTTGGGTGTTCCACTTTTTCATTGATCATAACCAGCAAGGCCGAGGTTATGGCCTGGCCGCAATGCAAGCCTTGATCCTGCTCATCAAACAAACCCAGCCCACCTGTACTGGTATGTGCCTGGTGGTACACCCGGAGAACGCGGCCGCGCAGTTACTTTATCGCCGCATGGGGTTTGAAGCCACCGGTGAGGAACGTTGGGGTGAGCCTATCTACCGGCTAAATTTTCGCGCTGACACCTGACAATTGGTGGTTTCAATGTGAATAGGCTGTTCATGTAAAGGAAACTGATAAGCCGCAACCCACCCCCTTTCCCCTCATTCCCCCTTATTCTTATAACCACATGATGCGTGTCGCGGCCGCGACGCCACACGCCCATAAACCCATGAGGTCAATCAATTTTATAACCAAATCCGAACCTTTCATGGGGCCAAATGGGCTGTTTGGAATCAGTTTGGAATCAGTTGCTTGTTATTATGAACAACAAAGCGATTGTCAAAACCAGACGCCAGGTTAAACTTTGGTTTACGCTGCCTGCATCATCAACTCATTGTGTTGCTAAACATGGCGATTGAACCAAATCAGCGTGCGGCCGCAATCCTCATAGTTGAAAAGTTTGGATCTTCGGGATTTCGTGGGTACGGGCAACCCTTGTGGTTGCCCCACACTGGGCAGGCACAAGGCCAGCCCGTACATTGGGTGTCAACCCCCTGAATTCCCCAAGAGCCAAAAGTCTTTATACAAGGAGCAACAGATGAAAATCCACTCTATCCGAAAGTTTGTGAAGCTTGTTTTATTGGTCACTTTACTCGGGTGCCTGTTTATGACAGACCAACCAGCCCGCGCCCAGCTGGATGTCGTCCACTACATCCCTCCTACGGTTCAATATTTAACAGGGTTCCCGTGGCAGCAAAACTTGTTCCTTTCGACACCTGAAACAGGGACGGTCAATGTTACTGTCATAGACGGGACTGGGGCAACAGTATGGAGTGGAACCGTCCAACGGCCCCCAACAAATCGCCAGAAATGCCCGCCCGAAACTGCATAAATCAACACTACACGCTGGTCACTGCTGATGCCCCTTATGCCAACGTTCGCCACAATTCCAACCAAGCAGGTTCACAACAGCCAAGGAATGCCGCTTGGGTACACGCTTCCGAGCAGGTATCATGCGGACTGTAAATACCACGGCTACTAGTCAAGGGCTTTTCATCTCTGTAATGGCAACTGAAGATAATACAACAGTGAACTTTGACGACATTAAGCCTGGAATAGTCTTTTATGGTACAGCTACCTCTGGGAGTCCAGCCACAACAGATCCTTTTTCAGTCATATTGAATGCCAATCAGTCCTACATCATAGGCATTAAGAATTCCCTCTACTCAGGAACCGCGCCGCTTAATGATGTAAATGGTACGCTGATTACATCCGATAAACCAATCGCAAATCAGTGCCCTTGCTAGCACTGGCCTCACCGGTAACGATATGGGTATTGATCAATCAATACCTGAACCGCGATTAGGATCTGAATACATTCTAATGCAAGGTGAAGGTGGTAACGGGATTTTGGAAACGCCCATTGTGATCGCTACCTCTGATAGTACTCAAGTTACCGTGAATGGTAATACAACTCCAATTTGCACCTTAAATTCAGGTGACTACGGAACGGGCATTGGCATCAGGCAATATGGTCGGCGCCCCCAATCTCATTCAGACGAACGACGGTAGAGGCCCCGGCATGAATTTTTCCCGCCAGTTGATACCTGCCCCTTTGTAGATAATTCCTCAGATTGCGCGCAACCATCAATTCTGGCCGCTGGTGCTACGCTCAACCGCTCCCCGCCCGCCGTTACAGGAGATCCTGATTGGTATCGGTTGTACGGGAACATCTCGCAGCTCCAAGATGCTATTGCGCCAATTCACAAAGTTGACCCACTCGTTACTAGGCCTGCCGCTTGTCTTCCGCGACTATGGCGACTTGCCAGCGGCTTATAATCTGACAACCAGCACCGATAATGGCGCCCGCCACCCCCCCCTTTGGGAATGGCCGTGTGGAAACCAGGCCAGAGCGCCGACGCGGCCGCCGCCGCGACGAGGCAACGGCGACGATGAAGACGGCGTCGGTGTGTGGTACCCGGCAAGAAGGCGCGGCGGCACGATAGACGCCATCGGACCGGGCGGTGCTGAGCGCTGGGTTGACTGGAACAGCGACAACGACTTCAATGACGCCAGTGAACAGGTTTGCGTGGCGTCGCCGGAACCAACCGCCGCTTCAATATCCCCGCTGGTGTCCTACCTTCCCAAGACTTTTATGACCTCTTCGCCCGCTTCCGGCTACGACCCGACAGTGGCATCCAGGGGAATTGCAGTGACGACACGGCCATTGCTCTAACCGGGTTAATCGTCGGCGGCGAAGTAGAAGACCATCGCGCTTCCGCCCGCGGCCTGGGGCTGCCTCAATAACGGCACCACCAGCCTGGAATTGTGGCTCCAGGCCAATTCCGGCACCAGTAGCACCACCAACGGAACGCCGATTAACGCCTGGGCTGACCAATCGGGTTATGGTCACAACGCCAGCCAGGGCACCGGCAGCAGCCAACCCACCTATCAGACGAATATCCAGAACGGCCAACCCGTGCTGCGCTTTGACGATGTTGACGATGGTATCAGTGTGGCTGATGGCCTGAATCCCCCCCAGCGGGCCGCCAACCGCCGTCCTGCGTCGTGCGACTGCCCCACAGCAACGAAATCCGCTTACGGGCAGTGGCTGGGTACCACGGTTTGGCTTGAATCTGGGCCGTTCACGCGGGAACAACAGCCAGCCCCGAATGGGCACCGATCAAACCCGCCCCCCCGCGGCGCCGTTAGGTCCGAACCGGCGGCGACGGTCGCCGCACGAATCTCAACAGTGCCCGGCGCACCATTGTCGAGAATTATCTGCAAGCCAAATATAACAACAGTGTCAGCGATGATGTGACCATTGCCAATGATGTATACGACGGTGACACCACCACCAACGGCAATTTCGACCTGAACGTGGCTGGTATTGGCCAGGCGGCCGCTGCCCCACAAACAACGGCGACTACATCCGTTTGGGCACAATGGCTAACACTACACAAACAGTGATGTTCCCACCACAGGCGACTGGGATGGCGACCGTGCGTCACTGGTATTGCGCCGGTCGTTGACATCACTGTTCAGCGAGGGGGCTGACCGACCCCCTGGCCCAGCCAGCAACCCCGTACGTCGCGCCAACCCACCGTCAATGGGACATCACCCGCCGCGACACCACCCTTACTGGTGATCGGTCACTTTCCGCAATGCGGATGTTACCTGCTTAGGCAGCAACTTTACCCTGGGTACGATTGATAGGAGTAGCTCACCAACCACGATTGGGTTTCAGACCATGCGCAACGTTGTAGGCTCGAATGGCGTTTTGCTCTCTGTCTTTGTAGGTATTTTGGGCTTACTCGTTTGGAACGTTGCCGCACGGCCCCGCGCTGATGAATCCCTTTCGCCCAAAACAAGTGGCAAAGCAGTTGACCGCCGTTGTTGTGCCCCAACAATGACCAGCCGGCCTGGCGGTCTTCATCCCCCATTTTTCCTGCTACTCCCCCATGTTACAATACCCTCCCTGGTTGTCATTTTGCCCATCAGAGGCGTTAGCCAGCTAAAACATCAGTAACGTAAAAGTATAAAAAATGAAAATGGAAGAAGTCAAACCGAATCACAACCATAACCTGCGTCAGTTATTTCCAGACAATGAATGGAATTACATGGCAGATGCGATCTTGGAAGGTTCAATGGGTAAAGTTCTGGTCAATGATCTGGAAAATCCCTGTGTTGCCGCCTTAAGTTTGCCCCAATACAAAATACATATTCTGGGTGGTGATGCCAAACACCCCGCCGCCCGCGAATTTTTAGCCAAATTGCCTGGCTTTTCTACCCTGTTCTTTAGTATGCCAGAATGGACAAACCTGTTAGATCAAGTTCACAAAGGCAAAGTGATCATCCTCAAGCGGTATGCTTTTAGCAGTGAAAGCCTGGATATTGAAAGATTGAAACGATTAAGATCGCAGTTGTCAGCGAATTTCCAAATTGAAAGGATTAACTTGCCATATGCCCAACAGATCGCTAATGACAAGAGCGATTTGACCGATGGTCAATTGTTTGGCTTTGTTTCGCCCCAAGACTTTATCGAGCGTGGCTTTGGCTATTGTGCCCTGGAAAATGGAAAAATTGTGTGTATTGCTTCAACCGGTTCGGTTTGTTCTAAAGGGATTGAAGTACAAATAAACACGCACAAGAAATACCGTGGGCGGGGTCTGGCATCAGCTACGGGTGCGGCTTTGCTGATTGAATGTCTGGAAAACGGTATTGATCCCAATTGGGATGCCGCCACCGAGATATCCGCCGGGTTAGCCAGAAAATTAGGCTACATGCCCAGAGGCGAATATGACAGTTACGTTTATACTGGCTCACGCTTTCTAGTCAACCTGCGGAAATTCCTGCGTAGAATTCTAGGCAAGAAAGGTTGAACTGATACAGCAATTCTTAATTTGGATTGATTCTCAAGGAGAAACAGATGCCACAACAAACCCCTTCAACCCTGGAAGTTATCTATGAAAACTGGCGTGGTTATAATGAAAAACTGCGCCGTTGCCTTGCCCCGCTGACCCATGAGCAACTCGCCCTGCAACCCGCTCCCCGTATGTGGCCGTTGGGGCAGGTTATACAGCACATTATCTCTGTCCGGGCCGGGTGGTTCAGTGCCACCCTTCAGGATGAAGATGCACGGATGAACGAGTACATGCTGTGGGGGCAACGTGATTCACCCGACCGCAGTGCCGACGAGCTAGTACGTGGCCTCGATGAGACGTGGGCCTTCATCGAAGCCCGCTTGCAACGCTGGACGCCCGCCGATTGTGCCCAAACCTTCCCGGATGAATGGGATGGTCAGGTATTCCAGGTCTCGCGCAGTTGGGTGATTTACCATGTGCTGGAACACGATTTGCATCATGGCAGTGAAGCCTCGTTGATCCTCAGCATAAATGGTCTGCCAGGCCTCGATCTTTGAGCGAAGCAAGGGAAAATTGTTATGACCCAAACGCCTCCATTGAGTAACCGTGAATGGGAAGTTGTCGAACTGCTATTACAAGGCAAAAGCAACAAGTTGATTGCTTTGTCTCTGTCCATTACCGAGCGCACGGTTGAATTCCACTTAAAAAACATCTACGCCAAGTTCCAGGTAAGCTCCAGAGTCGAGTTAATTCTGAAACTGGGGAATGCCCCCGACCAGTCCACAATTGAAAAACTGAGGGATTCCACAGTTGATAGTGCCGGGGAAACTGCCGAAAATGAAGAGCGTTCCAATTTGCAGAAGAGTTGGAAAATATCTTTGAGAGAGACACTCTCACTAATCGGCAAGGAGCTTAATATGGAAAATGTTTTGAAGCCCAATGACCCCGAAGGCGTAGATGCCATGACATTCCAGGGGGCCATTCGCGTGTGCCTCACCAAATATGCGGATTTTACGGGTCAGGCATCGCGGGCAGAGTTTTGGTGGTTTGCGCTGTTCGTCACCCTGGTGACGGCCGCCCTGCTATACCTAAGCGAAGCTTTGAGCAGTATATTTTTGATTGCGGTGCTACTGCCCCTGCTGGCGGTAGGTGCGCGGCGTCTGCATGATATTGGCAAGAGTGGATGGTGGTTGCTATTCCTGTTGGCTCCGGTGGGGGGTTTGGTTGCGCTGGCGTTTCTGTGGTCAATGCCGGGAACGGCGCAGTTCGCCGCTGATGAACTAACTGCTTGACGGTTTGTTGCAGGTGGGGCTACGGCCATCGCCTGGCTGCCGGTTGCAGAAGACCGCTTAGGGGTGTATATAATAAAATGGCGCACCATACGTGCGCCATTTTGTTATGTACGGAAGTGTACTGGAAATTGCTGGCCGCGGCCGCGACCCCTCATTCTCCCCCGTGCTACAATATCGCCCGGTCGTCAATCCTTTGTTCAACCCCCTTGGATGAATTATGAAACCAGAGAAGCGCCACTCCCTTCTTTTCCTCATCGCTTTTGTGTTGTTAGGCATTACGGCTCTCCTCGCCCTCTTCTCTTTATTGAACCGAACAAGGACGGACAATGTGCCCACCCCGGAAGTATTGGCGACTGCCGCCACCACCGCCTGGGATGGATTACTGGCGCAAACCCCTGTCGCCTATGCAACCCCTCTACCTGAACCGGCCACAACTCCTTTAGATGGAACCTATGCCAGGATTGATCAGTCGCGGCCGCAGTGGTGGTTATGTTTGCGGTGTGCCGACTACAGACGGGCGGGCGGTATCTGGAAATTGCAGTTTGACCAGGGAATCATGCGTATTTATTATGAGGTCACGGGCTGGAAAAGCATCGCCTCGTATACCGTTTCCGGTGATCAGCTTACCCTCTTCAATGATCCCTACTGCCGAGACGAAGTAGGGGAATATCGCTGGATGCTGGACGAGGGAAATCTTAAGCTAGAAGTAATCGCCGATTCCTGTTCTTTTGATTTAAGGGCTGAGAACTTAAGCTATGAGCCGTGGTTGGCCTGTTTGCCACTTGGGGCAACGGCGGGGGCGAATGACCCGGCCCAGAACCCGCCTGGTTGCCAGGAAAGCGTAACCATACCGGTGACACCTACACCTTCCCAACTGCCTGTGTCTGTGACTGTGTATGGGGGAGATAGCCGTCTTTTTGAGCAACCACCGGCTCAATACGCGGCCGCGAACAGCGACGATACCGCCCCGCCGCCGGGTATTGAAATAAGTTATCACCAGGAGAGTATTCCTTACGGATTGAATCGTGTTGTGTGGTGGAATGGCGATTGGATCGAGGCTTCTACGGAACTGCCATTCACAACGATGGGCGTGCAATTCTTTGGCGGTCCGGCGCTGGGTTGGGCGCGGGTGCTTTTTGATGGCGTAGAAGTATGGCGTGGTGATACATCAGCCCTCGGCGATGATGGGTTTGGGCATTACGGGGGTTACATTAACATTTCGGGCATTACTCCGGGACAGCACACCATTCGCGTAGAAAGTTTGGGGTTCGATTACCATCCGGTCACGGTGTCGAGTTTTGGGTTTGGTTATCAGGACATCATTGAGGGTGAGGTACCATAAAGGCTAAATCATCGTTTGAACTTTGGTAAAGCCTTAGATTTGCGTTCGTGGCTTGATTTAGCCCAACGGATAGAGTACCTTATTAGCCACTACCTTTTGCGGCTCCCCTTCAATCGTTTATACCGTTAGGTGAACTTTCCCCATAAAACACTCCTCTGCACACGAAAGACGTCCATCTAACTTCGGTTACTATGAGTGACAGCACCAAAAAATCGAAGACTGGGTCTAGGAAATATACCAGCAGACTAAAGTCCGCGGCCGCGCCGACTGTTGAACCGTTGGCCCCAAACAAGCTAAAAGCCAGCCCCGCGGCCGCGAATCTGAATGCCCCACCCCTCACCCCACTGATTGAGGGTCAATCGTTCAGCGATGGGTCCCTGGAAACTCAGGCCAATCTCCTCAGCGATCCCCATATCTCTACAGCACAACGCCAAATAATCGCCCGACAAATAGGCAAGATACAAGGTAACAGCCACTTACAACGGGTTATTGCTGCCCAACCGTTGTTGGCTGTCCCCGGTCTGATCCAGCGAAGTCCATTGTCAGATGAGTTGGAAAAGCTGAGCGCCAATAAGACACCGCAACAAATATTCACCCTTCTGGGCCAGAAAAAATTCAAGGATGGTGCCCAGGTCGCAGCCGAGCTGACCGCTTTAAATGCCGTGTTGGACAAAGTTTTGACCGATGCCAACGACCGTTGGGTAGCGCAAAGGATTTTGAGTGGCAAGTTGGGCATGAGTAGCGGCATCACCGCCAAAGGCCAGCCTGGACTCGCCAAAGACATTCCCCCTCAACCCATCGAAGTGCATTTCTTCCCTGGAGCCAGCAACGAGCGGGCTTTGGTTATTGCGGGTGTGCATGGCAGTGAACGGCAGGGCATTGAAGTAGCGCGTATCTTAATGGACGATGTGCTCAAAAAAGCCCAGCCGCACTATTCGGTTATCGTTGTTCCTTCGCTATTTCCGGCTCATGCGCACAAAAATTGGGGCGAGGAAGGGAAACGACAAAGAGGTACCTTCACCAATCGTAACTTTCCCGACCTGAATCAAGAGGTGGCGGATTACAAAGGCGGCGAAGCCTTGGATGCGGCCGGTAATCCTATCAAAGCCAAGGAAGATGAAAATAAGCAAGTCAAATCTATTTTGCCCGAAAATGTGATGCTGATGGAGTTGATTGACCGCTTTCAACCCACACGTATCATCTCTATTCATGGGACACACAGTCCGGCCAGTGCCGGTGTTTTTGCCGACCCCCATTTTCTCAGCCCGGCCAAAGAAAAGGCCATTAAGGCTTTATCGGCCCTGGTTAGTTCCTTGTGGGGAATCATGGCCCGTATTTTTGGCGCGGCGAAAAAAGATGATAAGGCCCGATTCGCCGAAGTAAAGGCATTTCTCACCGAGGCCATAGCCAAAGTGGATCAGGCCCAAACACAAGACGATGTTGATCTGGCTCTGGCTTCGGCTTACGCTATTGCCAGTAAGACAGCCAGTGCCGCCGAGCTAAAGAAACGCTTTACCGATCCCAAGCAACAGACAACCCCCTCGGTCGCCGGGAATGAAATCTATGCGGGCAAGGGCAAAGAGAACGCCACCTGGCGTGAAGACATGGACCCCAAGACGAAATTGCCTAAGCCCTGGCAAAAAAGAGCCAAGAATAAAGGAATTTCTTTGGGACTGTACGGCCCGGCGAAAGGCATTAGCGTTTTTACCGTAGAGCCGCCGGTCAACCGGGCGCTTGATTTTTACGATGGCAAGAATAAGGAGCCTAAAGGGGATATTGTCTCGAAGGCGCAACGCGAAACGGAATTGAAGGCCTACGCCGAAGCGGTGGCAACGATATTACTTGGCCCAGACAAGGGAGCGGTGGCTTTGAGCAAGCAGCGTCCATAATGAGGGGTAACAGGAGGGAGGGGAACTGGGGGAACTTGAGGGAACTATGGGAACTCTGGGAACTCGCCACTCGCCACTTGCATCCTGCCACTTGCCACTTTTCTCCCAGGAGCAGTAAATGACCATTCACGCAGTTGTATTCGATATAGGTGGTGTACTGGAAAATACGCCTGACCTGGGTATTATCGCCTCATGGGAACAGCGGCTGAATCTGCAACCAGGCCAACTCAATGAGCGGCTCAGCCCGGTGTGGCAGGGTGGTAGTCTGGGCACGCTTTCGGAAGCCGAGGTTCACCGGGAGATAGGCCGTATCATGAGCATGAGTGAAGCAGAGGTCAACGCGTTTATGGCGGACATCTGGCGGGAGTATCTGGGCACGCTCAATGGGGAACTGGCTGATTACTTTGCTGGTTTGCGGCCGCGTTACCAGACCGCCATTCTTAGCAACAGTTTTGTGGGGGCACGGGAGAAGGAGCAGGCCGCTTATGGGTTTGAGGACATGTGCGACCTGATTATTTACTCCCATGAAGTGGGTCTGGAAAAACCTGACCCACGTATTTTTGCCCTCACCTGCGAACGATTAGGGGTACAGCCCGCCGAGGTGATTTTTCTGGATGATGTAGAGGGACATGTCGCGGCCGCGAACGAATTCGGCCTTTCTGGCATCCTTTTCCACGACACCAACCAGGCCATCGCCGCTATCGAAGCCCGTTTGCAACGATAAATTCAGAAACATCATTGGGTGGATGGTTCATAGTGACCGCTTTAGCGGGCTAGCGCGGCCCTGCTAAAACCACTCTACAACCCCCAAACTGGCTTGTAAGCGTGGACAGGTTCCTTTTGCACCAAACCCCAATAGCCTAAAAAATGACCTTCAGGCTTTCCAGCCCCCGTAAAACGTAATTGTCACGGTAGGTGGGTGTTTCGGTGGCGAGCCGCAGATGGGGCAATCGGCGTAGCAGGGTGCTGATGGCGATTTGCCCTTCCAACCGGGCTAAGGGCGCCCCTAGACAGTAATGAATGCCATTACCAAAGGCCAGATGCGGGTTGGGATCACGGCTCAGATCGAGTGTGCCGGGTTGGGCAAACCGCTCCGGATCATGGTTGGCCGCGCCCAACAAAAAGGCCACCTGTTGCCCTCGTCGCACCGTCTGGCCCCGGATTTCCATATCTTCAAGAGCCATGCGACTGGTCATTTGTACCGGGCTGTCATAACGTAACAATTCCTCAACCGCCGTTTTGATCAAAGTGGGGTTGCTTTGAAGCTGTTGCCATGCTTCCGGGTTCTGGAGCAGGGCCAGTGTGCCATTGCCGATGAGATTAATGGTGGTTTCGTGTCCGGCTACCAGGAGTAAGGCACAAGTCGCGTAAAGCTCTTCTTCGCTCAGGCGGTCGCCCGCTTCTTCGGCGGCAATGAGCGCACTGAGCAGATCATCCCGCAAATGGCCCCGTCGCTGGGCCACGATACGGCGCAGGTAGTCAGTCAGCTCCGCGGCCGCGGCCGATGCCTTTTCGTACACCTCTGTCACTTCTGTCAGGTCTAAACTGCGAGCCAACGCATCCGACCAGACATGAAACTGATCATGATCCTCGGCGGGAATACCCAACAAAGCGGCAATAACAGTCACGGGCAAAGGATAAGCCAGCCCCGCGATTAAATCACCTTCCCCTTCGGCCACAATTTTGTCCAGGAGAGAATCCGTGATCGTTTGTACCTGTTGCCGCATCTGTTCAACCATGCGCGGCGTAAACGCTTTATGAACCAACCCCCGCAAACGAGTGTGATCGGGGGGGTTCTTCAGCAGTAACCACTCCTTTTGCATCTCTACCAGCGCCCGTTGCGACTCCGGGAAACTGTATTGGCCTTCATAATGTCCCAGGCGGGCATCACGAAGCAGAGCAGCACAATCATCATACCGGGTGAGAAACCACATGCCCCATGCTTCCCAGTAAAACATAGGGGCAAAGCTCCGCAACATGTCATAAAACGGATATGGGTTGCTACGGAAAACCGGTGAACGGGGATCAAAATCAAGCATGAAATAACTCCTTGGGGGGAAGCGAGTGGGCGAGTAGCGAGTTATCAGCAACTCAGAAAGTTCAGTAGTGACCGCTGGCGGCTAGTACCAGCCCGCTAAGCGGTCAGCACAGAAAAAGCCGAAATGATTACCTGAACAGCTATAGCGAGTCAGCCAGAAAGCTGACCGGCTGAAATGCTCACTTCCCATGTTCCAGCGGGCCAATAATTACGATATTTTGTCGGTTGGTCGGGTCTACTTTGACGGACAGGCGCGACTCAGGCAGAAATTTTGGCTGGGATTGTGCGGACACAATGCCATTGGCTTCGGCCTGATAGACTGGTTGCTGGGGCAGGTGTATTTCCAGCAAAAACCGTTGCAGTTGAGCCTGTTGCCCGCGCACGGCGAAGGTACGAATCGGCCAGATTTTTTTGATGACCGCTTGCGCCGGTTGGCCCCGCTGGAGCAATAAATAACCCGGCAGCCCACGACCAAAAGCCAGGGTATTCAGACCGGCAAAAAGGATGGCGGCCAGGGTCACGCCGCCACCCAGTAGGGTTTGTCCGGTTAACAACAGGATCATGCCCGCCAGTACACCGGCCAGACTAAGCAGTAATAAGCCCATAAGCATGAGTAAGCCGAGGTTGCTGAGGGGTGGGGCGTAGCCGAGACTGGCATGGAGAGTCGCCACCGCCGCGGCCGCGTCCCCCTCACTGACCTGGGCTTGTTGGGCATAATATTCTATCGCCTTCGTGCGTAACCCCAGCACCAACAGCCGTTTCACCTCATCCACCACCTCTGGCGAGACATCGGGCCGGGTCGCGGCCGCGGGCGGGGCCATGTCCTTGTAGGTGATGTGAACGGTTGAATTGCAATACAGACAAGCCACCAGTGCCTGTTTATTTTGCAGGTGTAAGGGAGCAGTACAGTTAGGGCAATGGAGACTTTCAGCGCGGATCATAGGGCCTCTTCTGGGAATATCGAACCGCAGAGACGCAGAGAAAAGAAAAATCTGTGTAAATCTGGGAAATCTGTGGTTAAAATCTTCATTCCTCTTGGTGAGCACCCCGCCCATGGGGAACTCTGATAGAAGAAACACCGATGGCTTTGCTTTTATCCGTGTTCTTCCAATCTATGTTTACACCTTTTTTCCAAGCGAAGTCTGGGGAAAGATGTAGAAATCTTATTATCGCTGCAATCTTGTTTCAGAGCTAAAATTCCGACCTTGCGGATACACTCTCTTCAGTCCCAAACCCGAAACTCACCCGTATGAACGAACTCACCCTCAAAAACCGCCTGCAACAACTAGCAGCCAACGAATTTGCCCCACCCGCGGCCGCAGAACAACCCGATCTGCTCACGGCCATGATGCGGTTTATCGGTTCAGTAGACCACGAACTCCGTGATGGCCTGATTTACCCCGCCTTTGCCACCTGGATTGAGTCCTGGGTGGCTGGATGAGGGTGTGTTACGTCGCCTGTTTATGCAGGCCGTAGACGATGAGCATCTGTATCACGGGGTTGGGTGAGGCCGAGGGTGATTGGGTCTATACGCGCACCTTTTCCCTACTCCTTTTGCCCCTCATGTTGGCGCGTCACCGAGAAAAACCGTTTCTATCAGCCGCCGAAATTCATCAGGTGAAGGCACGGGTGTTTGCCTATCTGCCCCAGGAGAAGGATTTGCGGGGGTATGTGCCAGGAAATGGCTGGGCACACGCGGCCGCGCACGCGGCTGATGTGCTCGACGATTTGGCTTTGTGTGAGGAGCTGGGTCATGACGATTTGTTGGCTATTTTGCGTCTCGCGGCCGCGACCATGACCGAACCCCGTTTTGTTTACACCCACGACGAGCCGGAGCGGATGAGTATTGCCGCTTTTGCCGTGTTGTCCCGCCAGGTGTTGAGCCAGGAAGAGGTGAAGGAGTGGGTGGATGGAGTTGCGGCCGCGCTCAGCCAATATGAGGCCATGTTGAAAAGTTGTATGTTCGCCTGAATCTTAAAGCCTTTTGCACCAGCCTCTATTTTCGTATAGACAAGCCGGTGAATCTTCACCGCCTTACCCCTGAATGGCGCAACCTCGTGTGGGCATCGCTGCTAACCGCCTTGTCCGTGTTATCCCCTTATTGATGACAGTTGCGGCCACGCCTGTTTTTCGTTGCCATTCGCGTAACCGTTCAGTCCAGAGACAATTTTGGGCCATTGTGAATGACATCAACGGATTTTGAAAGGAACGGATTAAATGCGACCTCTGGAAAATCCGTTTGTTTCCCAATCCGTTGATGTAACTCGACCGAACGTGTACCCATTCGCTCAGGTTAGGACGACAGCCCCATGAACGATTCATTGCCCTTTCTTTCTGGTAAACAGTTGAGCCAACAGTTTTATCAAGAAGTGGTGCGGCCGCTGCTTGATACCCACTTTCCGGGGCTGGGCCACGCGGCCGCGCTCATAGATAGCGGCTCCGAGGTGTTGGGTTTTGACGATGCCATGTCCACCGATCACCATTGGGGGCCGCGTTTGCTTCTTTTTCTCGATGAGGCTGACCACACCCGCCACGCCCAGGCCATTCACGACACCCTGGCACTCCAGTTGCCCTATGAATTCAAGGGTTACCCTACCAATTTCACCCCGCCCCTTGCCGAAGAAGGTGTCACCCAACTGCTGCAACCCATCAGCGAGGGGCCAATCAACCACCGGGTCACTGTTCATACGCTACCTGGTTTTATCCGGGCGTATCTGAATTTTGACCTGTCGCGGCCGCTTGAAATCGCCGACTGGTTAACCTTCCCGGAACAAAAATTGCGTACCCTGACCACAGGCCCGGTTTTTTATGATGGTCTGGGGTTGGAGCAGGTACGCGGCCGCTTTCATTATTACCCGCACGATGTCTGGCTCTACCAACTGGCCTCGGCCTGGACGCGCATCAGCCAGGAAGAGCATCTCATGGGGCGGGCTGGGCTGGCCGGGGATGAGCTGGGTTCGGCCCTGATTGGGGCACGGTTGGTGCGTGACATCATGCGCCTCTGGTTTCTTATGCACCGAACCTATGCGCCTTACCCCAAATGGTTTGGCACCGCCTTCAAACAGCTACCCGGGGCGACCGAGTTAGAACCATTGTTGCGCCAGGCTTTGCACGCTGAAACATGGCCGGAGCGGAAAACTACCTGGTGCCAGCCTACGAAACCCTGGCAACCCGCCACAATGAGTTGGCTTTAACCGAGCCAGTGGCGACCAACGTTGTCCTTATTTTAATCGGCCTTTCCGGGTGATTACCTTTAATGGGGTCATTGGGGCGTTGGAAGGGCAGATAGAGGATGAAGCGGTGAAAAATTTGTTGTTGCGGCCGCGGATTGGTAGCATAGACTTATTCAGTGATAGTACCGACATCCTCTCCTATGAAGAATGGCGCCTGCGTCTGCGCGTTTTGTATGAAGAATAACTTTGCGGGTTGATATTCATTGTCGGGAACTTATAGAGTGTTGGTCAATCAGAAGTTTCAAGAAAAGTCCTGTCTTTCTTTTGGGTACCGATCACCGTCTACGCTTCACCATGCTCCCACCGTGAATCTCTGTGTAATTTCTTTCTCCGACAGGTTGCTAGGAATTACCGGGTTGAGTCTGACCATACTCGCCCCTTGCCCCCCCCCCCCCAGCAAATAGGGTTGGGCGATGACTCATCATTTGAAGACGAAAACGAACAAGATCGTATCCAGCGTATCCTCAATGAGAAAAAGAAGCGGGAACTTGAAGAGCAGTACGGCATGATTTTTTCGGATGAAGAAATGGAATTGCCGCCCGAAGTGGAAGGGGAATGGCTTGATTATGTGGCTGAGTTTGAGCGGCAATTTGAAGATGCGGAGCAGATAACCATCCGCGAATTTATCGGTAATCCCGTTATTAAACCTCTGGCCGACATTGCCGAGGATGATTTGGAAGCGGAATTGGAACAACTATTTGAACTGCTTATTGAAAACGGCATTCATCTGGATTTTCTGACTGACGTAGATGAGACGGAAATGTATCGCTTTATCGCGGAAGAATTTCTCGATGAAGAGATGGACAACATTCGCATCGAAGGTATGATGCACGGCTTCATTTATGAAGATTTTCACCCCAGTGATGAATATGACAGTAAGTTTTGGGCGGAACATTTTCTGCAAGGGCTTTTTACCTGGAATCAGGAGATGATGGAAGAGGTGATAGATGCAGACGTGTTATATGACGCGGCCGCGCAACCTGCCACCTTAGCTGATTTCCGCCAGATGGTGGAGGCCTTTTATGCCCAGAACCCCATCATTTTGGCCTTTACCCAAGATGCCCTCAGTAGCCAGGTAGAGGGGGATGAAGCCTGGGTGCAAATGACCCTTTCTTGGGAGCGGCTACCGCCTGATCTGGGCCAGGGAATCACCATCGAGCGGCAGGTTCGCCTGCGCATGAAACGAAGTCCGTTTGGTGGCTGGGATGTGATTCAGGTAAATTGGCCGGATTTGATGGATAAAGGCGCAGCGTTGAACCCTGTCAAAAGGAGCGCGTAAACGTTATGACACCTTATCAAATTTTATCCTGGCACACCATTCCGATACAGGTTAGGGCCGGGGGTCGGCATAATCGGGTGAGTAAGGAGCTTTCCATTCGCTTTCAGGCGCGGTTGCTGCGCCAAAGGAACCAACAATGACACCTTAGCAGATTTTGTATGGGACGGATTCCCGTCCAGGTGGAGGTTTGTGTGGAGATGCAAAAGCGAGAGGAAGGGCCAGGAGCTTCTGTCCGTTCAGGAGGTTAAAAGCGCAATGAACCATAGATTGGAGGGGTGACGGGACGGATCAGTTTCCTAATTTCTTTGAGAGATGAAATGTTTCGAGAAGACCTAACCTGGTCTAAACTTGGTTAGGCGATGGCGAGGATGTTTTGCCGAATTAAGAACCGCAGTCTGAAACCATAGATTGGCGGTGGTTGGGCGCGATCCGCCCCTTCCGAAAGTTTCTTCCACTGGTCAGTCCTTGCAAACCTTGCGGTTTCACCAGATTTGCCTTGACCAAAATTTCGACGTTTAAAGATGTTGGGCCGTTAATTTTTATTTGTCCAGAATTTGAAGAAAACTATCATGAAAAAAGTCACATTTGTTTTACTGATTAGTCTATTAAGCGGAGTTATTTACTCTCCCCTCGTTGGCGCGGGTAACCCAAATCAGTTATTAGAGACAGAACCATTTACTCCGAACAGCGCTACCATCGAAATCATCTACGAAGGGACCTGGCCCGCGGCCGCCCAAACAGCCCTGGAACATGCCGCCAATATTTGGGAGCCGCTGATAAGCTCTGTCCCGCCCATCAAAATTAACGCGACCTGGGGTACACCTTCTCAAGTTCCGCTAGCTTCGACCTCTATTCTTGTTTGGAGTGGCCCATCGAGTTCGATGCCAGTGCCTTACGCCTGGTACCCCCTGGTTTTAGTGCATGCCATTGAAGGTCATACCCATTGCGTAGAATGCGAGGGGATAACGCAAATTATCTTTGATAGCAGTCTGCCCAATTGGTATTTTGGCACTGATGGCAATCCATCTGCTACCCAGTATGATTTTGTCACTGTAGCTTTGCGCCAGATTGGCCTTGGTCTAGGCTTTGGCCATTCATTTCGTTATTACCCGCAAAGTGGCAATGGTCAATGGGGAACTGGGTCTAATGGTTACGATCCTAAAATCTATGACATTTTCATTTTCAACGGGAACAATCAACAACTGATAAACACAGCCATCTTTCCCAACCCATCTCCCGCTCTATATACACAGATGACCAGTGATAATATTTTCTTTTCTGGCCCCTCGACGATAGCCGCGAACGGTAATGCGCCAGCCAAGTTGAATGCACCAACAACTTGGTGGAGTTACAGCTTCCATTATCTGGATGAATCCGCATTCCCTACCGGTACGACAAATGCGTTGATGACACCATTTATTCAACCTGGTGAAGTGATTGACCATCCTGGTCCAGTGGCTCTGGCTATTTTGTATGACTTGGGCTGGCCCCGTCCCAATCTCACCCCAACGTTTGCTGAACTACCGAATCAGTTTCTCCAAATGAACACGGTACGCAATAATGCCATTGATTTGTGGGCCTATGTTAATGATGATCAACCGGATAACCAGCTAATTTTTCAAATTACGAACAGCCCAGCGGCTGGGGCTGGTGTCACATTAGATAACAATCGGTATATTGACATCAATCCAGCTCAGAATTGGGTCGGGCAAACGACGGTGACTGTCAGCGTAACCGATCCCTCACAGGCCACGAGTAGTCGTTCATTTGTAGTTATTGTGGCCGATTTGCCAATTAGCCACTATTTACCGGTCATCTGGCGACATTAATCGTTCATCCACCGCCTGAGCCAGTTCACGAGCATACATCCCATCAAGGTCGGCGGTAATGACAACAACCATTTCTTCTCGTTGAAAAACAGATGTTTCCACCCCTACGCCAAAGTTACAGGCTAACGTGCCCCAACTAGTGATGGTTTCACTCGTTGGATTCTCAGCACACGCGTGCGTTAAGGCTCGTTCCGCGGCCGCGCCATCCTCAAACTGTATCATCTCACAGCGAATCGTCTGGTAGGCCAGGGATTGTTCATTGAACTCGGCCAGGTGGTAGTTGATCACCCCTTCACCGAACAATTCTGGTGTAGGCGGGGTGGTAATGGGTGTTGTGACCGTGTATTGGGTTGATGAAGGAATGTCGGCAAGCTGACAATTGAGGGCCGCCAGGCCTTTGTCGCTTTGAGTGTCGTCAGTCTGGCAGGCAGCCAAGAGCAATGACAAAAGAATGAATGTCACGAGCAAGCAACAGAAAATGGGCTTGGTAGACAGTTTCTTCATGGGTTCCTCCAGGCTCCTACGTCCCTTGTTTTCTTGTTTTTCTTTTCCCTTTTTCCCGTTTTTCTTTTTTTTTTGGGCTCCCTAGGCGTTTCGGGGTTCCCCCCCGGGTTTTAGGGTCCCTTGTGTTCCTGGTGCCCCGCCGGCTTTTCCCTTCCCTTCTTTTTTTTTTCTTCTGGCCCCCCCCCCCCCCGGGGATTCTACCGTATCCTCAAAGCTGTATCTTCTCCCCATCCGCTGGAATCAACAATTGACCGGGGCGCACGTGACACGCATCGGCATGGGTGCGCAACTGCTCACGGGTTATGGTACTGTGATCCAATGCTTCCATGTGGACAGCGATAACGGTAGCCTGAGCCGCGGCCGCGCACACCGCCACCGTCTGCTCATCATCCATCACAATCAGCGTTTTCTCCGCCCCCCACACCGCCCCGCATGAATGGGTAATGATGATGTCCGGCTCCACCTCGCGGATGACCTGCGCTACCGGCTCATACCAGATCGTATCCCCCGCCCAATAAATCGTCGGTTCCCCTGGTGCCCGCAACACCAGACCCATCACCGGCCCCATCAGCTTCAGCACCTCACCCGAACCGTGATTCCCCTCGGTGCGGGTCAGGCTGATACCGTTCCAGGTCAGCGTGTCCTCAACCGGCATGACCGCAGTAAACCCTTTCTCGCGGATTTTCTCTTCCTGCCCTGGTTGGCAAAACAAAGGGATATCTTTCGGCAGCAAAGCCTGAGCCACCGCGTCAAAATGATCGGTGTGCAGGTGGGAAACAAACACCATCTCGGCTCCGGCAATCGCTTCTTCGGCGGTGCAGGGCAGGGCGACGGTGGGGTTGGGGGATTTTCCCGTGAAGGATGGCAGGCTGTGTTTTTCGGCCAGGTACGGGTCAATGAGGATCAAATGCCCGCCATAATGCAGGCGTAGGGTGGCGTTGCGGATAAGCTGGATGTGCATGGATTCACCTCGAATGGAAAAGGATGTATGCCGCAGTTGTCAAGAAAAAGATTTTGTTCGTAGTGACCGCTTTAGCGGGCTGGCGTCAGCCCGCTAAAGCGGTCACTACCAACTAAAACCCCAACTGCTCTCTATTACAAGGAGACTAAACGTACCAGGGCGATGCCAGCGTAGATTAGCCGAAATGCTTTTCAGATGCCACTGAAAGACGGCTCGCGGCCGCAAATCCACCAACATAGATACAGATTCCCCTCCTGGCCTTCCCCATGCTAGAATTCCCCCCCTATGACAACCCCCAACCCTGAACCCCTCGTCATCTTCATGCCATCCGGGCGCCGCGGCCGCGTGCCCGTTGGCACATCCCTGCTCGACACCGCCCGGCAACTGGGCGTCGAAATCGAAAGCATCTGCGGTGGCCGGCTCACCTGCGGCAAATGCCGCATCCAGGTTGAGAACGGCCAGTTTGCCAAACATGGTATTCTTTCCGCTGAGAGCCACCTGACGGCCGCGGCCGCGGACGAACAAGCTCTGCTCGCCAAAATGGCCTGCCCCGATGACCGCCTCGCCTGCACCGCCCTCGTCCAAGACGACGTGCTCATCTTCGTGCCCGAAGAGAGCCGCGCCCACAAACAGATCATCCGCAAATCGGCCACCGAGCGTGTCATCACCATCGATCCGGCCGTGCGCCAGGTGTATGTGGTAGTGGATGAGGCCGAACTGGGTGAACACCGGGGTGATTGGGGCCGACTGCAAACCGCTCTGGCCGAACAATGGCAACTGGCCGACCTCACCATTGACCTGCCCGTTTTGCGCCGCCTGCAAGCTGTGTTACGCCAGGAAAACTGGCGCATCACCGTCACCCTCTGGCAAAATCGCGAAGTGATTGATGTGCAACCCGGTTATACCGAAGGGGCTTATGGGTTGGCCGTAGACATCGGTAGCACCACCGTCGCCGGGCATCTGTGCGACCTGCGCACCGGAGCCATTCTGGCGACGGAATCGGCCATGAACCCACAAGTGACCTACGGCGAAGATTTGATGAGCCGCGTCTCTTATGCCACGCTCCACACCGATGGCACCGAAAAAATGCATAACGCCATCATAGACACGCTGAACCGGCTGACGGCAAAAATGGCGAAAGAGGCCGGGGTGCGGCCGCAAACCATCTACGAAGCCGTATTCGTCGGCAACACCACCATGATCCATCTCCTGCTCAACATCAACCCTGTGGAGTTAGGCGGTGCGCCGTTTGCCCTGGCTAACCGGGACGCTCTGGACATCAAGGCCCGCGAATTGGGACTGCGCCTCAGCCCGTCGGCCAACATCCACATCCTGCCCGCCGAAGCCGGTCACGTCGGTGCGGACAACGTCGGTGTCCTCATCGCCGAGGAGCCATATCGCCAGAGTGAGGTGGTGCTAACGGTGGATGTGGGCACCAATGCCGAGATCGTGTTAGGCAACCAGGAGTGGTTATACAGTGCTTCCAGCCCCACCGGCCCCGCCTTCGAGGGGGCGCAAATCACCTACGGTATGCGGGCCGCGCCGGGGGCCATTGAGCGGGTGCGTATTGACCCGGTCACCCAGGTGGCCCGCTTCCGGGTCATCGGCGAGGAGCGTTGGTCGGACGAGTGGCAGCGTGATGGAGAGGGGCAACCGGCCCATCTGGCGGCGGGCATTTGCGGCTCCGGCATCATCGAAGTGGTCGCCGAGATGTTTCTGGCGGGCATTCTGTTACCCGATGGCCGTTTGAACCCGGAGAATCAGGGGGAGCGGCTGGTGTGGCGCGGCCGCAGAGGAGCTTACATTCTCGCCACCGCCGAACAAACCAGCACTGGCGAACCCATCCTGGTCACACAAGATGATGTGCGCAATATCCAATTAGCCAAAGCCGCCCTCTATGCCGGGGCCAAACTGCTCATGAACCGGGCCAACAGGCAATCGGTGGATCGCATCGTGTTGGCTGGGGCGTTTGGCAGCTACATTGACCCCCAATACGCCATGATCCTGGGCCTCATCCCTGATTGTGACCTGAGCAAAGTTTATGCCGTGGGCAACGCCGCCGGGGATGGTGCCCGCATCGCTTTGCTCAACCGGCACAAACGGTTCGAAGCGCAGGAAATTGCGCGCTGGGTGCGTTACGTTGAAACGGCGGTGGACCCGGAGTTCCAAAATGAATTTGTCGGGGCGATTCACATCCCCCACGCTACGGATGAGTTTCCCCACCTGGCCGGGTTGTTACCAGAGAAGCGGGAAGGGGGGATGGATCGCGGCCGCGAACGCAAACGCAAACGATAATCCGTACGTGCAGGATAGCTAGAAGAGGTTGGTGTGCCGGTTTTCGAGAAAACCAGCCCTTTAGAAAGTTCCCTGCCCCTGGGGGTGGGGTAGTACCTTACAAGTTCATTTCTTGTACGGTTAGCAAGAAGTTTAACCGCAGATTTTGGGGATTAACGCTGATTTTTTAATCTGCGAAAATCTGCGCTAATCTGCGGATAAAATTTCTGGTTTGTCCAGGTTAGGGGTGAGGGAAAACCCGACTATGCAATCGCCCTAAATTCGTAGGCGCGCCTTTCGTCTAAACCCCAAACCTCGCGGTATAATCGCCCGCTTGTGGTCAGGGCGTATCCCGCCATCATGTTCAAAACCACTTGAAGATAGGTTTATCCCATTTATACTGAGGCAATTCATGAGTGAAGCAATCAATTTGCAAGAGATGAGCGATGAGGACATTCTGGAGTTAATGCAGGAAGACCTGTATGACGGCTTGGCCGACGAGATTGAAGCGGAAGTCCACGAAATGTTAGGACGGGGAATGACGCCCTATGATTTATTGACCCGTGGACTGGTGGCGGGTATGGACATCGTCGGGATTGATTTCCGGGACGGTATTCTGTTTGTGCCTGAAGTGCTCATGGCGGCCAAAGCGATGAAGGCGGGCATGGCGATTCTGCGGCCGCTACTGGCCGAAACCGGTGCGCCCAAAATCGGCAAAATGGTCATCGGCACGGTCAAAGGGGATATCCACGACATCGGCAAGAATCTGGTGGGTATGATGATGGAAGGCGCCGGGTTCGAGGTGATTGACCTGGGCATCAACAACTCAGCCGAAAAATACCTGACTGCCATCCGCGAACATCAGCCCGACATTCTGGGCATGAGTGCGCTGTTGACGACGACCATGCCCTACATGCGGGTCGTTATCAACGCTCTGAAAGAAGAAGGCATTCGCCGGGATATTATTGTGATGGTAGGGGGAGCGCCGCTCAACGAAGCCTTCGCCGAAGACATCGAGGCCGATGCTTATTGCCGAGATGCGGCCATTGCGGTGGAAACGGCCAAAAAATTTATGGCTATTCGGCGTGGTGACTGAGGTGGGGCTACTGGGGTGTGAGGTTTTTTACTCTCTTCTTTGGAGACCAAGAGACCAAGAGATTGAGAGATTTTGACGAGTCTTCAAGGAAGAATCCCTACCAGTTAGATGAACGGGATGCTTCGGCGGACCTCAGCATGACAGGCTTTCTTTACCGCTTTAATTCCACAACTTTCATAAACACGTTAGGAGAGGCATTTTCCAACCCGTTTTAGCCGGAGTCCGACGGTTTTAACCGTTGGCGAAATCGGCACAACATTCAAATTGAGAATTGCTGTGTTACGAAAGTCAGACTGGCGTTTTTATGACAAGCCTCACCCTCGGTTTGTCGCCAGAAACCCCCACCACTAACCCCGCCCCTGGGGGCGGGGAACCTTTCTGGACGCGGTTTTTCGGGGCCTTCGCCCCGAAAAACCGCGCCGCTATTCCGCACAAATAAACTCTACCTCATTGCCATCCGGGTCGTCTACGTACATGGTACGACTGGCTAGAACCGGGTGTTTGCCACCGCGTGGGGCAAAACCGGCGGTGATGAGTTCGGTATGTAGGGTATCAAACGCCTCAGTGGGTAGCTCCAGGGCCAAGTGATGCAGTTGATAACCGGATGGTTTGGTCTGAATGTCGGCGGGTTTGGGCACGAGGACAATCATTTGGGGAATGCCCGCGTGACCCTCAGCCACTTTGAGGAATGTGTTGGGCAGATGGGGCGGGGAAATAACTTCCAGGCCCAGCAAATCCCGGTAAAAACCCAGAGCCTGTTCTTTATCTTTGGTCCATAAGACGATTTCGCTGATACCGACGATATGTTTCATAGGGAACCTCTTGGGAAATGGGGAGATATCTTCCTGATCATTCGGATCCCCTTCCCGTCGGGAAGGGGTACTTAACGGCGCGGTTTTTCGGGACCTTCGCCCGAAAAATCGCGCCCAGAAAAATTCCCCGCCCCTGGGGCGGGGTAGGGGTGGGGGTTTCCGGCGACAAACGAAGGGCGAGACTTGTCATAAAAACATACATCCACCTTTCGTAGAACTGTACCAGGAATGTCATTGTACGCGCCATGCCTGCCCGTGGGCCGCATCTAATTCTACCTCATCACCGGTTTGGAAGATGCGGGTAGCGCGGCCGCAATTGGTTATAGCTGGCACGCCTAGCTCGCGCAAAATAATGGAGCCGTGGGACAGGTCGCCGCCAATGTCCACAATGACCCCGGCTACCTGGTTGAAGGCAGACAACCAGCCCGCATCAACCGACCGGGCGACCAGAATGGTGTGTTCAGGCGTGAACCCACCCGGTAACTGATGATCCGGTTCGTTTAGCACCCAGGCGCGGCCGCGGACTCGCCCCGTGGTTAAACTTATGCCCAACACCGGGCCATTCTCTTCAGCGACTGGCTCCCCTGACCGATACTGCTCCAGATTATCAAAGCGGTGGATCAAGTCAGGCAAGTCATAGCCGCGTAAATGCTCCACCTCATGCCGCCGCCGGGCAAAAAAATCCAGATCAAACCGCTGACCGCCGTCCAGTTGGGCCGACTCTTCCAGGGTGAGTAACCAGAGCGATTCGCTATCGGGTAGTTGCCCCCGGCTCACGGCCTGCTCGGCCAGGGCCAACAGCCGTTTTCGCAGCACCTGGTACGCTTGCATTGCCTCATAGCGGAATTGCTCACGCGCCTGCATGACGCGGCCGCAATGCCACCACACCGGCCAGGTCAGCCAGCCTTTCAAGGTGCGGGGTGGGGGTGGGGTTAAACCACGACTGGGGTAGGCCAGCGTTTGCAGAATAGATTCGGGGGCTTCCTGGTAGCGCGGCCGCGCCACATCACTCTCGTAAATGCCTCGGTGGCCGTGTTTGTCCAGATACACCTGCCACAATTGTCGGAAGCCCGCATCTGCTGGCACATCACCCTGGAGCAAATCGGCCTGGATGGCCGGATGGGTGACAACATATTCACGAATGGGGTCCAGGTCTGTGAGCATGGTTGTGCCGATGGACCGTTGGCGGCCATTGTGCTCAGCCAGGGTTCCCGCCCAGCGTAGGATGAGCAAGGGGGCACTGAGGGCCGCTGTCAGGCTGAACATTTCCTGCACAAAACCGCTAAACACCTGGCGCAAAGCTTCACCCGCGGCCGCGAAGCTATCGGTTGTCTGAGAGGGGAGGGGGGAGCGTGGAGAGTGGTTTTGCGCTAATTGTTGTAACTGTTGGCTCCGCTTTCGGGCAGAGGAAGGGGCCTGCCATTGGGCTAACCCCTGTTTGAGTAGAACGGGGGTTTTGCTCAAGAAACGTCGCGGCCGCAGGCCACTCTCTACATCCGCCCAGCCGCCCAGCGAATTAGTGACCAGCCGGGTGGGCAAACCCCACCAGCGCATCACATCGGTCAGCAAGGTGATATTGAACAAGGGCCGCCCGGCAAATAGCTCAACCATGGGCCGGTTGGTGGGCAGATGTTCATCAAAATGGCGATAGTAACTGAACAACTCGCTTGAACTGGCCGCCACGATACTGGTCATGTACGTGGAAGGGAGATCGGGCAAAATCTCCTTCAGGTTGGCAAAGGTGAACGCCTCGTTGCGCCGGGTAGGGCGGGTGGCGGGGCGCACCTGCACCAACCAACACACCTGACCGTCATCGGCCCATTCGATGTCCCAATCGCCGCGCCAATCGGTGGCGCTGTTGCCGGGGCCAAAGGTGCGCCGCACCCCGCGTAGCAGCAGTTGCAAGCGGCGGGCAAAAGGTTCAGTGGCGGTAGGCCATTCGCCATTCTGGAGTTGGGGCAGAAAACAGGTTTCGCCTTCGACCATGCCCGAAACCAGTTTGTCGGCTGTGCCGTGCGTGAAATTGATGAGGTCGTCGGCATAGGCGGCTTCGCTGAATGCCACCCCGGCAACTTGGGCTGGCACCATCTCCATCATTAAGACATCGCGCCGAAAGGAGCCAGGATGTTTGTCTCCTGAAGCCCAAACTTCGCGTAGCGAATCACCGAATAATGCCGCATCGTGACTATCAACATGTAATTTGCTGGTGAAATAACCGGCCAGACTGCTGGTGGCACCGTCTTCGGCGGCAAAGGCAGAGCGGATGGCGACTGGTTTGTCCAGGCGTGGTAGGTGGAAGGTGTCGAACAGGGTGTGCGCCAGTATGCCGGGATCGGGGGCGATGAGTTGGCCGTTTTCGGCGTGGATGAGGTTGTTTTCCAGCGCGTAGAGGTAAAACTCATGTAGGATGATGCCGCCATTGGGTACGGGTAGCCCCATTTTGGCGGCATAATCAAGGTGCGCGCCTTTGTGGCCTACGCCCGCTTTTTTGGCCCGCTTGGAGCCTAACCAGATGAAGGGTGACATGGTTAGCGTTTGGCCTGGGGGTTGCGGAACCGAACTACGAGGGTTTGGGTGAGTCTGCGGCCGCGTTCTCGCCAGGTAATCCGTGAGTCATCCATCTCTTCTGGCTCCGGGAAGGGGTGCAAATCGAATAATTTGCGCCAGGCATACATGCCCAGTAACTTGATGGAAGCCAGCACGGGTGCGGCCAAAATGGCTCCCACAATGCCCGCTAATGACCCACCCATAAACACACCCACAATAACGAGAATAGGATGTAAGTCTAGCGCTTCCCCCACGATACGTGGTACAAGAAAGGAGTTTTCGATTTGCTGAATAATGAGCATGACCACGATGACGGCCAGGGCGTAATAACCTGGCTCCAAACCCAGATAGTTGGTGGGTTGAAAGACGGCTACGCCCACGGCAATAACGGCTGAGACGATGGGGCCAAGGTTAGGCACAAACTCTAGTAAACCGGCGATAACGCCCAGGGCAAAGGCGTTGTTGACACCCAGGGCCAGCATGGCAATCCAGACAAGTACCCCGATGACCAGCCCCAGAATGATCTGGCCGCGTAAATAGGCGCTCCAAATGCGGCCAAATTCGCGCATGATCCGTTCGGCATCTTCCCGGTAGCCGGGTTGTGAAGCAAAGCGGCCCACATAATCGCCTAATTTGGGAAGTTCAATAGCCAGGTAGATGGAAACGATGAAAACGAAGAAGGCAGAGCCAACAAAACCCAGAGTAGAAGAGGCGACGGAACCGACGACGCGCCCGCCCTGGCTCAATGCCGGTTGGATCAGGCTGACTAGCTGATCACGGATGGCGGTCCAATCGAGTGTGGTGGGGTTGAAGGTGAAGGGGCCGATAATGATGGGGGCGCTGGTGACTTCATTCAGCCAATCAAGGGCGTTGGTGATGATGTCGGGGGCCTGGTCGATGAGGGTAGCAATTTGTTGATAGGCGGCGACCCCCAAAGCTACGACAGCCCAGATAAACAAGGCGGCCACAACCAGGTAGGTAAGCAGGATGGATGTGTTACGGTGGAGTGGCGTGCGCTCATCCAAAAATTTGATGAGGGGATTGAGGACATAGGCCAGCATCGCGGCCGCGACGACCTGTCCAATCAGTGATTGAAACCGGTAGGTAACAAAAACCAACAAAAATAGCCCGATGATGACAACCACGGTCTTCGTGGTGCGATTCCAGGGTGGAGAGGCATGAAGCGGGTCATTGACGACTGATGAGGGGGGTACTGGGGTGAGTTGTGTAGGTGTTTGTTTCTTGCGCGTCATAATTTTATTCTTAGTTTGAACCAGTTGGACGTAGCCTATTATCCCTCAATTTTATCATATATAGATGTTCAGATAATCATTTGCGTTTTGGTTTGTAGTGACCGCTTTAGCGGGCTAGCGTCAGCCCGCTAAAGCGGTCACTACAAACAGAATATTTGTTAACTGAATGAGTCTCATGGCTTGTATTCTAGCAGGCGGTAGGGATAGACGTTCATGATGGTGGTGTTTTGGTATTGGCTGTTTTGGGGATCGTTGTTGAGTCGGGTATGGATGTGACCGTGAAGCAGGTACCGCGGCCGCGCCCATTTCATCAGAGTGAGGAATATTTTAAACCCGGTATGCGCTCTATCGGGCAAATCATGAATACCAAAAGGGGGTGAATGGGTGATCAGAATATCGAGCGCACGCCCATGTTTGATCCGGTTCCAGAGCAGGCCCGGTAACAGGTGGGCAATTTCCCAAAACATTTCCTCTTCACTATACATACAGCGGGCTTTGGGGCGGTAGCGCATGGAGCCTTCCAGACCGGCAATAATGAGTCCTTGTTCCCACACGACCTGTCCATGAATATCGCGGCCGCTTTCGACCCCGGTCTGGTTGCGGCCATCACTGGTCATGTAGGCACCAGCATCATGGTTGCCACGCACATACAGCAGGGGCGCATCCAGGGCTGAGGAGAGAAAGTCCAGGTAATAAAAGGGCAAATCACCACAGCCTATTAACAAATCTATCCTGGGCCAGCGCAGGGCAACGTCATGGCTGTAAAGATGATCCATGACCTGATCGCTCAGGGCCAGGATGCGTAAGGGTTTTGGTTGCCCGCCAGGGAGTATGGTCATAGGGAGTGGGCCTATCGGGTGTTTTGGGCTAGTTGGACAAGAGCGGCAATTTGCGGCCGCGTGCCCACGGCAATCACATGATCCCCAACCTCAAAACGAGTCGTTTTATCGGGTTGCAGGGTGCTTTGGGTAGAAGGACGCTGTAACGCCACCAGGGTAACGCCCAGGCGGCGGCGCAAATCGGCTTCAAAGACGGTTTGACCCATGAGCGGGGAGCCTGGTTCAATCACGATCTCATCGAGCCATATTTCTAACCCATTGTCTAGCGTTACCACGTCCAGAAAATCGGTGACATTAGGGCGTAGTAGGACATGGGCCATGCGGCGGCCGCCAATCTGGTAAGGTGACACGACGCTGTTGGCGCCTGCCCGGCGCAGTTTGGCCTCGTTTTCGGGGCGAGAGGAGCGGGCCACGATGTAGATGGATGGGTTCATGGTGCGGGCGGAAAGTACCACAAACAGGTTGAGCGCATCGTCGCCAGTGCTGACCAGTAACCCTTTGGCCCGTTCCAGACCGGCTTCACGCAGAACTTCATCGCGGGTGGCATCCCCTTCCACCACGAGCAAACCCCCTTCACGCGCCTGTTGAACTTGTTCGGCATCAACGTCTATGATCACCAGCGCGGTTTTATCTTCCCGCAGGGTGCTGATGGCGGCGCGGCCCACCCGGCCATAACCGCAGACAATAATGTGTTGTTCCAGATCGCCCAGCGTTTTCATCAGGCGTCGTCTCCGTAGTTGGTCGGCCAGGCCAGAAGCCAGGGCATACTCGATGGCACTGCTGAGGGCGTAGGCGAAGATGGTGCCCCCGGCAATGATGAGAAAGAGGGTAAAGACGCGGCCGCGGTCACTCAAAGGATTAATTTCGCCGTAGCCAATGGTAGACAGGGTGATGGCTGTCATGTACAGGCCATCAAAAAAACTCCAGCCCTCGATGAGCATATACCCACCCGTGCCAACCGAGATCACCACCGTAATAATGGTGAATAGGGTGACAACACGACGGCTTAGTCCGGGGAGAAGGCGGTTCATATTTGGGCAGGTCGAGGAATTTTAGCCTAAAACGGACAAACAGGTGTTAATTTGGCGGGGAATTATCCTTGTGACAGAATCCCATCATGAAAAACAGTCTGTCCATTACCCATGTGCCCGTCCGCGGCCGCGTACCCGTCCGAGCCTATCTGGCTCTCATTGTCGCCATCATCTGCCTGGGTTTCTCCGGCATTTTTATCCGTTGGGCCGGTGCGCCTAACGCGGTCTCCGCTTTTTACCGCATGGGTATCGGCTCCCTGGTCATGGTTCTGCCATTTTTGCTTCGCCTGCGGCGGCAACAGGATGGTATGGGAGCCTGGCCGCGCCGGGAAATCGGCATGGCGGTGATGGGGGGACTCTTCTTTGCCGGGGATCTGTTTTTGTGGACGACCGGGGTCATTTTGAGCGGGGTCACGATTCCCACTTTGTTGGGGAACACGGCGCCCCTGTGGGTAGGGTTGGGGGCGGTGCTGATTTTCCGGGAGCAGTTGGGCAAGCTGTTTTGGTGGGGGGTGTTATTGGCTTTGGCGGGGGTGATCTTAATCGTGGGGGTGCCGCAAGATGTTTCGGCCGAATTTCAGTGGGGCAATTTGCTCTCGCTGGGGGCCGGGTGGTTTTATGCGGGATATTTGTTGTTTGCCCAACGCGGCCGCAGACGCCTCGACTCCCTCAGTTTTTACTGGCTTTCTACGACCAGCAGTGCCCTGGTTTTGCTTCTCATCGTCTGGCTGTTGGGCCAGCCGCTAACCGGGTATCCCACCAACACCTATCTCAGCTTTTTGGGCATGGGGTTGGTATCTCAGGCGGCGGGTTACCTGGCGATTAACTACGCTTTGGGCCATTTGTCGGCCTCGTTGGTGGCACCCGCGCTGTTGGGTCAGCCGGTAATGACGGCCTTGTTATCGGCCTGGTTATTAGGGGAGCGGTTTAGCTGGTTGCAGATGGTGGGGGGTGTGGCGATATTGGCGGGGGTGTATGTGGTGCATCGCGGCCGCGGATCAGATTGAGATAAAAAAGAGGTTACACAGAGAGCACAGAGGGAAAGCGTCATTACAGGTTCTCTGGCTTGGCGGACCGAACAGCTTACCCTCACCCGGCCCCTCTCCCGCTTGGGGAGAGGGGTGGTTTCCTCCCGGGAGGGGCTGTATCGTTACTCTTTTTTATAGATGGAAGGGTACATCAATCACGACAATATCTTCTTGCCCATGTAGGCGAATACGCAAGAAATTAGCTGTCTGATTGTGTAAAAGCTGTTCCCCAAACGATTTTGGCACAAATTCTGGCACCACCACCGTGATCAGTTGATCGGGGAATTCCACATTGTTGACCTGGTCAATATAGTTTACCAGGGGGGTAATAATGTCCCGATATTCATATTCCAGGCATACAAGGTGCAAATCCTGAGTGATTTCCGGGAACCGTTCCCATCGCCTCTGTAAACGATCCATTTGTTCGGGGCTGGTAATGATGCAGACCGCCCGTACATCATCAGAAATACGGCGGGCATAACGCAACGCCCGAATCGTGCCACGATGAACATCAGCAATTGGCACGATAGCTACATTGGCAATATCGGACAACTCTTCCAGGCTAAGCTCACGGGTGCTTAATGAGTCAGCTACGATGGCGTAATGCTTTTTAATGGAGCGGAACATCATGATCAGTAAAGGTATAGCGACGACAACTGCCCACGCCCCTTCCAAAAATTTGGTGGCAATGAGAATGATCAACACGATCAGTGTCGTCGCCCCACCAACATAATTCACGCCCCGTTTCCACCAAACTCCCTTTTCATAATGAATCTCAGTCACCAATGTCTTAAGATGTTGACCGGGTTTCAGATGGGCAATACGCCCCATCAGTTTAGCCATGGAGAATTGGGATAGGGTGAAACTGAGCATAACCCCCAGAGCATAAAGGGGTAACATAGCAATTTCGTCAGCCTGAAAGATAATGATGATGATGGAGGCAATGACCGCGAGCGTTACAATGCCGCCATTGTAAACCAGGCGGTCGCCTCGGTTCTGCATCCAGCGGGGCATAAAGCCGTCTTTGGCCAGGTAGGAGCTAAGGCGGGGGAAGTCCTGGTAGCCCGTATTGGCCGCTAGAATCAAAATCATCATGGTGAAAAATTGCACCCAGTAATACAGGAAACCACCACCCGTCACTTCGCGTGTCATTTGCGAGAGGATGCTCTCTTCTTCGGAGGGGATAAGGTGCAGGTTGGTCGAGACGAAGGTGATACCAATGAAGAGTACCATGGCTATGAGGCCCATAGCGACCATCGTTTTGGCGGCATTTTTGGCTTCCGGGGGTTGGAAGGCGGGTACGCCGTTACTGATCGCCTCGATCCCCGTAAGAGCCGTACAACCAGCCGCAAAAGCACGCAAGAGAAGCCAGATGAAAAGTCCTTGGGTAACCGGTTCGACCGGTTCTATGTTGGGTAGATCATGAATGACGATGTCGGTTCCGAACAGACCAAATTCGCGCACCAGCCCAATGATGATGACGCTGATGACGCCTACGACGAAGGCATAAGTGGGAATGGCAAAGATCGTGCCACTTTCACGTACGCCGCGTAAATTGACCAAGGTCAGTAATACCACGGCTACAAGAGCCATCAGCACCCGGTAGTCAAAGGTTTCAGGGAAGGCAGAGGTGATGGCGCGGATGCCCGCCGAGACGGAAACAGAGACGGTGAGGATATAGTCAATGAGGAGGGCCGCGGCCGCGACCAATGATGGTAACACACCCAGATTGTCTTTCGTCACTGTGTATGCACCACCCCCGTCAGGGTAGTGTAAAATCGTCTGGATATAACTAAACACCACGAGTAAAACCAGGGCCATGATCCCTAGAGCCACTGGTAGCGTAAGACGCAGTTGACCACTGCCCATCAAAATGAGCACCGACATAATTGCTTCGGTGGCATAGGCATTACTGCTGATGGGGTCAGAAGCGAAAATAGCCAGCGCCCGTACCTTATCCAGGCGTTCGTGGATCTCTGCCCGGGTGGGAAACGGTTCACCAATGAGAACCCGTTTAATGTTGGCCAGTGAAAGCGACATAATATCTACTCCTTGACAATAAAAAGTGACTGCCATTGGTTAGATAACAGTCACCACTCTGGCGATAACACGCCATGCTCTTGACCAGTTGACAAGTGTTTTCTTGGGACTGGTTTGTTTGGAAGGAACGACGAAAGCCTATCGGAATCGAATGCGCTTTCTCGGTTTGCGGCCGCGTGCCCCTTTGTGAGCGGGAATTCCAGGCTTCTCTACGGATGATTAGCCACAAAGGCTCAGATTAGTGACCATCAGCCGCTTTTTCTAGAGGCGGCATCACGGCCAGGAAATCATGACTAAACCGTTCGGCATACTGGTTGAGCAAATCTTCTACCCGTTGGGCATCGGGAGAAGCCACGATAAACCCGGCGTGGTATTTTTTGCTCATACGCCACACAATTTCCGGATCATTATAACCCGATAAATCCGGCCAGTCTTGCCGTGCCAGGCAGTTAATGACCCCGGCGTACTCTTTTTTGAGTTTAGGCAATTTGTATTTTTCGCCCCGTACATGGGCCACTTCCAGCCGCCCCCATTCGGCCCACAGGTTTACCCCGGTAGCCCATTCCACGGCCTCAGAGATGTTGGCCCCACCAACGCGGGATGCTACTTCCAGGAAATACCATTGGCCGTCTTCATGCCCTTTGATGAATTCTGCATGAGCCGCGCCACGCTCCAGCCCTAGCCCTTTGAGCAGGCTCTTATTCAGAGTGGTCAATTCTTTGGCCTCACCTGAGTCACGATCCAGGGTGCGGGTGATAAAAACGCCACCCCCCTGGTACACATTCATCGGCGGCCGCGCATATTTGCTGGCACTGGCAAAGATTACTTTACCCCCATCCACCAGACTATCGACATGGTAAACATCCCCCGGAATATATTTCTCCAGCAGATGAAACGATTGCCGATCCCCTAAGGGTTCTAAATGGGGCCACAATTCATCGGGGTGGTTAATTTTTTTGATGCCCATGGAGCTGGCTTCACCCCGAGGTTTGAGTACATATGGGGGTGAGACGCGGTCCATGAACTGGCGGACCTTGTCATGGTTCAGGATGCCAATGAATTCAGGTACACGAATGCCACTGGCCTTGGCCTGGGTCCGCATGGCTAACTTATCGCGGAAATGGCGGGCCAGGGAATCACCTAAACCGGGCATACGGAAATGTTCGCGCAGGTGGGCGACCACTTCCACATCAAAATCGTCCAGGGCCAGGATTTGATCGATGGTGCGGGTGCGCATGAGATAGCTGACGGCGTGGGTTATGTCCGGCTGTTTGTACAAGTTGGGCATATAAAACACCTCGTCGATGCTTTCCCAGGGCCACGGATCTTGCGCATGTTTTTCTTCCGTGAGCAGAATGGTATGGCAACCGGCGGCTTTGACTGCCTGGATCAAACGGTCACCTTTGTAGTAACTGGCGAAGCAGAGAATGGTAGTTTTGGGCTGGTCAGTCATGTGGCTTACTCCTACGAAAATAGGTTTCAAGTTCCAGGTTCCAGGTTTCAAGTTCCCCTGAGTTCCTAGAGTTCCTACGAGTTCCCCTGAGTTTCACCTCTCTCAGGGGCTACTCCCTTGCTTATCCTCGATCTTCAATGATGAAGGTGGGTACGGTGGAGCCACCGCCCGCGGTTACGTTTAACAGGGAATTGGTTGCCAAACGGGTGAGGCAACTGGAGACGTAGTCGCTATTCCAAATGAAGGGGCGGTGTCAAAAAGCCGATCATAGGTGAGAACTTCGCCGCTGACCAGGCTGGGATAAGGCTCTTGGGGCAGAACAATCCGTTCTTGCACGATGGTGCATGACTCCAAAGCCGTTTTGATGGCCGCTTCCCACACCCCTTCGCTGGCTTCCCAACCGAGCACAATGCCGCGGCCGCCATAATCATCGTTGGGCTTGAGAACAAAGTTGTCTTTGCGTGCCTGGATAAAAGGAATGAGGTCAACCGGCGCACCGCGGTAGGTGGTATGTCGTTCAGTCACGACCCGTGTCCAGGGGACATGGGTATCAATCGCCTGGCGCTCCTCGGCGGTGTAGAGCGCTATATTCTGTTCATCGCTGAGGACGGCCAGGCTGGCTTTTTTGTAGAGAATTTTGCACCAGAAGGAGTTGACCATACAGGCGGCACCGTCACGCACGGCCCGGATGATGGGGTGATCCATGCCCCCCAGGGCGACCAGTTCGCTAATGAGAACCCGTTTGTAAATGAGGTCGAACGGTTTACCATGAGCGTATAGTTTGCCATCGTGATAATCCACTTCTCGCGGGTCAGCGATCAAACAATCGTAACCGACTGATTTGAAATATTTCTCAAAGAGGACAAACTCACTGTAGGTGGGTACGTCGTGCCAGTCCAGAATGCCGATGGTGGGGCGACCGGTGCCACCCCATTGTTTGTAGGCGTCCAGGATAACGTGGAGCATGTGGTGACGGGCGGGCAGGGGTTGTACTTCGTATTTACGCTGAAAGGCTCCCATGACAGGAATGCTGAGAAAGGCGCGGGTAAGGGCGTCGTTGTAGGCGGGGGCGGCGGGGGTTTCGGCGTTGTATTCGGTGAGGTAAAGGGCGTTGGTATCCGGATCGAAGAAGGTGTCCAGGCGAGATGAGGGGCTGGGCGCTTTGTAGCCGGGATTGAGAATGGCTAACTCTTTTTCCCATTCCAGGAGGCCGAATTGTTCGCGGAAGGTTTCGTTTTCCAGGGCGGTGTAGTGGGTCTTGACGAAGGCGGACATGAGGGGACGGATGGCTTTTTGGATGTAGCGGTACTGTTCGCGGGTCATGAACCGCGGCCGCAACACGTTACTTAACGGCCTGTCACCAAAAAACAGCCCTTCACGTAGCAATAAACCATCCATCTGGGCCTGACTTTCTTGAGCCAGCTCAACGTCTAACAAGGAATTATAGTAATTAACGGCCTCGCGCAGGTTCATGGTTTTCTCCCCTTAGGCTTCGCCAAACATGCCTGACCAACGTAATGATTTGACTTGCGGCCGCGGGTCTTTGGCCATCTTAATGACCATATCCGCCATGTGTTCCACACACCAGCGATGGAACTCATACCCCAGCGAATAAACATCCATATCCGGGGCCGGATTCATAAAATCAATCGCATACGGAACCCCATCCCGGATGGCCCACTCAGTGGTATTCATGTCATAACCAAACGCCTGCACCAGCTTGATGCAATCATCTACGATGCGCTGATACAGTTCTGGCTCCAGGTCGTGATGCATGTAGCGGCGGGTGTTGGGATCATACTTCATCACCAGAATATCTTCTTGCCCCAGGCACATACAGCGGATGTAATTGTCCCACTTAATGTATTCCTGCAAGACCATCGTCAGCAGACCTGATTGGTTATAGGCGTTCCACAACTCTTGCATAGAACGGCAAACATGAACTTCTTTCCAGCCGCCGCCGTGCGCGTCTTTCAAGATACACGGGAATCCACCGATGGCATCAACTTGAGCCTGCCATTCCAGGGGGAATATCAAGTTACGCAGACTTTCATTGTGGACAATGCCGGGAACATAATCTTTGTTGGGCAGAGCAATGGTTTTAGGGCTGACAATACCCAGTTTGGTGATGAGAGAGGCCCCAAAAAATTTGTCATCTGCCGTCCACATAAAAGGATTGTTGACGACATGGGTTCCCTGAAGCATGGCGTTTTTGAGGTAGGAGCGATAATAAGGAACTTCATGGGAGATGCGGTCAATAATGACGGCATAAGGGCAAGGTTCATTCATCATCGTGCCGCCAATGTTAACAAATTCGGCCACTACCCCTTCATTGCGGCTGTTGACTTCTTCAATAAAGGCGGGGGGCCATGACCATTCGCGTCCAACGAGTAAGCCGACTTTAAGCATAATTTTCTCCTTCTTTTTAAAGCTCTAGCGGGTTTAACGGGGGAGTGGCGACTTTAGTCGGAAAATTCCGACCGGCTAAAACCTCGACGCCGGTCTCCCCCCCCCTTCTTTGTGAACAGTTTGCCTTGTGAGGTTAACCATCCGCTAAAATTTGGCCGCCAAATAGTACCGCATCATCATCCGCCAGGTGGGCCAATCATGGGGCATGTCATACCCCCACAGGTCTAGCTCATGGGGAATGTTTTTGTTGTGCAGGATGTCAGCCAGACGGCGCGATGCGTAGGGGTTTTCGTAAGACCCTGACCCGTGACGAGGTGGATATGTTTCTTTTGCTGGAGTAAGGGGCAGATATTGTTCGTCGTTGAGGTGGGGCAAATAATCTACCGGGTTGTTGAAATAGATGTTGTCGTCGTAGTAAGTACCCTCAAAGTAGCCGCGAATATCATAGGAGCCACTCATGGCGATCATGCCATCAAATAAGTCGGGGCGGCGGAAGAGCTGGTTGGCACAGTGAAAGGCCCCCAGGCTGGCTCCGGCGGTGATGATACCGGTTGGCCCTTTACAGCTTTCCCAGATGTAGGGAACTACTTCATCGGCGATGTAGCTGTTGTATTGCATCTGACGTTCGGCTTTGTGCTTGGGGTGGACTTGCCGGTTGAGCCAGCTTTCGTTGTTGATGCTGTTGATGGAGAAGATTTTGACTTTGCCCGCGTTGAGGAATTCCTCAAGGACGGTGATGACGTGAAAGCGCTCGTATTCGAGGTAGTCCGCGGCCGCGGTGGGGAACATCAACAAGGGGAAACCATACTCCCCATACGTGACGATCTCCATGTGTTTGTTTAAGTTGGGACTATGCCAGCCATCAATGTGACGGTACATTCTGCCTCCTGAATTGATAACTGGAGTTTGGCGTTTTTTGTACGGTTCTCTGGGGATTAAGAGACTGAGAGATTAAGAGATTTCCAGAGAACGGGTTAATTTTCACCAAAGTCGAGTTGATGATTAACGATGGGCGATTTTAGCTGGGGACTCAAATCGTTAATCTAAGATTAGTCGGCACCACTTATATACATTTGGGCCATTTTCTGCCAGTAAGGCCAATCATGCGACCAACCATCCCACACGCGGAAGGCGTGCCAGATGTTTTTATCCCAGAGCAGTTGGGAGAAATAACGATTGCCACCGATGTTGGGATCTTGTTCCCCAACGGTGATGATGATGTCTACCTGCCGTAGCTGGTCGAGCCGATGCGGATCGTGCTCATTCTTGATGTAGGCAACTGGATTATTGTAGTAACCGTGCCCTTCCTGATAACCATCTAACCAGCGGGAAATATCATAGATGCCGCTCATCGCCAAAACACGGCTGGTAATGTCGGGGTGGCGCAGCGCAAAATTCATGGCATGAAACGCGCCAAAACTGGCCCCGGTCGTAATGAGGAAGGGGGTCCAGTTCTTGTGGTTCATCAGGGGGATAACTTCGTGGAGCAGGTAGTTTTCGTACTGCACGTGTCGCCAGGCGCGGCCGCGAGGGTCAGCCCATTTGGCGTACCAACTCTCCGCATCCACACTGTCCACGCAATATAACTGGAGCCACCCTCTGTTGATTGGCTCACTCAGGGCTTGAATCATTTGCCGGTCTTCCCATTCGTAGAATTTGCCCATTGAGGTGGGGAAAACCAATACTTTGGCTCCGGCATGGCCGAAAACCAATAATTCCATGTCTCGGTTGAGATTGGGACTGTGCCAACGGTGATATTCGCGGTTCATGAGCGTCTTCGTATTGCGTAATAACGTGGTGCGTGAGGCTGTTTTGACCAAACACGCACCACGCAACACGCCTTAAGAATCAACTTTTAATAAAGAGTAGAAACCCCCATACCCATCTTCGACACGAGATTGATTTTCGGGGTGGGCGATGACGTGCTGGTAATTTACCAGAATTTTGTAAGGATGCACCCCCGGGGCGGGTTTGGGAATGGTTATGTGCCAGAGGCCGGGTTTTTCCTGACTGAATTCGTGCCCGGTGGGATTCCACTGGTTAAAACTACCAATGAGGGCGACGTGTTGGGCGCTGGGATCGGTGTAGACCAGGGTGGTATGGCCAGGGATGCGGGGTTTGGAGGGGGTGCCAATGGTTTGTCGGAACGCGGCCGCGACCGCCGCACTGCCATTTACCACCCCCCAGCCTTGCCGCTCAAAAGTAATCGCCCGCAAAGGTTCCGCCGTTTTTTGCAGGATTTCCTTGATCTCAGACGGGGTCAGCGTGGGCACAGCCTCTAAAAGTTGGGCGACTAACCCAGATACAATGGGGGCGGCCATAGAGGTGCCATCCACATGTTGGTAATGGGGATGAATGTATTTTTGCTCACGGATGCGTTGATGGATGGCGTGCCGTACATTGTCCAGGGGCAGGGAGCGTTTTTTGCGGGCCAGATGGCGGTGGGTAGGATCGTCGGCCAGGAGCATGGGGATGGCTTCATCGGCGGCCTGACCCAGCCGCCACAGAAACATGGCTTCCAGATGCACCCAGGTACGGGGCAACATGGGTGCGGCTAACCAGATAGCCGGGGCCAGCACATCCGGTTTGATAAGGCCCTGAGCGCCGGTGCCGTAGTTGGACCAAAACATACGCCGGTGACGCCGTTGCAGGGAGTTATGGTCATCCACGCCACCCACGGTGATGGCTGAGGGGCTGAAGCGGGGGGGATGATGATTTTGCGGCCGCTATTGCCCGCGGCCGCGACCACCACCATGCCCTGAGCGACGGCACGCTCCACCGTTTCATCCAGGGGTGTCATCTTTCCGGTACTGGGATGATCGCCACCCATGGAGATGTTGACCACCCGGATGTTGAACCGCTCCTGGGTGGCGATGACCCATTCCAGGGCGTGCTGAATGTGGGCTTCGGTGATGCGGGAGGAGTTTTTTTCACCCGTTTTGACCAGCACCAGGTTGGCTTCAGGGGCGATGCCCCGGTAAAGGCCCGCTGAGGTGTAGCCGTTGCCCACGCCAATGGTGGTGACCATGGTGCCGTGCCAGGAGGTAATTTGCGGCCGCGTGGTGGGCAGTTTCTTCTCTACCACCTCTTTATCCGTAGCATCGGCAAAACAAAGAATCCGGTTAACAGGCATAACCAGATCATCGTGAGGGTAGAAGCCGGAGTCGAGGAAGGCGACAGTGACACCGCGCCCGGTAAAGCGAGGGTGGGCGTTAATCCGGTGGTGCGTGGGCAGAATTTCTTGCTGGTCATGCAGGTAAACAGGAAAAGGGCTGTCCCATTGATCCTGCATGGAACGGGTGCTGCGCTCCAGGCGGGCTTGTTGGACAGCCTCAAAAATGCATTGGGGGCATGGTTTGCCGTGCCCATTCCAGGCAGGGTAGCGCTGCCTGAGAATACGCACCAGATGGTGGGCCAGAGGGTAGGTTGGGCGATACCACGCGTAAATGTGTCGGTAACAGAGGGGGCACGAATCAGCAAGTTTGGATGCGGGCATGGAAGGCAGAGTCGTGGGTAGGGTTTCTGGCTAGAGGTAGGAGCTGGAGCGAGAGGAACAAGAACTGATTTCCTCTCGCGATCTAACTCAAGTTCTATAGATGATTCGGATAATCATTTGAGGTTTTCGTTCGTAGTGACCGCTTGAGCGGGCTGACGCTAGCCAGCTCAAGCGGTCAATACAAACAAAATCTTTTTCTTGACAACTATAGCGCTTAGTGCTTGATAATTTTACTGAGGAACAATTGGGTACGCTCGTGAGTAGGGTTGATAAATATTTGATCAGGCGGGCCGATTTCCACCACCTGACCGTTATCCATGAAGACGACCCGCTGCGCGGCCGCGCGAGCAAACCCCATCTCATGCGTCACCACCACCATCGTCATGCCATCCTGGGCCAGGTCCAACATCACATCCAGCACTTCCTTGATCATCTCCGGGTCCAGGGCACTGGTTGGTTCATCAAAAAGCATAATTTTGGGGTTCATGGCGAGTGAACGGGCGATGGCGACTCGTTGCTGTTGTCCACCAGAAAGCTGGCGTGGGTACATGGCCGCTTTTTCGGGAATACCCACGCGCTCTAGTTGCTTCATGGCAATTTCGGCGGCTTCTTCTTTATGGCGTTTCCGTACCAACCGCTGGGCGATGGTGATGTTATCCAGCACGGTCAGGTGGGCAAACAGGTTAAACTGCTGGAACACCATGCCCACCTCGGCCCGGACTTTGTTAATATCAGTGCGCCGATCTTCCAGATGAACCCCATCAATGTGAACTTCGCCTCTGGTGGGCACTTCCAGGTGATTGATGCAGCGCAGGACGGTACTTTTGCCCGAACCACTCGGCCCGACCACCACCACCACTTCACCTTTGGCAATGGTCAAATCTACCCCACGCACAGCTTTTACCGAGCCGAATTCCTTGTGTAAATCTTTGATTTCGATGAGTGGCTGAGTCATAAGAGTCTCCAGTGACCGTAAATACCATTCAAGTCAACTTTTTGGACGGTTGGCCAGAAGTTTAACCGCATATTTTGGGGATTAACGCCGATTCTTTAATCAGCGAAAGTCGGCGTTAATCGGCGGATAAATTTTCTCGGTTATCCAGGTCAGGGTATTAACTATCGTTCGCCGCCGATGCGCGTGCGTCGTTCGATGAGACGCAGGATCAGGCTGAGAATGAGCGTCATCGAGAGATAAAGGAAGGTCAGTACCAGATAAGTCTCACGGAAGCGGAAGGAGCTACCTGCATACAGGCGAGCCATCTGGGTAATGTCGCGCACGGCCAGGACAGATACCAGAGATGAGTCCTTAAGCATGGCGATGAAATCATTCCAGAGGGCGGGTAAAACATTACGAATGGCCTGGGGCAAAATAATGTATATCATGCCCTGGGCGGCGGTCATGCCCACAGAACGGGCCGCTTCCATCTGTCCTGGGGGATGGATTCGATACCGGCCCGGAAAATTTCGGCCATGTAAGCCCCGTAGATGATAGCCAGCGCCAGGATGGCACGGGTGTTGTCGGGAATGGTCTGTAGATTGAAACCAAGCCCTTCCGCGGCCGCGGGGATAACCACGAGCGCCAGGGTAAATATCAGCACCAGCGTAGGCACACCGCGAATGAACTCAATGTAGGTGATGGCGACGTTACGAATGAGGACGTTTTGGCTGACCCGCCCCAAACCTGCCAGTAAACCGATGATGAGGGCAATAACATAGGCCATCATGGTGGTGTAAATGGTAACGCTCAGCCCTTTACCGATGAGTGCTGTCAGCCCACCGCCTGTGCCACCCCCTGGCTCACCAATGATGAAGTTAAACGCCTGGTTGTAATTCGCATCGGTGACGAGGACGAAACCCATTAGAACCAGGAAGAGGATGATAGCGACGAGCCACCAGGGTACATCACGCCAGGGAATGGTTGATTTTGGGGAAGTCACGGACATCTCCTTTTGAAACGTAAACGGTAAACGGCGAACAGAGACGTATAAATTTGTGTGTTTGGGAGTAAGGGCAACGCGGCCGCGCTATGGGCAGGATAATACCCCTTCGTCAGATAAGAGACAAAAAACGCCAGGCACAATTGCCTGGCGTTTGAGAGTATAAGCAAATCGGTTGTTGGTTATTCGTGTCTTACCCCCTAACCAATAACCCAAAACTTCCTTTACTCAATATCGTCATAGGTGAGGCTGAACTGTTCGGTGAAATATTTCTCCGCCAGGGCAGCCATGGTGCCGTTAGCTTCTAACTCGGCGATGGCGGCGTTGAAGGGTTCAACCAGGTCACTGCCTTTGGGGAAGATGAAACCCAATTCGTCGCTGGAGAGGGATTCACCCACCAGTTTGATTTGTTCGGCATTGGCGCCGATGTAACCTTGACCGGCTGTTTCGTCCATGAGTACGGCATCAACGTCACCAGCGATGAGCGCCTGCACAGCGAAGGGGAATTGCTCAAACCCTTTGATGCGGTCTTCACCGACGAGTTCGACGGCTGTTTCGTAGTTGGTTGTGCCAGGTTGTGTCCCTACAATCAGGCTGGTATCGGCGGCTAACGTTTCGGCAGAGTCAAAACGTTCTTCATCAATGCGGACCAGGATGCGTTGCTCAATCTTGATGTAACCCACAGAGAAATCAACGATTTCTTTGCGGTCTTCAGTGATGGTGATGCCATCGGCCGCCATGTCAAATTGGCCGTTGGCGACAGCCTGGATCATGCCTTCCCAGGCAGCTTCCTGGAAGACAGGGGTGCAGTTCAGCAGGTCACAGATAGCGGCTAGCGCCTCGTAATCCCAACCACCCGCTTCGCCGGTGTCGGCGCGGACGTAGTTGAAGGGCAGGTAGGCGTTTTCGATGGCGACGGTGATTTCGCGGCCGCCTAAATCAGGTAAATCACTATCGGATGCGGTGCCCTCATTGGTGGTATTGTTGGCCGCATTGTTAGGTGTATTCTCACTGTTGCCGCCGCAAGCCACCAAGACCAGGGCCAGAACCATCAACAAACACAAACGGTAAAACCATTGTTTCTTCATCTCGTTCTCCTTGTTGTAAACATGAGTTTTGCCTGTGGCCGAAAACAGTTGGCTAAAACAATCCGGCCCACAGTCACACTAAAATCGAACACAGGCGATTATAGCCAATGTATGGATCAGGACAAAGGTAATTGTTCATTCGGGCACGATTTTTCCAAAGTCCGATGTTTTAGGGTTGTACCAGCGTGTCGGGTATTTTCCCCCACCCCTAACCCCGCCCCAGCGTGCGTTCCCCCTTCCCCGGGAAGGGGGTTAGGGGGATGGGTCTTCAGACTCCATTTGCTAAAGAGTTGGGTAAAGCTGTACTCGTTGACTTTGGGAAAACTCTGTTTATTCGGGGCGGTCAAAACGGCTGAAGGCTGTCATAAAGGTGCGGGTGCGTTCGTCCTGAGGTGCATCAAAGATTTGGGCCGGGGGGCCAATTTCTACAAACTGACCTTCGTCCATGTAAACGATGCGGTGGGCGAATTCGCGGGCAAATCCCATCTCATGGGTTACGGTGAGCATGGTCATGCCTTCTTTGACCAACTGTTGCATGACAGCAAGCACTTCGCCAATTAGCTCCGGGTCCAGGGCCGAAGTGGGTTCATCAAAGAGCATAACCTGGGGTTCCATAGCCAGAGCGCGGGCAATGGCGACGCGTTGCTGTTGGCCGCCAGAAAGGCGGGATGGGTATTCATCGCGTTTATGCCCTAAGCCCACTTTGTCCAGGTAACGTAAGCCGATTTGTTGAGCTTCGTTCTGGGTTAATCCTTTGACGGTGAGAGGCCCTTCCATCACATTTTCCAGAGCAGTCATGTGGGGGAAGAGGTTAAAGGATTGGAAGACCATACCGGTTTTGAGGCGGAGATCATGAATTTGTTGGCGATAGTCGCGGCCGCTACCCTGCGCCTCTACTTTCAACCCATCTACTTCTACCCAGCCATGATCTGGCTGTTCCAGAAAATTGATACAGCGGAGCAAGGTGCTTTTACCCGACCCACTGCGGCCAATAATGCACACCACTTCAGCCTTTTGCACGGTTAGGGTAAGGTTTTTTAACACGTGCACCTGACCGAAATATTTATCCAGTTGCCCAACACGTACAATCTCGTTCAATGGACCATCCCCCCGGTTCGTTCCCCTTTAGCCAGATACGTTTCGATGCGTTTCTGCACGGTGGTAAAGATGATAGTGATGATCCAGTAAAACAGGGCGGCCATGAGCAGTGCTTCCAGGCTACGGAAACTTTGTCGCCCCACTTTCTGTGCCCGCCACAGGATTTCCCAGACAAAACCGGTCACCGAAATAAGCGATGTATCTTTGAGCATGGCGATAAATTCGTTGCCAATGGGGGGAACAACCAGCCGCAAAGCCTGGGGCAAAACGACCCGGCGCATTATCTGGTTGGGGGTCATGCCAATGGCCAGAGCCGCTTCCCGCTGACCAATGCCGACGGACTGGATGCCCGCCCGCATGATTTCGGTCATGTAAGCCCCATAATTTAGTCCCAGAGCCAGCACCCCGGCGGTTAACCCGGAGAGGCGGATGCCTAGTTGGGGCAAGGCCAGGAAGAAGAAGATAATCTGGAGCAGGAGTGGGGTTCCGCGAATGAGGGAGATATAAAAGGTGGACAGGGCGTAGGCCGGGGGAAAGCGGGAAAGGCGACCGAGCGCGCCCAACAAGGCCAAAATACAGGCCAGAGTGATGGACAGAATGGAGAGCAGGATGGTCAGGCCGACACCCCCGAAAATGAAGCCAACCCGTTCGCGGATGAAGGCAAAATCGAGGTTGATGGTGGTGATGGCTATAGGGCCAAGTTGGAATTCGGTGCCGCTGAAGATAAAGACGAGAATGAAGAGTAAGACTGCATATGATAGGTTGACGCCGGTGTTGAAGCGCTGTTGCTGGCGACGTTGTCGGGCGACGATCTGTTCAAGTTGGGAGTTGGTCGTTTTTTCCGTGATCACGCTCATGGGTCAGGGGGTAGTAACCAGTAACCAGGAACAGCCGCGGCCGCAACCGTTCCTGGTTACTGATAACTGATTTTCTTACTGGGTCGGGTCGGCGGTCAGGTCAGCGCCAAACCATTTTTCAGAGAGGGTGCGCAGGGTGCCATCGGCGTGCATTTCGGCGATGATTTCGCTGACGCGGGCGACCAGGGTGTCATTGTCCAGTTCGCCGCTCTTGTCAAACGCAACCGCCAGGTTTTCCGAGTAGGCGGGTCCGCCGACTTTGTGGACGGTAATGCCTTGGGCGATGGCTGCATCTACCACCGTTCCGGAGGTCAGGAAGACGGAAAACTCGGTGCGCCCGGCCTGGATGGATTGGGCACATTCGGCGTCGGTGGAGAGGGGGACGATGCTAACATCGGCCGGGGGATCGGTGTAGAAGCTGGATTCGGGTAAACCCAGGCCAGCGGCATCACCGCTCAACCATTGTTCGTAGGTGGTGGAGACGCCGACACAGACGGCTTGCCCGGCTACATCTTCCCAGGTGTCAATGCCGGACCCGTCCGCGGCCGCGAACTGGGCCGGTGTGTAGTAATAAGCTGGCTCCGCAAAATCCAAAACCTCTTGCCGATCAAGGGTCACGGTCATGGAGCCAACGCTCATATCCCATTGACCACCCCAGTTACCAGCGGTGATAACATCCCAGTCCGGGGTAACAAACTCAACTTCTACCCCCAAACGCTCGCCGATTTCGCGGGCAACTTCGACATCGAAGCCGGTAAAGTCACCGTTGGCATCAAGGAACGATTGTGGCTCATAGTTGGGGTCGGTGGAGACACGGATCGTGCCTCGTTCTTCCACATCGGCCAGTAGATTATCCGCGCCACCCCCGCAAGCAACGAGTAGCAGGGCGGCAACGAACAAAAAGACGAAAAGTTTCAGGCTATTTTTCATGGTTCTCCTCCAAATTGAGCGACTAAACAAAAACCCGACCCAGGGTAATAGGTCGGGTCAGGATAAACAGGCTTATTTGCGGCCGCGAACCGAGGCCCCAATCGCCCCACCTATCGCACCCAGCACCAGGCCCATGACCAGGCCACAACAGATGGCCCCAGCACCACCAGCACCAGCCGTGGCGCCCAGTAATGCCCCCATCCCCGGAACATCACCCAACTGAGCAGTCATTTCGGCTATTTGATCGGCCAGAAGAAATTGGGTCACGATGAGACTCATACAAGCGGATATGAGACCATAAATGATCCCCGCCACGGCTCCGGTGATGGCTCCACCCACGACGCCATCCTGGATTTGCAACATCGGGTCTTCATTGGCATGAAAATGGCTGTACAGATACCCCCCGGCGGTGTAGGCCACCAGCAGGATAATGCAGGAGAGCACACTTAATAGCAAGGTGATGCTGGAATTAGCGAGAACTTCGGTCGGGTCAGCATTGGGGTCAAAGGTAAGGGTGGGGTCAAAGGTGAGGTAACTGACGGTCTGGTTACAGATAGCAACGAGGATGAGCATCGCGGCCGCGACGCCAGCACCAATCATCAGTGCGCGTGGTTTGATCTTCATATAGGTTCTCCTTGGGGGTAGGGCCACAGCCGGACAGCAACACGATAGCAAGATAGCGAATCTGAACTGTAGCGGCATTATAGCCCAAAATATGCACGCAACCATGATGCGCCGCGTATTGCCATAGGGCTTTCCAAAGTCAACGAATACGGCTTGACACAACTCCTTAGCCGATTTAGTCGGAAGACCCATCCCCCTAACCCCCTTCCCGGGGGGAAGGGGGAAATACCAGAAGTGCCGGTTTTCGAGCGCGCCGGCGCGCTCGAAAACCGGCACTTTAGAAAGTTCCCCGCCCCTGGGGCGGGGTGGGGGAAACCGAGTTGCCTGACTATTTTTTTAAACGACAAAAGGGAAGGGGGAAACCTATTCGTGTCGTTTTTTGAGGGCGTATGCCCTCAAAAAACGACACCATATAACATTCCCCGCCCCTGGGGGGCGCGGCTAGGGGTGGGGGAAAATCCGACCAGGCAATCGCCCACCGTATCACCCTACCCCCCCCCCAAAAAAACAAAAAAAAAAAAAACCCACCCCCCCCCCAACCAAAAAACCCCCCCCCCCCCCCTTTTTTTTTCCCCCCCCCCTTTTTCCCCCCCCCCCCCCCCAACCCACAAATCCCCTCCGGGGATTACCGTTGTCAGCGCCATGATTGAGATACAATTCCGGTTATGCATATTGGAATTGATTGCCGTTTGCCGTTTTACCGGATGGGGGGGATTAGCCAGTACGTTTTGCACCTGATTTCCGCTTTGGCGAAGCTGGATCAGGCCAACCAGTACACGATTTTCCAGAGTCGCAAAGAGGCGAAGTCGCATGTGCCGGGCGCGGCCAATTTCCGGCGGCGTAATGTGTGGACCCCCTGCCACCACAAATGGGAAAAATGGGCCTTGGGGGCGGAGTTGCGGCCGCATCGCCTCTCCCTGCTCCACTCCCCCGACTTCATCCCCCCGGCCTGGGGGGCCAAAAAATACGTCATCACCGTCCACGACCTCAACTTCCTCTACTACCCCGACTACCTGACCGCCGAGAGCCGCCGCTACTACCTGGAGCAAATCGGCTGGGCGGTGCAGAAGGCGGATCACATCTCCGCCGATAGCCACCACACGCGGCAAGATTTGCTGGAACGGCTGAATGTGCCCCCGGAAAAGGTGACAACCGTGCATCTGGCGGCCAATCCGGTGTATGCACAACCCGTTTCACCGGCACAAATCGAGGCGATTCTGGCCGAGTACAACCTGCCGCGAGGGTTTTTGCTCTTTGTGGGCACACTGGAACCGCGCAAGAACATCCCCACGTTGCTCAAGGCGTATGCCCGTCTGCGGCCGCATCTCGCCGACATTCCCCTGGTTTTAGTAGGCGGCAAGGGATGGCTGTTTGAAGATATTTTTCGCACCATTGACGAGCTGGGTCTGCGGCCGCATGTCCGGCATTTGACGGGTGTGAGTGATGAGAAGCTGGCGGGGTTGTACGCGGCCGCGTCCCTTCTCGCCCTGCCCTCCCATTACGAAGGGTTTGGCCTGCCGCCGCTGGAAGCCATGCACCAGGGTTGTCCCGTCATCACCAGCGACCGGGGTTCCCTGCCCGAAATCGTCGGCGAAGCGGGCCTGCTGCTGGATGCCGACGATGTGGATGCCTGGGTTGAGGCCATGAACCGGGTGTTGCATGATTCCCCCTTGCGCCAGACAATGACCCAGGCCGGGTACGAACAGGCGCAGAAGTTCAGGTGGGAGAACGCGGCCGCGCAGACGTTGGCGATTTATAGAGGGGAGAGTGGGGGAGTGGAGAGGAGAGAGTGGAGAGGGGAGAGGGGAGAGTGAGAGACTATTCCTCCTTCCCATCCGTGTTCCTTCCCATCCGTGTTTATTTCCGTGTTTATTACTCCGAGGTTATATGAATAAAAAACGGCTCAATATTGGGTTCATCATCTTCGACGTTGCCCTGGTGCTTTTGTACATCGGGGCGTCGTGGTATTTTGCTAGCGTATTAGTGGGGTTTCCTCAACGCTCCGTGGCGCAGGTCGCCGAGAGTATGCAGGAGCGTGGCTACCGCACCGACCCCGCCGATTTTGGTCTGCCCACGCCGGAAGAAGTCACCATTACCGTAGATGACGAAATTCAGTTGGCGGGCTGGTACTTCGACAACCCGGTGGATGGTCAATGTGGATTGGTTTTTCTGCATGGACACACGGGCGCACGCCTGCACGGACTCATTTACAGCGAACCGTTCTGGACGCGGGGCTGTGACTTGCTGATGTTCGATGCGCGGCATCATGGGGAGAGTACGGGGGAGTACGGCACGTATGGCTATCATGAGAAGGAAGATACGCGGGTGGCTTTGCGCTGGTTTGAGGACAAAACCGGGCTAACGACCGACGAGATTGGGCTGGCGGGGGTGTCGTATGGGGCGGCGACGGTGTTGCAAGCGGCCGCGCTCGAACCCAACATCGCCTTTGTCATCGCCGACTCGCCTTACCAGGATTTAGCCACCATTGTGCGGGAGCAGGCGGTCAACCAGTACGGCTCGCTCATGTTCCTGCTGGAGCCGGGGGCGTTTTTCTTCGCCGGACTCCGCGCCGATTTCCGACCCACGCAGGTGTCACCGCTGGAAGCCGCGTCAGACATCCAATCTCCCGTCTTCCTCACCCACTCCTTGCAGGACGAGTACACCCTGCCCGATCACAGCCGCGCCATCGCCGCCAACCTCGACCCCAGCCGCAGTGTCCTGGAAATCACCAATTGGGACTCGCCCCACGCTAAAGCCGTCTACCAACGCACCGACGATTTTTACGCCATGATCAACGATTTTCTGCAAACCTACGCCCCGGAATATGGGCTGAGTGCAGCTGGACATAGTGACTAAAGGAGTTCGGTTCAATGAACATAAGCCATTATTGCTTTCAGCACCATCTGGGTCGGGGGCGATTAGCAGCCTGCGTATATGTGGCGTTAGGGAAAGGGTTGCACGAGGCGGGTCAGGCCGTGCGGCTGATCACGCATGAAAATTATGAGGCGTTTGTGCGCTCTTATGGCCTGGATTTCTGGCCGATGCCGGGGGATGTGGAGGTAGTGATGCAGACCCCGGAGATGCGCGAACTGACCGAGCGTGGGAATTTTCTCGCCATCACGCGGCGCACGGCCCAACTGGCCCAAGAAGTGGTGCTGGAGTGGACGAAAGAAGGGTTGGCGGCCTGTGCGGGGATGGAATTGCTCATCGCGGGCGTAGGCGGGCTGAATGTCGCCATCGCCCTGGCGGAGAAGACCGGCATACCCTTGCTTCAGGCGTATGTGTTCCCGTTCACCCCAACCAACGCGTTCCCGGCGGTGCTCCTACCCCCTGGTCTGCCCCGCCTCGGCGGCGCGTTCAACCGGTTCACGCACCATCTGACGCGCCAGTTCATGTGGCAGGGGTTTCGCGGGGCGGATAAGATGGCCCGGCAACAGGTGTTGGACTTGCCCGCGGCCGCGTTCTTTGGCCCTTATCGCTCCCCCGTCTTACAAAATCGCCCTATCCTCTACGGCATCAGCCCCTCGGTCATCGCCAAACCGGCGGACTGGGGCGACAACGTTCATGTCACCGGCTACTGGTTCCTCGACGCGGCCGCGGATTGGACACCCCCCACTGCTTTACAACAGTTCCTCGAAGCCGGTGCGCCGCCTGTGTATATCGGTTTTGGTAGCATGAGCAACCGCAACCCCGAAGCAACGCTCGACCTGGTGGTACACGCCCTCGAGCAAACGGGACAGCGGGGCATCATCCTCTCCGGGTGGGGCGGGATGCAAAAAGAGAGTTGGCCGGACAATGTGTTTGTGGCCCAGGCGATTCCGCACACCTGGCTATTTGAGCGGGTGGCGGCGGTGGTGCATCATGGCGGCGCGGGCACGACGGCGGCCGGTTTGCGGGCGGGTGTGCCGTCTATCATCATTCCGTTCTTTGGCGATCAGCCGTTTTGGGGGGGAAAGGTGGCCGCGTTGGGGGTTGGCCCGACGGCGATTCCCCGGCAGAAGCTAACCGCCGAACGGCTGGCCCAGGCCATTCATCAGGCGGTGACAGATGAGAAGATGCGGGGGAACGCGGCCGCGCTCGGCTCCCAAATCCGCTCCGAAGATGGGGTTGCTCGTGCCGTTTCTACTATCCAGGCCCTATTTACGGAGACGGGGCGCAGGTGAAGAAGTGAAACAGAAAATCGTGGCGTTTGAGCAAGATGAGGATGGGGATTGGCTGGCGGTACTTGCCTGCGGCCACCGCCAGCATGTGCGCCATAATCCACCGCTGGTTAGCCGCCCCTGGGTGCAAACTGAAACCGGACGTAACCAGTTTCTGGGTTACGAATTGAACTGCAAACGATGTGACGATGAAACGGATGCGGCCGCGCTCGGCTCCTAAATCTGCTCCGAAGAGGGTGTTGATCATGCTGTTTCTGTGATCAAGACGCTGAACGTGGGAAGGTCTGGTCGTACTTAATGAATTTAAGCAGCAATTCTCAATTTGACAGCCCATGATGGTAGGGGCGGGAAGACGCGGGTTCAATGAGGTTGAACCAGGCAACGATCTTTCCGCGTCGTCTCGCCCTCTTGCTCTTGCGACTCACAAGAGGGCGAGACAGGTGGGAAGGCAGGCTTCCCGTCCTTATCACATCGTGGCCCACCTGTCCCGCCCCTACCAATGGTCTTTCATTAAGAACGACTGCCAAATTGAGAATTGCTGAATTTTAAAAGAAGCATTTGCATAAGTGTTTATGCAGGGTAACATTGTCAGCATAGCAGTACCTCATACGTTTGGTGTGCCAATAACAGATTAAACTGTACCATCTACAAAAGAATATCATTTTGCGGGATAAGCGTTGTTGTCACACTGAAGCATCATCACTCAAGCATCAAAGGAAAATATGGCTAAATTTCTTGATACCACTGGCGTTTCCTATCATCTTCAACAACTCATAAATCAGGCTCAAGATACGCTTATCCTGATCAGCCCGTACATCAAAATCAACGAGCGTTTGCGCCAATCTCTCGATGATAAAGACCGGATGAAAATAGACATTCGGGTTATTTATGGCAAAAACGAATTGCAGCCCGATCAAATCAATTGGTTGCGGTCGCTCAAATTTGTTCGCACCAGCTTTTGTGAAAATTTACATGCCAAATGCTACTTGAATGAACGGGAAGCCATTATCACGTCCATGAATTTGTACGAATTTTCGCAGATTAATAACCAGGAGATGGGCATTTACGTTACTAAGGCTGATGACCCAGACCTGTATGACGATATCTATGGTGAAGCCAAACGACTCATTCGCATTAGCGAAGAAATCCGGGTTTCTGTCGAAAAGTGGTTGCCCCTCTTGTTGAACATAAAACCGCTACTGTTGAACCTAAAAATGCGCCCGCAGTTATAGAAGAAAGAGGGTTCTGCATCCGCTGTGCCAAAGAAATTAATCTAAACCCTACCGCGCCCTATTGTTCAGATTGTTACCGAACCTGGAAAAGATTCGAGAATCCCACTTATCAAGAAAGGTACTGCCATTTATGCGGCAAAGATAATGCCTCTTCAATGAATAAGCCCGTTTGTTATGAGTGTTACAAGCAGAATAAAGAGAAGTTTGTTGCCAAAACCTAATCGCGCTTTTCATCTAGACGGGCGAGCCATCCCACTCAATCCATCCTATTTCTTAAGAGCTTTTGCGTGGGCAAAAGCTCTTTTCGATCCTGCCCGATGAGCGTTTGCTTCTTCAAATATGAACAAGCGGGGGGTACACGTCTCAGCGAGATTCATCGGGGGTAAACAGGTTATAGCCGACACGGTGATAAGGTGAAAGCGCCACAGGGCGAAAAAATGTCAGGCTATGAAATAATGTCACCAAATATCTCCTACTGCGTCTAAACAAAGGATGGAGCGAAAAAGCTCCTCCTGAGTTTAGAGTTCAAAGTTTGAACGAGAGCAATTCCCTCTAGCTCTCTCCTCTATCTCTAAACTCCAGTCACAATATCAAGCAGTATTGGAGAATAAAAAATGGACATGGTTATTGATTTTCCGGGTGGTCTACAGGTAGACGCCCATTTTGGCCCTTACACCGTTTCAACTGACCAGCCGCGGCCGCAAGGCAGTGGCTCTGCACCCACCCCGTTCGCGACGTTTCTGGCCTCTATTGGGACATGCGCCGGGATTTATGTGTTGGGTTTTTGCCAGCAACGGGGCCTGCCCACCCAAGGCATCCGCATTGTGCAAAGTCTGGAAGCCAACCCGTTCACCGGCATGGTTTCCAAGGTGTTGCTCGACATTCAGCTACCCCCAGAATTCCCCGAAAAATACAAACAAGCCGTCATCCGCGCCGCCGATCAATGTGCGGTGAAGAAACATTTTGAGAACCCGCCCAGCTTTGACGTGTTTACCAGCACCACCTCAGAGCAGGATGTGCCGGTTATGGCCGTGGCTTAGAACAAAAATGAGCAGGATGACGGATTTTCTGATCCGTCACTCCTGCTCATTTTTGTATCCCAACGTAACTGCCAGGCGCGTTGCCTGAGCTTGTCAAAGGCAATGGGCGGGCTTTTTAGCCGCTCACAAATTCGCTGACGGTGCACGCGGCCGCGACATCCGCCCGTAATGTCATGCAATGAACCCCCTGCACGACCCCCTCTTTGGCCGGGATTTCTTCGGCGGGGAAGCGGATGAGTTTGCCCAGTTTGGAGATGATGAAGATGTCCTGATTGGGGTTGACCGCGGCCGCGCCCACCAGCTCTTCCACCTTGATCAACACCTTCGCCCCGGCTCCGGGGGCCTTGTTCGCCATCAACCCCGACATCTGCCGGATAGTGCCCTTGCCATCGTGCCCCACCATAAAGACACCACTTTCTTCCGTCACCGACGCCACCGCCACCACCTCATCCCCCTGATCAACCCGCGCCCCCAGGCAACCATTCCGTCCCGGAATTTGCCGCTGATTAAAACGAACCCCTTTGCCCTGCCGGGTAGCGATAAGCACATCCCCACCGTTTGACCAACAGGCGGCTCGCAGTTCTCCCCCTTCTTTCGGTTCATGAAAACTCATGCCGGGAATGAGCTGTGTGCCCAAAAAGCTCTTGCGAATAGCCCGCACCCAGCCCCGTTGGCTAGCCAGGAGCACATCTTCGCCCCCGGTTCCGGGAAGAACGGCGACCAATCGCTCGTTGTTCATCAAGCGCAAGCCGGTCAGGATGGATTCCCCCTTACCACGCACCTCGGTTTCTTTCACCTGGCTGACCGAGGTGGGGAACACCCGGCCAAAGTTGGTAAACAGGAGCAGCCGGTCGGTGATGTCGGCGGCCACGAGGAAGGCGGGTGGGTCTTCTTCGGGGGTGTCCAGGTCAAAGACACCCATGCCCGCCCGGTGTTGGCGGCTGTAAAAGTGGCGTGGCGTCCGTTTGGCGACCCCGCTCTGGCTGATGGAGATAATGTTGATGGAGGTGGGCGGTTCGGATGGCTCGGTTGCGGCCGCGACCGGCTCCACTTTGGCTGGTTTCTGCAACAACTGCATCTCCAGGTACTCAATATAGGCCAGGACATCGGGGGGGGTGTGGGTGAGGTTGGGTCGTTCCATAATTTGTGATGCGTGATGCGTGATGCGTAATGCGTGATGCATGATGCGTGGTGGTTCCGAACGAAACACGCACCACGCACCACGTCCGTAAACCATCTACCAATATATCGACATATCGCCGCCTTCGCGTTCGATTTCGTCCCACACCAGGCGGACTGTTTCATCCATGCTCATCTGGCCGCTGAGAACGGCGTCGGGGTATTTTTCGGCCCAGCGGTGAATTTGGGAGCGGGCCGTAGCCAGCTCATGGCGTACCAATTTGATGAGCGGCCCCCCTTCTTCCAGGTAACCGGTGGTGAGAAAATCACGGTCGGCCTGGGCGCGATCATATTCCAGGCGGATGACTTCCGACTGCCATGCGCCCTGGTGCCAGGTCAGTTGGGCATAGGCGGCCCGCCAATCGCCATCGAAAGGCAGACCAACGGCTCCGGTGTTAACGACGAGGGTGCCGTTGAGTCGCCGTTGCAAGGGGCGGTGGGTGTGAGAGGTGATGAAGACGGCTGGGGCCGGGGCGATCTGTTCGGCCAGCTCTTCATCGGTGGTGAAGGTGTAGATGCCATCCCGGTTGTTACGCATGGAAGCATGAGCCGCCCGCAGCGCGGAACCATCAGGGGCGGCGATTTCGTGTTGGCCGGGCATCTGCTTCAGGTTGGCTACGTTGCCATTAAGCTGGAGATACGTCCACATAGCCATACGAAATGATTCGTAAACCGGGTCCCCTTCGGGGGCGGTCACTTCGGCCTGGCTGATGACGTAATCTTCGTGGTTGCCCCGTAAGATGACCCAGCCCTGGTTAGCCTCTTTCTGTTGCACCAACTGGAGACATTCGCGCGGCCGCGGCCCCCGGTTGACTGTATCGCCATTGACGATTACCAGATCAGGTTGCCATTTTTCAATATGTTCAGTAACAGTTTGGAGCGCCGGATAATTGGCGTGGATATCGGATAGGACTGCAATTTTCATAACGTGAAGATTATACCTGGGAAATGTGGTGCGTGGTGCGTGTTACGTGGATCTTTACGCATCACGCACCACGTTTCAAGTCAGCTAATGAGGCAATAAATAATCCGGCGTATCTGGCAGAGCCAGTTCCCGGCGCAGGTCGGCGGCGTGTTCCCGCTCGTGGTGGGTCCATATGTTGATCCAGCGGTACAGGGTGGATTCACCCCAGGGGGTGTGGATGGGGCGGCTCAGATCATCCTGGGTGAGTTTGTCCAGGGCGTAGAAGAAATTTTGCCGCGTGGTCTGGTAATCGTGCCACACTTGCTCCCAACTTTGGCCCTGACGCGCGGCCGCGTGGGCGTCGTTCCAGGCCGGAATATCCGGGCCAAACGGGTTAGTGATGACCGTTTCCCCCGCCAGCACCTTCTCAATCCCTTCCACCCCATACTGCTCCCAATCAGCAATGTGGCCGACCACATCCTGGAGCGTCCAGACACCACAAACGGGCCGACTGCTTTGCTCAGCTTCCGGTACGTTGGCGGCCACGGCCAGGAACTCTTTGCGCGTGGCCCGAACCAGAGCACGAACCAGGTAAAGCGGGCCAGGGGCACGAGGAACTTCGTTGGTTTGTCGCCAGGCCAGAATCTCGGCGGCATGTTCGGCATCGTGACGGTACGCGGCCGCGAGCCACCGCCGCACCTTCGTCACCCGACCTGTCGCCAGCGTGACCGGTTGCTCAAATTCTTCATCACGCAACCGTTCCAGACCCGCCCAAAGGCCCGCACGCCCCTTGAGAAACACGGCTACCCCCTGCTCCAGGGTGTAATCCTTATGCGCTTCGTGCCAGCCCCGATTGGTAGTGTCATCATCCAGAATCGGTATCTCTTGTCCACGCTCCGCCTGCATGAACGGGATCCAACTGGCGAAGGTTTCATCCCAGCGACCGATATGGGGAAAAATATCCTTAACGTGCCAGTCGTCGTGCAGCAGGCCATCAGAAAGGGTTGTTTCACTGAGGCCGGTAACGGCCCAGAGGAGATGGCCGCGCTCACCGGCGAGGCGGGCCAGAAGTTGCGGCCGCGGGAAGGGGGGTGTAGGAGTAGTCATAGGCAAAAGTGTGAATAAGGCTTTTGCCTTGAATTTCACGAATTAGCACGAATGAAGAAATGAAAATTCGTGTTAATTCGTGAAATTCGTGGCCGATATTTTTTATTAGCTCAACTGTAAGCTGATTCGTAAATGGCTAACTACCACTGGCAAACAGGGATGCCAACAGAGCCAACAAGGTGTAACCAAATCCGGCGATGAACCAGCCAATGCCCCACAATAAACCACGTCCCAACAGGCAGGCCAGCAGAACGGTTCCTGCTTTGAGGGATGGATACAGGCGTGGCAGGATGATCATGGGCAAGATAAATTGCCAGATGACGAACAGAGCCGTTTCTAGCAGCCAGAAGAGAAAGGTGCTGACATCCGCGCTCAGGCCCAGAGAAAAGATGAGATAAAAGATGGATGAGACGCCGGTGGTGAAATATTGTAGTCCGGCCAGGTAGAGCCAGAAGCTATAACTTTGATTGGCGGCCACGCGGCCGCGCACGAATCCCCAGAACAGCAGGGCAAAAAACATGGTGATGTACAGGTTGATGATCAGTTCTAACAAGGCACTACCGATGGAGCTATCCACAAATTGGCTGAGGGTGGTGTAGGTGGGTGAACCGGTGAACGCCTCAACGCGGGTGATGATAGTGGCTAACGACGGCGCATTTTGTTGCAGTTGTTCCAACAAAATATTGCCCGCGCCCGCATTGGCGAGAAAGCCGGTGACGCGGTTGCTATTATCAAAACCAAATCCCGCCAGAGCCGCCGTAAAGATGCCAAAGAGCAAAAATTGGTGTGGTTCCAGAGGTAACTGAGGGGATGAACTCAAGGTGCGCCAGAGCAAACCCAGAGGGAAGTGGAGCCGGGGCGCGGCCGCGCGGTCAAAAAACCAGGTGCGGAAAAAGTGGGTGGGTGAAATAAGTAAGAGCCAGACCGTTTTTAACCCGGCCAACAAGGGGACCAGTAGGTCAGCAATCGCTTCCCGCGATTGTCGCCAAATGAGCAAAAACGGTGAGCGTTCTATAAGATCAGGGCGGTAGGGGTCTTGAGTTCGGCGTGACATAGGCGGGTATTATCCTGAATCGTGAAAGGAATGACAATGAGCGTAGCGCAAGCATCATCTGGGTTATGACGTGGCCGCTGATTGCCCGGATAACCATTGGGCTACTTTGGCGGCGCGGAAATGGCCTAGTCGCTGGTAAATCTCCAGGCTGGTTTGGGCCTGTGGCCTGGCCCCGGCGGGGTTGTCAGCCAGTTGGGCCAGACCAAACAGCGCGGCCGCAACCTGAACCGGCCTATCGCCCATTTGCGCCAGTGAGAGGGCCTCTGTGAAAGCCGTCGCGGCCGCGTCCCTCACCCCCTGCACCCGGTACAGTTCACCCCATTCCAACAAAGCCCCGGCAATATGCCATTGATGCCCCAACGTGCGCGCCAGCGCCAGCGCTTCTCCCAACCAACTGTTAGCCGACCGCCACTGCTGTTGTTCACGCGCGGCCGCGCCCAGGCCAATCTGGCAGGCGGCCATTAGCTCACGTTGGGCTAAATTCTGGGCCAACGCCAGGGCCGCGTGGAAATGCGTCTCCGCTTCGGCCCACTGTGTTTGTTCCAGGGCCAGCAAGCCCAAGTTTAGCCGCCCTTGCGCCATACGTTCGGGGTTTTCCAACTGTTCTGCCAGCCCCAGGGCGGCCGCGAACGTCTCTTGCGCGGCCGCGAAATCCCCTAGCTCCATCTGAATTCCCCCCAGGTGGAGCCAGAGCAGACATAAGCGGGGCTGGTGCTGATGTTTTTGGGCCAGGGCCAGACTGGTCGTGAAATAACGGGTGGCCTGATCATACGCCCCCTGGTTAGCCGCAATGGCCCCCAGGTTGAAGGTCAACTGGCCGATGAGTTCCGGGTCGTTTTGCTGTTGGGCCAGTGCCAGGGCCTCGCTAAACCACGTTTGGGCCGCGTGGTAATCACCCTGGGTCGCGGCCGCGTTGCCCAGGCAGGTCAAAAACCCCAATTGTAGACGGGGTTGGCGCAGCTTTCGGGCGATGGGTAGCCCTTGCCCGGCCCATTGCTCCACCTGGGCATAATCCCCGCCTGGAGGTGAACCAGGCTAAGTTGTAGCAATATCTGGCAAACGACAAGCTGTTGCCCACTTCGAGTCGCGGCCGCGAGGCTCCATTCCAGTTGTTGGGTGGTGGTATTCATGTGCCTAATCATACTTTACTTTGCCCGCAATGAGATACGATGACGACCACTCTCAATTTGTAACGATACAGCCCTCACCCTAACCCTCTCCCCAGGGAGAGGGAACCAACTCCCCTCTCCCGTTTCGGGAGAGGGGCCGGGGGTGAGGGTCAGCCATTGCCTATGCTCATTCCACACTCTGCGTGGAATGGTTCCCACGACGCTCTGCGGTACAAGGCTCCCGTTCCGGTCACATCCTGGCTCACCTGTCCCGTCCCTACGAATGGTCTCGAATTTAAAATTGCTGATACCAAGAGAATTGGATTGACTTTTCGTTGTTTTGGCTGTATACATCCCTCCACGTTGCCCCCATAAGCTCTAAATCTGGTGCGATTGTTTTAGTCAGCATGACGAAGCCGATCAATCATAAATGAAAATGGAACCTGCTTCAGCCCCCAAAATTGAATGCCGTCATCTGTGGAAATTGTTTGGCCCCAACCCGGCCAGCGTGCGGCCGCTTCTGGCCCAGGGTGTCTCCAAAACCGATATCCTCACCCAAACGGGTCATGTCGTGGCGGTGCAAGATGTCTCTTTTGCCGTGCGTCCGGGCGAGTTATTTGTGGTGATGGGGCTTTCTGGTAGCGGCAAATCTACCCTGGTGCGCTGTCTTTCCCGGCTCATTGAGCCAACCCAGGGGGAAATTTTGGTAGATGGGGTGGATGTTGTGGGTATGGACGCGGCCGCGCTACGGGAATTACGTCGCCACCGTATGAGTATGGTATTCCAGCGCTTTGGCCTGTTTCCCCACCGCCGTGTACTCGAAAATGTAGCCTATGGCCTGGAAGTGCAAGGCTTAGAGCGTACCGCTCGCCTCAAAAAAGCGATGGAATTGATTGACCTGGTGGGGCTGGCCGGGTGGGGGCAAAAGTATCCCCATGAGTTAAGTGGTGGTATGCAGCAACGGGTCGGTCTGGCGCGGGCGCTGGCCGTTGATCCCCAGATACTCCTTTGCGACGAACCGTTTAGCGCCCTTGATCCGCTCATTCGCCGGGAGATGCAAGACGAATTGATTCGTTTGCAGAAGATGATGCACAAAACCATCATCTTTATCACCCATGATTTTCTGGAAGCGGTGAAACTGGGGGATCGGATTGCCATTATGAAGGATGGGGTGTTTGTGCAGGTGGGCACTCCCCAGGAAATTGTCTCGCGGCCAGCGGATGGGTATGTGCGGGAGTTCACCAAAGATGTGCCCCGCGTGAAGGTGCTGACGGCGCAAGAAGTGATGCGGCCGCGGCCGCCCTTCCACCCCAACGGCAACAGCCGCACCTGCCCCCAAACCACCACCCTGGAAAACCTCATCCCGTTTGTCATGGATCACGACGAACTCTGCCTCGTCCTCAACGACGACGCCCTCTGCATCGGCGAAGTAGACCGCACCCTGGTGATGCAGGCGCTGGTGGAGAGTTAGTTGCGAGTTTTGAGTTTCGAGTTTCGAGTTATTCAGTCTCTCAATCTCTTAATCTCTTAGTCTCTTAATCTCTTAGTCTCTTAGTCTCCCAATCCCTCCCATGGTCATCCCCCGCCCCCCCCTCACCCGCCGACGTGTCAACATGGCTCTGCTCGTGTTGTTGGTGCTCGCGGCCGCGCTGTTTTTGCTTCATCACCTGGGTAACGGGTTAGGTGCTTTCCCCGCTGAATGGAACCTGGGCCTGCGTGAGCCGATGGATGCCTTCAAAGTATGGGCCATCGGCAACCGCAAGAGCCACCCGATGTTCCTCTACTTTTTTGGCCCCTTGAGCACCGTGATTGACACAGTGTTGCGTCGCACGGAAACATTTTTGCTCTGGTTACCCTGGCCGGTGTTCGCGGCCGCGGTCTTCCTCATCGCCCAACGCATTGCCAACCTGCGTACTGCCCTCGTCACCACCACCTGCCTGCTCCTCATGGGTTTCATCGGTTACTGGGAAGAGAGCATGGAAACGCTGTCGCTCATGCTCATCGCCGTGCTCATCGCCTTGCTCATCGGCATTCCCCTGGGCGTTCTCACCGCCCGCTCCGAACGGCTAGAAAGAGCCTTACGCCCCGTTCTGGACGCCATGCAGACAATGCCCGCCTTTGTGTATCTGATCCCCGTTTTACTCTTTTTTGGGGTGGCTCGTGTGCCCAGCGTCATTGCCACCGTCATCTATGCCATCCCCCCGGCCATTCGCCTCACCAATCTCGGTTTGCGCCAGGTCTCCGAAGAAGCTCTGGAAGCGGCCCGCTCATTTGGCTCCACTTCCCGCCAAATTCTCTTCAAAGTGCAACTACCGCTGGCTTTGCCCACCATCATGGCTGGTGTTAATCAGACCATTATGATGGCGATGGGCATTGTCGTCATTGCCTCGCTCATCGGTGGGGGTGGATTGGGCGACATCGTTTTGCAGTCGTTGCGTTCGATCAGGGTGGGGCGGGCTTTGGAAGCGGGGTTGGCGATTGTGTTTATGGCTGTATTGCTGGATCGCCTCAGCGATGCCCTGGCTAAAATGGATTTGACGGGCACGGCCCCCAAACAAACCTTCCGCCTACTGCCCGAAACCTGGGCCAGATTCGGCTGGGCCAGAGGGGTGGAACAGTTACTGGATCGGATTTACCAGATCATCGGATACCTGGCGCGTTATCTCTCACGCTTCACCCCCCAGGCTTACTGGCTGGTAACCGGCATTTTTCTCCTTATACTCCTCATCTTGTGCCTGACTTTGGGCTGGCAAACCTTCCCTGACCAGTGGAATATCAATCTGGAAGAGCCGGTGGATGGGGCTGTGCGTTGGGCGCAGGTTCATGTGTACGAAATTGGCGAAAGTGGGTTGGGCACGGGGCCGTTTAGTGACTGGCTGACGCTAGAGGTGCTGAATCCGTTGCGTACTTTTTTGACGACGGGTTTGCCCTGGCCGGTGGTGATATTGCTGTTCGCGGCCGCGGCCCTGGTTTTGTCCGGCTGGAGACTGGCGGTGGGGGTGGGGGCTGGACTGGTATTTCTGGGGGCGTTGGGCATGTGGAATGCAGGTATGGATACCCTCAGCCAGGTTATTGTGGCCGTCTCCTTGTCTGTATTGTTGGGTGTGCCGCTGGGCGTTTTTTCCGCCCGCTACCGCTGGCTAGAGCAAAGCTTGCGTCCCTTGCTGGACTTTTTGCAGACCATCCCCGCCTTTGTCTATCTGGTTCCGGTCATCATGCTCTTTAATCTGGGGCGTGTGCCCGGTATCATCGCTTCGGTGTTGTATGCCTTGCCGCCCACGATCCGGCTGACAGCCTTGGGGATCAAACAAGTGGACGCGGCCGCGGTTGAGGCTGCCCACGCTTTTGGTTCCACCACCTGGCAAACCTTGCGTAAAGTTGAACTTCCCCTGGCCCTGCCTTCCCTCATGGCAGGCATCAACCAGACCATCATGATGGTTCTCGCCATGGTCATCATTGCCGGATTAGTCGGCAGTAGCGGTCTGGGCATCGAAGTAGTCACCGGTCTGGCGCGTAACCAGCTAGGCTTAGGGGTTGAGTCCGGGTTGGCCATCGTCACCCTGGCAATTATCCTGGATCGGCTCACCCAGGCCTGGGTGCAACGATATCAGCGCGTCATGAATTTGGGAAACTGAGCCTTGCCGGGTTGGTTTTGTTCCCTTAAACCTTTCACCCTGTTTCTGTTACAATTCTTCGGTTTGCCATGAAGCACCTTGTCTTGCTGACTATTTGCTGATTGGCTGATTGCTGACAAGCATCTTTCTGCGGTTTGCCAAGAAGCACTTGTCTTGTTGACTGTTTGCTGACTGGCTGATTGCTGACAAGCTATCTTCAGAGGAGTTTGATTCATGCCCAGAATTGTGGAATGTATTCCGAATTTTAGCGAGGGGAGACGGACAGAAGTGATTGAGGCGATCGCGGCCGCGATCCGTTCTGTTCCTGGTATTCGCCTTCTTGGTACCGACCCCGATCCCGACCACAACCGTACCGTCATCACCTTCGTGGGTGAACCCGAACCGGTAGAAGAAGCCGCTTTTCAGGCCATGGCGACCGCCCAAAAGCACATCAACCTGGACCACCACCACGGTGAGCATCCCCGCATCGGAGCCACCGATGTGTGTCCCTTTGTCCCCGTTTCTGAGGTGACAACGGCCGAATGTGTGGCGATGGCCCGGCGATTGGGGGAGCGGGTTGGCCGCGAGTTGGGTATTTGTGTCTACCTTTATGGCGAAGCGGCCACCCGGCCGGAACGGGAGAAACTATCAGACATTCGCAAAGGGGAATATGAGTTGTGGCAAAAAGAAGTTGCCACCAATCCGGCCCGCCAGCCCGATTTTGGCCCGGCTGAGGCCAAACCGTGGGGGGCTACCGTCATCGGCGCACGCCCCTTCCTCATTGCCTACAACCTATATCTGAATACCGATAAAGTCGAAATAGCCAAAAAAATCGCCGCGGGGATTCGTTTTACCGGCGGTGGGTTTCGGTATGTGCAGGCGTTGGGTTTTCTGGTTGAAGGGCAGGCCCAGGTAAGCATGAATCTGACCAACTTTGAGAAAACCCCCATCTACCGGGTGCAAGAATTGGTTAAGCGGGAAGCGGCGCAATATGGCCTGACCGTGACAAAGGCCGAATTAGTAGGCTTAACCCCGCAAAAGGCGTTGCTAGACACGGCTAAATGGTATCTGCAACTGGATGGTCTGAAGGATGATCAGGTGTTGGAATTGCGGATGGCCCAGGTTGAAGCCACGGCGAATGGGTCGGGTGATGAACTAACCCCCCACGCATTTATTGAAGCGGTCGCCAGCAATCAGCCTGCCCCCGGTGGTGGCGCTGTGGCCGCCCTGGCTGGAGCGCTCGCGGCCGCGTTGGCCCAAATGGTCGCTGGTTTAACCATCGGCCGCAAAAAATACGCCGATGTCAACGAACAAGCCCAGGCCGTTCTGGCTTCGGCCGAGTTGCTCCGCCTGCAACTGACCAAAGCGGTGCGTGAGGACGCGGCCGCGTTTGAACAGGTGATGGCCGCCATGCGTAACAAAAGCCTGCCCGAAGCCGAACGGCAGGCGGCTATTGAGCAGGCCACTATCGGCGCGGCCGAGGTGCCCTTGCGGGTGGCCCGACTGAGCCTGGAAGCGGCTAAACTGGCCCGGCAAATGGCCTCGGTGGGCAATGTCAATGCGGCGACAGATGCGGCCGCAGGGGGGATCATGGCGCGTGCGGCCGCGCAGGTCGCCAGCCTCAACGTCAAAACCAACGCTGTTAGCCTGCAAGACCAGACCCTGGCCCAGGCCTGGCGCGACGAATTGGCCCAAATCGAAAGCGATATTGCCCAACTGGCTGATGAAATTACCCATATAGCCGCCGAGCGCGGCGGTTTCTGAGAGCCAAACTTCTTTATGAAACGATTTTTACTGTTGGCTGTTTATCTTTTACTGCTCACACTTACCGTGGCCTGCCAGCCGCAGGTAGTGGGGACGAACGCGGCCGCGATGCCTGCCTTTACCGCCACGGCTACAATGGCTTTGGTGCCGGTGTCAACCGCCTCACCCATTCCCACGCTGGCCGAACCCGCCGTTAACTATGTTGAGCCTGAACCGAGCCATAATCAGCCCGACTTCAGGCTGGTTGATGTTCCCCAGGCTACTCCAACCCAGGTTCCCCCCACGGTTTCGCCCACGGCGACGGCTGGGCCTACCTTTACGCCACCGCCCCCGCCGCCACCTACCACGGATCATTTCTGGTTTTATCGCCCCATCGCTGAGGGTGGGGTGGTCTGGACCAACAAGATTTATCCGTATGGGAGTACACGAGGGGGGACGTTGCGGCCGCATCACGGTGTTGAGTTTGATGTGGTAGCGGGCACAGAAATTTTGGCTGCCAATGCCGGAACCGTCCTGTTCGCTGGCCCCGATAGCGAAACTCTGGTTGGTCCACATACCAATTTTTATGGCAACGTGGTGGTTATCCAACACGATTTCCAACTAGAAGGACAACCCGTCTTCTCCTTGTATGGCCATCTCTCCCAGATTTATGTGGTAGCAGGCCAGGTGGTAGCCAGTCAAGACATCATCGCTTTATCCGGCGCTACCGGCGTGGCCGATGGCCCGCATCTCCATTTTGAGGTACGTGTGGGTCAAAACAGTTACGAGGCCACACGTAATCCCATCTTATGGTTTAACCCCTTCCCTGATCGGGGAGCTGTCGCGGGGCGGATTGTGTTTGCTAATGGGGCGTTGGCTCATGAAGCACCGGTCACCTTGCGCCGGGTAGATGCGCCATCCAACTATGCCGCCACCACCAGTTATGCCCTGGAAAGTCTAAACGCCGATGGCTTCTGGCAAGAAAATTTCGCCTTTGATGATGTTCATGCTGGTTATTATGAAGTGATTGTGACCCAAGGCACCAAGAAGTATCAGGGGGAAGTGTGGGTCTATGCTAACCGCACCAGTTTTGTGGAAATTGTGATTGAGCCAGTGGCTGGGGTGTCGCCGGAAGAGGGTGACTGAGAGATTGAGAGACTGAGAGACTGAGAGACTGGGAGATCCGCAATTCTTAATTTGGGAATTCCGGCGTGGTTCAAAAGTCGGTAAACGGTGCCAAACACGTTGTAGGGCGATTTGGTAAATCGCGTGTTTCATTTCGGTTGACGTTCATCCAGTGCCTGGCACGGGGCAGACGAACCTGGGCTTAACACAACTTCGCCTGCCCCGTGCCAGGCACTCATTGCTCAACTCATTTGAAACACACCCTTTGGTAAATCGCGTGTTTCATTTCAGTTGAACAGTGAGGAGTGAGCATCCCCAGATGCGAGCGTGTTGGCACCTGAGGGTGCCTTTCTCCTCTAACTCAAGCGTCTTTTTTTATCGTTGTGGATGAAGATCACCCCAGGCGCGTGACGTTTTGCACTAGGACTTGGGTAAGGGTTTGTGCTAGAGTGCTCACTGGTTTTTCGGGCCTTTTTATGGTTACGAAAGGTTTGTTGGTTTAATTATTTGCGTTGATCCCCGCATAAATCGGTTGTTTTGTCTCGGTAATGAGGTGTATATGACCGAGCTTCTCCTGCCCACTAAATTGGCTCATCCCCAAATTCGCCCCGGATTTATTTCGCGACCCCGCCTTATTGAACAGCTAAATGCAGGTCTGGACGGTACATTGACCCTGTTTTCGGCTCCGGCTGGTTTTGGCAAGACAACAGCCCTGACGGAATGGATCAACCATGTACGATTGACGCTGGATGATTCACGATTGTCAGGGGTCGATCAAAGTCGCCCACCTGAAGTTCCTGGTTGCCAGTTTGCCTGGTTGTCTCTGGATGACCACGATAATGAACCAGCCCGCTTTTGGGCTTATGTTGTTGCCGCGTTGCAGACCGCGGCCGCGACCCTGGGCCAAGCCGCGCTTTCCCGACTCCAGTCTACCCAGCCCACCCAGTGGGAGCCGATCCTGGCGTTGCTCATCCATGATCTCAGCCAGCTCAATAACAAACTGGTACTCGTTTTGGACGATTATCACCTTATCAATAATCCGGCTATTCATACCGGACTGGCCTTTCTGCTGGAACATTTGCCGCCGCAGTTGCATCTTGGTGATTGCCAGCCGTAGCGACCCACCTTTGTCGCTTTCCCGGTGGCGCGTGCGAGGTGTGTTAACCGAAGTGCGAGCCGCCGATCTGCGTTTTACGGTTGAAGAGACTACCCGGTTCTTGCACGAAACCACCCGTCAGCCTTTTTCGGCGGAGACGGTAACGTGGCTCACCCAACGAACGGAAGGGTGGGCGGCGGGTTTGCAACTGGCGGCTCTTTCTTTGCGGGAGCTAGACGCGGCCGCGCTCCGCCAGTTCATGACCGATTTTGGCGGAACCCATCGGCACATTTATGCTTACCTGATGGAAGAAATCTGGCAACGTCAGCCCGTGGTCATCCAGCAATTCCTACTCCAGACAACCATACTCAGCCGCCTGGGTGCTTCTTTGTGTGACGCCGTAACAAAAATAAGAGAGTGGCAACTAGATAGTGAAGAGAATTCGCCCTTTCCCCTTTCCTCTCTCCATGCGCACCTAATTTTAGATTATCTGGCTACCAACAACCTTTTTCTGATACCGCTGGATGAATCAGGCCGTTGGTATCGTTACCACACCCTCTTCACCGAAACGCTTCAGGCGCGTTTGCAGGAGACCCAACCTGACCTCATCCCGGAGTTGCATCGGCGGGCCGGGCGCTGGTATGAGGCGCACGGGCATACGGAACAGGCTATCCGCCACGCGCTGGCGGCCCCGGATTATGACATGGCGGCTGATTTGATTGACGCGGCCGCGAACCGGTTCTGGTTGCAGGGCCATCATAACTCACTGCTGGCCTGGCTCACCGCCTTACCCGAGGAAACCATTCTCAGCCGCCTGCGCCTTTGCCTGCTGCACGCCTGGTTACTCTTTATTGGTGACAGGTGGGCTGAGGCTTCCCGGCGAATCCACCTGGCGGGGCAACGGTTGGCGACCCTGCCAACAGATCATCCCGAATATTCCCAATTTCGCGGCCGCTGGGCAGCCATTCAGGGCGCAATGGCGGCTCATCGTCAAGATGCAGCTACAGCTATCGCCTGGATGGAGACAGCCCTGGAGAATCTACCCTCAGAAGATATTCATTGGCGGCAAGTCGCCATGATTGGTTTGGGGTTGGCGCAGTTGGCTGAAGGGCAGGCCCATTCCGCCATCACTACCTTTCATGGGGCGGCCCTGGTCTGCGAACAGAACCAGGACCTTTACCTGGCTTTTGCCGCCTGGTCTCATCAGGCAGAAGCCTGTTGGGCGCAAGGTTGTTTGCACGAAGTGGCCGAATGCCTGCACCGCCTGGAACTGTTGGCCGAACGAGATGAAGGGGGTTGGTTGGCTTTGCCCGCCTATGCCGCCATTTGGCAGAGTACGCTGGCTTACGAACGCAATGAGTTGGCTCAGGCTGAACAACTAATCACCACAGCGTTGCCGCAAATTTGGCCGGGCGGTCAGCCCCGCGTGGTGCTCATGGCTTATCTAACCCTGGCCCGTCTGGCTCAGGCGCAAGGTCATTCGGCTGTGGTGAACGACTACTTGGCTAAGGCGGAACAAGTGATTGTTCGGTTTAATCTGGTGGCCGAGCGCATCGTTTTTCTGGCGGCCGCGGCCCGTTTGCTCCTGGCGCAGGGGCAGTTGATGGAAGCGTATTGGAAGTTAGAGCAAGAGGGTATTGGCCCGGAGTCGCCCGTTGATTTCCACCACGAGATGGCGTTGCTGTCTTTGGTGCGCCTTTACCTGGCTGAGGGTCGCGCCGAGGAAGCGACGACGATTTTGGGCCGCCTGTTGCCCCCGGCCGAATTGACGGGACGGCAGGGTTTGCTTCTGGAGATTAGCCTTTTGCAGGCGCTCGCGGCCGCGCAACGGGGCCATTATGATCGTGCTCTGGTTTATCTGCGGCGGTCGTTGACCCTGGCCGAACCGGAACGGTATGTGCGAATTTTCCTCAATGAGGGGCGACCATTAAGCCAACTTTTGCGGCAAATAACCCCTCAGACACCCTATGTGAGCCATCTTTTGGCGGAAATGGCGGAGCCATCGGGCACGTTGAATGATCTCCTTACTAGCCGTGAACAGGAAATTCTGACCTTGGTGGCTCATGGGGCCTCTAACCAGGTGATTGCGGACGAGTTGATCATTGGCCTGGGCACGGTGAAGGGTCATCTCAACCACATCCTCAGCAAGTTGGATGCCCACAATCGCACGGAAGCGGTAGCCCGCGGCCGCGAACTCGGTCTCCTTTGAGCGGCTCTCCCCCTGTGTCTGTGCCTACATAACCCCACACATACCCAAAGTTAGACGCTAACCCCCATCGGTTGAACGGAGATATACTTCGCCTGTGGCCCCATTGCCTGGTAGCAGTCTATGGGTAAGGAAGCGATTATTTTGCCGAGGCTTGTGATGGTGGAATGGTAATATGCTAAAGACATTTATAGAGGTTAACCGCTGGCGCACACCTGTTGCCATGCTGTCTGTAGCGTTATTCTGGGCTATAGGCGTGGCCTTGGCTGCCCCCCAGATACGTGCCTTTGCCGATCATCCGCCGGAATTTGATGAAGCCGTGCATTTGTTGCCTCTGGCGCAAATCGTGACCGATCTGCGCGATGGGCAATGGAGCGCACTCTGGCAACATTCATATGAGCAAGATGAGTTGGCGTTGTACCCATTCTTACATTCGTGGTTAGCTGCCCCCCTGATGTTGTTCACGGGGGCGGATCTCACGGGGTTGCGTGTAGCTGGATTATCTTTTGTGGGGCTTTCGGCGGTGACGGCGTTTCTCATTGGTCGAGCATTGGCTGTTTCGACACAGTGGCCCAACCTTACCGGGGTGCTAGCGGGGTTGCTTACGTTCACTTGCTTGCCGCTCTGGGTGTATGCCAGCGTCGTGTTTTTGGAAGGAGCCGGGCTGTGGTTGGTTCTATTGTGTCTGTGGGCGTACACCTGCGCGGGAGAGGATGAGACACACTTGATCTGGTTAGTGGCGGCTAGCGGTTTTGCGGTAGGCGCTTTCTTCATTAAATATTCGTTTGGCGTGCTGGCTGCCGGTGGCCTGGTCGGAGCAGAATTGCTCATCCTGGTTACGACCCGCCGTCTGGCCTGGCAACGCTGGCTGGCACTTGGTTTGCCCTTCGGCATACTAGTGGGTTTGTGGTTTTCTTTGCCGGGCAAATGGGCACGGTTTGTGGTATACAGTCAATCGCAAGCGCCCACGTTTGAATTTTGGAGCGCTGATAATTGGTTGTTCTATGTGCGGTCCCTCATGTTTCACTACCTTGGCTCACCAGGTATGGGGTTGTTAGTGGTAATAAGTGGGATCGGTGCGGTACGTCGTCCTGCGTGGCGTGGCCCCCTTTGTTTTATGTTGGTTGGACTGGCTATTCTCACCGTTGTCGTGCCGCAAAAAAGTGTGCGATTTACCTATACCGTGTTGCCAGTACTCTTTCCCTTGATAGCTGTGGCATTCACCGCATCACTCGCCTGGCTGAGTACCCAGGTTACCCAACGGCGTGGGTATTGGCTGTTATTGCTCGTGGCAACTTTGGTAGGGGGCAATGAGGCCCGTCTTATTGCTAACCGCTTGAATTATTACCCTGCCGCGTTGGAACTTACCTATTCGTGTTCGCCTGATACGGGTACTGCCTATCGGTTCATTATAGATAATTCGCTGGTTCAGGGAGCGCGGCCGCACTTGTTCAATTCCTGGCATCTGTTCACCCATTATGGTGTGACCTGGCAATATTATTCCACCTTTGGCGGGCAGCCGGGGGATTTCCAATATCAGTTGGCGACCACGAGTTATGCTCAAGACCCTACGCCAGAAAATTTGGCACAGATTTTGGCGTCGTTGCACAGGCAGGATGTCACTGTGTTAGTAACTATTGATGGCAGCCCTGCGGGTAACTACACAGGCTGGCAGGTAATTGAACCTCTCTGGAAAGAAGGACATGTTGAACTGCTAACCAGTAGTCCCCATAATGATGTGGTGAACTGGTCACATGATTATCAACTGCGTGTCTTTGCCGCTGACTTTGCTGATGAGACTGATTGGAGCCAGGCGCGAGAAATGGCCCGCTCCAAATTTTCGATTCAACTCCATCTCTATCGCTTGATCGTGAAGTAGTTGTTGGCCTGCGCCCACCCATCAATATGCTTACCAGGATTTGCCATTACCTGGCCGCGGCCGCGTGCCACCAGCCGCTTACTTTCCCAGGAGTTCGCCATGAGTGGGGTGCTCACTAAGAGGAATGAAAATACGAGGAACTCTAGGAACTCATAGGAACTCTAGGAACTCTCGCCACTTTGCCCTTTGCCCCTTGCCCCTTGCCCCTTGCCCCTTATTTCCTCAGGAGAAATTGCATGAGTTCAGACCGTGCGACAGACAGCAAACTTCAACTAACCTTGCGCCCCGTCAACAGCGAAAACTGGCGACAAGTGGCCGCACTCAAAGTTACGGCAGAACAGGGTCAGTTTGTGGCCGAACCAACCTATTACCTGGCCCTCTGTTGTTATGGCACTATCTGGCAACCCCTGGCTATTTATGTGGCTGAACAGGTGGTGGGATTCATCATGTGGGGGGTTGATCCGGCTGATGGGAGTTGTTGGTTTGGTGGGTTTATCATTGACCAGCCATATCAGGGTCGGGGTTATGGCCGACAAGCCTTGCAAACAGCTATGACCATGCTGGCACGGGAGCATGGTTATCAACAGTTCGCGCTTTCCTATCAGCCGGCTAATGGAGCCAGGCATCTATACCACACGCTGGGCTTCGTAGAAACGGATGAATGGGTGGATGATGAGGTGGTGGCACGTCTGACTTTTTCAGACGAGGTGGGAGCAGTGGGTGCTTGATGTCCCCAACGACCAGATAGGTGTGGTTCCCTAACTGGCTTCTCAGGCGGTGAAGGTAGACAAGGTGACCAACAGAATCATCATGGTCAGGCCAATGCCCCCCATAAACAAATTAATGAATAATTGGTTCATAGGGCTGTCGCCCAATTTGGCCTTGGCCCAGGTCCGTACCCATTGCGCGCCACGTTGTCCAAAATACGCCCCGATAATTGATAAGGCACACCCAAATATATAGTAGAGCATTTTCAGATTCCTTGTACCCAGAGAATTTCAATAGACCACTATTGAGAGTGGAATTCTATTGTTCCGTTAGCCTGATGACAAAGTGACAAAAGTCATACAATGCCGTATAAGCCAACTTCATAGGCAGTGAGCCAGGAGGTCGGCTACGAATCCCGTGATAACGTTTAGGACAGGTTTCCTAACCCGAATTTATTTTCCCCTTCGTGCTCATTCGTTCAATTCGTGGCAAAACCTCTTTGGTTCTGGCTTGTCCAGGTGTGGGTGTGCCAGGCAGTAAGATTAAAGGATCAAAGTAACAGGAATCGCACTAAAAGCGGCATTCCCCGTGAGTTCGTCAACGGCCTGGTCGTCGGTGAGGTCGTTGAGGCTGGCGCCAGGGTGTTGTTGGGCTACATCCAGGCGGATGCCGGGACGGTTGTGTCCCCAGCCGTGAGGAATGCTCACCACACCGGGCATGATGTCATCCGTCAGTTCGGCGGGCAGGGTGATACAGCCGACACGCGAACGCACCTCAACCATTTGCCCATCAGTGAGACCGAGCGCGGCCGCGTCCCCCCTGTTCACCATCACCGTACACCGCTCCTTCCCCCTCACCAGCCGCTCGCTGTTGTGCATCCAGGAGTTGTTGCTGCGGAGATGGCGGCGACCGATTAAGAGGAAAGTGCTGGAGAGAGATTAAGAGAGAGAGACTGGAGACTGGAGACTAAGAGACTGAGAGATTGAGAGATTGAGTTCTTCTGAGTTCCCCTGAGTTCCCACGAGTTCCTCTGAGTTCCCCTGAGTTCCCTGACTGGTCACCTACCGCTCACTGCCCTGTCCCGCACCTTCTCCCCCCAACCGGGCCACATCCTGCACCAACAACTCCGGGGCCAGGGCGATGCGGCGGTTGGGGGTGGCGAGGCGGTCGGGCAGGCTGGGGCGTAGGGGGCCGAGGTCTACCCCGTGCACTTCGCGGCGCAAACGGGAGAGGGTAAGACCATTGCGGCCGCGGCCATACGGCCCAAACCGTAACCCCAAATCAATCATTTTGTCCGGCGACAGGCGACGGAAAAAGTCAAACTTGTACTTCCGGCGTGAGGTGTCCATATTCCCTTCCAGGCGCAACCGTAGCTCGCGCAAAATCTGCCAATCCTCTTTCATGCCCGGCTCCGGGGCAAACAACGCCGGGCTGAATTTAGCCGTGTTTTGCACCGCCAACACATGGAACACCAGGTCGTAGTGGGACGTTTCTAGCCCGGTGGCTGGGGGTAGAATGATGTGGGCGTGGCGGGTCGTTTCGTTAAGGTAGATGTCAATGGCGACCATAAACTCCAGCCCGGCTAGCGCTTCGTCCAATTGCCTGCCGTTGGGGGTGGAGAGAACAGGATTGCCCGCCACCGTGACCATCGCCTTGATTTGCCCTTCGCCAGGGGTGAGGATTTCTTCGGCCAGGGCCGCGACGGGCAGTTCCCCGGCAAATTCGGGCAGGTTACGCACCCGGCTGCGCCAACGGCCATAACTGCCTTTGCCCCCGGTCAGGCTGGTGATCGCCACCGCATCAATGGCCGGATGAGTGAACATGGCCCCGCCGGGGTTATCCAGGTTGCCGGTGACGAGGTTGAGCAGGTTGAGCAACCATTGGCACAGCCCCCGAACGGTTGGGTCAGAAAGGCCCATCCGACCATAAGCGACGGCTGATGGCGCGGCCGCGAACTCACGCGCCATTCGTTCTATCACCGTAGCCGGAACCCCCGTCGCCGCTTCAACAGCCAGGGGTGAAAATTCGGCCACCAATTCGGCCACCGTCTCCAGCCCATCACACACCCCCGCCAGCCGCCTCAAATCCACCAAATTTTCGGCAAACAGCGTGTGCAACAAGGCCAGCAAAAACAAGGCATCGGCCCCAGGCCGAATGAAATGGTGTTCATCGGCCATCTGCGCCGTTTCCGTGCGGCGGGGGTCAATGAGCACCAGCTTACCACCCCGCGCCTGCATGGCCTTCAGCCGCCCCTCGATACCGGCGGCGGTCATCAAACTGCCATTCGAGGCCACCGGATTGGCCCCCAGCATGAGGAAATAATCGGTGCGATCCACATCAGGCACGGGCAGGAGCAGGTAATGGCCGAACATCAGGTAGGCCGCCAGGTGGTGGGGGAGTTGATCGACTGAGGTGGCGGAGAAGCGGTTTTTGGTGCGTAGGGCGCGAATGAAGGGTGGGTTGTAGAGCAGGGAGCCGACGTTATGCACGTTGGGGTTGCCCAGGTAGACGCCCACGGCGTTGCGCCCATGTTGCGCCTGGATGGCCTGCAACCGTGTGACCACCTCGTCAAACGCCTCGTCCCAGCCGATTTGCTCCCAGCCGGTCGCCGTGCGCCGCAACGGAAACTTGAGCCGGTTGGGGTCGTGGTACACATCCTGCAAGGCCACGGCCTTGGGGCAGATGTGCCCTCGGCTGAATGGGTCATCCTTGTCCCCCTTGATGGAGTGAATCTGGCCGTCTTTGACCTGAATTTCCAGGCCGCACATCGCTTCGCACAGGTTACAGGTTCGGAAGTGGGTAAGGGTTTGGGACATGGGGAGGACTCCTGGGAACGCTAGGAACGCATAGGAACTCTGGGAATTGGGGGAACGATGGGAAACGCGCTTAGATTGTAGCTGATTGGGGGTGGGTGGCGATGGGGCAACGCGGCCGCGACGTTCTATCAGTTCGTTCACCAGAAAAGGCTATAACTGTCCGGTGGTATAGGAGCGTTAAGAGGCATAATCATCAGCTATTGCCCTTGAGCAAACGTGCCACACCGCGCCGTGTGACCCATTGCCGATAAAGGAACAACCCGTGCAAACCCAGTTTGCCGAACACCATCCGCGTTAGCCAACCCCGCCAGCCAGCAGGATGTTCATAATCAATGGATTCATGCACCCTGGTCAGATTTTCCCCTTCGGCCACAAAACGATGCGTATGTTGCCACGCTTTGAGTGGCCCAACCTGTTGCGTATCCGTAAAACCATTCTCGCTCACCTGACTGTGAACGGCTTCCCAATACACCGGCACCGGCCCAAACCACATCGTAAATTTTGCCACCATCCCTTCTTTCATCGCCCCAAATTCGTGAATTTGCACATAAAGCGGCGGCGGCGACAATTTTTTGAGGATGCTTGTCTGCCCATGAAAAGCCGACACTGCCGCTAACGGTGCTGGAACAGTGAAGCTGGTAGTGAAATGGATCATGATATGTGGTTCGTGGTGCGTCTGAGTGAAGTTGAGCCAGGGGAATAATTAGTTCCTGGACATGGGCGTTTTGGGTGCTGACCTCTGGAGACTGAGAGACTGAGAGACTGAGAGATTCTGATGAGTCTTCGAGGAAGAATCCCTAACAGTTAGATGAACGGGATGCTTCGGCGGACCTCAGCATGACAGGCTTTCTATTACCGCTTTAATTCCACAACTTTAACCTTCCACAGGGCGTGCTCATTCCTCTGGCTGCCAGTGTTTTTCGTAAAACCTCAAAAGCGGTCACTACCAACAAATGATGGTTCTACGGATTTTGCGGATAGGGCGTCGTGTGTTACACGGGATGTAACACACGACGCCCTTTTTCTTATCTTCTTACTTCTTCAACAGTTCACGGGCGGCGTTGTAACCCGGTGCGCCCGTCACCCCGCCGCCGGGATGTGCCCCGGCTCCACACAAAAACAGATTATCAATGGGGGTTTGGTATTGGCCCCAACCAGGCACTGGCCGCATGATAAGTAGCTGGTCAATGGTCATTTGCCCATGCATGATGCTACCCTCGCTGAGGCCGTAGGTCTCTTCCCAATCCAAGGGGGTGATGAGGTGTTGGTGCAGGATCAGGTCACGTAGCCCAGGGGTGTACGGTTCGAGGGTGTGGAGAATATGCTCGGCCAGCAATGGTTTTTGCTCGGCCCAATGGGTGCCCCGCAAGTGGTAGGGGGCATATTTCATGGTGATGGAGAGAATGTGTTGACCGGTGGGGGCCAGGGTGGGGTCGGTCAGAGTGGGTATGGTGATGTCCAGGTAGGGGTGCTCGGAGACCTGACCATATTTGGCCTGGTCGTAGGCTTTTTCCAGATAGGAAAGGCTGGGGGCAATAACGACGCGGCCGCGAATCTGCCCTTCATCTGTCTGCCCTACAAACTGGGGCAAACCACGCAGCGCCAGATGCAACCGGGCCGTACTTCCCCGGTACAAAATATTCCGCGCTTGACGCATGAAACGGGGTTCCAACTGTTGCGGCCCCACTAATGAAAAGAAAGTGCGACGTGGATCAGCACTGGAGAGAATCGTTTTGGCCTGAATCGTTTCGCCGTTGTCTAGTTCCACGCCCGTCGCCACATTGTCATCCACCAGGATGCGGGCAACTCCGGCCCCGGTGCGGATTTCGGCCCCGTGGGACTGGGCCACGCTCACGAGCGCGGCCGCGAGCTGACCCATCCCACCCACCACCATGCGCCGGTTGAGAAAACCATTGCTGTGCTGGTAGAGGAACATCAGTGTCGTGCCCCCGGAGTAAGGCCCTTGCATCAACCCGGTGAGGCCATCCCCGGCCAACGCCCCTTTGAGGACGTCACTTTCAAACCAATCATCCAGGTAATCCCGGATAGAAAGCGGTAAAACGCGCATAAACTCCATCATGGGGCGGTCGCCCAGGCGGCGCAGATTCAGGGCCACTTTACCCCAACCCACCAGATCACCCAGGTTGCGCTCATAGGCATCGGGTGGGGTGTGCAGGAACATCTGGCGCAAGATGTCACCAAACTGGTTGACCTGGGCCACAAAGGCGGGATACCGTTCGGCGTCGCGCTGGCTGAAGCGGGCAATTTCCGCGGCCGCGGTGGTGGTGTCCCGCCAGAGGGTCAGGGTGTTGCCATCGGCCTGGGGTGCAAACAGGGCCACCGGACTCTGGCGATATTCCAGGCCGTGCATTTTCAGGTGCAACTCTTTGCTGATCTCGTCAGAGAAGAGACCGGCATCGGCGGCGCCGGTGTTGACGGCAAAACCAGGGAAGAGGGGTTCGGTTGCGGCCGCGCCCCCCAGAATGTCACGTTTTTCCAGCAGGATAACTTTGCGACCAGCTTTGGCCAGGGTTGCGGCCGCGACCAGTCCATTGTGTCCCCCGCCGATGATCAGAGCGTCGTATTGAGTCATGGTTGTTCCAAAGTGAATAATGGTTCGTTATCAGTTACCGGTAAGGTGTGACCGGTTGCCCGTAAGTCTACCACCGGATAGCGGGATGGGGGTAATGAATGAATCACCGCAACACGGCTTTTCCAAAGTCCGATTTCTTAGCGCTATGTCATCGTAGCGGGTATTTTCCCCCACCCCTAACCCCGCCCCCAGGGCGGGAATATAGGGTGACGTTTTTGAGGGCATACGCCCTCAAAAACGTCACCATCGGTCTTCCCCCCCGGGAAGGGGGTTAGGGGATGGGTCTTCCGACTAAACCGGCTAAAGAGTTGCGTAAAGCCGTACTCGTTGACTTTGGAAAAGACCTAATTAGCGCAATACCACTGCGGCTTTGGGGGTAGTCATAGACCCACGGCTTGCCGGAAACTGGCGTGGGAGTGGGTGGCATGCCAGCGTTTTAGATATACGGATTGGGGGATGATCAGCACATCTACCGGCTGTTCGGCTACCGCATAGGCGTTACGGACATCGCCGCGAATGACCCCGGTCACCCCCAGCGGCATCCAGGCGGCCACTGAGAAAGTGGCATATCCACCTAAGGGGACAATTTTGAGACCGTCGCCCAGAGGTAAATAGACAAAACCAGAGGGTGCCCCCGCTTCGATGAGGGTTTGCCCGGCGTTGAGGTGGGCGAGGCGGACATGGTGAAATGCTTCCTCAAGGTCAATTTGGGTCACGGGATGACCGTAATGCGCCAGGTGGGTTAACAGGGTTTGTTTTTCGGACGCTGTCCAGGTGATGAGTGAGGCGTTGACATAGACATCACGTTCGATGGGGGAGCAGTTGCGGAGCGATGGGACGATGCGAATACGTTGCGCGGCCGCGGCATCAATCTGGCGCAATTCAGCCCGTACCAACTCCGTAAAGGCCAGGTTATCGTCTGTCTCTTCCAACAGGATGAACATCTCCGCGGCCGCTTTCAGGCCAGGAGCCACGTTGGGCCGCCCAAAGCTGGCGATGGTATCGGCCTGTATGTCCTGGATGACGAGGGCGGTACACTGGGCAGCAAAGCCGTTTCGTTCACGGGTGGCAAAGCGGCCGCGATGCAACGAGATGCGTAAATCGCCAGCTGGGTCCATTTCACTGCTGGCGATATTGGCTTCACCGGAACTAATCATGTCGGACATTTCCAAGAGGTAGAGATGATCGGATCCCAGGCGCAGGGCAAAAACAGCCTGGGCTGTCTCCTGGTTGAGAAAAATTTCGTAGCCGCCCGATGTTTTGAGCACCGTGCCACGTTGTCGTAAGGCGTCGGCGCAACGGAGCGCCCGTAAGGTATCAATCACATCCTGGGCCAGCTTTTGGAGATTGGGCCTGGTGTCTACCAGCCAGGTAAAAGCCTGGGTGGCGTAATCGGTGTAGAAGCGGTTCAGGTGCGGGTTGAGGGGGCCGGATGGGGCGAGGGGGTTGTATTGGTGCTGGAGATTGGTCGCGGCCGCGTCCAGAACCTTGGCCCGCAATTGCGTCCCATCATTCAGGCAGGCCATCGGCACCTTGCTCTTGCTATGGGCCAGCGCCAGGGCCATGATTTCCCGCAAAAGCACCGACGGGGCCAGGGCCAGCCCAGTTTCGTGGGTGAGCGTGGTGAGAAAAGAAGCGACGCGGCCGCGGTCATCCTGCCACACCTGAGCTAACCATTCATCCAGCTCCGGGGCAAAAATGAGTTGGCTGGCCCGCTCCGGGTGCATCTTGCGCCCAAAGGCCGAAAAATCCACCATGCCCACATCATGCCAATAAGCCAGCAACACCCCTATCGCCTGCATCCATTGCCACCGCTCCGTCGAACGTTCTGGTATCAGTACGCCGTGCGCCCTCTGTAATACCGTGAGTACCTGTTGGGCCACGTCCCGCACATGAACAACGCCATGATCAGAAAAAAGGCCCACATGTTTATTCGGTTGTTCTATAAAACTGGGATCAAGCAGCAGTTGCTCTAAACGGCAATGCCAATTGATGGGCGCATAATATTTCTGCTCAATTGCCGCTTGCAAGGGGGGAGACAAAAACGCATCAACTGGATTGGGCATGATTTGACCTACTGGTGATAAATAGGATGCTGCGAGTTCATTTTTTGGCCCTCAGGTTGCCTCACCTGTTCCGCTCTGGGTATCATAACTTACTATGCTGTCGTGGAACGATGTTTCCGCGCCGGGAAAAGGAGATTGCATGCCTCATAAAGAACTAAAAGTGAAAGCCCGTCGTTGGCAAGAAGAAGACATACCGGCCCTGATTGCCTGCCATAAAGCGGCTTACCCGGATTATCCACAGGATGGGGGTCACTACAACGAGCGTGCCTACCGGTTGCAGTGGCAGGCTTTCCCCGAAGGGCAGTTTTTGTTGGAGCATAAGGGGCAGGTCATTGGGTACGCGACCTCACTTATTGTCCAACTGGATGATGAGCGTACCACTTACCGCTACCCGGAAATTACTGGCGTGGGCACGTTTAGCACCCATACGCCCAGCGGTGATACCTTGTATGGGGCGGATATGGCGATTCACCCAGATTATCGCGGCCGCGGTCTTTCCCGACTCCTCTATGCCCGGCGCCATCGGCTCCTCAAACGGTACAACCTGCGCCGCATGGTGGCCTATGGGCGTTTGCCGGGATATAACCATCACGCCGGGAAGCTGTCACCCCAGGAGTATGTGGCTAAAGTGCAGGCCGGGGAGCTAAAAGACCCGGCGCTCAATGCCCACCTGCGGGCCGGGTATCAGGTGAAACGGGTCGTGCTTGATCTGATGTGGGACGACGCCAGCCTGAACTATTGCACGTACCTGGAGATGCCCAACCCTGATTACCAACCCGCCAAGCACCGCATCGCGGCCGCGGCCCTCCAACGTCCGGGGCGCAACATCCGCGTCTGTTCCGCCCAATACCTCATGCGCCCTATCCGCACCTGGGAAGAGTTCGCCCAAACCGTCGAATTCTTCGCCGTAACCGCCGACCAATACCACTCCCATTTTCTGGTACTGCCGGAAATGTTCACCGCCCAACTTTTCAGCCTCATGCCCGCCCATTAGACATCCGAGCAAGAAATCAGAGAGCTAACTGGTTATACCGAACGGTATCTTGAACTGCTGACACGTCTGGCGACGACCTACCGGCTTTATATTATCGGTGGTTCACATCCCCTATTGCGGGGCCAGGATTATTACAACGTAGCCCACCTCTTCACCCCGGCGGGCAGCGTCTACACCCAGGATAAACTCCACATTACCCCTAGCGAGCGGAACAGTTGGAACATCCGCCCCGGCGAAGGGCTAAAGATATTCGATACGCCTCTGGCCCGCATCGCTATCCAGGTCTGCTACGACATCGAGTTTCCCGAAGCCTCACGGCTACTGACCCTGGCTGGAGCCGAAGTTATCTTCGTGCCCTTCAGTACCGACGAGAAAAAGGCCTATTACCGGGTGCGTTACTGTGCTCAGGCTCGCGCCGTAGAAAATTACATTTATGTGGTGCTTTCAGGCAATGCAGGCAACTTGCCCACCAAGAGCTATCTGATCAACTACGCCCAAAGCGCCATCCTGACCCCGAGTGATGTGGCTTTTCCCGTTTATGCCATCGCCGCCGAAGCCGATCCCAACGTGGAGACGGTGACGATGGCTGATTTGGATTTGAATAGTTTGGCGATACAGCGTGAAGTGGGCAGTGTGCGGCCGCTGTATGACCGTCGCCCCGATTTGTATGAGTTGCACAGCAAACAACCCATTCAGATTATTCGCACAGAATAGTTGGACGGTCTCGTTGCCGGGTAAGAAGCAGGGAAACATCTGCGGCCGCGACAGTGACGGTTAAGGCAGAACTATTGCTGGAAAACCCATTAGGTATGATACAACGCGGCCGCAAGTGCATAGCGTTCTGGTGAGAAGGAGACGTTGGGTTAGGTGGCTCACCGTAGCGGCGGTAATGTCCTTCCCTCAATGAATCATGGGTTGACCAATAGGGGTAAAAAATTAAAAGCCCCAACCCACACATGATTTGATTCCGACTCGGTGGGGCTGAGATTCCCCACATTATCATAAACTCGCAAACGGGCGTAATACGTTTGTCCAACCATTCCTGCATAAACGTAACTCGTCCCAGGCTGGTTTACCGTGATGAGAGAATTATTATTCCCGTCATACAGGGTCAAAAGATAACCAGCAGTATCGGGTGCGGTAGAAGCAGGCGAGGTGATTTGCAGATTCGCTGCATGAACCATGATGGTGGGCGTGATAGGTTCAGGGGCCACATTATCAACCGTAATCACCCGAGTGTAGGCTAATTCCGTCAATCCAAGATTGTCTTTCCCCCGAAAAAGAAAGATAAACCCGACTCCGTCGGCGGTGGGAATATGCCAACTATAACTCCAGGTGGTGCTGGTAACGTGATTGCCGGTACTGCCCAGCGTAGCCTGGTTGTAAACTGTGCCCCCCGGGTTTACTTCCATACTTTGTATCCCAGAACCTGTGTCAGTGATAGCTCCTACCAGGAGCAAGGGTAAGGTCGTGGCTGATGTAATCACACCGTATGGGGTGGTCATCGTGGACGATGGCGGCGTTATATCCTGAATGTAGTTGACCAGAGATGTCGCACTTAAATTGTTGGAGTTGACGACGGTGTAGGTAATGCCGAGTTGGCTGCCGTCACTACTGGCAATGACATAAGGGAGTACTGGATAGTCAAGGATGGTAGTGTAAGTATACATCTCACCTGGACGATCAAAAGCCGGGGCTGAGGTGAATGTTAAAGGGAGTGTGCCGCTGATATCAATAACGGCGGTAATGTAGGCGCCATTACTATTATTGAAGTAGATATCCTCGTCCATACTACCTATTCTGTGTATATAAGGCTCGGCCGTGATCATTACGAGGGGAACATCTGGATCACCACCAGCGGCAAAGGATGTGAGAAGGGTGAAAAAATAACGCGGCCGCGAAGAACACCACCAGCATAACAAAACCAACACGGATCGTTTTTAAGTAGTTCATTGGAGACTCTTCATTTCAGTAAAATAAAATTGTCATGTCATTACAAACCATCAAATAAACCTAACTGCTTTGGCGCAAGAAATACAACTGGGACAGACTCAACTCGCCGTGGAAAATATTGCCCTCAGAGATGCCGATCATGCGCTCGATGTCTACTGGCGTCAGCACCTGGCGGTGCAGGATGAGGTTTTTGATGTTGGGAAAATATTCAGCCAGCACATCCACCACCGCATCACCAAACGCTTCCCGCTTCTCATCTGTCCAGCCACCATTCAGGTTGTACGGCGCGTATTGCACAAAGCAGGACATGACGTGTTTGCCGGGTGGGGCCATGCTGGGATCAATCATCGAGGGAAAAATAATGTCAACATAGGGTTTGCGCGAAAACTCGCCATGTTTGGCGTCGTCATACGCTCTTTCGATGTAATCCACACTGGGGCTGATGGAGACGGCTCCGGCCAGATGGCGACCCACGCCGGGTTTGCAGGCCAGTTCGGGCAGGCCATCCAGGGCAATGTTGACCTTGCCGGATGACCCCACGCTGTTGAAGCGGCGAATGTCATCGACCAGATCGGTGGGCAAATCGTTGGGGCTGACCAGATTGAGGAAGGTTTGTTTGGGGTCCAGGCTGGAAGCCACAGAATCGGCGTACAGTTCGTCGCCATTGTCCAGAGCCACACCCACGGCGCGGCCGCGTTTCACAATCACCTCTTTCACACCTGCATTACAGCGGATTTCCACACCCAGGGACGCGGCCGCGCTGGCAATGGCATTCGCAATCCCGCCCGTGCCCCCTTTGGCAAACCCCCAGGCCCGGAACGCGCCGTCAATCTCCCCCATGTAATGATGGAGCAACACATAGGCCGTGCCCGGTGAGCGCGGCCCTAAAAACGTGCCGATGATGCCACTGGCGGAAAGCGTCGCCTTGAGGCAGTCGGTCTCAAACCATTGCTCCAAAAAGTCGGCCGAACTCATGGTCATCAGTTTAGCCATGAGATAAAGCTGATCTTCGGGCAGGCCCAGGAAATGGTTAGCTAATCCGGCCAATTTTTGCAGTTCACGGGGGTTGTAGCTGGTGGCGTCACCGGGAATGACACCCAGCATGTATTTCGTGGCCTTCGCCATAAAATACATGGCCCGGCCATATTCCTCATACGCTTCAGCATCACGCGGCGAATGGCGGGCGATGTCACGCAGGGTGCGGTGATGATCACCATCCCGGTAGAGGTAGTCGCCGTTGGGCAGAGGGGTGAGCGTGCTTTCCAGAGGTAGCACGGTTAACCCATGGGCCGCCAGATTGAGGTCGCGCACGATTTCCGGGCGGAGCAGACTGACCACGTAGGAGAACACGCTGAACTTGAAGCCGGGGTAAAGCTCTTCGGTGACACTGGCCCCGCCAACAAGGTGACGTTTTTCCAGGACGACCACTTTTTTACCGGCGCGGGCCAGGTACGCGGCCGCGATCAACCCATTATGTCCCCCACCAATGATTATCGCATCATATTTCTGCGTCATAGAATTTCCTCGTTATTGTTGTTTTCCGTCGAGTGCGTCCCTTTCCAGTATGCGAATGGTTAGCGGCACATATTCAGCCAGTTCGTCCTCTGCGACTTCTGGTGTTGGTGCCGTTGTAATAAAAAAACAGCCGTGTGGTCTTTTTCAGAATCCCAGTGTCGCAGCATCTCTCCCCTCTTTGATTCTCCGGCATCGCCCACCGTTTGTATGGACCCCCCCGGAAAGGGCCCCCCCCCCCCCTTCCCCCCCCCCCCCCCCCGCCCCCCCCCGCCCCCCCCCCCCCGGAGCCGCCCCTCCCCCGGTTCCCCCGGAAACGCCCCCCCCCCCCCCCCCCTTACAAAATATTTTTTTTTACGTTCCCCCCCCCCCCCCCCCTAATTCCGTAATTCTTCCCCGGCGTTTTTCCCCCACGATTTTCCCCCCACAGGCCGCCGCCCCCGCCCCCCGCCCCCGCCCCCGGGGAAACCCCAGCGGTGGCCGGGGGCCCGGCACCCCCCCAAAAAACTTGAAATTTTGTGGCGGGTTGGGGGCACAAAAACCCCCAACCCTGTCCGAGAACCCCCGCAAAACCCCCGGGCCCCCCCCCCACCCCCCCCCCCAAGTTTCCGGCCCCTGGAATCACCCCCCCAACCTGTTGCGAACTCAAGCCCGCTTGTGGGGCGGGTCGTAGAAGGGAGTTTTGACGACGGTGGCCAGGGCCGTGCGCCGCACGTACTCCACCGTAAACTCCATGTCTAACTTTGTCCCCGGTGTGGCATAGGGAGCCAGCACCGTTGCCAGGCCAATGTAATTTTTGACGATAGGTGAAAAGGTGTGACTGGTCACCTGGCCGATCTGTTTGCCGTTTTTGTACAGGGGTACAGATGAACGAGAGGCCCGCCCCGCCACCTGCGGGGGTAAATCTACGGCATGGTACAGCTTTTCCATAGACGGCCAATCTACTTCTACCCCCACCATCGCCCAGGGCGACCCTTTTTTCTGTTCGGCCACCAGCGCACGCTTGCCGATGAAATCTTTTTTGTCCAGCTTGACGGCCCAACCCAGGCCAACTTCATACGGGGATGATTTTTGGGCCTCGATGCGGGCGTGATGGGATGATTTGTAATCTACTTCGATGAGGATCAGTCCGGCTTCGACGCGGGTGATGTCCAGAGCCAGCATCCCGGCGGGGAGCAGGCCATACCGTTGACCCCGGTCATACAGGTTATCCCAGAGGCGTTCGGCGTATTGCGGCCGCGTCCATACCTCATACCCCAAATCTCCCGTATACCCCGTCCGCGTTACCGTCACGGCAAAATCATCGACCGTGCCGTGGGCCAGATGGAAATATTTCAGCCGATCCAGGTCTATCCCCTTGACCACTTCTTTGAGAACGGCCCGGCTGAGTGGCCCCTGCAAGGCCAACGCCGCCAGGTCAGTGCTCACATTCTTTACCTCGGCATTCAGGCCATATCCCACATCCTGAAACCAGCGCATACTGGGATCGGCTGAGGTGAGGCGAAAATGGTTCGTACCCAGCCGCGACACTGTGCCATCATCAATCACCTTGCCGTCTTCATCACACCAGGGGGTATAAAGCACCTGCCCGATGCGGCATTTGCTGACATCGCGGGTGATCACCCGATCCACCAGCCGGGCGGCATCGGGGCCGGTGATTTCATATTTGTACAGGGGGGAAATGTCTATCATCCCGGCACTGTTGCGGAGGGCAAAATATTCTCGTTCGTGGGATGGCTCGTAGACGCTGGCGGCCAGGTAACCAGACCAGTTGCGCCATTCGTGGCTTTCCACCAGGGGAGCCGTGCGGCTGTGAAAGGGAGATGGGTTGGGCATAGAAACCTCGTAAGGAGACTGGGAGATTAAGAGACTGAGAGATTAGGGGTTAACAATTCTAACTCTCCAGTCTCTACCGTTTGAATTTGCGCTGGCGGCGGGGGTCGGCCGCGGCCGCGGGTTTTCTCACATCAGGTATTTCAGGTAAAGGTCGGCCCTCTACCAGACCTGATTCTATCAGAGTACGTAACTCAGCATCAATCAATGGATCCGTGTCGATAGGCGTATAAGCCGCTAACCGGTGTTCCACCTCTTCCGTGGCCCGATCCAGAAGGGATTTACTCCCCTGGTTGATCCACGTTTCTCGATTGGTGCGGTCGGTAGTGGGGCCGGTCAGGTACATCGTTTCCGGCCAGTGGGTCAGGGTGTGCTCCGATGTGATGAGGTGCTGTTCGGCCATGACGTGACGTGCCAGATCAACGGAAGGGATGTCGTTTTGCAAGCGGGCGGGTTGTAGAAAGTGCAGGGCCTGTCCACACAACTCGTTGTCATACACCAGTTTGGGCAAACTAAACACCAGCAAATAATCCAACATCCCTGGCCCCGACACGGAATTAACGCCCGCCAAAGCCGCTAACAGCGCACTGCTAAACGTCTCGGCCCCCGCCTGGGCATCCAAAAATTTGCTGTCGCTCAGGGCCATGTAAGCCTGGGTGGGCAAACCTAGCTTTTTGCCACGGCCACATAAGCCACATTCAAATGTTGGGCCTCAATGGCCGCCATAGGGGCCGAAGCGGCTTTCATGTGGAAAGTGGCGGGCGCACCACCGAATAAAACGGGTGCGCCCGGTTTAACGATTTGGGCCATCGTGATGCCCGCCAACACATCGACGACATGAAAAACGGTGGCTCCCACCAGTGTCACTGGCGCAATGAGGCCCATGAGCGTCACTGGCACGATTTCCACGGGAATGCCCCACTCCACACAATCCAGCAAATTCTGGCTGGAATCTTCGCTGTAGCGGAACATGCCGGTGGCCGTGATGGTGAAAATGGACATGGGCCGGGCAATCAGGTCGGTCTTATCCTGACGAAACAGTTGCATCATTTCGGCCATGCGCGGCACGCCATGTTCGGTGAATGCTCCAGAAACCACTGGCTTAAGCGAGTTGGTCAAGGTCATATACAACCGCCAGGCATCGCTTACCTGGGGTTCGATGTCGTCGTTGGTGGAGAAGGCGGTCGCCGGGTAGGCGATGTGCTCCAGGCCGTCACATAGGCGGATGTATTCGACAAAATCGGTGCTGTTAGCCAGGCGGACGGCCTGGGTGCGATGGTCTAACATGCGCAGGCCGCTGGAACCGGGCACAAAATGGACGTTGTGGCCGCCGATGTGGGCGTGGGGGCGGCCATCGCGGGTGTAGAGGGTAAAGGCTTGCGGGGCTTGCTGGATGGCCCAATCCACCACTTCGGGTGGGAAGTGGATGCGGTCGTTTTTCAGGGGCAAACCGTGTTGGACTAATCGCTGGCGCAGTTCGCGGCCGCGAACATCCATCCCCACTTCGGCCAAAATCCGTTTGGCCTCACTAAGGATTTGCTCTATCAGGTCGTCGGAGAGGATGTTGAGAGTGGGACGCATGGGGAGGAGACTCGTGGGAACTCTGGGAACTCAGCACTTCAGCACTTCAGCACTCAGCACTCAGCACTTCTTACCTGCGGCCGCGTAGTAGGCCTGGTATCAAAAACAACGGCACAAGGCTAAAACAACAGCCCATGCCCATCAGCATATAGGAAACCCAGTTGGCCCCTGTTTCCAAAACTGATTTGGCTGGGTCTGCCGGGTCATAGAAGACAGTAACCGGCGTGTCTACATTGTATTTCTCCAGCAAACCTTGCGCATAACTGCGGCTACTATTGTAATCAGTCAGGGAAATTCTGGTGCCAGTGTAGGGTGTATCATTCACCGAATAGCGATAACTCACGTCAAGGCCGTAGGATGTACCATCTTCATCCCGGCTTTCATAAATTTCGGCAGAAGTGATGACCCCGTTGGCTGTGGGCCAACTTTGGGTGGCTGTAGCATTGCGATAAGTAATACCCCCACCAATTAAAAGGCCCAATCCAACCGCTACAAAGACAAAAATAAAGGTGATCGTGCCAAAACATCCCATTGAATTTGAACTTGTTCGTACGCGCATGGGTTCTCCTTGAAGGTGTTTGGTAAGTGGCCCAATTGTACCAACGTCCCCGCATCCGTCCTAAAACAAAACGCCCTCACTTGAATGGTGAAGGCGTTTAACGGGTTACTGGTTATAGCTCACTACGGATACGTTTCCACCGTGCCCACCGTGTAGCGCCGGATCGAATAGAACTGGGTATCAATGGTGATGGACGAGGCGGTGTGCCAGCCATCGGCAAAATTAATGCCATCAATATTGGTCAAATCTATGGTGTGGTTGATGATATCCACGTACCAAATGGCCGCGCTGACGTCATAGAAGCTGGCTCGCACGTTGAGCAAGCCATTGCCGACCTCTTGCCAACGTGCCCGAATGATGTCACCCGGTTCGGGTATCTGAGAACCCCCACCGATAGAAGCCAAAGGCATGGGCCATTGGGCAAACGGAACAGGCCCACCATTGACCCATCCCTGAAAGACGAGGTTTACCTGACCATTCCCTTGACCAATGGGAATAATTTCCAGATTTTCTTCGGCGGCAATGTCTTTGCGGAAACCGATCATGGGACCAAAGTAGATGTTGGGAGATTGGCGGGTGGGGTTCCGTTGGGCCAATCTATTTCGATTTCACCCCAGCCACTATTGAGAGAGGGCATACGATCTATGTTGCGGCCGCTTTGCAGGCGGTTATTGGCCGAGTAGAGACCATACTGGGGGTGCTGGATCAGGTTCCATTCCCAAGTAGACCAATCTATTTGCCACTGTAGGCCCGATTGTTGGCGGTAATCCTGGGTTTGCAGGTTGGCGGTGGAACGATTATCTGGCCCACCGGGAAAAGCGGTTGTCGTCAGTTGTCGCCACTCATCCACATAAATGGTCAGGGGATCGGGGCTGTTGGTATTGAGAATACCCACGGCTATCCGGTCATAGGTTTCGCCATTCATGTGCCCCTGATGGTACCAGCCGTAGAAGTTGCCATTGATCAGGAAGGCAAAAGCCCGTTTGACCCCAGGTCCATTTTGGGAATGGAGACCGAGTTCCAGGTTGACCCATTGATCCTGGGGGAATGTGCCATAAACATTAAATTCGACCGCCGAGCCATCATAGCGGTAGCCGGTGACATACAGTTGACCACCCTGGCGCACCCGCAAGAACCAGCCATGATTATTGCTACTATTGGGCCATAGGCCCGCAATGGTCAGGTATTCGCCGCTACTGAGTTGGGCCACGGTGGCGGAAGGTAGGTAGACTTGGGTCCACTGCCAATGGTAGGAGCCGGGGCGTTCACCCCAATTGCCGGTAGGGGCGGAGAAGTTAGCCCGAACCTGGGCCGTACCCCCATTGTTGGTACTGGTACGAGCGGCAAAAGACCCCGCGGCCGCGAACGTCCCATCTCTGACCACACTACCACTCCCCATGGTGTCCCGCCCAATCGCCCAGCCTGTCTCCACTCCTTCAAACGATTCTAGCACCGGCACACCGGCTCCGGGTGTGGCCGTTGGGCCAGACACAGGAGTGGCCGTAGCCGTGGGGGTGAAGGTGGGGGGCAGGGGCGTGGCTGATGCCGTAGGGGTTGCGGGTATAGGTGTAGCCGTAGCTGGAACGGGTGTTAGGGTGGGTGTGGGCGGTGGGCGGAATTGGGGTGAAGGTCGGTGTACGGGTTGGGGTGGGTGTGGCTGTTGGCGGCACGGGTGTCAACGTGGGCAAACTTGTTGGGGTGGGTGTGGCCGTCGGTGGCACAGGGGTGAAGGTAGGTGTAGGGGTAGCGGTTGGGCTGCCCGTACCCACATTACCACCGCCAAAATCGTCTAGGAAACCATTGCTCCCCCCTTCTAACCACAAACCGATATAACCGGCCGCGGCCGCGAAAGGCCAACTACTCACCGTGCGCGTCGCTACCAGCGTGCTGTTACGATAAACCTGCACTGTACCATTCGCAGTGGCTCGTGCCCCCAGGCGATCCCCATTGACCAGGGTCAGGGGAATATTGGCCCCCCATTGTGACCAACCACTCACCGGGGCATAGGTCCAGACAGAAACCCAGCCCCCACTGGGATAATACCAGATAACCAATGCCCCCGATTGCCATTGATTCTGGCTCTGCGATTTGAGCACCAGGTTAATCTCTACGGCACTGGCGTCAATGGTAGATAACGTGACATAGGCTTCCTGGTTGGAGCCAAAAGAGGAATTGGCCCAAAGAACATCTCCCCCAGACCCTACATCGAGACGGTTATTGTTGATAGCAAATCCACTGGTATCACCCGCCCAGCCACTGCCTATAACCCCATTCGCTCGATTGAAGGCGTCTAACAATCCGGTTGTGGGAAAAGCATTCGGATCGGATGTTGGTACAGGCAAAACGGGCGTGGCCGTAAAAGTAGGTGTAGGCGGGAGAGAAGTGGCTGTAGGGGTACGGCTTGGTGTTGCCGTGGGAGGAATTAAGGTTACGGTAAAAGTGGCTGTAGGTGGTAAAGCGGTCGCAGTGGGGGTGCGGCTTGGCGTCGCCGTAGGTGCGATTGCAGTTGCCGTTAAAGTAGAGGTAGCGGGTAAAGCGGTCGCGGTAGGGGTGCGACTCGGCGTTGGTGTAGGCGGTGGTAGAGAAGTAGAAGTAGCGGTAGGGTTCGGCGTTGCTCCTATTTGCCCGCCCCCAAAATCATCTACTACGGCATTACCCGCGTTAATCATCCAGAGACCAATGTAGCCCCCTCCGGCCGAATAAGTCCAACTACTGAGATCCCGTGTGCCCAGTAGAGTACTGTTGCGATACACCTCAACTTGTCCGTTGGCACTGGCTCGTGCACCCAAACGATCCCCATTGACCAGGGTAACGGCAATATTGGCTCCCCATTGCGTCCAGCCGCCACTGCCATAGGTCCAGACTGAGACATTTCGATTGACGGGATCGTACCAAATGACCAGAGATCCACTTTGCCATTGGGTCTGGCTCTGGGCTTTAAGAATCAGGTTGATCTCTTCGGCATTTTGATCAATGGTGCTGAGGGTGACATATGCTTCCTGGTTGGCCCCGAAACTGTTGGCTGACCAAAATGCGGCTCCACCACCACCTACATCCAACCGATTATTGATGATGCTGTATCCGGTTGTTGCTCCGCTCCAGCTCTGCCCAATAGGGCCATTGACGCGGTTAAAGCTGTCTAAAAGGGGCGTTTGGGGAAAGGATGGCGCTTGGGCGTTGAGGGTTTGGGTCGAGAAAAAAAGCAGGTAGATGACGAATGTAATGGCTGAAGTAGCCACCAAGGACCAATTTTTCATAAGATGATTTTGCTCTCCAACCCGTGCAAGATGAAAACAACGACGGAAAAAGTGTACACAGTGACTGGGGTAAAAGCAATACAATTATTATTTTTCTGACCGAGGAGAATCTGAGTTGGTGACTATTCGGCCAGGCGAAAAACGGTGGTTTGCGGCCGCAGTCAAAGTGAATACAATCGCCATTCTCTTTCCCTGAGGTCATCCATTAATGGTTAATCCGCCTTCCCCCCTTCCTGCTACCCAAAAACCTGAGCTGTCCGTTCGCCGTTTGATTGCCTTAGGGCTGTTGACCCGGTTCTTCACCGATACGGGCATCCAACTCTTTTTCCCTTTTTACCCCATCATCGCGGCGGGGCTGGGCGTTTCCGCCCCCGTGATGGGGCGGTTGGTGAGCGCCCGAAGCCTCATGGGGCTTTTGTCGCCCCTGTTTGGTTTATTGATGGACCGTACCAGCTACCGACTGGTCATGCGGCTGGGGTTAATGCTCGCGGCCGCGGGCTTTCTCGTGGTGGGTAGTAGCTCAGGCTGGCCGCTGGCTCTGGTGGGGATGGTATTGATGGGCATGGGCACTTTCTCATTTATACCGGCACTTCAGGCATATTTGAGCAGTCGTCTGCCCTATAACCAACGCGCCCGGGGTTTGGGCATCATGGAATACGCCTGGGCCTTGGCTGGAATTTTGGGTTTATTGGTGGCCGGGGAGCTTATCGGGCTGACCAGTTGGCGCGTGCCGTTTTTTATTATTGCTGGAGTGTTGCTGGTGATGTCGTTTGTTTTTCGGGCCTTGCCATCCGCCAGAGAGGGGCATAATGGGTTAGGGGCCGCGGCCGCGACACCACAACTGCCCACGCTGGCCGACTTTGTGCAGCTAGGCGAGAATCGTCGTTCGGCCTGGGCTGTGCTGGTTGGGGGTGGGCTGATTATGTTCGCTACCTGGCATGTGTTCCTGAATTATGGCACCTGGCTACAGAATGAGTATGGGCTGGACGCGGCCGCGTTAGGACAAGTCGCCGCTGTATTTGGCGTGGCTGATTTATGTGCCAGCGTACTCGTCAGTCTGGTGAGTGATCGCATAGGCAAACGGCGTAGTGTCATCGGCGCCACGGCCCTGGCCGCCATCAGCTTTCTCTTACTCCCAGTCGTCAATCAGGGTTTTGTCCCTTTGCTTATCGGCTTTTTATTCGCCCGTTTTGGCTTTGAGTTTGCTATTGTCAGCAACCTGGCCTTGTTGTCTGAGCAGGTTCCTGAACAGCGGGGCAAGATGTTGACCTTTGGCGCCATGTTTGGTCTCATTGGCACAGCTTTGGCGGGTATTACCAGCTCGGCCGCTTATACGGCAGTGGGACCGTGGGGACTTGGTGTTGTGTCCGCGGTAGCGTGAGTGGGGCATTTCTGCTGAATACCTTTTTCGTCCGCGAACCCTGAGCGTCAAAGGCGCACAAACCGAACTAAATCTCTTGGACCTTCGTCAAAAATCCAAAACATGTTGTCATTAACCGATTACGCCCCGACTGATGACCTGACCCTGGCGGAGACGTTACCGTCCCGCTGGTATACGGATGCGTCTTATCTACAAGTGGAAAAAGAGAAGCTGTTCTGGCGCACCTGGCAACCCGTGGGGCGCACAGAGATGGTATCTCGACCCGGCGACTTTTTTACTTGTGAGGTGATGGGAGAGCCGCTGGTTATTACCCGAGGCAAAGATAATCAGTTACGCGCCTTCTTTAACGTGTGTCAACATCGGGCGGGGCCGGTGGCTAAGGGGCGAGGCAACCGCAAAAGTTTGCAATGTGCCTATCACGGCTGGACGTATGGCCTGGATGGTCGGTTGCTCAATGCGCCGGAGTTTGAGGGGGTGCAAAACTGGCAAAAAGAGGCGGTTTGCCTGGAGCCGGTAGCCGTTGAAGCGTGGGGGCCGTTTATTTTTGTCAATCTTGATCCTGAGTGTCAGCCCTTTGCTCATTATTATGGGCAGATACGGCAAGAGGTCGCGGCCGCGGGGCTGAACATTGATCACATGACCCTGGTAGAACGGCGCGATTACCTCATCAATTGCAACTGGAAAGTGTACATAGACAACTACCTGGAAGGGTATCACATCCCCATTGCTCACCCTGGTTTGTTCCGCGAACTGGATTATGACGAATACCGGGTGGATACGTTCCGTTACCACTCTTTCCAGCACGCCCCTTTCCGGCCCGCCAGTGATAACCCGGCCCACGATGTAGACCGCCGCTACCTGCGTACCGAAGCGGAAGCTCAAGCCTTGTATTATTGGGTTTTTCCCAATGTTATGCTCAATTTTTACCCCGATAACTTACAGATCAACATCATCATCCCGCTGGATCAAGAGCGGACGTTGACGGTGTTTGAATGGTACTTTGAACAGCCAGGCACGGGGCCGGGTTGGGAGAGTATGCAACAATCCATCGCCTTTAGTGATCAGGTGCAAAAAGAGGATATAGAGATTTGTGAGACGGTACAGAGAGGGTTGCATTCACGCGCTTATAACCGCGGCCGCTTCTCCGTGAAACGGGAAAATGGTGTTCACCATTTCCATTTGCTCCTGGCCGAATTTCTCCACCAATAAAAACAGTTTCGGTAAAAGGGAGGGTATGGGATGAACGCGCCATTCAACTTAATTCCCCAGTTCATTGATGAGCAATTTGCTGCTGGACAGCACGAGGGATCGCTGGATGCGGTGACATTGTTCATGGATATGTCGGGCTTTACGGCCATGACTCAAGCGTTTATGCAACGCGGCCGCGACGGGGCCGAAACGCTTTCCACCATCCTCAACAAAGTTTTCTCCCCTATTGTCCAGGCGGTTTACGAGCAAAAAGGTTTTATCACCGGCTTTGCCGGGGACGCCTTCACTGCCGTTTTTCCCCTGGACGAACCAGTGCGGGCGTGCGCGGCCGCGCTGGCTATCCACCACCTCATCGAACAAGAAAAACACCAGGCCACCCCCTTTGGCACGTTTACCCTGGCCGTGCGGATGGGCCTCTCGGTGGGGAAGGTGGTGTGGGGCGTGGCGGGGCCAGAGAGCCAACGAGCCTACTTTTTCCGCGGCCGCGGCATCGAGCGCTGTGCCCTGGCTGAAGATTATGCCCAATCCGGCGACATCATTGTTGATTACCATTTGCGAGCCTGGTTGCCACCGCACAGTGCCCATCTATCCCCCTTGCCAGAAGATGCGGCGTTCAGCCGTTTGCTGGGCCTGGTGGAATATCCGCCCGCCGAGCCACCGGCCCCCTACCATTCCACTCACCAACCCCATTTTTTCCCCACCATACACCCAGAACAAATCGGCCCGGGAGAATTTCGTGATGCCGCCATTGTGTTTATCTCCTTCATGGCGGGTTTGCCCGTGGCCGAACTTAATGCGTTCATCAGCCGGGTCATTACGGGGGCGCGGCGCTGGGGTGGGCACTTCAACGAGGTGGAGTTTGGCGACAAGGGGGGCGTGTTGCTTCTGTATTTTGGTGCGCCCATCGCCCATGAGCGCGATCAGGAACGCGCCCTCAATTTTCTTCTTGACCTGCGTGATAGTCTGGAGCAACAGCCCGTGGCCGGGTTGCAATGGCGAGCAGGCATGGCCTTTGGTCTGGTCTTCGCCGGGATGATTGGTGCCCCCTTGTGTGCAAATATACTTGCCTGGGAAGCATCGTTAATCTGGCCGCACGCCAGGTTATGGAAGCAACCTGGGGTCAGATTGTGGTGGCCGAAGCCGTGGCGCAACAGGTGGATTTCAGTTTTGCCTGGGCGGGGGAATTTGTCTACAAGGGATTTACCCAACCAGCTACGACCTACCGGCTGTTGGCCGTGCGCTCTACCGTGGATAAGTTCTTTACCCAACAGATGATTGGGCGTGATGAGGAATTAGACCGCTTAATAACGTTTGCCCAACCGTTGTGGGAAGGTCGTTTTGCCGGGGTGATTATTTTGTATGGTGAAGCGGGTATCGGCAAATCCCACCTCACCTACACGTTGCACCAAACCTGTGGTGAGCGGGTTAGCTGGTTCATTGGGCAGGCTGATGCCATTGTGCCTCAGGCATTTAGTCCGTTTGTTTATTGGTTGCGCCGCTACTTTGCCCAACTGCCCGAAGCCACACCAGCGGAAAACCGGGCCGTTTTGTCAACAAATTGGCGCAGGTTATGGCTCAGTTGCCTGATGACTCGGACGCGGCCGCGCTCCGCACCGAACTCAGCCGTACCCAATCCATCCTGGGCGCTCTGTTGGGCCATCATTGGCCCGGCTCCCTGTACGAAACCCTCGATGCGCCCGGCCGTTATCGCAACACCATCCAGGCCCTTAAAACCCTGATTTTGGCCGAGAGCCGTGGGCGGCCAGTGGTGCTAGAAATAGAAGATGCCCATTGGCTGGATGAGGCTTCCCAGGAGTTGTTGACGACGCTAACGCGCCAGGTTGAGGCGGTGCCGCTCCTGATCGTTTTGACCTCACGGTATTATGATGATGGTTCGCGCCGCAATTTTCCCTGGCTCCCGGTACACCTTGCTGGAACTAGACCTGAACGTTTTGTCCGCGGCCGCTTGACCACCCCTGGCCGAATCCATCCTGCACCATCCTATCACACCCACCTTGCACCGTTTTGTGGGAAAAAGCCAGGCCAATCCGTTCTTTGCCCAACAATTGCTGACCTACTTTCGGGAAAACGGGTTATTGACCCTGACACCCCAGGGTTGGACGGTCGAGGCGACGGCTTTCACCATTCCGGCCAGCATCAACGCCATCCTCATGGCTCGCATTGACCGGTTGGCCGGGCGTATCAAAGATGTGGTCAAAGTGGCCGCCGTGTTGGGCCGGGAGTTTGAGGTGCGGATTTTGTCGCAAATGTTACAGGCGGATGTCTTGCCAGATGTGCAGGAAGCTGGAGCAAGAGCAAATCTGGATGGCCCTGAGCGAATGGCGTTATCTCTTTAAGCACACCCTTTGCGGGATGCGGCTTATGAGATGCAACTCCGTTCCCGCTTGCGCGAGCTTCATGGACTGGCGGCCGCGGCTTATGAGCAAGTCCATGACACTGACCTGAGCAGTTATTACCCGGACCTGGTTTACCATTATGGGCAGGCCCAGATGCCCCAGCAGGAATGTACCTATGCCATCAAAGCCGGAGAGCACGCGGCCGCGCACTATGCCAACCGTGAGGCCATCGCCTACTTTAGCCGCGCTCTGGCCCCTCATCCCGTTGGATGATCAGGCGGTTCACTACGACCTGCTCTGGCAGCGGGAAAGGTGTATGACCTGTTGGGCGAACGAGAAGCCCAGTGGCAGGATATTAGCCGCCTGCTGGAGCTAACGGCCCATTGGCAAGGCGAGGATGGTTTGTGGCGGCAGGCTGAGGCGCGTCTGCTAGAGGTAAGTTATGTGCAGGTGACCAAAAACTACGCGGCCGCGCTCGACCTGGTGGCCCCATTGGTCGGTATGATTCAGGGAGCCGGATTCCCCACGTTAGAAGCCCGAATCTATAATGAATGGGGTGAAGGTCTATTGCGCAGTGGCGAGCATGAAAAAGCCTTCAGCAAAATTACCCAGGCCCTGGCGTTAGCTCGTGAGGCTCAGGAACTTCGCCTGGAGGCGTTACTGCTGAACAGCGTGGGTAATGTCCTCACGGCTTCGCTGAACTACCGCGAGGCCCAGGCTTACATTGAAGAAGCGCTGTTTCTACGCCGCCAGTTAGGAGATCGGCACGATATTTCCATCTCACTGCTCAATTTGGGGGTGTATATGGCGAGTTAGGGGAACCAGACAAGGCGTTAACCTGTTATGAGGAATGTTTACCCTTGAAGCAGGAAATGGACGAATTGTTGGGGCAGGCCGCCTCTACAATAATTTGGGCAATCTCTATTTGCGTCATGGGGAGTTAGCCCAGGGCGGCAATAATATTTGAGCAAGCCCCTGCACCCTCACCCGTGGGGTTGCCCATCGCCGGGATGAGGGCGATTGTGACTCAACCTGGGTTATGCGGCCTGGTGGGCGGGTGATGGGGCCGCGGCCTTGGCCTGGGTGGAGCAATCAGTTGCAGGTGGCGCAGAATTGGGTTGCGGATTATGCTCAATTACGGCTGGAACCTTTACACGGCCGCGTGCCCTGTCCCTCAGCCGTTGTGATGAGGCAAAAACTGGTTAGAACAGGCGCTCCCGGAGCGGCAGGCTATGCACCTGGATGGCCTCATCATCGAGACTCAGGCCGAACTGGCCTATTTGCATCTGCGTCAGGATTCAATGGTTGCGCGCGGGCATTGGCTGAAACCGCGCTTGCCTACATGCAAGCGGCTACTGGGAAGGGATAGAAGACCGTTTCCGGGTTTATGGGCATTGTTGGCAACTGTTTCGACTGGTGGATGGGGCGCGGGCACGGCTGATTTTGCACGACGCTTACGAGAAATTGCACGCGACCGCCAACCGCATTCAGGAGCACAAATTGCGGCAGAACTTCCTTTGGTGTGCCTTCCCATCGTTATATCAACCAGGCATTTCAGGGCACGAACGTCAGATGAATCCTGAATCGTGACCAATTCTTGGTTTGTCGTGACCGTTTAGCGGGTTGGTGCTAGCTCGCCAAAGCGGTCACGACAAACCAAATCTTTTCTTGAAAGCGATAGCAACCCCCAAATCAATGGGTCAGCGTTATAATGGCGAATATGTCTGAATGGTTCACTTACTCCCCTGGGTTGGCAAAACCTGCTTTCTATCCTGGTGGCCTTGTGTTGGCCTGGTTTGTAATAGCGGATTTCCTTGCGGATTTCCACCCGCCTCATCAACCTCAACCACTCTCATCTGAGCGCACCCGCTTACGGCCTGAACG
>JADJUV010000006.1 GCA_016716885.1 Candidatus Trichofilum aggregatum | reverse complement strand
CGATGGCGGTTTTGTCAGCCTGTTTCAAGGCCATGTACAGCCGGGGCATGATGGGAAAGTGGAAACAGATGTGGAATTCGTCGCCCTCACCAAAGTAGGGCAGCAAATCATCGGGCCATTGGTTGGCTTCGGCGATGAGGACGCGGCCTGGGTATTCACTGTCTATCAGCCGACGGACTTTTTTGAGGAAGTCGTGGGTTTCGGGCAGGTTCTCGCAGTTCGTGCCTTCGCGCTCAATCAGGTAGGGCACGGCGTCGGCGCGGAACCCGTCTACGCCCGTGTCCAGCCAGAAGCGGATGATGTTGAACATCTCTTCGTGGACGGCGGGATTGTCGTAGTTGAGGTCGGGCTGACTACTGTAGAAGCGATGCCAGAAATAACGCCCGGCCACTTCATCGTAGGTCCAGTTTGATTTTTCTGTGTCGAGGAAGATGATGCGGGCGTCGGCGTACTCTTCGCCAGTGTCGCTCCAGACGAAGTAATCGTGATAGGGGGAGTTGCGATCCTGGCGGGCGGCCTGGAACCAGGGATGTTGGTCGGAGCAATGGTTCATCACCAGGTCAATGATGACCCGGAGACCTCGCTCGTGCGCGGCCGCGACAAAGGCCTGGAAATCTTCCAGGGTGCCATAATCGGGGTGAACCCCGGTGTAATCGGCCACATCGTAGCCATCATCGGCCAGGGGGGACGGGTAGTGGGGCAAAATCCAGATGCACTCCACCCCCAATGATTTAATGTAATCGAGGCGGCGCATCGCCCCGCGAAAATCGCCGTGACCATCGTCGTTGCTGTCCTGCAACGCTCGTAAATAAAGTTCGTAGAATACCGTGTCGAGATACCACTGCTCAGACATGGAGACCTCCTAAAGTGGGTAAGAATGGCTGGTAGGATACCATAAATTAGGAATTATGAATTATGAAGGATGAAGGGAGATGGGCTGGGGGCGTGGCGGTGTGGAGGGAAAATGGGGGATGTGCATCAACGGACTTTGGAAAGGACCCAAGGCCTCTGAAAAAATCCGTTTGTTTCTAATCCGTTGATGTAACCTAACTGAACGATTATGAAACGAAAAACGCGGCCGCAATCCCCGTTGTGCGGCCCCGCGTTTCCAGTATGGGTAACACGGTTAGATTGGCTTAATCCTATACAGCCGTGACCTCATAAATCTGGATGAGATTGCCACAGGTATCATTCAAAACGGCCACCGTCGCCATGCCCATGTTGGTCGGCTCCATCGTAAATTCCACCCCCAGTTGCCGCAATCGTGCATATTCTTGTTGAACATCGTCCACCTGGAAGGCGGTGAAGGGAATGCCATCGTTGACCAGGGCTTCCTTGAACGCCTTCATCGTCGGGTATTCGGCATTGGGTTCCAAAAGCAGTTCCGTGCCGTTGGGATCGCCGGGTGAAACAACGGTGATCCAGCGGGCATCTCCACCCAAGGGCATATCGTGCTTTTTCACAAAGCCCAAAATATCGGTATAAAAGTGCAACGCCTTGTCGTAATCATCTATAGATACACTGGTCAGTTTGATGTGGATGCTCATGGTTTCCTTCCTATAGGTGTAGAACAAAAGACGGGTTGGCTTCCGGTTTTATTCTACGTAACGCGGCCGCGCCGCCTGTTTACCGGCGCAACATTTGGGTAGCGGTGCGGCAGTCAAGTTGCCGAAATTCTCTGGGAGTGAGGCCATACTGCTGTTTGAACGCCTTGCTAAAAGCGGCATGGGTGTCATAACCAGCGGCTTGGGCCACTTCGGTGATGTCTACAGCACCCATCCGTAACTTGCGCCCGGCTCGTTCCAGCCGTACCCGGCGCACATAGCTGGCAATATTTTCACCCCGCTGGGCGGTAAAGATGCGATGAAGGTGAGGCACAGAGAAACCGGCGACTTCCGCCAGCCGCTCCCGGTTCAGGGGTTCACTGATGTGCTCGCGGATGTACTGCTCAACCTCGTTGATACATTGGGCATGGATGTGTTGGGTAGGGCTTTCAGTTACCATGTTGGTATTATAGAATAACAGAACGGCTGTTCGCTACGCCAAACGTATCATCTTCGCTAACGCCTTAGAGTTCGTGAATTTGCTCGCCCGGGTTTCCCCACCCCCAGCCCCGCCCCCAGGGGCGGGGCGTTTTTTAATGTGGGCAAAATGGGGTGCGAAGCACCCCATTTTGCCCACAGATCCGGTTCCCCTTCCCGCCGGGAAGGGGATAGGGGATGGGTCCATTACAGGGTAATTGTTTTTGACACTTTCTTGATAGATCGTCCTACCCCAAACAAAAAACGGCAGAGAGCGAACTCTCGGCCGTTTTTTGTTTAGCTGGAAAGGGTTGGTTTTATGGTTTGACGATGAGGGGCAGATAGGTGTCCGCGAAACCAGCCTCGGTGGTGAAGCTGTAGGTGCTGGAGTAGGCGCCATTGCCACAACTGTTCACCCCACGTACTCGCCAATAATGGGTCGTTTCCGGATCGAGGGCGGTGGTAGCGGTGTGTGACGTGCCGGTTTGCCCACTGGCGCTATAGACGATATGGGTAAACAGACTGTCATGGGCCACTTCTAGCAGATAGGTGGTCGCGGCCGCGTTAGCCTGCCATGTGAAGGTGGGCATGAGCGGTTGACCGGTGGCCCCATTGGCCGGGGCGGTCAGGGCGATGGTAGTGGGGATATCGTTGAGGGTCAGACCCACTGTGGTGGTATGGGTAGCGGTAGGCGCCACACCCACGATGCTGATGGTGTAACTACCGGTCGCGGCCGCGGCGGTGTTGCCAATCGTCAGCGTACTGGTATACGGGGCCGAGGCGCTGGCTGGCGAGAAAGCCGCCGTTGTGCCCGCCGGGTGGCCGCTGGCATTCAGTACCACTGTCTGGTTGTAACCCAGTTGCGAGCCAACCTGTACCGAATAAACGGCATTACTACCCACACAGACTTCTTGACTGGCCGGTGTGGCTCCCATCGTAAAATCAGGAACCGGTACTTCGGGAAGTGTGTAGCCACAAGTCACCATTTGTGTGCGCATACTTTGGAGCGTGGGGGTTGGGTAATTCAAGTCAATAGCCGCCTGGAAAACAGCATTGGCGGCCACATTTTGATTGCTACTAGAATTGGTCATGCCAATCCCTTCCCAATGGGCTGTCTCAGTCAGATCACGACCAATGGCATTCCACACTTTCATCATACAGGTGGCCCAAATCTGCCCGTCCGTATGTACTTGTCCAACCAGGCCACCGGGCCAGACAGCGCCATAGTTGGTAATGCGCCCATTCCAAAACGGGTTGTGCCCGTCCCAACTAAACACCCAGTGATATTGGGGATCCCCAGGATCCCATTGGTTCAGGCTGCGGCTGTAAGATTGGGCCACAAAGTCACCAATCCCTTCACTCAGGCCATTAACCTGCGATAAACCACCGTTTGTCACCCAGTCATGCAGACCATGACCCAGTTCGTGGATGACCACATCCGCATCTTCGGCGTCATCCACCCCACCTTCACCAAAGGCCACGCGTTGAGAACCACCCAGATAATGGGAATTGTCATCCCCATTAAGACCATGCGGATCGAAGCGCACACCACCGGAATAGGCACTGGGTTCAATGCTTAAGCCTAAGGTGATATTGAGGTAACGCATGATGTTATCAATGTGGTAGTAGGTGTGGGCTACCTCAAAGGCATCGTCAAAGCGATTGTAATTGAAGGTGCTGGTCGGTTGGGGGAAAAGGCCGTAGAACGGACTTTCAAAGTCCTGCACCTCGGCCCAGGGGCCGATGAGGGTGTAATTGGCACCATCGAACTGGATGTCTTTCAGTGTGACACTGAATCGTTGGGCATCCATTTGAGGAGTTGTGGCATCATTACCATCGGTAAAGCCGGCATCCCCATAGGTGGCCTGGGCTGAAGAAAGAGGATCGGGATCGAAAACGAAACCGGTACCATCTACCATCTGAGGTGATTTGCCATCATCAGCTTCGGCAGCCAGGTTGACAACTTTGATGAATTCACCGCTGTGGGCATCTACCAGAAGTTCCCAATAACCCAACGGATCAGAGGGTTCCAAACGAATTTGGTGCGCCAGACGGGTTTCGCCGTTGTTGGCGTTGTGGTAAACGACCAGGGTGGTGGTATCAAAGTGGAAGGGAGCCTGGGCGGTGAGGTAATCAACGGCCAGACGATGGGCGTCCGCGGCCGCGAGCGTGGGGGCCACACTGTTCAACGCCGCCCCTTCCTTGTACTGGCTGGTCACGGCTGTCACCATGTTCTGGTTATTGATGTGCACCGCGATTTCAGCCTGGTAAACAGGAACGCCAGCTACCTGCTGGGTGAAACGCACCACCGTGCCCGATGGTCCCTGGCGCATCACTCGATAGACGAGATCGTCTAACGTGTTGGATTTTAGGTGCAGTTGGGCGGCGTTGGCGCTGAGGTATTGCCGGGCCATCTCTTCCGGTGAACCAGCGGCGACGGGGTAATTAACGCCATACAAGGCCAGCGGCGCACCCGTGACCTGGCTGATGGATTGGCCGGGCAATTCATGGGTAGCTTCCAGGTCGTTGGGAATGATGAAAGGATCGGTGGGGGTCGCGGCCGCGTTTTGGCTCATGCTGATGGCAAAGATGGCGGCCGCGAGGAGTAGGACAAAAAACAGGATACGACTAAAGGGGAAAACATGTAACTTTTTCTGCATATTCGACTCCTTATATTAGATGGGCACAGACCCTAAAGTATCAGATCAAATGGTATGGATGGCAACCCCGAACAATTATTTGTTTGACCATGAGGGTGAGAACAGGTGAAGGCTCGCGGCCGCGTTTTGCGTGGGGAACTTCAAACTTAAGTAATGGACAGGGTTGAATTTATGGTCAATTAGACATAAAATGATAATAGACATAAAATGTGGTAAGTTGTTTGACCTCGATATAGCTATATTGTTTTGTTGTCAGTTAGGGTTACCTGCCAGAAGGGAGGTGTTTCATGTATCGTCAGTTTGCGGCCGCGTTCCTACTCATTATCTTATTCGTCTCATTTTTGGGAGCTGTGCCCACCCAGGCACAAGGCGATCCCACTGCCACCAACACACCCCGTCCCACACCTACCAATGAAGGTGATGGACCCACCCCAACAGCGACAAACACCCCTACATCCCCCACGACCGTGCCTCCCACCGCTACAAATGTGCCTTCGACAGGTGGTTCAGGTGGGCAGAGTAACGGCTCTATCCGGGGTACGGTGTATGAGGATAAAAACAATGATGGCAAATGTGTGGATCAAAATGAGCCAGCTTTGCCGGGCATTGTCATCCGGTTTGTCAGTAATGATGGAGCCACGACGGTCTTTCTGGAATCGGGAGCGGATGGTAGTTATGGATTGGTGGCGGCTGGTTTGGGCACCTGGCAGGTGAGTGCGGTGCCCCCGGCGGGTTATTCCGTTTCTTCGGCGGCTACGCAGTCGGCCTTTATCAGTGCGGAACAGCCAGTGGCGCTGGGGGTGAATTTTTGTGTACGGAAAGGGGCCGCGGCCGCGCCTGGACCATCTGTTTTGCCTGCTTCGGGAACCCTGGTCGCGCCATCCATTCTAGCGCTTACCCTCACCGGCTTTGGGTTCATCCTCGTAGGGCTGACCCTTCAGTGGCGGCAACTCTGGCGCAAACAAAACTAACCGGCTAACCACTCACAACGACAAAGTCATAAGGTGACGCGCACCGATCAGGTGTGTGTCACCTTTTTTTGTTATTCGACTCTGGCGAAAAATTGGACGACCTCTGGAATCTCTTAATCTCTCAGTCTCTTAGTCTCCAGAGGTCAGCACAAAAAGCCAATGGCGAGTTTATTATTGGGGTTTACGGCGTTACGATGATTTTTTCCCAACCACTATGTTCGGTCAACAGCCGCCACACGTTGCCATCTGCCGCCCGGATATAGGTATCGTTGTAGCGAGGGTATGAAGTCCGCTGCACGGCCGTGGGGTAGGTAGATTCCAGATCAACTGCCCAGCCCAAACGATCCCGGACGCCCATCTGTTCACGCCAAACCAGACCAAAACCACGAACGGGCTGGTAGTAACCAGGCGGGGGAATAATCGTGGGGTCGTCTTCCGGGTCGCCGGGGTCCCATTCGTCCTGGTAGGTACTCCAACGGGGTGAATTGCCATCATCAAAGAGAACATAGATGGTGTCTTCCCCTTCCACCCACAGCATCAGACCATGCTCAAAATGTTGCTCGGCCCCTGCGGACAAGATGGCTGGGCCTGCCGGGCAGATGCCGGGATGGGGATTGAAGAACCAGGTGTCCGGGCATGTGAGGGGAATGGTCAAAAAGGCTGTGGCGTAAGGTGTGCCCTCATTACCGGCATAGAGGATGAAGCGGGTCTGATTACGCTCCAGGGGGCTGATGGTATAGGTCATCATGCCACTGGCCCCCACTTCCCACCATGTGCCCAACTGACCGGTGGGTAACAGGTGGTAAATCGTGACCCAGGTAGTTTCCTGGGTGGCCCACTCTAGCTCAATTGTTTGGCCGGGTCGGCGATTTCGACATTGGCGCGGAAATAATCACTGAGGGGAGTGGGGTGCGGCCGCGCTATAAAAGATACGTAGGTAGATGTATCTGTGGTGGGCGCGGCCGCGTGCGCCCCCATCAACCCAAACAGCCAGCCTACAACCAATACCATTACGCCTGACCACAGGCTTACCAATACAATTCGGTTTTTCATGTTCGCCTCTCCTATTCAGAAAGACCACACCAATACATTCTCGCTAACCCCCCCTCTCCCCCCCTTCTTTTTGCCCCCCGGGGGAGAAAAAACCCCAAACCCAACACTATAAGCCCATTGTGAGATCAAAACCTGTCACGGTTTCCATATTGAATTTCGTCACCTGCATAAAACAAAAACGCCGTCACTGTGACGGCGTTTTTGTTTTGTTACGGTTTACGGTTTACTCTTCGATGACAAATAACATCCCATCGCTTCGGCCAAAGACTTCAGGGAAGAACTCCTCGCGGGCCAGGGTGGGGCGTACCTGATAGACACCAGGGATGGTGGTTTGCAGGTAGTAGGTGTATTGGTAGGTTCCTGCGGGCAGGAACTCACTATAAAACACCACTTTCTCGTCCCGGTACTCAATACGGTTGAAGTACCACCAACCCCAATATCCATACCGATAGGTATCATCCGTGCGGTTGATGCCCCCTTCCAGGCTGGCACTGGTTTCCAGACCAGGGTCAATCGCCTCAGCCCCGGACGGCAGGTAATCTTCGACGATGGCATAAACCAGGTCGTTTTCGGCCACGATGGTCAACTGGACACGCACCTGTTGCCCGGCGGCGATGCGGGTAATGGGTTCACACGTGTCTTCTTCGGGGATGCAGGTGGCGTCGTAGTAGGTGCGTTGTACGGTAATGCCTCGACTGGTGGCACTGACGGTGGACGCATCAATGAAGCTGTCCAGATAAGCGGTGTAATACAAATTGCCATTGCCGTTCAGATATTGGAAATCCAGGAAGTTGACTTCCTCAGGAACCAAGGTGTTGAGCGGAATGGAAACATTTACCGTTTCATCCAGATTAGTCTGATTGAATTCTCCTTCGGCCAATGTGACCAGGTTGTTCTGGAACAGATAGTCGTAGTTGGCGTTTAGTTCGCCGGAAGCCACCATCCAGTCAGCCAAAGCGTGAATGCTCCAGGCCGTTTCGTAGGTGGTGGGCCAATGTCCGGCGGTGCGGGCCACCATCAGCCAGCGCACCACATTGGGCAGAATCTGATTATCAGGCTCTACCCGGAGCATGGCCGAGAGGGCAATGGCCGTGCCGCTGATGTCACTGCTCAAGTTGTTCCAATCCTGCTCAATGTTTTCCCAATGCGCCCCGGCGGCGGTCAGGTTAGCTGCATCGTTCAGGTCGGCGATGAGGCTTTGTTGAGCGTCGGAACCGCTGTTACCGCTCAGTTCGTACACCATGACCAGATAGGCTTTGGCAGACGGGTTGAGCAAGTCGCGGTGTTCGCTAAACAGGTCATCAGCGAACTCGGCGGTGTCGTTGTTGCCATTTTCGGCCAGGATGTAGAGGAAAAACGCCTGCCGGTTAATTTCCCAGGTTTCGTTCAGCGTGGTTGCCGGAGCTACCAGCCCTTCGATATAACTTTGGGCATTGTTCATGACGGTGGAACTGGTGTTGAAGCCAGCCCGTTCGGCCATGATGAGGGCGAAGAACACTTGTCCGGTGAGGAAGTCATCACTTTCGTCACTGTAGCACCAACCCCAGCCACCATCGGTCTTTTGTAAGCCTTCCAGGGCGGCGATATCCTGGTTGATCAGAGTAGCCAGCCGGGAACGAAGGGTGGGGTTGCTTTGGTCTAGTTCGTCTAAGGCGTAGATGATGGATGAGGTAGCCAGGACACGATCCGCGAAGCCATAGGGGCAACTGGGGGGGAAGTCGTATTCTTCGGTGTAGGTGAGGGCGTCAAGGAGCGCGGCCGCGAGCGAGGCCGTCATCTGCACTTCCACCGTACCCTGCCGATCATCAAACCCGGGGGGCAGAAGTACTCCTTCTACCCGTCGGCCCGGCTCCGTCATCATGCCAGACGTACCCACAATATCTTCACCGGTGTACCGATAAACAGGGATAAGCTGATTTGGCCCTTCCCCAAAGGTTGGTTTGCTGGCGTCGCTATATTCACTATTGCTCACCCGGAAAGTCAGGTCAGCGTTTTCCACATCATCCACGACCACCGGCCAACGCACCAACATACTTCCAGCCGAAGGCACGGTAATGGTTTGTTCCGCCTCTGTTTGCAGCGTGACTCCATTGGCATTGAGGCGCACGGTGACGGTTTGGGGCGCGCCGGAGTTGTTGTTGACGATGGCCCCCAGTTCAATCACATCACCCACGGTCATAAAACGCGGCGTGACCGGGCGAATGAGCAATGGTTTGGTGGCGATAATATCGCTGAAGGTTTGTCCCACCAGGTATCGGTAGTGGCCGCTTTGGCACTCATGCGCCAGGTGGTCAGGTTGTCGGGCAGGTCTACGGTGACGGTGGCCGTGCCATCCTCATCGGTGGTTACCACGGCTTCCCAATAAGCGGTATCCCGGAAATCTTTACGCACATCGTCATCTTGCTGATCACGGAGAGCGACTGATTCCGCAGAGTCCTCTCCCCCCCCGCCGCCACCCCCGCCACCAAACGGGTTGGGAATTTCTATCTCTAGCCCTTCACCACTGTAGAAGAGGCCCGATCCCAGGCGGCTACGGAAGGGTTGATTGGCATAGAACGCTTCCAGAATGGGCGGCGCATTGTCCGGTTTGAGGGTCAGGACAGCCAGGTCAACCAGGGCCAGCGATACATCGGCCGAGACGGGATTACCGGCGTAATCCGTGACCTGGATGGTGTAGGTGGCGGTTTCGCCGGGCTGATATAGTTCGCGGTCAGCCGTTACGCTGACATTCAGCGAGAGTTGTTCCGGGTTGATGTCTAACTCTGTCATACCCAGACGAATATCAGCGAAGGCGGTGTTGCCCAGCGTGCCTTGAACGGCTACAACGCTGACATAGACGTTGGGGGCGTACCCAGCCGGAATAGGAATTTCGATGGTATCACTGCTGTTGTCCAGAGTAATGACCCGCTCTTCAATGACCGTGCCGCGTTCGATGATGAGCCAGGCTTTAACGGGGTCGGCAAAGGGAGATTGCACCAAAATGGTGGCAGTATCACCCACGTTGTAACTGTTGTTGTCGGGGGTCAAATCCATGCGCCGTTCGCGGGGGTCGCTGCGCCAGCCGGTGAAGCTGGGGTCTGTTACCCAGAGGTAGGTGCTGCTGGTGTAACTGCCACCTGAGCTATCGGTGATGGTGGCTTTGGCCACATAGGTTCCACCTTCATCGGGGGTAAAACTGGCGCTGGCTTCACCCTGGTTGTCAGTCGTTACTTGATCCCGACCCACTTCGGTATCTACGGGTATCCATTGGGTGGTGAACTGGCCGAATTGTTCGACTCGTTCGCTTTGCCAGTCGCGGCGATAGAAAACGACCTCGACCGGGGTGTTAGGTTCGGGTTGGCTGTCCCAGCCGACGGTGATGAGGTTGACTTCGGTTTCAACCCCGGACGGGTTGAGATAATCAGCCGGGGAGATGCCGACATAGGTCGCGGCCGCGTGCTGATTGACACTCGCCTTGGCTGATACCGGAAACTCACTCAGATCATACACCGTGGCTTCCAGCGTCACTTTCCAGCTCCCCTCTTCCAGGATGTCCAGGGCATCGGCGGGTATAGTCACGGTAAGTTGCCCGTTGGCATCCGTCGTGCCTTCGCCGTTGAGCAGATATTGCGTCCCACCAAACGGCCCAAAGGGATCAAAGTAGTAGAAGAAATATTCGTCGTCGCTGAAGCTATAGTAGGGGCCTTCCCAGGGCAGGAAGTACCGTTCGGCAGTGATGTTCCAGTTTACTGTCAGGTCGGTGGCGGGGCCGCCGAAGAAGTAGCTGGCTTCAATGGTCATGTCTACGGTTTCACCACGCGCTATATCCGTTGTTTCGGATGTCACCGAGACCAGGAATTCCGGGGCGCGATATTCGGCCACGGTGAAGGAGCGTTCTCCCTGGAGCGTTTGTTCATCGGAGATAAAGGCATACGTGCCTAAAGGCCAATCTTCCGGCACCACAAATTCGCCGCTGAAGTTCCCGTTACTATCCACCTCAGGTTCCAGGCGAATGGTCTCGATTTCACTGCCTTCGTAGTAGTTGTAGGAGATAAGTTGTAGATCAACGGTGTCGCGGCCGCTGACATCATAACGGCCATAGTTCTGGTCGCGCAGGATACCCCGGAAAGCTACCGTGTCGCCAGGTCGGTAGATGGGGCGGTCGGTAACAAGATAGAAGATAGTCGGTATTTCATCGTTGACGTTGATATTTTGTAAGCCAAACTGGTAAGGATTGACATTAATATCCCAATCGCTGGCCCCCACGCCAAAACCCACTTCACCAGGGGCATTGCTGACGGCGATCACGCCGGACAAGTAGTTATCTTGTGGGGTGGTGTAAGGGATACGGGCAAAACCGTTGGTATCGGTGGTGGCCTGACCGACTTCGGTGTTGAGATTGTTGTAGAGGGTGATGACGCGGCCGCTGACTGGTTCGCCGGTAGCTAAATCGGTGGCCCATACATGCACAGTGCCAAAGGTTTCTTTTACCACCAGATTGGTGTCGGCCACGACGACTAGATTACGCTGGTTTTGCCAGTAACGGCCATAGGGGTCCGTTATTGGTTCGTTGGACTCGGCAGTGACGAGGTAAACGCCGGTGGGTAGGGTGTCACCATCGGCTAAAGGAACTTCTAATATCGCGGCCGCGTCGCTTCTCTCCACCGGAAACTCCCAGGTGCGGGTTGGTGTTCCGGGTACAAAATCATCCTGGTTGACGATGTAATTGTCATTGAGATAACTAATGGGCAACCCTAAATCATATAAGGCCACATTGACCTGACCGGTACTGCGATAAGCCACTTCGATATTGGTGGGGTAGCTGGTGGTCAACTGGCTCAGATAGAAAGGCAGATTCAGGGTGACAACCGGGGGCAGAGGGGTTGTGGTGAAGGAGAAGACGTAATCTTCGCCGAGCGTGTTGCCATAGGGATCCGCCGCTGTACCGGGAACTGTCACCACATAGGTTGTGTCAGGTTGGACGGGGAAGATGACATTCATGCCCTGCCCATAAAAATCAGTACGCACACGTTCCGGGTCAGGGGCTGGTTCAATGATGATCTTGTCCACCAATGTCTGTTCCACCATCAGCGAGGCAAAATTGATGCCTACACTGTAAAACCAGGCTACTTCGATCAGTTCGCCATCTTCGGGATACGTGGATACGACCGCTGGGAACGGGATGGTGCTGAAATTGCTACGGGTGAGCCGATCCAACGAGGCGTTGCCATTGGCTGACTGGGCTGAGGTAGCGACACTCAAGGTGTAATCAGTGTCTAGCTCTAGGCGAGCAGTCGGGGTGATGAGAACGGTACGGTCTTCATCGGTCCAGGTGAACTCGACATCGGTGGCGGGGGAAAGGGTGATGGCCCCTTCGGTACTGGCCCGATCCATCGGCATGTTGAACTGCACGGCAAAACCACTCTCCAGGGTTATGCCTTCGCTATTATTGACTGGCGCCATAGAGACAACGCTGGGGTCTACGGTGGTGAAACTCCAGGTGTAATCCTCTGCCAACAAGCCCCCCACAACATCTTCTAACCCCTCGTTGACGGTGACGCGATAAGTCGTCGCTCCATCCAACGGGGCATCGGGTACGAAGCGGTAGACGCTAGTAGAAACCCATTCACCCGTGCCATCAAGCGGAGGGGTGAAGGTGAGGGGTTGAGGTAGATTCGCCTGTTGGCCGGTGGCGGTGAGGGGGACGATGGGCCGATTGAACAGGACGGTAATGGCACTATCGGTCTGCACATTGTCGGTGTCGGTATCGGGAATGACCTGGCTAACGGCAATGAAACCGACGGTTTCCAGGTTGAGTAAGACGGGGCCTTCAAGCGTTTGGCCGTTGAGTCCCTGGGCACGCGTGCCGATTTGCACCCGGTAACGTTGTTGGCGATCCAAATTGTTGGCTGGGGTAAAGATGACGGTATCGTCGCGGGTCCAGGTGAAGTTGCCTCGCACGGCCTGGGCGTCCCCTTGTTCTTCGGTGATGGCGAAGGCGGCTTCAACGGAAGCGCGATCCATCGGTTGGTCAAAACGAATGGTGATGGCCCCATCCAGGGTGGTTTCTTCGCCGGGCAGGGGGCTGCTGTAAACAACCTGGGGCGCCCAGTCTATGTCGGCGGGGTCAACCGATTGGTTGCTGATGGGGGCGGGGGTGGTGACGGGGCGGGGAGTGGCGGTAGGACGAGGCGTCGCGGCCGCGGTCGTATTCGTTGGTTGTGGCGCTGGGGTGGCTTCATCCTTTTTCCGGCAGGCCGCCAGAACAAAAATAATGATCAGGCATATGGCTAGAAGCCGGGTGAGTGATAGGGTACGTTTTGTCATGATAGGTTCCTCTTATACTGTCTGGCTCAGTTTCCGCTTGAGACTGTCCCATAGTTGTGACTCACGCTGGTTATAATGACGCGATTGACTGGTTTGTAGAGCCTCAAGCAAGAGATGCTGGTTGTTATCTGCCTGAACCAGGTCCGCAGGAAGCCATTCTTCGCCGTACGGACTGTTAATGTCGCCCATTGTCTGCCCGATAATCTGGTGAAAAATGGTTTCAAAATCAGGTAAGGAGTTTGTTGTCATACTCGGAGTCATAATTTCTCTCCTCGATTGAAATGTCATTCCTTATGTCGTTAGTATAGCACAATCCATAACAGCCTTTCTTGAGCGTTCACCTACGGCAAAGCGGCGAAGCCCTTACGATTGAGAGGTGATGATGGGGGAAGTACGGATCACCCCTTCCCTCCGGGAATCGTCAGGGGGATGGTCTTCCGACTCAATCTACCAAGGAGTTGGGTAAAGTTGGTCGAATCTCTCCTTTCAGTTCCGCAAGTTATTTAATCCTTGTTCCTAAGGGTTCGGTTTTCGGGTTGCGTTTTTGGGGAATCAGATGTTACGCTTAGGCGGGGGAAGGGCCAAAATTAAGTATTGAGGACGAGGTATTTGTTTTATGTCAACTGAGGAAAAAGAACGGCAACCGACACAAGGGGTCATCATTCAGCGACGTATGAGTGCGGCGGTCGATCATTTGCGGCCGCATCGCTGGAACTGGTATCTGTTGGTGCGCCCCATTGACCGGAGCCTGGCCCAACAAGCCAGTGAACCACTGGCGCAACCTGCTATTCGCACCCTACGTTACTTCTGGATAGATGGTCTTTTTGCCGCCATCAGCGAAAACTTCCACCTTAGTTTTATCCCTCTCTTTGCCCTGGCCTATGGAGCCAGCAATGGGCAAGTGGGCTGGTTGACAGCCTTGGGCAATTTGCTCGGTGCCATGGCCTTGTTCCCCGGAGCACGGTTGGTGGAGATACAGGGCCAACGGAAAGGCATTGTCGTCTGGTATACAGGGGTGGGGGGGCGATTAATGCTCCTACTTCTGGCACTTTTCCCTTTTTTTATTGGTGAGCCTATGTGGGGCATTGTGCTCATCATCGTTTTGAATGGGTTGCGGGCGTTTTTGTTTAACTTTAGCAACCCGGCCTGGACCTCTATGGTGGCGGACATCGTGCCGGATTTTATGCGCGGCCGCTACTTTGGTAGTCGTAACACGACGATGGGCATCGCGGCGCTATTGGTAGCCCCATTGGCCGGACTGATCATCCGGCAGCTTAATGGGTTGGGAGGTCACCCTTATCTGGGTTATCAGGCCGTTTTTTTTAGCGCGTTTATTTTTGGGACCATTAGCACCCTTTCCTTCCACCGTATCAGCGAGCCACCATTAAGCACCAGGCAAAATCCGCCCCACCGACGGGGGGATACACGCCGTCTGTTACGGCAAAATGTGCCGTTTTTGGGACTGGTTGTTAGTGCGTTTGTCTGGGGGATAGCCTTGCAGGTCGCCGCGCCATTCTTCAATGTTTATCTGGTGCGTCAATTTAATGCTGGAACGAGCACTATTGGCGCCTTGGCGGCGGTGAGTAGTTTCACAGCCTTGTTTGGACAATGGTTTTTTGGCCGGATGTTGGATCAGAAGGGGCGGTGTGGGTGCAGGTGGTGTGTGGCTTTACGATTCCGATTTTGCCCTTTGCCTGGATGTTTATAACGGCTCCCTGGCAGGTAGGGTTGATTAACATGTTAGGGGGATTTATTTGGGCCGGGTACAACCTGTCGAACTTTAACTTGTTGTTGGAAATGACGCCGGAACAGTCGCGGCCGCGGGCCGTCGCCCTCTACCAAACTGTCGCTTTCACCAGTGCCGTTGTAGGTCCCTTGCTCGGCGGTTACCTGGCCGATGCGGTTAGCTTTCAGTTGATTTTTGGCCTGAGTGCCGCAGGGCGTCTGTTAGGCATGGTTATCTTTCTTGTTGTGACGGTGCGCCTGGCGCGTAACCTGGCTAAACCTTCCAGGGAGCCGTCGCTATAGCTTTCAAGAAAAAGATTTTGTTTGTAGTGACCGCTTTGACCGCTAAAGCGGGCACTACAAACAAAGACCCCAAATGATTATCTGAACAGCTATAGGAGAAAAATAGAGGCGACGATAAAACACAAAAAAAGACAGACACGTTGCCGTGTCTGTCTTCTCAATTGCCATAAATTAGAGGTTAACGAAGCGTCAGGCTTTAGTCAATCAAACCTTCGGCCCGTAAGAACCGTTTCGCATCAATGAGCGCTTTCTGGCCAATGCCGGGCAAAGCCAACAAAGCATCGTCGCCGTCATTCTGCAATTTCTGCAAAACATCGCCCACGGTTGTCAATCCCGCTTCCCGCAACGCATTTTCAGCGCGTGTACCGATAGACATCGTATCTACGGACCAACGGGTGGGATCAACCTGCTCTTTTTGCACTTCTTGAGAGGTTAAAATCTGCTCACGAACCTGCAAACGGCGCATGAAGCGGTCAACCTGTCCTTCGGTGTCTAACAAACGGGTCTGACCGGTGAAGAACGGATGATTACCAGACCAGATTTCCACATGGACTTCCGGTTTGGTGGCCCCAACAACCATCACAACTTCGCCGTTGCAGATGACTTTGGCTTCAGGATACCAGGTGGGATGAATGCCTTCTTTCATGCGACTTGCACCTCTTCTGTCTGGTAAACACTTACATGTTTACGGCCATGTTTCGTTTCAAACTTTACCTGCCCTTCAATGAGGGCATAAATGGTGTAATCACGGCCCAATCCTACATTGTTGCCGGGTTTTACGTTGGTGCCTTTTTGGCGGATGATGATGTGTCCAGGCTGAACCTGTTGTCCACCATAAATTTTGACACCCAACCGTTGGGCATTACTATCGCGGCCATTACGGGTCGAACCGCTACCTTTTTTATGTGCCATGTTTTAAGCTCCTTTCTGCGTATCCAGGAGACAGGACTTTGCCTGTTCTTGCCAACACCCCGGCTACTTCAGTCTGTATTTAAGCGGCGTAAACCACTTCATCTATACGGAGGCGGGTATAGCTTTGACGATGCCCCATGCGACGACGAGACCGTTTCTTGGGCTTGTATTTCCAGACGAAAATTTTCTTGCCCCGATATTGCTCCACAACTGTTGCTTTAACAGTTGCCCCAGCAACATGGGGTTGGCCCACCATAACGTCATCACCGTTTGCTAAGAGCAAGACATTGCTCAGCTCAATTTGCGTTCCCACCTCGTGGGTTAACTTCTCGACACTGAAGCTGTGACCTGCTTCGGCGCGATATTGCCGACCACCGGATTCCACGATTGCGTACAAGGCCTACCTCCAAAAAAAACGGCATCTTATGGATGCCGGTCAAAATCTTTCTAAAGCATGTTATCTTTCAATGGCTGATTGACAACGGAGCAGAATTATAGACGTTGCCTGTCAGATTGTCAAAGTAATTTCCGTGTGTATCCTTAGTTCCTAAATGAGGGGCAAATCTAGAACGATGGCATACCTGGGCTTCCCCCACCCCTAACCCTGCCCCCAGGGGCGGGGAACTTTCTAAAGTGCCGGTTTTCGAGCGCGGCCGCGCTCGAAAACCGGCACTCCTGGTATTTCCCCCTTCCCGCCGGGAAGGGGGCAGGGGGATGGGTCTTCCGACTAAATTTGCCAATGAGTTCTGTAAAGCTATACGAGGGGCAATTGGGCGAATGGTTGCAGGTGGTGGGGTTTGTGTGGTACTGGTGAGAAAGAATTGGTAGATTACTCTATATGGGTAAAATCTAGGCCAGGGGGCCAAAATCCGTTTCTTATTCACTGACCCAAGGGCTAAGTTTTCGGGTGTTGATGGATTCTTCATATGGTTAAACGAAATGTGTGGGCGCTGTTATTGAGTGGGTTTGGGGCTTTGGGGCTGATGGGTTTTTGGGGTGGCTGGTTACAGGCCCAGCGGCCGCAACCGGTTGAGGCATCCCTGTTTTCTGGCGCGGCCGCGGCCCAAAACATGACCGAAGTGGGGCACATTGGGGGGCTGGCCGATGCCGTGTTCATCAGTGGTACGGTGGCCTATGCCGGTTTAGGCGCAGAGCTGGCTTTGCTGGATGTAACGAATCCGTACACACCCACCCGGCTAGGGTATGCTTCATTACCGGCCCTGGCGACGGATGTGGTTGTGGCGGGAAATGTGGCTTATGTCGCGGCCGCGGAATCTGGCTTACACCTGTTTAATATTCAAAATCCGGCCAACCCCACCTACCTCAGCACCTACACCACCACCGGCCAAATTCAAGCCGTCGTTGTTAGCGGCCCCACCGCTTATCTGGCCGAGACCCTTTTTGGCGCCCCCTATGGCCGCGTTACCGCCCTGGATATAAGTAACCCACTTGCGCCCACCTGGTTAGGCCAATACATTCTGAATGCTCCCGCGTACAACCTGGCTCTGGGTGGTAACTTACTTTATGTGGCGGCCGACTTTGGCAATTTACGTCTGCTGAACGTGAACAACCCCAATCAGATAAACCCGGTAGGTATACTGGCGACACCGGGTTGGGCACGGGGAGTCGCCATTCAGGGGGTTCATGCTTACGTTATTCAGACCAACTGTGCCAGCGAATGTAACGGCTATCTAAGCATCATCAATGTGAATGATCCGGCGAACCCGTCGGCTAATAGCCATACGTCATTGCCCGGCTCCGGCGCTGATCTGGCCGTATCGGGCGATTATGTCTATCTGGCAGATCGGAACGGTGGGTTACGCATTATGGATGTGAGCAACCCCAATGCCCCAACCCTGACCAGCTACGTGGATACACCTGGCACGGCCTGGGGCATCGCCTTACAGAATAACCTGGCTTATGTGGCGGACGAGATGGGTGGTCTGCGGATTTACAATGTGTTTAATCCGTTTTCTATTGTGCCCTTAGGACAATACGAAGTCACCAATCGAGCACAGGATGTGGCAGTGAATGGCTCCGTGGCTTATGTGGCTGATTGGTCAGGCGTGCAGGTAATTGACATCAGCAATCCAGCTTTGCCTGTGCCCGGCACTCTTATTCCCATGCCCGATAATGCCGAACAAATTGTCCTCAATGGTTCGTATGCCTATGTTGCCGCGGGGGACGTGGGTGGCATTCGCATTTTGAATATCAGCAATCCGGCTCAACCGACGGTGGTGGGTTTTTATGACACCCCAGGCAACGCGCATCGGCTCGTTATTCGCGATAACCGGGCCTATGTGGCCGATGGTGACAAAGGGCTACGCATTTTAAGTCTGACCAATCCAACGAATCCTACCCTGGTTGGTTTTTATGATACGCCGGGCGAAGCCTGGGATGTGTCTTTGCAAGGCAATTATGCTTATGTGGCGGATCAGGCCCAGGGGGTGCGGGTCATTGATGTAAGTACCCCTTCTCAGCCTGTGGAAGTGGGCTTTTATGTTCCTGCCGGGCAGTCGGTGGGGGTTGTTGTGGCGCAGGATGTAGCCTATGTAGCCGCTCTCAATGGGTATGTGGCGATTTTGGATATTAGCACACCCGCTACGCCGGTTCTGTTGGCGACGGCCAATACTGGGGGTTGGGCTTACCGGTTAGTGCTTCAGGATCACCGATTGTTCGCGGCCGCGAGCACCAAAGGGTTACGGGTGTTTGATGTGACCGACCCGGCCAATCCCCAGGAAATGGCTTACCTGGATACGGGCGGCACGGCTCGTGGGGTAACATTGGCCGGCGATAAGCTGTGGCTGGCGGATCTAAGTGGGGGGATGGCGGTGGTGCAGGAGTCGTACACCATCAGCGGCCGCGTGGCCGATCATGTTGGTGTGCCGCAAAGTGGTGTTATTATCCAGGCCAGCAATGGGTTGAGCGCAACAACAACCGTTGGCGGAACCTATGACCTGACGGGTTTTGTGGGTGGTGTGTTTACGCTTACCCCGACCTTGCCCAACTTCCGTTTTAGCCCGGCGAACCAGGCTGTAACGGTAGGGCCATCGGTGGTGGGGCTGGATTTTGTCGTCGTGCCTGCCCCGGTGATGGTAACATTGAATGAGAACGCGGCCGCGACGCTCATTTACACCGATACTCAGGGATTGCCTACCCAATTTGTGTTTCCGGTGGGTGCGGTGACAACGAGTGTGAATGTGGTGATAACCCCGACTTTGCTTACCTTGAATAGCCTCAGCTTATCCACCATCGGTCATAATTTTGATCTGGCAGTGTACGAGAATGGTACCTGGTTACCCAATTTCACCTTTGCTGAGCCGGTGGCAGTGACCATGCGTTATTCTAATCTGGACCTGGGGAACCGGTTTAATGAGACAGAGATGTATCTGGGGCGCTGGGATGGTGATGGTTGGCCGGACGCGGCCGCGACCTGTGTGCCGCCGTCAACTTACAATCATAACTTGCTGACTAATCAGATCACCATCGGCATTTGCCAGCCCGGTTCATTTGCTTTTCTGCTGCCCCAGCAGTTAATCTATTTGCCGTTTATACCCAGACAATAATTCAATCTGACATCACAAAATTATGGAAACAGCCAAGAGTATCTTCAAGTTGCTTAGTGATGCGGCCAAAGCGTATGGGGAAGATAAGGTGTCCCGACTCGCGGCCGCGTTAGCTTATTACACCCTCTTCTCCATTGCCCCGCTGCTAGTCATCGCCATCGGTATCACCGGGCTGGTGATTGGTCGCACGCAGGCCCAAAGCGAAATCGTCGCCCAAATCGAAGACACCGCTGGTGCAGAGGTGGCCGAAGCCCTGGCCGACATGATTGCCAGCGTGAGCCGTCCCGGAACCAGCGCGGCCGCGACCGTCATTGGCATCGTGATATTGATGTGGGGCGCTTCTCAGGTGTTGGCCCAACTCCAGGACGCCTTCAACACCATCTGGCAGATCAAACGGGCTCCGGATGCCGGTATCTGGTACACCATCCAAAAGCGACTGATTTCTCTGGCTATGGTATTAACAGTGGGTTTCCTGCTCCTGGTTTCGTTGGTCATCAGCACCGCCATTACCGCCATTAATCAGGTGTTGGCAGACAATATTGCCCTGGTTGGCCTGGCCCTGCCCCTGCTCGATTGGATCACCTCACTGCTTATTATGGCCCCCCTCTTTGCCCTGATGTTCCGCTACTTACCCGATACACGCGTCACCTGGCGCGATGTTGGCGTGGGTGGTCTGGTAACAGCCGTGCTTTTTATGGTAGGTAAAGCCCTCATCGGTTTTTATCTGGCTAAGAGCGGGGCGGGTTCAGCCTATGGCGCGGCTGGTTCTCTCATTGTTTTGTTGCTATGGGTCTATTATTCGGCCCAATTGATCTTCTTTGGGGCCGAAATCACCAAAGTTTATACCTATCGTTATGGTTCACGACGAGACGCCCATGACACCGCTGGCTGAAAAATTACACCGTCATTTCCAGGGGCAGTTAACCTTCGCGGCCGCGTACTCCCCCCTTTACGCCCGCTTTTTTGCCACCTGTGTGGATTGGCTGGACCAACCGGAGCACCCGGTGATGGCCTGGTTAATGGATGTAGGACAGGCCCGTAACCCATTTGATCTGACGCTCCTGCTCCCGGCCGCGGTTCACCGGGATGTTTTGACCCAAGAGCCAGCCGCCCAACCGCTTATCCCTTATTACGCCACCGCTGGCGGTCACCTGCCTCCCCACGCGCCTGAGTTGCCTGCTCTTTGGCAGAATACCATCCTGGCCCGAGCCGATGCCTACACCCCTTTCATCCAGACCGCCACCGTACAAACGAATGAAACGGGGCGTGGGCTGTCCTGGTTGTGGCCCTTGTTGAATACGGGTTGGTCAGCCGTTAATCTGGTAGACCTGGGGGCCAGTGCGGGTCTCAATTTAGTGGGGGAGCGGCGGGCTTACCGGTTGGTGGATAAGGCCACGGGCACGGTTTTGACCGATGTGGGACTGGGTGAACCCGTGCAGTTCATCACGAAAGTGGTCAATCCTGAACAGTTGCCCCTGAGTAGCGACCCGTCAGAGCGCCAGACGCCCACGATTGTCAGCCGCCTCGGTTGTGACCTGCATCCGTTTCATCTGCACACACCGGAGCGGGAGTACACGCTCATGGCTTATGTGTGGGGGGATCAGCCCCAGCGGTTGCAACGGTTGAAAGAAGGCATAGCGGCGTGGCAGGGGTTGGCCGCGGCCGTGCCGCTTTTCCCGGTGAACTTGCCCGATGAATTGCCGGGCTTTTTAAGCCGCATCCCCAGCAATGAGGCCCCTGTGCTCATCTACAACACTGTAATGACCATGTATTTGCGGGAAAATGGGCTGGCTTTGCGGCCGCATATTGCCCAGTGGGCACAAACCCAATCACGCCCGGTGTTGTGGGTGCAGTGGGAGCCGCTGTACGATGGCCTAGAACCACCCGCATCCGGCTGGTCGGCCTGGCAGGTGGATCTGTGGCAAGAGGGACAACATCACCGCTGGCAATTAGGCTGGATTCATCCCCACGGCACAGAGTTACAGGTTGAGCCAGGGATGGAGATGTGGTTGAATTTTTGGCAAAGCCTGGGACGTGGTGCGTAGTGCGTGGTGCGTAATGTGTGGAAGAGTCAGTTATTGATTGTTTTAGCGCAAGTGTTCAGTTAGCCCGCCCGGCGGTCGAACCGCCGGGCTAAACGTACCAAGCCCTACGGGCTAAAACGCCAGGCCCACGGCCTCGCCTCTAACACAGCCCGGCCCGTTTTACGGCCGGGCGATCTGGGCTTACCGCCAATTTCCCTCAACACCCACAAAAAACTACATAATCTATTGCCAATTGACTGAAATCATGTAAATTTACATAGGTTTCAGGTTTCAGGTTTCAGGTTTCAGGTTTCAGGTTTCAGGTTTCAGGTTTCAGGTTTCAAGGGGTCAGGTGTGAGTAACGAGTTGTTGAATCTGAGTGAGGCGGCGGAGTTGTTAGGGGTACACCCCTCGACGGTGCGCGCCTGGGCGGATCGGGGGGAAATCCCGATGCACAAAACGGCGGGCGGACACCGGCGTTTTCGGCGTGAGGAGTTGGCCACAGCCGCGGCCGCGACCCAGCGCAGTCAACAAGCCGGTATCCAACTGGTGGTGCAAAACACCGTAGGCCGGGCACGGTTGGAAATGACTGAGGGGCGGTTAGCTGAAGAGGGGTGGTATCAACAACTGGACGCGGCCGCGCGCCAGCAATTGCGCCAAATCGGCCACCACCTGCTCCACCTCGTCAACGACTACCTGAACAACGATGACCCGGCCACCCTGGAACAAGCCCGTCAGGTCGGCATCGCTTACGAGCAGCTAGGGCAAGAAAACGGCCTGCGCCTCACCGATACCGTGCGAGCTTACCTGCTGTTCCGCGAATTCCTTTCCCAAACTATCTACGACATGATCGAAGCCACCGGCCCACAAAGCCCTACCAACTGGGGCACCATCCACCGGCAGGTGACGATGTTAACCAACGAAGTTTTATTGGCCCTGATTAGCTCTTATGAACGGTAAGATTGTTAGTCATCGGCCCGCGCTGCCAATAACCAATATACCAATAACTCCTGCGAAAATAGTACTGAGAACTGAGAGCCAAGAGCTGAGTGAGTTCCCAGAGTTCCTCTGAGTTCCCACGAGTTCCTCTGATTTTCATTCATCTCGGTGCGCCGTAGGCCCATGGGAAACTCCTATGACAACATCCTCTTCCTTTCGCCTGGGGCAAACGCTCCGGCTCACCACCTTCCAGATTGGCTCTGCTATGGCCGAAATCTTGACCGCCAGCGTCTGGAATCGGGTTATGATTGTAGACCTGAAAATGGATGCCACACCCGTCGCCTTTTTGTTAGCCTTGCAATATTTACTCATGCCTATCAGCCTGTGGGCTGGGCATCGCTCTGATACGGTGCGGTTGTGGGGGCAACGGCGTACCTCTTACATCTGGTTGGGGCGCGGCATCATGGTGATGGCCTTGCCCTTGTTGGCCATCAGTGTGCGCCGGTTTGAGGCCGGTGATCTTGCGCTGGGCTGGTTCATAGCCATTGTTAGTTTTCTGCTTTTTGGTATTGGTAAACTGTTGTCGGGTGGTGTTTACCTGGCTTTGGTGCGGGAATCGGCCCCACCAGAGAAACAGGGTATTGCTATTGGCGTCGCCGAAACCATCCTCATCGCCTTTTTTGCCATCTTTGGTTTTGGTTTTGGCCGCTGGATGCCCCATTACGATGAGATCGTTTTCTGGGAAATGATCCTGCTGGTAGCCGGTCTGGCCGGGTTTTTCTGGTGGTTTTCGGTGGTGCGGGTGGAGAGAAACAACGCTGTGCCACAGTTAGACCATCCTCGGGATGATGTACGGGCGACGGTGGATAAGTTCCGCCAAATTCTGCGTGACAAACGCATTGCCCTATTTTTGCCTTTCTCGGTACAGCGACGTTTTTTGCCTGGATGCAGGATGCTATTTTGGAGCCGTTTGGGGGAGAAGTGCTGGGTCTGAGCGCTCAAGACACGACTCGCTTCACTGGTTATTGGGGTACAGGGACCATTGTGATGTTGCTCATCGGGTTTGCTATCTGGCGGCGGCAAAAGCCGGAAGATCAGGCCCGTAAAGCGGGGGTGGGGCTGGTGATCATGGCCGTGGGGTTGTTGTTGTTGGGACTGACCTCGTTTATGGGGGTGGAGCGGTTATTGATGGTGGCCCTGTTGTTTTTTGGCCTGGGGTTTGGGGTATACACGTTTGGGGGGCTGAGTTTGATGGCGGTCATGTCACCGGATCGGGACGCGGCCGCGTACCTGGCTCTCTGGTCGGTTTGTGTCCTTATCAGCAAAGGGCTGGGCACCGCTCTCGGCGGGGCCTTGCGCGACTTGTTTATTTTGCGCCTGCAATGGGGGGATGCCGTGGGGTATGGGCTGATTTTTGTGATAGGTGGGCTGGGGCTGTTGGGAGCGGTGGGGCTGTTGCGGCGGGTGGATGTGCGGGGGTTTGCGCGGGACAGCGGCCGCGTATCCCTTTCTGAAGCCCTCGTCGCCAGCGCTGATTGAAAGTCCAGTGGGTAAACTTCATGCTCCAGTAAAAACTCCGACCAGAGGGCAACCACAAGGGATGTTCCTATAGCTAAAATCTTTGGTTCTTTCGGAATTCGCGGGGTGCTGGGTAAATTGTTGTTACACGAGGATCAGGGTTTCCACACCATTCAGACAGGGGAAGTGACTTTTAACCAGGCCCAGCTATTAGCGGGAACACCAGAAGCGACGCATGTGTTGATCGCGGCCGCGTGTTACCTCATCGCTCACATCCGCCCAGGGCCATACCTATCAAATTGCACACCATTTACATCGAGGGGATCGACTATTTGAGGGGTAAAAAAGTGTAAACAGTCAGCCATTGTCTGAGAAAGGGTCAGACAAAGAAGGATTGTTTATTTGCCACTATTCACGAGATCAAGGGAGCGGCAGGTCACATGGATAAAGCCAAAACCACCCACCGGGGGCATTAACTCTTCCACTTCAATGACCACAAAACGCTGTCCATCCAATTCTAACTCATCGCCTACTTCTATCTTGCGATCACTGTTCATAATAGCGCCAGGATGTTTGGCGTCGGCCACAACAACACTTACTTTGTAGACAGGCTCACTCATAAGACACTCCTAAACTACCGGAGGGGAGATGGGCGGTGTGATAACCCACACCACCATTGGCTAAATTGTTGCTATAGCTTTCAAGAATGAGATATTGTTTGTAGTGACCGCTTGCGGGTGCGCCGCCGCAAAGGTCACTACGAACCAAAATCCCAATGCTTATCTGAACAGCTATAATAATCCGGTGAAGCCCCATTGTTTTACATGTCGGCCAGATTGCGGTGCCTGAGCTTAAAGGCCACATCTACAGCCAGATTACGCATCACCACAAAACCAATATGATGTTGGCGTTCACATAAAGCCATAAATTCCGACCCGCGTAAAACAAGCAACTTACAACCTTCTCTAGACGTAGCCCGGGCTGAGGCCGAACGATACCCGTGATCAATCAAAGCCAATTCACCCACCACTTGCCCCTGTCCCAAAAGCACAAGGGTTTTCCCTTCTTGCAGCCCTTCCACAAAAATTTCGACCGTGCCTTGCTCGATAATATAAATCTCATCACCGGTCGTATACTGTTGGATAATGAGTTCGCCGGGAGCAATCTGGCGCTCGTCGAGAATGGCTACAAGTTGCTGTAATTCTGCCGCATCTAAGCCAGCAAACAAGGGGACTTTAGTAAGAAGTGGGTTCATGTTTTTGACCTTCTGAGAGCTGTTTTATTTACTGGAAGCTAAGCCAGGAAAACGAACTGTTGCACGGCCCCTATCATATCACTTTCCGCTGCGACTGGCGCGTAATCCCCATAAAAAGACGATACCTACCAACGAAGCCGCCAGAAAAACACCAATTATGATGCCATCGGTGGTGCTGTTAATGGTCATCGGGCCGATGGTTGGGTTGTTGGCGGTCTCAGGTTCTTTGGGAAAGTCCACGGTGGGTTCCGCTGTAGGTGTGGGGGTAGGCACGCTAGTAGAGGTGGGCATCGGCGTTGGTGTCAGCGACGGTAAAGGGGTGGGCAAGGCCAATGGTTGTTCGGAAATTTGCGCGCTAACCCATATCGCTTCTTCTCTTTGTGTTTCCGTTGGCCCGGCAAACGCCACAATCGTTTCTCCTTGATTACCGACCGTGGATGTTAACCGTGGGCCATCAGGCATAGAGTTGGAGCTAAGGGCCAATTCCGGTTCAGGTAACCACGACTGTTCATTCCAGAGGAAGGGCAACAGGGCGAGTGGGCTGTCTACTGGCTGGGCCAGTTGAAATAGATGTAATTGCCCCAATGAATCTAAGGCAAGGCTGGTTGGCCCGGCCAGGTCTTCGAAGGTGGTAATACGGATGGGGCGTTCCAAGGTTATGCCGTCATCAGCTGAAGGGACATGCCACAGAGTGCTTTGGCCGGTTTGTGTCTCGCGCCAGACGATGTGGAGCTGGGTTGTTGACCAGCCCACAATGTCACTCCAAACAACATTGCCACTGATGACAGAGGTGGCATCGCCCCAGCTTTGGCCGCCATCTATGGAGCGCGCATAATAAAGGGCCAACGGTTCACTGGTAGGCGGCGGAGATAGATGTCGCCAGGTGAGGTGGATGTGGTTGTTGTCGGTAAAGGCCAGGTGGGGTTGATCGAGCATGGCCCACGCCGCGGCCGCGGCATCAAACACCTCTATCGGTTCAGCCCAAGACAGGCCGTTATCCCGCGATAACGTTAGATAAACACCCCGTTTTTCGTTGACAGGCACGGTGTAGGCTACCACAACCGTGCCGTCAGCCATCACCCCAATATCCGGTGAGGTTGCGGCCACACCCGGCAAAGGCAACGGCAACGGGGGCGACCATTGGTTGGGGTCAAGCGCCTGTTGGCTATTAACCTGACTAAAGAACAACAAACCTGTTTGCGGGTTACTCCAGACAACCATCAAACGATCATCCGGGCTTACCGTAGCCGCTAACTCTTCCACATCCCCTTCCGCGGCCGCAACAACAGGTATGCCAGTGACCCAGGTCCCATTCACCCGCACGGCATGATAAATGGCGGCTTCTGCATAAAAAACCGTGCCCGGATCATTCTCCACCGTTCGGCGTTGGGGTTGAATCCAAAATAGGTGTGGCTGGTTTTCTTGATCCATCACCAACGACAATTGGGTCATTGCGGCCGCGTCCTGTTGTGCGACCACCGGTGCTTGCCACTGAGCTTCTCCATTAACCTGAGGCAACCACTCAGTTAACTCGCCTAATGGGCGTTGTAAGACCCATGCATCTTGTCCCCGCGTCCCTCCGCAGCCTAAAACAACCAGTTCAGCCTCATTGTTGATTGCTGGTTGTTGGCAGGCCAGATTAATGGCTCGGAAAGTTTGAGGATCGGTAAACTGTGTTACCGGGGCCTGAACCTGGGCTTGCCCCCAGATTGAACCGCCCCATACCTGCACAATTGTTTGTGTGTCCGTCGTTGCCATCAGCCAGACGGCGTTATCGGCATCCGCAAACAGGGAAAACGATTGCACACATTGAGGAATATCCGCCAGCAGGCGTAGGCGGGCCGACCAATTTTGACCATTGTCGCTGGACCAACTGTGATACAAAGCACACGCCTGACCGTCGGCGGCCCCATCGGCATCGTTGTGTCCCGCCCGCCATAGGCGGTGGATCACCCCCTGGCGCGCTATGATTTGTAACTGCGAGGGTGAAAGGCTGGCGGGTGGGTCAGTGATTTCCCGGCCATCCACAGCCGTGGGTTCAGACCAGCTTGCGCCGTTGTTGCTGGACTGGCTGGTATACACTTTTTCCTGGGCCGCATCATCCCAGGCGGCTAACAGGTCAGCCGAGCGTGTGCCGGCGCTGAGGTTCAGATGACATTCCTCTGCCCCAAGTAGGGAAAAATAGGGTGAGGTGTAAAAGCGCGGCCGCGTCCCCCATGTTTCACCCCATCGTCCGAGCCTTGAAAATATACCCCCGCCACAATCTCGGGGTCATCTCCCGCGATGACAAAAAGAACCGCCAGTTGCCCATTGGGACTGTCGGTCACGGCAAACGATGGCACGTTGCTCGCCAGGGTAACGGCTGGCGACCATTGTTCCGCATCGGCCAAATCAGCCACGGCTACCCGGCTATAGCGCAGTTCATTCAAGCTATTGCGCCAAAAGGTGTGCACCGTACCCGCATCATCGGTGAGAAAGGTGGGCACAATGGGCGGTAATGGATCGGCGGCGGTGCTTTGGGAGAGGGCAGCAGTGAAGGGGGCGGTGATGACCGTAGGTTCACTCCAGTTTAAACCACGATTGGTCACATAGAGAAACTGGCGTTGTAACGTGTCTTGCCAAAGAATATGTAACTGCCCTTCGTTGTCTTGAAACAGTTGGGGGAAGGCCGCTGTGCCGGATTGAGATAGGTTGAGAGGTTCATCCCAGGTGGGGGGTTGCGCGGCCGCGGCCGCGAACCAGCCAAACAACATCAATCCCAGGCAGAGGCCAGCCCATTGTTTGATTCGGGTTGAATAGGGGTGGAGAAAAAATCGCATAGATGTGTTATGGCTGAAGCAAAATGGTTAGCATCGCGGCCGCAAATTCGGCCCGCGCAGGCTGATCCTGGGTGCCCCACCACCAACTATAGGTTTCCAATTCACCCGGTACTTCTGGGATTTGACTTAAGAGTGGAGCGGCCTCATCTAATTGGCCTAACCAAGCATAACTATACCCCAGCGTCTTGATCACGCCACGATGACCCGGATCAGCCTGATAGGCGGCTTCCAGGTAGGGCAACGCGGCCGCGTAATCCTCATCACCAGCGGCCAACAAACCCAGCCGGTAATTTACTGCCCGGTTGTCAGGGAAATTGGCCTGAACAATCTCAAGCGTCGCGGCCGCAGTCTGCACGGTCTGGGGGTCAATCTCTCGCTCCAGGTCCGGCCAGCCTGCCAGTTCCGCCTGGGCCAGCCGAACGGCGGCTTTGTTGGCTGACCAGTGGCCTTGTTGCGGCCGCAATAACCAAAGGGTGGGCAACAAAAACAGCATCAGCCAGGCCAGAGTTGCCTTCCGGCCGGATGGGGTGGGCTGTTTTGGGGTTGCCCACAAAGCCAGCGCTACCGGCACAAACAGGAGCGGTGTACCCGCCCCACCATGCAAAGCGTTGTCCATCAGGCCGTGCAACAAAACCGCCACCAGACTTACGATAGCCGCCCAGCGGAGGGAGTGCTGAGTGCTGAGAGCTAAGTGCGGACTGCTGACTGCTGACTGCTGAGCGCAAAACGAGCCATAAACTGCCCAGAATGAGTCCCAGAAAGGCCAGGAAACCCAACTGCCCATGTTCGAGCAGGATGTCCAGGTAGAGGTTGTGGCTGTAATCAAAGAGAAAGTAGGGGATGTTGAGGATGTAGCGGGAGTAGAGGCCGGGGAAGCTGTGTAAACCACCCCCGGTGAACGGATAATCGGCGACAAGGCGGATGGTGTTTTGGTAAATTTCCCAGCGGCTTTCACCACTGGCAAGACCGGGCAAGCGGTTAACCAGCCCAATGAGGCCCCCAGGAAACAGGAGTACAAGCAGGATCGCGGCCGCGCCACTCAACCCTAACCCCAGTAGAAACAGGCTGGCTCGCGGCCGCTTTAGCCACCTGGCCAACCAGCCACTCATCAGCCACAAACCCCACACCCCGGCCGCGGCCGCGAGGCTCAGCCAGGCCCCCCGTGAACTGGTCAAGAGCAATGCCCCCACCGCCAGACCAAGAATCAACATGAAGAAAACAGCTCGCGGCGCTGAGGGCCAGTTCCCCAGTCCCTGAGTTCCTCTGCACCCCCACCACCTGAAACGGCAGAAGCATAATCAAAATCCCCCCGGCAAAGTTGGGGTGAATGGCGGGCAGGGAGAGTTGCGGCCGCAGCCCCATCCAGGCCAGCCCTATGCGGTTGAGCAAACCAATATCGGCCGGGTGTTGTTGCCAATCATGGGTGAAGAGAAAGTTTAGGGCCACCAACGCGGCCGCGCCACTTAGCAGACCCAGCAACACGCCACCTTGCTCCTTACCCTGGCTGATAATCGCCGCAAACAGGCAAATTCCCCCCACCAATACCCAAAACTTGGCCCAGCCCTGAGCCGGGTCATAGGCACCATTGGCTCCCACCAGGGCGGTCAGGCCAAATAGGAGCAGGAGTAAACCATAGGGGATGGGGGATGAAGGCCAGGTCAGGTGTTTCAGGTCGTTGAACCTGACGACCAGGGCCATCCCTACCAGTAACAAGGGCCAACCACCGATGGGGGTATGTGTGACCGCGGCCGCGTACCAGATCAACCCGGCCAGCGCGATGAAGGTGAGGGAGAGGGTGGATGGGATGCGGCCGCGACTGGTTGGCATAATTGAATGTTGACCCACTAAGACAAAATAAAAGCGTGATGTACACCTTGCGGCCGCACATCACGCTTTTATAGTATTGATTACACCTTACACGTCACATAACAAGCGCATTAATGCATCCACGGAAAGGAGCCACGAATAGACATGGATTCTATTTTGGTGGTTTTGCGTCCTTTGCGACTTGGTGTGAGTTTTTTCCGCCCTCGTATTAATGCTCGTTGGCCCGTGCCTGCCAGCTCAGTGTTTGCAAACCCACACTCAACGCCGACTTCATCGTCGAAACGTCAGACAAGAGCATCTTCAGATAGGTCATCACCGGACCCGGACGGAAGGCCCATTCGCGGAAGGCCCGTTTTTGCCAGTAGAGCAACTCCTCAGCCTTCAGGTTCTCGTAATCCAACACCGTCCCCTTATCCATATCCACCTGTTCCCACTTGGTTCCGGGGCGGAACCAGTTGTTTTCTACCACTTCAAAGAAGAACGGGGTACCCGGATAAGGCGCGGCCACATGGAACAGCGCAATGTCCAGGGGCAATTTCTTAGCAAAGGCGATGGTGTCCTGAATGGATTCCACCGTTTCGCCGGGCAAACCAATGATGAAGTAGCCCCAGTTCATAATGCCAGCTTTCTTGGCCCAGGTCAGGGCTTTTTCGGCCTTGTCAGGATAGGCGCCCTTGCGGGCATGGCGCAAAATCTGCTCGTTGCCACTTTCAATGCCCCAGGAAATCAGGCGGCAACCTGCCTTAGCCATGATCTGCAACATCTCTTCGTCCACGTAATCTACCCGGCTGTTGCTGGTCCATCGGATCTGAATGTTCTGATCAATCATCATCTGGCACAGCGCCATCACCTGCTCCCGGTTCACGGTAAACAGGTCGGAATACATGTGAATGTTGTTGAGTCCCATCTTCTTGAGAATCCACAACTCTTCCATGATGTGTTCCGGGGAACGCAGCCGAACGCTGTACTGGTAGCTGACGTGTTTGATGCAATAGGTGCAACCTGCCGGGCAACCGCGACTGGTAACAATAAAGGTGAATGGCCCTTTGATGAGCGGCATCCGGTATTTTTGCCAGGGCAACAGGTGATGCAACGGATGGGGCATCGAATCCATGTTTTTGATGAACGGGCGGGTGAGATTGATTATCACTTCGCCCTTATCCCGCCAGACCAGCCCTTTGATGTTGGCAAAATCAACCGAACCATCCTCACGGAAGGCCGGTTTGTACATCGGGTCCGTCTCCATGATGATTTTTTTGATATTCTCGGGGCGTTGATCAACCTTATTTTCCAGATGATCCAATAAATCCCGTATGGTCAGGTCCGGTTCACCCAGCAAAATGAAATCCAGGGCCGGGAAGGGGCGCATGGTTTCACGGGGGATAGGGGTGACATGGGTTCCGAAGGCGATGGTCAGGGCACCCCGCGCTTTCGCCAAAAAACAGCCGTACATATCATTTTCCAGGGTTGGGGCCGTTACCTGGGTTAGATAATATTTGGGTTGATACTCGTCCAATTTTTGGGCGAACGTTTTCCAATCCATCCGTTCGGCGTTGGCGTCAATAATGGCGATTTTATGCTCTGGGTGAAGCAAGGCTCCCATTTGGGCCAGAGACACCTGGGGCCATACCATATTTTCACGGGTGCGACGCCCTACCCGGTGCTGGGTACGAATCCACAAACCACCGTCGGGGGTGGGTGGATTCACCAACAAAATGTCTACGGCTGTGGCGGAGCGGGGGGTGTGCATGGAACCCTGGCGCACGGCTTCGTCAGCGTCAGGGAAGTTAGCCATGCGTAATTGGGGCACACGCCGGGTGCCCAGATTTTTCCATTCTTTACTATCTTTATCGGGAGTAGCTTTCCCGTTGTTCGCTACATTGACTTCGTCAAGTTTGACGTCTACTTTTTCGCTCATGATAGATTCCTCTTTGTATGCCTTGTATGATGATTGCGAATGGGCGAGCGGGGCTATGAATAAGTTCTACTAAGTTTCAGCATACGGAAATAACCTGACAACTTGTCTTAACGCCCGCGGCCGCGGCATCATTATGCCTACTTTTCGCCAATTTGCCATATTTTTATGATTAAAATAACAAAAATATCGGCACAAAAAAAGGGCAGCTACCCTCAAGAGCAGCTGCCACTTTATAAGACGACTAATCAACCTGCAAAGACACCTGGGTGATCGCCTCGCGTTGGCTCAACTCTTCTAATACTCGCGAGAGAATCCAGTATACCATTAACTGAACACCCACCAGCGAGAGCATTGCCCCCCCCAGAAGATACAACCACAGCCGGGCAATATCATCCTCACCAATACCAATGACCAGACTGGCAATGGCAATTACCAACCCCAAAAGAAAACTCGTGGCCCCAATCCAACCAAACTGCCTTTCCAAAGGTGTCTTAAACAAGGGACGACCAAATAAACCCTGACGAATGGGCCGTTTGATGAACAAGGTCACTAAATAGTTGAAGGTTGTGCCCAGGGCAAACAAATTAACCCCAATAACACCCGCCACAAGCGCCGTAAACACTGCCGCTACTCCCCAGCGATCCAGTTCAGTTACCCCACTCAGGCGAGAGACAACCAACACCAGAGCTATTAGAAAGGCTATGCCAACGCCTACACCCCCTACCATGCCCAAAATCTTGACCGGATTGTAAGTCAGCGCTGTCCAGACCATTGATTGCAGGAAAATCGAGCCGTCACGTACTACACTCAGCTTGGAGCGGCCCAGACGTTCGCTGTAAGGAATAGGCAACTCCTTCATACGAACCCCTTCATGCACAGCGCGGGTGCTCATCACGGGCGTCAGATTGAGACCATCGGGCAAGGGGTAAATTTGTTCCAAAATTTCCCGGCGAAATACGCGCATCCCACTAGCCGGGTCAATAACCCGCTGGCCCCCCAATACGCTAATGAGATTAGACCAGATGAAGTTACCCAGCCGCCGCATGGGTGGCATGTGGCTTTCAGCCCCGGAACGGCGTGAACCTACCACCAATTGCGCCCCGTTTTTCAATACTTCCTGGCATAACTGAGGGAAATATTCCGGCGGATAAGTGCCATCCGCATCCAGAAAAGCGATAAGTTCTCCCTGAGCTTTCCCAAAACCAGTCTTCAGGGCCGCCCCATACCCCTTATTCGTGGGGTGATTAACCACGGTCACGCCCACAATATTGTTGGCGATCTCGGCGGTGCGATCTCGTGAGCCATCATTAACGACTAGAAGTTCTAGGCGGTTGACCCCTACCTTAACCAGCGCTTCACGAACATTCAGGACACGTTGAGCAATTTCCTCAATGCCATCTTCTTCGTTATAAGCCGGAATGACTACCGAAAGTGTTGTCATGAATCCTTCTCCAATTATTTGTCGGTTTCAAAATAAATCGTCCGGCCAAGATGATGACCGTCAGTACCTTTTTCAATTTGTTTGATCACTTTTGCCGGAACTCCGGCGACAACTGTGTGCGGGGGCACATCCTTGGTGACCACAGCCCCGGCGGCCACGACTGATCCCTGGCCTACCCGTACCCCATCAGTAATGACGGCCCCAGCCCCTAACCAGACATCATCCTCAATCACGATGCCTTCGGCCGTGATGCCTTGATCGACAAAGGGGCGATCCGGGTCGTCAAAAATATGGTTGACGGCAATGATTTGGGTAAATGGTGAGGTGTAAACCCGATCCCCAATCGTGACGCCCCCTTGACCGCGGATGATGCTGTATTCACCAATAAGGCTGTTTTTGCCTACCTTGATACCGGCACGGGGTAAGTTACGGAAGTTGTAAACGTGAAGCACGGCGCCGTGCATAACGATAGTCTCATCACCTAATTCGATACCGCCGGGAGTGGCGTGTAAATAGCTGCCCTGATCCAGATAGACGCCGTGCCCCAGACGAATATAGTTGGCAAACCGCAAGCGTACATTGTTTTCGATAGCCGCCTGACCATCCATTTTGAGAATGGCCCGATATAAAATCCCCCGCAAGCCAATGCCAATCACCGTGGGAATCCAGCCTAAAAGGGCAAAGAAAAATTGCTCAATTAGATAACGTCCAGGACTGCTAGCTTGTCGGCTCAGATAAAGGCGAATGCCATCAAGGGTGGAGTTCTGGCGGGATGAAGACATGATGGTCGGATGCATAAGGCGCGAGGCGTTATTTACAGGCTAACGCTGGGATCATTTCTGTTGTTGAAAGTCGTGGGAGAGACAACGAACCTGTCAAGGTGGTGTGTTGCACTCTAAGGTATGGTAGAGGGGCTTGCTTACGAATGGGATTAAGAGGGGGAAGGGGCGTCAGAGGTTGTCTGCACCTCTGACGCCAGGGGTTAATGGTTATAGTGTCAACCCTTCTTTTGTTTCTTGAATCAGATTATCTACCACGGCCAGGAGTGCGTTTTCCCGGTTTTCGTCACCGCCATGTTCGTTGTAGACAGCGACCTGACGGTCAGCACTAGAGCCATTGCGTAAAATGGTACGGGCATATTCTACTTCTTTGCGACTCCCCAGTTCATCTACGACATCGTCTACCAGTTCTAGAAGCTCTTCTATCAAAAACGGCAGGGGTACGGATTCTTCTTTGCCGTAATCAATAAGTTCGCCATGGATGCCGTAACGAACAGCGCGCCATTTATTTTCGGTGATGTAGGCATGGCGATAGGGGCGCCAGGACATATTTTGGCGGCGGAGTTTGACCAGTTTGGCGCAAATGGCCTGGAATAGTGCGGCAATGCAGATGCACTCATCTATTCGGGTGCAGATGTCTGAGATACGAAATTCGAGGGTATCGAAGATGGGATGAGGGCGAATGTCCCACCAGATTTTGGCGCGTTTGTCTCTTTTACCGAAAGCACCGACACGTTCCAGGGTCCGTTCAAAATTGGCGTATTCTGCCCAGGATACAAAGGAATGGGGAATGCCGGTGCGGGGAAGCATTTCAAAGACGACGCTCCGGTAAGATTTGAGACCGGTGTTTTGCCCGTGCCAGAAGGGGGAGCTGGTGGAAAGGGCCAGCAGGTGGGGGATGAAGTAACGGGCCTGGTTCATGATGTCTATCATCATGTCTTTGAGTTCCGGGTTCTCTTTGTGTCCAAAACCGACATGGACGTGCATGCCAAAGATGAGGAGCCGTTTGCCGACACCTTGGAGGTCGTCGATGAGTTCTTTGTAACGCTCACCTTCGGTGATGGGCTGTTCGTCCCAACGGGCAAAGGGGTGGGTGGACGCGGCCGCGATCCTTAAGTTTTGCGCCTCGGCCATTTCTACTACCGCCCGACGCAACCGCTCCACTTCGTAACGTACCTCTTTGATGTTACGGCAAACCCGTGTGCCTACCTCGACCTGTGACTGTCGGAACTCCGGCTTTATATCAAGTTTGGTAATACGTTGGGCATCTAATTTCAGAAATTCACTGATATAAGCGTACAGATTGCGCGTTTCAGGATGAATGATCTGGTACTCTTCTTCAACGCCTAAAGTCAGCGGGGGAGTTGGCACGGCCATAGGCAATTCTCCTTATTTGAGGTCTGGTTACTGGTGTAAGGGACGGGCGTGATTATAACAACTGTAGGGTGGTCTGGCATGTCTGTTTTGTGGACCTCAGGCAGGGGTAACTTTGCAAAGTCAGACACCTGGATTATATTCATGGGTGGGAGTGGTTGTGTCCCGGTGGATGCCCTTGTCTTCAAAATAAGTGGCCGGCTGTGCTGAACAGGCGGCGGTGGGTTCGACTCCCATCCACTCCCGCTAACCCCAAACTCAGTTCCAGAGTCAACGGGTAAACCCATTCACCTCACTTTCCAGGATACATCTCCCCTTATGAACAACTGGTTTGGCCTCGTTCTGTGTTTTATCTATGTATTTGCCATGATTGGCACGGCGGAAGGGTTGCGCCGCTGGCGGGGTTATGGCAGTGGTTTTACCCGTAAGTTTATCCATATTGGCGTGGGCATGATGAGCTGGTTTATTCATTTGCTCTTTGATTCCCCCTGGTGGTTTGTCGCGGCCGCGCTCTCGTTTGCGGTGCTCAACTTTTTAGACTGGAAATACGGCTTCCTCGCCGCCATGGCCAGCAGTGACCGCTCCAATTTGGGCACAGTTTACTTCCCCATCGCGGCCGCAGTCACCGCTGTCCTCTTCTGGGAACAGCCCCCACTCATGGTAGCCGCCCTGATGCCCCTGGCCTGGGGCGATGGTCTGGCTCCAGTGGTGGGGCGAGCTATTGGCAAACGACATTATAGCTTTCGTGGAGCCACGCGTACCGTGGAAGGCTCAACCGGCTTCTGGGTTGCCACCACGTTTACGGTATGGTTGGCCTTGTGGCTCACCGCCGGTGAACCAGTCATCAGTCCCGCCGCTGCCCTCTTGCCCGCGGTCGTTATTGCCACGGTGACGATGCTAGTGGAAGCTGTTTCGGTGGGGGGCCTGGATAATTTGACGATTACCGCGGCCGCGATTGTGCTGGTCAGTTTGTGGCCCTTTGCTTAGGGGTAACCGTTCAGTCTAGAGACTACATGGTGCCATTTTTAGTTACAAAAACGGATTTTGAAAGGAACAGGTTAAGAGCGGCCTCTGGAAAATCCGTTTATTTCCTAACCCGTTGATGTAATCCAACTGAACGGTACGCTTAGGGGTAGAAAGGTGGGCAGAATTGACACAGAGGGCATGACCATACTTCATCCAGAATCCGTGCAGGCCATCCTTTTTGACCTGGATGGCACGTTGGTAGACACCGATGACCGGGCTGTTGCCCGTATGGCGCAACGGTTGCGGCCGCTGTTTCGCGGCCGCGGCGATCGGTTGGCTCGTCGTCTGGTGATGGCTATCGAGACCCCCGGCAATTCAGCGATTACCTTGTTAGATAAATTTGGCCTGGATGCGCCCATGTTTCGGCTGGGGGATCGGGTGCGGCATTGGCGACAGCCCCATCACCGGCTGGAGTTTCATCTCATACCAGGGGTGGAGCCGATGATAAGCCAATTGGTGGGTAAATATCGGCTGGCGTTGGTGACAACCCGCGGCCGCAGTCATATTGATGCCTTTCTGCACGCCTTTCCCCAAATCGGCCAGGTTCTTGAAGTGACTTGTGGGCTAGAAGACACCTATCGCCTCAAACCCCACCCGGAACCATTAAAACGCGCGGCCGCGCAACTCAACATCCCTATCCAAAACTGCCTCATGGTAGGTGATACAACCGTGGATGTGTTAGCGGGCCGCCGGGCTGGCGCACAGAGTGTGGCTGTCCTCTGCGGTTTTGGGGAGCGGCACGAACTGGAACGCGCCGGGGCACACCTCATTCTCAACTCCACCGCCGAATTAATCCACCATTTGCCCAGCCCCGGTTGATAATCACACCCAATCTCTCAGTCTCTCAATCTCCCCCGGTCAAATCAAACCCCTATCCACCAGTAACAAAAAAGAGGCTGGTCCTTATCGAACCAGCCTCTTCTCCTCTCTGCGCCAGATGGCTAAACCACCCTGGTCTTATTGTTCCGTCGGTGTGATGGGGCCACTTTCCGCGGGAACTTCTAGTTGTGAGCCGTCTCGCTCATCTGGTGCACCGGGTGTCGGTGTGGGCCGGGGCAGGTCTAGGGGGGCCGGTGCCACCGGGGTAATAGCCGGAATTGGCTCATTGGTCGTGCTCGTTACTATCAAACCAATCGGGCCAAGCACGTTGTTGTTCTCATTGGGGCATTCATTGACTGTGTTGTCCGTATCTACTTGCGCCCATAACTGATGGGTTCCACCAGTAAAGACAAAGTTAGCTGATAACGTGCGACTGGCCCCGGCGGCCATCCAACTCCCTTGCGCTCCCCACTGAATATCACCCGCCACCACTGGTCCTGGAATGCGATCCACGTAGAAGTCCACATAGAAGTTATTGCCTGGGGTCACGCTGGTTGTACCCTGGTTACGAATCGTCACCCGCACCGTTACGGTTTGCCCGGCTTGCGGATTGGCGGGCACAATTTCCAGCGCGGTCACAACTAAATCAACTCCAGTGGGGATACAGGGTGTGTAGATGATAGGCAGATAGATATTACCAGAGGGAGCCGTACCTTCGACGGTCGTTGTATCTGTGGCCGTATCTTGAACCGTGGGATCGTTTGAAGATGTGGCAAAGATAGTCGTGACATCAACCGTGCCTGGGGTCGCGGCCGCGGGCACACTCACCGTTATGGTGACTGGCGCACTTTCACCTGCCGCTAGTGAAGCAAACGTAGGATCATATAACACATCCCACCCTTGTGATGATGTGATATTGAAACTGAAGAAGTCAGCCGCGTTACCCGTATTGGTGATGCGATGGGTGTAAACGACATCCGTACCAGGCACGCCAATGGCGGCATTGTCCGGGCCAATACTGACCCCGGCCCCATCCGCCAAGACGGTGGTGGTATCGGTGGCATTATCGGAGACAGTTGGGCTGATGGTTGAGGTCGCTGTCACGGTGGTTAAATCTACCGTACCAGGCGTCGCCCCACCGGGAACCGTTACGGTCACAACCACCACACTGGTCAACCCTGATCCGAGGGTCACATTATCGGGGCCAACATCTACTGTCCAACCCTGGCTGGAAAGCACCGTCAAGTCGTAGTTGTCGCTGGCGGTACCGGTGTTGGTAATAACATGTTGATAGACCAATATGTCTCCGGGTAGGGCGGTATCACTGTTGTCTGGCCCGATGAGAACACCGGATGTGCCCCCACCACCGGATACGGTTGTGGTATCGGTGATGGTATCGGTCGCGGCCGCGTCAAACACCGAAGTCGCTGTCACCGTAGTCAGGTCTATGGTCCCAGGAGTTGCCCCACCGGGTATATCCACCGTTACCTGTACCGTCTCACTCTGACCTGTGCCAAGAGTCACGCTCACCGGGGTCACAACGACACCCCAACCTTCACTAGAAACAAAGGTAAGCATAAACGTATCGGTGATATTGCCCGTATTCGTTACCGTATGCTGATACACCTGTTGTGTACCCGGCAAACCGGAACCACTTCGGTCAGGTTCAATATCCACACCAGCCACCGGAATCGGCCCAGTGACAATGGTCGTGTTTGTTACCACCGCATAAAACGCCGGGCTAATGACCGAGGTAGCCGTCACCTGCATCGTATCCGTCACCGGGCCAACCACTGGCACAGTCAACGTCACCATGACCGTGGCCGATTGTGCCGTGTCCAGAGTGATGTTGGCCGAGGGGGTCTGCACAACCCAACCCTGGCTACTGTTGGCGGTAATAGCGAAGGTGTCGGGACCATCACCCGTATTGGTCAGGGTGTGGGTGTAAACCTGGGTGGTATTAGCCGGAACGGTGCGGGTCTGATCCGGGGTGAAGGTCAGACCATGATTCTGAGTGACACGGGTCTGATCCAGCACACTATCGCTAACGAGCGGATTGAAAGTAGAGGTGGCTACGATCTCCGTATCATCCTGTTCGCCCGCCAGGGCCGTTACCGGCACACTAATCACCACCGTTACCTGGGCCGTCTCCAGCACATCCAACGTTACTGATACTGGTTCATAACTCACCAACCAGCCCAACGAACTCGTCGCCGTCAGGTCAAAGGTATCGCTCACATTGCCCGTATTAGTCAAAGTGTGTACATACGTAATGAGCGTCCCCGCATCTACAACCGTGAAATAATCGGGTTCTAGCTCAACCCCGGCAATAAACAGGTTCGTTGTATCCTCAACACTATCGTTTACCGACGGGTCCGCCACACTCGTGGCCTGAATCGTAGCCGTATGCACGGTGACCGTCACCACTGCTGGAACCTGAATCGTCACTGTCACCACGGTTGACTCACCCGGTAACAGCACACCGGTATTTGCCGGGCTGATGCTGATCGTCCAGCCGGGTGGATTACTATCCGCCACCGTCAGGTCGAAGCTATCCGGCCCATCACCTGTATTCGTAACCGTATGGGTGTAATTGACCGTCCCGCCAGCCACACTACTGCCGGTTCGTGGTGGCTCAATGTCTACCCCGGCTATCTGGGTAATCGTTGTCTCATCTGTCACCGCCAGCGACAAACTAGACGCCGCCGAGGTGGCTGTAATGACTGTGGTATCCACATACCCCGGTCCGTCACCGGTGATAACAAACGTCACCTGAATAGAGGCTCCGGGAGCCAATGAGCCAGTGCTGGTGGGGAAGAAGGTGTAACCCCAGCCCGTGCCCCCGGTTGTGCTGTGACCGGCTAACAGGGTGTAACTATCAGCAAAGTCGCCAGTGTTGGTCAGAACATGGGTGTAGGTGTACCGTTCGCCACTGTCAATCACGGCACTCTGGAAGGCCGGAGCAAAGGCAAAGTCTACCTCTTGCGTCAACTCATCCGCCCCTCTATCTACGGCAATACCTTGCTGACGGGGTTCGCCATCAAAGTCCAGCCCCAACAGAACGGCGGCTGTACCAGTGTCCACTGCCGGAGAACTTTCGTTCAGGTGGTAGTAGCTATCAATAAATAGTGGATCAGCGATGAAGCTATTGGTTCCTGTAGGCACATTGGCGTAGTTGAGGCCGTTGTCGAAGAAGAGGCTGTAATCATTGTCCACGATGTTGACCGTGGGGCTAACAATGTAGTAAGCCGCTCCCTGACCTGAGGCTGTATTAAAGGCAAAGATATTATTTAGTAGCGTGATGTTGCCAGTAGCCTGGAAGATCGCACCACCGTTCCCCGTAGAGTCAGGCGCTATACTCGTTATTTCATTGCGGTTTTCGGCAAAGGTGTTGTTTTCTAGCACGACTGTACCAGCGGCGATATGGATACCTGCGCCTTCGCCAGGTTGGGTGTTGCTGGTGTTGTTGGCAACGTTGGCATCAAAAACGGAGCTATTCACCGTTAATGTGCCATCGGCGTGGTAGAGACCTGCGCCATATTGGGCACGGCTGTTCCGTATCCAACTGCCCAGGATGGTTAAATTGCCATCAACATGGTAAATCGCCCCACCAAAGTCAGGATGACGCCCGTTTACCATGAAGAGGCCCATCAAAGTCACGTCGGTTCCGGCGTCAATGTAAAAGATACGCCGACTACCTTGACCATCCAGGGTCACACTGTTGGTAATGGGCTGGAAACTGGCATAACCATCACCCGCGTTGTACCCACCGCTGATACTCACGTCTTTGTCTACAAAGGCGTTTTGCTGAACGACTTCACTTCCAACGGTGCGGGTGACAAAGTCGGTGTAGGTGCCCAGCGAAAGGAGAATGTCGTCACCATCAAGGGCCTGGTTAATGGCATGTTGCAGGGTGGCACACGGGTTGTTGAGGTTGGTGCAGTTGGAGTTATCTACTGCCCCATTAGCAGCGACATAACGTGTGCCGGGCACATAACCGATCGTTATGGTGTCCTGGGCCGCATCGAAGATGGTGGGTTGGGAGACTAAACGAGCTACCACACCGGGGGCGGCAACGCCATCACCCATGGCATCTTCAAAAACGGTCACTCGTAGCAAGAGGGAAATCGCTTCACCGGCTTGCATAGAGATGGTATCAGGGAAGAAGGGTGTGCCATCCGGGTTATACAGACTGGCATTGGTGAATTGCGGCCCGGAGTTGGGGATTATTTGCACATTCTCCGTTTGGTTCCCTTCATTGGTGATGGTGTGGGTAAAGGTCAAGACATCTCCGGGCAGAGCAAAGGCAGACTGATCCTCTTCAACGGATAGACTCCGGATCAATTGCACCTGGGTAACGGCTGTAGCTGTATCACCATTGGCGGGAATGCTGGTGGAGTTACAGGTTAGAATGCTGGTATCGGCCATGTTTGTGGTAGCCGTAATGGGGATGGAGACGGTCACGGTAATGAGTTGATTGCTCAGTGGCTCCATCTGATAAGATTGGGTTCCCCCAGCGATGGTGGCCCAACCCAGGGAACTGCTTTGCAGAGTAACAGTGATGGTATCGGTGAAGGTTCCATCGTTATACACGGCGAAAACATGGAAGACGGTTGTGCCGGCGGCGCCAGAACGTATCTGGTTTTCGGGCAATATCTCGCAGGAAAACTCCTTGTCGTATTCATCGGCCCCAATATCGCTGCGGTATTCCCACAGGCCGGCATGGGGTGGCAGATCATCCGGGCGACTATCCAAATCGGCATCAAAGTCTATGGAGAGAGGGGGTGAGATCAAAGTGGGATCGGCGATGTCTATGTTGCCCGATGTGTAATCGAGGTGGAATACTCTGTTTAGCGCAAAACCAGGATCACCCAGATAGGCATTCGTTCCTTCACCGATGGTGGAGTTGTTGGGACTGTTCTGGTTGAAGTTGTTGTAGCTGAGGGTACCCCCGATACTGTGCAAACCACCGCCGGTGGTGCTGGCGATATTGTTGTAGATGATGGTACTGTTGAGGATCAGACTGTTACCGGTGTTGAAGAGTCCACCCCCATTTTGGGCGTCGTTGTCGCGGATGGTGTTGTGGTAAATTTCCAGGTTGTTGCCGGTGTTGTAGAGGCCACCCCCATTGGCGCTGGCGCTGTTGAGGTAGAAGATGGCGTTGGTAAGGCGCGCGGCCGCGCTACTGTTGTAGATCCCCCCACCATGATTACCGGCCGAATTAACCCAGAGGCCAAAATTCCTAATCGTCAGGGCGCCCGCATTATAGATAGCCCCGCCATTACCGCTGGCTAAATTGCCAGAGAAGAGCAATGCCCCCTGGTATTCGTCATTATCATTGACCAATGCTACCCCGCACAGACCCATACTGGCTCCGCTCAGATAACTACTGGCCCCAGCCCCCGCATAATACCCACCCCCATCAGCGGCCTGACTTTCGCAGATATTGGCTTCATGGGTGTTAACGTTGGCCGATGGGTTATACAAACCACCCCCATTGGTGTTGCCATCATTGGCTAGAAACGCATTGCCATTAACCAGCGCTACATGGGTAAAGGTAACGGTTGCTGTGGGCGAGGCAATGACGATGACGCGGCCCAAATCTTCGGCATTGATGAAGGTGCTGTTAGCCTGAATATCGGGATTATCGTAATCACCGGGATCACTGAAGTCGGTACGGCGCAAGGAGCCGATGAAGTGTAGGTTTTCGCGCACATAACCAACTTGCAACGTGGTTTGGGTTTCAGGGTCGGGTCGTACCCCGCGACATTCGCCACGAGCAATTTCTACGGTGTAAATATTGTTATCTTCGGCATAGTTGATGGCGTCTTGCAGGTGATTAAAGATGGCGGTGCCGACGCGGATGAGGCAGGCGTTGTACTCGTCGGCCCCCATGTCGAACTCGTCGTTGTTGGGCCGAGTGTCCCCATCTATGTCTACCGCGACCGGGGAAGCCGGATCACCCACGTCTATGCCAGGGGAACCAAATTGGAGACGGTAATTGTTCGCGCCGACGTAATCAGGTGCCTGGGCAATTCCACCCCCGCTATCGCTGGCAATCCCGCTATAACCAGCCCCACTGTTACCCACCACATTGTTAAAGCCAATGCTGGGCACACCAGCGGTGGCATGAATACCGGTACCGCTGCTATTCTGGACAATGTTGTTGCGAATGACTGGATTACCACTGGCAGAGAACAGGCCACCGCCGTTGTTGCCCGTCGCCCCATTACCCACAAAGGTATTGTGCCAGATGCCGGTATTGGTGGTGGCGTTGTATAACCCACCGCCCGCGGCCGCCTGGTTGCCGTAGATAAAGTTGTTGTAAACCTGATTAGCTCCGGTGGCGACGTTTAGATAAATGCCACCCCCATTGCCGCTAGAGCTATTGTTGTAGATTTCATTACGCAGGAGACGTAGGACGGCACTGTTTTGATACACCCCCCCACCGCTAACGGAGCCAACATTGGCGAAAATCTGGTTGGCTTCAACCTGCAACGTGCCTAAATTCTGGTAAATGCCTGCCCCGGAAGTCGTGGCGATGTTCAGGGTGATTTCCGTATTGGTGATAACGGTTGAACCGGCATAATTGTTGTAAACACCACCGCCGTTGATAGCGGTGTTTTCACGAATGAACGAACCATCGACAAAGAGTGGCCCCACGTTATAGATACCCGCCCCATCCACCGCCAGATTGGTACGGACGGTGACGTTGGTCAGGGTGAGGTCGCCTGTGTTGTAAACACCACCCCCATGGCCACTAAGCCCGGCGCTGTTGGCGTTACCACTGGCCAGGATGATATTGGTGAGGGTAACAACGCGGCCGCTAACTACATAAACAACACGCCCCGCTCCTTGCGGTTGCAAAATGGCCTGGGTATCTCCGCCACCAGGCAAGTTAGAGTTCCAGTTGCCATCAATAGTTATATCTCTGTTGATGAAGAGATTCTGGGTGATAGGATTCCCGGAAACAAGTTGAGTATTAACCCCCAGGCAAGTCCCATCTACCTCGATGGTATCTCCATTGGCGGCCAAACCGAGCGCCCACTGCACACTGCCGTAAATGGTATCGAGGTCCGCCAGATTACGGGCATAACAGCCATCCAACTCATACGCGCCGATGTCCCAGCCCTGATGGGATGGCCGGATGCGCTCGGCATAATCTACCAATAGGGTCATGGTGGGATCACCCGCATCAATCAGAGGGGAATTGTCGAGCAGGTCATAATTGCCCAGAACCGGGTTGACAAACAGCGGATCAACGAAGAGGCTGTTGGCCCCCGTTGTACAGGAAGCCCCACCAACATCGCCGTTGCTATTGTTGAAGTAATCGTTGTAGTTGATGACGGGTGTGGCCCCGGTGTTACAACGAATACCGCCGGTTGTACCAGCCGTGTTACCGGTGAGGATGTTGTTGCGGATATTGGGTGACGCGGCCGCGACATAGACCGCCCCCCCAGACCCTACCGCATTGTTGTTGATAAAGTCATTGTGCCAGATATTGGCCGCCCCGGCGGCATGATAAACACCCGCACCGTTGGTCGCGTCATTTTCATAGAGGAAGTTATTAACCACCGTAGCCGTTGTGGCCCCAATATTGTTGATATGAATGGAACCGTTGGTAGCGGTATTGCTGTAAACCCGATTGCCACCAATCGTGGGTGTGCCATTATTCACATAGATGGCCGAGCCATTGGTTGCCGTGCTACTGTAAATGGCATTACCCATAATTTGGGGTGAGGCTCCATGAACATAAACCGCCCCCCCATTGCCACTCAAACCAGGCGCGTTGCCATTGCCATGTACCAGGTGGAAATTCTTTACGGTGCTGGTAATGCCTGGGGCGATATAGAGGGTATAACCGCCGTTTAAGGCATCAATGACGGTGGTGCGATCCTGCTCCGTAAAGGTAACATTCCAGCCACCCAGCAAAATGACGTTTTTGGTGATGTGAACGGTGGTGCTGATGACACCGACGGCCCCACCCGCATTGTAGCTGTGTACCCCTACACAGCGGCCCGCCACGTCAATCTGATCGCCCGGATCAGCCATTTGCAAAGCCAGTTGAATACTGCCGTAGATGTCGCCGTTGACACGAGCATAACAGCCCGCCAGTTCATCGGCTCCCATATCGAAGCCCTGGTTGGAAGGCCGAGGATCCAGGTCGAAGTCATAGAAAACTGGGGAATTGGGATCGGCGATGTCTATCGCGGCCGCGGTGTCAGCCAGGTGGTAATCGCCATTCGCCGGATCAATCATACCGGGTGGGACGAGGTTGTTATTAACCGAGTTGGCCCCCAGCCCCGCTCCCACCACCGGGTTACTGGCATGATCATGGTAATAGTTGTAATCAATATTGTTGGGGGTGCCAGAGATGAAAATCGCCGGGCCGCTGGCCCCACTATTGCTTTGGAAAATGCTACTGCGGATGGTGATACTGCCCGCACTTTGGAAAATACCACCCCCATTGCCGGTGGCGGTATTGGCATAAGCCGTGAGGTGGAGCAGGGTGGCTAATCCGCCATTTTGATAGTAACCACCACCGGTCGCGGCCGCGTTCGTCGCCAGTACCACATTGGCTACCGTTAAAGTGCCGCCATTATTGTACAGACCACCCCCTTGAGTGGCCGTATTGCTGATCAAGCCACTGTTGGTCAAGGTGATAACACCACTGTTCACATACAAACCACCCCCAACCTGGGCTGAGGATTCAAAAACGGTCAAATCCTCAAAGAGGACGTTGCTGGTGCTGTTGTAAACACCACCCCCCGCATCCTGCCCACCAGGGCCGCCGCCTAACCCCGCCGCCTCACCATTGACCAGAATCAGGCTACGGATGATAGCCCCATCTGCTCCGGTGATGTAGAAACCACGCCCGACCCCTTGGGGATCAATAAAGGTGGGAACCAGCGGATCGTTGCTACTAAAACTACTATTCCAGCCCCCTTCAATTTCCAGTGGTTCATCCAGATAAACCGTCTGGCTGACAATAACTCCACCACCGATATCTACCCCCTGTGCGCCCCGGCAGATACCGGATACTCGAATGAGATTGCCCCCAACACCGGCGTCAATGGCTTCTTGAATGCTGGCATAAATAACCGTTCCTCGTTGGGCCAGACAACCGGCCAGTTCGTCATAACCAATATCAAAACCAGAATCGGCCGGACGAGTGTCCCCTTCAAAGTCAATTTCCAGAGTAGTCGCCGGATCGCCGTTGTCCACGGCTTCGGAATTGGGCGAAAGGCGATAAGCGGCATCGGCGTAATCCGGATTACCCAACACGGAGTTGGCGCCCAGGGTGACGTTGCCATTATTGGGCAGATTGTTCCAGAACAAATCGTAATTGTTGGGGATAGTCCCGGTATTGTTGAATAAGGCCCCCCCGGTAACGCTGGTGTTATCGGAGAAGATGGCGTTGGTGAGGGTTGTGACGGCATTGTCATTGTAGACAGCCCCGCCACTGCCCGCGGCCGCGTTGCCGACCACCGTCACAAAATCAACCGTAGCGGTGCCCCCACGAGCAAAGATAGCCCCACCATGTTGGGCCGAACTGTTATCCGCCAGCAAGCTGTTGATAACCGTCAGATTACCCCCTTGCTGGTAAATCGCCCCGCCCCCTTCCAAACTTTGACTGCCACCGGCCCCGTTATCCAGGAACGTCGTGGCCGAAATCAGGGCATTGCCCGACACCATGAAGAAACCACCCCCATTACGGGTTGCGGTATTGCCCTCAAACCAACTGTCCCACAGACGCACATTGGTGTTGGCTTCGGCATAAATGGCCCCACCTTGGGAGCCTTGATTATTGCGGAAATGAACACCCGTGAAAGTCGGTTGTGCCCCATTGCCAATCCAGACACCCCCGCCAACGACACTGCTTAAGCCATTTTGTATGGTCAGATTGCCGAATGCGGGTTGGGTTCCGGGCGCAATCGTGAAAACACGAGCCAGTTGGGCGGCATCTATCACCGTCAGCGTAGGATCAATGATCTGGGCGGTGAAGTTGTTGGTCCAACCACCAGAGAGAGCCATCGTATCGTTGACGGTAATATCTGCTTCAGCGTAAGTTCCGGGGGCGATACGAATTTGGTCACCAAAAGAAGCCTGGCTGACGGCTTGTTTCACCGTGAGACAGGGTTGAAGAGACTGAGTACAGTTGTTGTTCAGGTCAAAACCGGCGTTAGACACGTAGCGTGTGCCTACCGTTGGTTTGGCCGTGACCGTATCGGTAACGGCCGCCGTTACCGAGGGTTCGTAATTGGAGGTGGCGCGGATGATGATGGTGTTGGCAAAGCCCGCGGCCGCGTTCGGGGGAACCGTCACCACCACGACGACAGGGGTGATTTGCCCCGATGCCAATACCACATCAAACGGATCGTCTGGTAGCAATTCCGCCCAACCAAAGGGATCATTCACCAACTCCACCGTAATCGTGTCGGTGTAATCGCCCGTGTTGGTTAGCAGATGGGTATAGGTGATGGCTTCGCCGGGCAAAAGGGAGTTGGAATACGTGGGTGTGAAAGCGATGCCCGGAATCTGAGCCACGGTGATGGTGTCTACAACCGTATCTTTGACATTGGTGTTGATGGCTGAAGTGGCCGTAATAACGGTCACGCCCACTTGTTGCGGTAATGCTCCAGCCGGTACAGTAATAACCACCATCACCTGAAGGCTTTCACCGGGTAACAGCAAGCCGCTGGTGGTGGGGAAATCAATAGCCCAGCCCAGGTTATTACTGCCGGTAAGGCTAAAGGTATCCGGTTGGGTGCCCAGGTTCGTAAGAGAGTGATCAATGGTGACGGTTGTGTCCCGTTCCACTTCATCGGTGTAATTAGGTTCAAACGATGGGGCGGGGTACTCATTGGCCTCGTCAGCTCCGGCATCAAAATGGTTGCCTCGCGGCCGCGTGTCCCCTTCAAAGTCCCGGCTCAGGCTGGCATTGGGGTTGGCCGCGCCAATGGCGGGTGACTGGGCCGTGAGGTGATAATCGTTCGCGGCCGCGTTGACAAACAACGGGTTCACCCCAATCAGGTTAAAGGTATGCCCTGCCCCACCGCTGATGGGTGTGCCGGTATTGTTGTACAAGATGCTGTTATGAATGGCCCCCGTACCCACAAAACGCACCCCGTTACCCGTGTTATTGACAATGGTATTAAATTGGATGTCAGGATTGGTGAGGCTGGCTACACCTAGAGCACCATTGGTCGCCCCGCCCGTGGTATTGCCGTAGAGTACCAGGTTTTGTAAAACAGCCCCGGTTCCCCCACTCACAAACACAGCCGAGCCGTTGGTAGAGGGCAGGTTGCCCCCGGTGATGTGGAGCGCATCAATGGTGGGGCTACCACCCGTGATAAGAATCCCTCTGCGGCCGCTGACCCCTTGCGCGTCAATAATCGTGGGGCCATAGGTCTGGTTAACCCAGTCTGTTGTTGTGTACCCCCCCCGCAAAATAAGTGATTGATTGATCAGCACCACTTCATTGTCGGTGTCCCGGCAAAGCCCGGCCACCTTTACCACATCACTGGCCTGTGTCACCGTGGCTATGGCCGACTGAATGCTGGTGAAAAGCGGGCCATCATTAACGCGGGCAAAACAGGTCAAAGCCGGATCATAAAATTCATCCGCGCCCACGTCATACCCCAGGCCAAAGGGGCGTATTTGCCCATCAACATCACTGATCACACCCGCATTGAGCGCCACATCAACCACATTGGTGCTGTTGGCAGACAGGTGGAAATCATCACCCGCATAATCCGCAAATCGGGGACTCCCCGCAATTGTGGCGTTCAGAGTGGCGTTACTACTGTTATTGAAGAGGTTATTATGACTACCAGAGGTTGTGCCATTGTTAAAGATGCCACTATTACTCAGGGCGGTATTACTCACCACAATGGTGTTGGTAATTCCCACCACGGCCGAAGCACTGGTCACTGCCAGACCACCCCCCATAGCAGTGGGAGCCTGGTTGTCTACCAGGGTGTTATGCACAATCGTAGCCTGTTCACTGACCTGAATCGCCCCACCGGCCCCGGCACTGGCGATATGGTACGTCGCCTGATTGTTGTAAAAAATATTGTTTTGGATGAGGACATTACCCCCCACCCCAACGCTAAGGCCACCGCCAAAATTAGAGACATTGCCATAGAAAACATTGCCCTCAACTGTGGCCTGTCCGGTAAAGATGTAGATACCACCACCTCGGCCCGAACCACCCGCTGTGCCACTGGTATTGTCATAAATGCGGTTGTTTTGAATGATGGGTGTGCCACCGTTGGTGGTCACATAAATGCCGCCCCCGCTGGCATTCGCAAAGTTGTCAAAAATTTCGTTGTCCACGATGGTATCGGCCCCTTGGGTATAAATACCACCGCCTGACTCGGCCCCACCGATCGCGGAATTGGCGTAGATGCGATTGTTACGAATGACACTGCCCTGTAAGGTCTGTTTATAAATACCCGCCCCAAAAGTTGCCACACCATTACGAATGGTAAACCCTTCAATGGTGGGCGCGGCCGCAAAAATGCGAATAACCCGCCCCTGATTTAAACCATCCAAAATGGTTTCGTTGGCGACAGGATCAGGGTCAGCCAACCAGTTGGTGGTCGTGTATCCACCACGCAAGGTAACATTTTTGTTGATCTGCACCGTTTGGGTGAAGGTACCGTTGCCCACAACATCATCATGGATACCAGCGGCCACATGGATTTCATCGCCGGTCGCGGCCGCGTTCACAGCATCCTGAATTTTACAGGGCTGGGCAATGGTACAGGCCGTGCCACTGCCATCGGCGGTCACATAAAGAATGTTGGCCTGAGGCGCACGTTCGTTGGGAGCTTCGGTGGCTGGATTTTCCGTGGCGAGGGTGGGCTGCACCGCGGCCGCGGCCATCTCCACGGGTTGGTTGAGCAAAAATAGTAACCCGGCAAACATACCTAAAGCTACCAGGGGCACAACCAAAGCACGACGAATTTTCTGCCAACCGTTTTGGCGAGGGGAAACGACGGAAACGAGCGTTTGTTTCTTGGATCTCATGGTATGACTACCTTTGGGGCAATTTATAGGGGTAAACCCCGTTCTGGTGAAACAACAGGGTATTTGGCGATTTAGACTGAAATATGACAAGTTGATCGCCAAATTTCTCATTTATGTCTACTTATTGGCCGAAAGTGTAACATGTTTAACTGCAAATGTAAACCAGGATGAAACAAAACAGGTGAAGCACATGGATCACTCCACATACTTCACCTGTCTAAATCATCAGGGTCTACAAAACAGTAACCTGTAGGGTGTTGGGCTGAATCATCTTCAAGCCCCATAACTCAACACCACGGAGGCAACATCACTATCAGGCAAGGCTTGACTCCTAAGTAATCGTTCGTGAATAAGTCCGCTAGATTGCGGCAGTCTTCAAGACTGCCGCAATCTAAAAACCGCTAAATTCATTGCAAACGATAACTAATTGGAATAGGAAACTGTGCGGCTATTCCCTGACACGGTCAAAGTAGCACTACCACTACAGTTCCCCACCCCTGATACATTATTTAATGTAGCGGTACCATTGCTACCTGTTGAACCACTGGCAGAACCACCCGCTCCCCCACTGAAAGAGACTGAACCAGAGACAGCCACACCAGTCCCCACCAGTTCTCCATCTTCAAATACCGTAACTTGCATGTTGGTTACATTAACGGTGCAATCTGGCGCCGCACCACTGGCTGAAGCACTCAAACCTGTAATGACATATTCGGTGCCGATACCGGTCATATCTTGCCCATTTAGGGCCGCAATAACACGGGCAAAAGCCCCATTAATGGCGGGTCCTAGAAGAGCTAATATGGCGATAACCACCACCGCAACTAACACCAGGATCAAGGCATATTCCACCAACCCTTGTCCTTTTTGACGCTCAAGATGACGTTTCATAAAACAACTCCTTGTAAAAAATAGATGGATAAATGAATCAAAAATTGTTGGCGACAATGTGACAACTTATTAGCCAGTATAAGACGGTTTGGCTAACTGATTCCTATGATTTTTGCATACAGGTCAGATGCATTATAGCAGAATGTCTACTCGCAAAAATAATCCACTGGTACTTTTGGCGCTGCTGTACGGTTGCAGGGATTATAGAGGTTGTGTGGATTTTAGGAAATGCCTTGAGGGGAGCTATAAAACAAAAAAGGACAGCCATTTCTGACTGCCCTTTGGGAGCGGAGAGGGTGGGATTCGAACCCACGGTGATCTCACGACCACAACGCTTTTCGAGAGCGCCCCATTCAACCACTCTGGCACCTCTCCTCATCTTGTAGGAACTCAGGGAACTCGTGGGAACTCAGTTCTCACGTCATTCATCTGAATCTTTTTGGCGTAATTTTTGAAAGAACGTTTGCAGGAGCGCGGCCGCATCCGCTTCCAGCACGCCCGTCGTAATATCAAACTGGTGGTTAAAGGGTTGGTCACGCAAAATACTGACCACTGAGCCATCCGCGCCAAAGCGGGTATCTTTGGCCCCGTAAACCAGCCGCCCTAACCGCGCCTGAATCATGGCCCCGGCACACATCGGGCACGGTTCTAAGGTGCAGTAAAGGGTCACACCGATGAGCCGCCAATTTTGCCGAAACGCGGCCGCTTCTTTTAGCGCCATGATCTCAGCATGGGCGGTGGGGTCCTGGTCACTCTCTTTGCGGTTATAGCCCGCGCCGATGACCTGCCCCTGCCATACTGCCACCGCGCCAACCGGTACTTCATCCAACGCGGCCGCGTGCCGGGCCTGCTCTAACGCCAGCCGCATCCACGCCTCATCATCCACCAGATTATTAACGTTCATTACCTTACCCACAAAGCGATTATAACAACCCACCCCTTACCTGCCAAAATTGCCCCACAATGCCAATCATGGAACTAAGGAATGAGAATTAAATAACTTACAAGAGACTGGGGACGAGACCCCCATGACGAAAGTCAAACCGACGTTTTTATGACCTGCTTCACCCTCGGTTTGTCGCCGGAAAACCGCGCCGCTAAGGTTCCCCCTTCCCACCGGGAATCGTTAGGGGGATGGGTCTTCCGACTCAATTGACGAAGGGCTTAGGTAAAGCTGTATGAGCCTGTTGTCTCAGTTTTGTGGGTTATTTAATTCTTGATCCTAAGTAATCGTTCGTGAATAAGTTCGCTAGATTGCGGCAGTCTTCAAGACTGCCGCAATCTAAAAACCGCTAAGTTAATTCCGAACAATTACTAAGGCCACAGCCTGATGAGTTCTGCCCCGGCTGTGGCCTGGCAGACGTAGAGGTTGGGGGTCAAGCCCGTGGCTTGCTGATACGCTTGAGCGACGGTGGCAACAAAGGCCGCGGCCGCATCCCCGCCCACCAACGCCACGGCACAACCGCCAAACCCGGCCCCCGTCATCCGCGCCCCAAAACAACCAGGCTGGGTCTGAGCAATGTCAACAATTGTATTCAAGGCTGGGCTGGACACCTCAAAATCATCGCGCAAACTGGTATGGCTCTTATTCATCAACTGCCCCAAGCGAACCGCATCACCATCCCGCATGGCTTTTTGCGCCGCCAGCACCCGCTCATTTTCGCTGATGACATGCTGCGCCCGGCGGCGTGTTAGCTCGTCTAGCCCCTCAGCCTGCGCCTGAAACTGGCCCATGTCTACATCCCGCAAGGCGGAGACGCCGAAATAGGCCGCGGCCGCGTCACATTGCGCCCGCCGTTCGTTATAAGCCGAATCTACCAGGCCACGCCGGGTACTGGTGTCCAAAATGACGACCACCGTCTGGGGTGGCAACGGCACAGCCTCTGTCTCCAGGCTACGGCAATCAATCAGCAGCGCATGACCTGCCTGCCCCGCCGCCGAAATCATCTGATCCATGATGCCGGAATTAACCCCCATCCATTGGTTTTCCGCCTGTTGCCCGACGCGGGCCATAGTTGCCGGTTGCCAGGGCTGATCACCCACCGCCATAAAAGCCCGCGCCGCCGCCATCTCCACCGCCGCCGAGGATGACAACCCGGCCCCAATGGGCACATCACCCGCCATCACCCCCTCCCAACCACCCAGGCTGTACCCCTGGCCCTGCAAGGCCCAGGCTACCCCCTTCACGTACTCGATCCAGGTTGGCTGGTTGTGCTGGATGTTGTCCAGGGCGAAGGTGATGGTTTCGCCCATGTCTAATGAGGTAAGGGTAACGAGGTGATCGGCCCGCGGCCGCAACGCTATCCATACCGCCCGGTCAATCGCCATAGGCATCACAAACCCATCGTTATAATCCGTATGCTCCCCGATGAGGTTCACCCGACCCGGCCCACGCACCATATAATGCGGCCGCGCCCCAAACTGCTCCTCAAACGCCATCAACACTCGCTCTTTCATATCCATAGTCCATCCTAATCCTTAAACCTGGAACGCGTAAGAACTCTTCACCCGGCCATCTTCCCTTCATCCGTGGCTTTTTTCTCGATAATGGGCCTCGGACACGCCGCGTAGCCGTTCTGCCGCCTGTTCCGCCGTCAAGTCCCGTTGCGCTTCTCCCAACATCTCAAATCCCACCAAAAACTTCTTCACCGTCGCCGAACGCAATAAGGGGGGGTAGAAATGGGCATGCAATTGCCAATAATCATAGTTGGCCTCACCAGATGGGGCGCGTGCCCCTAACCGGCTGTCGGATACATCAAACGGGGCGCCATGCCAGCCCATCGAATAGGGGAATGAGGTTTCAAACAGGTTGTCGTAACGGGTGAGCAGCCGTTTGAGGATGTCTGCCAGGGCATCCCGTTCTTTACGGGTGAGATCCGGCAGGCGCAAAACATGACGGCGCGGCAAAAGCAGGATTTCATACGGCCACACGGCCCAGAAAGGTACAACCGCCAGCCAATGTTTGTTTTGCAGGACGACCCGTTCCCCGCGGGTGATTTCCAGGTTGGCATAATCAAGGAGTAGCGGCCGCGAAACCCACTGCCAATGCTTTTTCTGTTGTCGATCCTCTTTCTCCGGTTCATTCGGCAACGTATCCATCGCCCAGATTTGCCCATGAGGATGAGGATTGGAGCTACCCATCATCGCCCCTTTGTTCTCAAAAAGCTGAACCCAGTGATACGTCTGCCCTAGCTCCGTTACCTGGTCGGCCCAGGTATTGATCACGAGCCGAATCTCCGGCACCGTCATTTCCGCCAGACTAAGATCATGCCGGGGCGAAAAACATAAAACCCGACATTCCCCCCGGACACTCACCATCTGGAACAAGGGATGCCCCCCCGGGGGAATGAGCGGCACATCTGGTAGCAAGGCCGCAAAATCATTCTCGAAGACAAAGGTGCTGGTGTAATCCGGGTTGTGAATGCCACCAGCCCGGACATTGCCGGGGCACAAGTAACAACCCGGATCATAAGCCGGACGGTTATCCGGGGGCAGTTTTTCCATCTGCCCCTGCCAGGGCCGTTTGGTACGATGGGGTGAAACTGTCACCCATTCGCCCGTCAAAACATTCAGTCGCCGATGCGGGTGTTCTGTAGGGTTAAACATATTTTTTGATCCATATGATTAACGAAGGAGCCACCACCAATAACCCTAAATTCGCCCTTTTTTGGCCCTTCGTCAATCCTTGCCCATCTGTTTGATATGCAACGTGCGGCTGTAGCCCACAAATTCATTGGCTTCTCGGGGAATGCCCAATGTCATCAATTCATAACCGGTGGCCCGGTAAAGTTCGTTGCCACGCCGATCAAATACGGCGTAACTGGTCCCCGCGTGTAAACCAATCAGCGGTGGGTTGGGCCGGAAACTGCCGACCTGATGGTTATGAATGACCAACGAATAGACCGCTTCGCGGCCATCGGCCAACACATATTCAAGTACGGAAGCGCCATATTCTTCTAGCCGTTGCAGACGATAAAGATCACCTGACTGAATCACAGGACGTATCTGTTTATAAAAGGCAATGGTGTTGGCGTATTGCTTTAATTCTGCCTCGCTTAACTCGTTTAAGCTAGAGCCAATACCCAGGACACCCCGCATGGCAACATCAAAACGCAGGCTCAACGGTGTGACGCGTTGGGTGAGGTGGTTATGCTCGTGAGTGACCCAGGCTTCCATGGCCCGCGCCGGGTAGGCCAGACTAAAGCCTTCCTGGATGCGGGTGCGGTCAAAGGCGTCGGTGTTGTCGCTGACCCACACCTGATCGGTGCGCCCCAGGATACCCAAATCAATGCGGCCGCCCCCACCCGAACAGCTTTGGATGTCTAAACCAGGGTGTTTTTGGCGTAGGCGATCCATGAGCTGGTAGACTCCTTCGACGTGTTTGCGCCAGATGGCCTGGCCCACGACCGAACCTGGTTCGGTGGCCAGCCGGTTCATATCCCATTTGAAAAAGGCCACGTCGTAACGGCTGACCAGCTCATCCAGTAGGGCGAAGATGTGGGCGACGACTTCGTCTCGGCCAAAGTCCAGGATAAGCTGATTGCGGGACTCGGTGCGCGGCCGCGACGGGAAATGGAGCACCCACTCAGGATGTTGTCGGTACAGGTCCGAGTCCGGGTTGATCATCTCTGGCTCCACCCACAGGCCAAACTTCATACCCAGGCGGTGGACTTCGGCCACCAGTTCTTCCAGGCCATTGGGGAACACATCCGGGCTAACCACCCAATCCCCCAGCCCGGCCCGATCATGCCGCCGCCCGCCAAACCAGCCATCATCTACACAGAATAACTCGACCCCGATTGCGGCCGCTTTCCGGGCCAGCTCTTGCTGATTCTCCAGGCTCAAATTAAAGTAAGTCGCTTCCCAACTGTTGTACAACACGGGCCGCCACAAAGGAGCTTGCGGCCCATGGGGCAACACCCGCTCCTGAGCAAAAGCGTGTAAACGGCGACTGGCTCCCCCCCATCCATTTCCACTCACACCTGAGACAAACGCCGGAGTTTTGTGCCGTTCTCCGGGAGCCAAAGCCAACTGAAAATCGAATGGGTTGTAGCCCCCGTGAACCCGAAGATGCCAGGTCGGTAACTGCTCAAAACTGAGCTGCCAACTGCCGCTATAGGCCAGGGCGCCAAAATAAACCGTTCCCCCTTCTTCCCACGCCTGCCCTGGTTGGTTCAGCAAAAAGAAAGGGTTGGTGTTGTGTCCGGTCTGCAAATTCCGGCTTTCAATCACCTGTGTGCCCAGCGCCAGGCGTCGCCGCTCCGTCGTAAACTCCCTGGCCCACGTACCAGACACAGCCGTTAATTCGGTGGTGCCATTGGGCAGATGCAACGAAGCAAAGTGACACACATCAAGCGTCACCGTTTCCAGGCCCAGGTTTTCCAATTCCAACCATCGTTCAATGATGTCATGCTCTGGTGTGAGCCGGTAGCAGGCGATGACCTGGAATGGTTGCCCCGGATCACACAGAATGACACGGAGCGTTTCGCGGGCGGTGGTCACCTGGGTGGGCAGGCCGTGGGCCGGTGCCAAACCCGGTTGGGCATCGGTGACAATTTCATGGCCGACATAACGCAGGCGCAAATCACGGAGTGGCAAGTGCCGGGCCTCACCCTCGGCCAGCGGTTGGGGCAATGAGGGGAAACTGGCTTTGAGCGTAACCTGATAGGATGTCACATCCCCAAAGGTGAGGATTTCGTCGGGGCGGAATTGGGTTATGAAACTCCAGAGCAGGTCGTTGTTTTCCAGGGGCTGTTGGCCGGAAATAACATCGGTAGCCTGGGCATCGGCTGGCCGCAGGCCCCAACCCAGATGGATCAGCCGGTCGGTGGAATCTACCTGAAAGGCGTAATAACTATTTTGTAGGAGCAGGTTGAAGATACGGGTTTGGGGGAGGTAAGTATAAGTCAGGCGGGATGAAAATACCGATTTTGCGGCCGCGGGCTGGGCTATGATGGGCAACGCGGCCGCGCATTATTTTCTCTTTTCCCAAATTCGTAAGAAATTCCCCCAAAAGGGCATAACAATTATTAAACCAGTTTGTTTCATTCCGTTGTTTGAGCCTATGGGGAAAAAACATGACCTACCTGACAACCGTTATCGTGGAAGACCAATTCGAAAATGAGTATTACATCGGTGTACCTGAATTAGAAGGGAGTCAACCACACGATGATTATCTTGACGAAGTGTTGCCGGATATTTGGGAAGCCGTTGCCCTTTATCTCGAGACGATTAGCGAAGAAAGTTACGGATACGCCGTGTACTAGGTGAGCATCTAAGAATAATTTCCTGGTTTAGACCTGGCAGGTTTTCGGAAACCTGTCAGGTCTGGTGGAACTTATTTTTAACCCCGCCCCCAGGGGTGGGGAACGTTTTTGGGCGCGGTTTTCCTTCCCGCCGGGAAGGGGTTTTGTGGCTCCAGAGCGCCAGGCGTGCGGCCGCACACCCATTTCACCCTATGACAAAAGACGATTTTTCGCGGCCGCTGTGCTAAAATGTCGGGCATAGAGGCGAACAATCACAACGCTCAGAAGCTAGAACCCACTCCTCTTGTTGATGAGTGATACGCCCTCTACCCAGTTATGGGATCAGGCGGATAGACTCACTTTTCCGGCATGCCGGGTTAAATTTGCCGGGAACTTGTTGTTTTCTCTTACCCCGGACATACTGTCAGCCCCTGAATTCTCCCAAACTCATTTAATTTTTTGCCAGCAGCCTATCAGCCACAACTTTTCCCCTGTCTGGCTGATAGGCTGACGGCTGACAAGCTGTTCTCTAGGAGAAAACAAGGTTATGAAACATTCGCGGGGGCGTGTGGAATTGATTTGTGGTAGCATGTTTAGCGGTAAAACAGAGGAGTTGATTCGCCGGGTGCGGCGGGCCATCATCGCCAAACAGACAGTGCAGGTGTTTAAGCCTCAGATTGATGTGCGTTATGGGATTGAACGAGTGACATCCCATAATGGACTAACGGTGGAAGCCGTGCCCGTGGCCGCGGCCGCAGACATTTTGCCCTTGTTGCGGCCGCAAACAACCGTTGTCGCCATTGATGAAGTCCAATTCTTTGACTCAGCTATCATTGCCATCTGTAACCGAATGGCCGACGAGGGCATTCGGGTCATCTGTGCTGGCCTGGACACGGACTTTCGTGGTGAACCGTTTGGCCCTATTCCCCAACTGATGGCTCGCGCCGAAGAGGTAGACAAACTTCAGGCTATTTGTGTGATATGTGGCGAAAGTGCCGCCCGTACCCAACGGCTTATTAACGGTGAACCGGCGGCTTACAACGATCCGGTTGTTTTGGTTGGCGCGGCCGAAGTGTACGAAGCACGTTGCCGCCATTGCCACGAAGTACGGCAGGGTTAGCTAGTCAGCTAGTCAGCTAGTCAGCTTCTTGGCTGACCTGCTGAAATGCTTCTTAGCTGACCTGCTGACCTGCTGACCAGCTATTTTACGGGAGAAAAAGATGACTCAGGCGGATCGGCAATTAACGAATGACATTGCCTATGTCCTTATTGATGAAGCAGAACTGCATCGGCGTATTCAGGAGCTGGGGGCGACCATCCAGGCTGATTATCAGGGTGTAGAGACCCTGTTTTTGATTTGTGTGTTGAAAGGGGCCTATATTTTCCTGGCCGATTTAAGTCGGGCTTTGGCGCGGCCGCATCAAGTAGACTTCATGGGTGTTTCGAGCTACGGGGCAGGCACCAAAAGCAGTGGCGCCGTGCAAATCATCATGGACCTCAAAGAAGATATCAGCGGCCGCGATGTTTTGATCATCGAAGATATTATTGACAGCGGCCGCACCCTTGCTTACATGCACCGCACCTTGCTGGCGCGTGGCCCGGCCTCGTTACGCATCTGTAGCCTGCTCAACAAACCATCCCGCCGGGAAGTCGAAGTGCCCGTAGATTACATTGGTTTTGATATCCCCGATGAGTTTGTGGTGGGGTATGGCCTGGATTACGACCACCTATACCGCAACTTACCCTACATCGCCGTACTCAAACCGGAAATTTTTACCTGATGTCCAACCCCCCTGCTGATACCCCCGATTTGACGCCTTACCAGGGAAACTGGGTGGCTTTGGTGCGGGGGCAGGTGGCCGGGGTGGGGCAGACGGGGCACGCGGCCGCACGCATGGCCCGGCGCAATCGTCCCAAAGAAAAATTCACCCTTCAGTTTGTGGAGCCAGCCGGGGGAGAGCCGTTGCCCCTATCACCGTTGCTAGAAACATTGCGGCCGCATCTGGCTCAACTAGAAACCCCCATCTACCTGGTGGGTGGGGCCGTGCGTGATGCGTTGTTGGGGCGAGTCAGTTACGACCTGGATTTTGTGGTGCCGGAGAAAGGCATCGCTATTGCTTTTCAACTAGGCAATGCGCTGCACCAACCTGCCTACCCTCTGGACGAAGAACGGGACACGGGGCGGGTCGTTTTGCCGGATACGTACCTGGATGTAGCCTGTTTCCGTGGGGGCGATCTGCTGGCGGATTTGCGGGCGCGAGATTTCACTATCAACGCTATCGCCCTGCCCGCGGCCGCGAGCCGCACCACCAGCCTCATCGATCCTTGCCAGGGTCAGGCCGATCTACAGGCCCGGCTGATTCGGCAGGCCAGCCCGACATCCCTCAGCGATGATCCGTTGCGGGGCTTGCGGGCCATCCGGCAGGCGGTACAACTGGGTTTCACCATTGAACCAGAGACAGAGCAGGCCATTGTCGCGGCCGCGCCCCAACTCAGCCGTGTGTCAGCCGAACGCGGCCGCGATGAATTCCTCAAACTCCTTCTCACCCCCGCCCCGCACCAGGCCCTCCAACAAATGCACCAATTGGGGTTAATGAATGTCCTCTTACCAGAGCTGGTCGCCCTGCAAGAAGTCGAACAATCGCCCCCCCACCACGAGCCGGTTCTGGCCCATACCTTCAGCGTGTTGGCCTGGCTCACTCGGGTGGAAGGCTGGGTGCAGGGCCAAACGGTCACTGAGTCCCATCTGCTCCCGGCGGCCAAAGCGCTGACGCCGTATGCCACCCAACTGGCCGATTATCTGGCCCGGCCCCTGGATGGGGGGGTGAATGGGTGGACGGTGTTACGCCTGGGTGCCCTCTTCCATGATGTGGGTAAAGGGGCCACCCAAACGCGGGATGCTTCGGGCCGGATTCGTTTTTTTAACCACGATGAGGTGGGGGCGAGGAATGCTGGCCCGGTGCTGGCGCGGTTGCGCCTGAGCCGTGAAGCCGGTCAACAGGTGCAAAAAATCGTAGCCGGGCACATGCGGCCGCTACACCTGATCCAGTCGGATGCCCCGACGCCGCGGGCTGTTTACCGCTTTTTCAAGGCCATGGGTGTCAATGGGTTGGATGTGTTGCTGCTCTCCCTGGCTGATCATCTGGCGACGTATGATGGGGTAGGAGACGCGGCCGCGTGGCGTAAACTGTGCGCTTTGGTGAGCTGGTTACTCGACCATTATTTCCATCAGCAAGAGCGCACTATCAGCCCGCCGCCTCTCCTCAATGGGCATCAACTGATGCAGGAATTAGCGTTGCCCCCCGGCCCACAGGTCGGCCAACTTCTACGCCTCATCGAAGAGGCCCAGGCGGTGGGGGAAGTGAAGACAGTGGATGAGGCGCTGGCCCTGGCCCGGCGGGAAGTGGGGAAAAGCGAGACCGCTATCGGGTCACCTGCTAAAGCGGTCAACCTGCAATCTCGAAACCATTCCTATACCAACACGGTCTGACAATGGGGGCACGTTGTCGCGGCCGCGTCCACCCGTTCACCACAACCCGGACAGCTAAAATCAAACTCCGTGCCACAGTGGCGGCAGACGGTGTCTTGCTGGCTGATGGCTTTACCGCAGGCGGGGCACAGGGCCTGTTCACAGTGGGGGCATTCATCATCACCCAGGGTGATGGCGCGGCCGCAGGCCGGACAATGGAGTAAGGCCGTCTGTTTGCTCTCGCGCCCTGGGGTTTTGTCATCGGCGGCGCGGCCGCAACGGGGACAATAGGCTTCCTCGGCCAGCAGAGCGGTCAGGCAATTGCCACAAACGGCATTCTGGCAGGTAGGGCAAAACGATTCGGCCGGATCGTAGGCGGTACCACAGGCGTGGCAGGCGATGATAAAAACGGGTTGTTCGCCCGCTAACAAGGTGTGTAGCACCCGTACTGGCCGCCGCTGGCTGATGGCATTGTCGCGGCCGCAATGGGCACAAGTTTCTTGATTCAGCTCCAACGCGGTCTGACAAAAGGCGCAAAAAGCGGGGAACAGGGCGTGACAATGGGGGCAGACAGGTGTGCCCGTGGTCAGATCAGCTTCACACAAGGGGCAGGCAAAAAAGAGGGCGCGGCCGCATAGCTGACAAACCTCATCATCCTCATCCACCAAATGGCCGCAATGGGCGCAAAAGGTGGCCCCACACGCCTCACAAAACCCATCTTCCACATATAAAGGTTCACGGCAAGTCGGACAATGGCCGGTAAATGGTTCAGCCCGCAAGGCTTCATCCGCTTCTACGGCATGGGCCATCACGGCATTGGCCGCCAGCGCCGATACCACCCGCGTTTCCGGGCTGGGAAAGACGTGCCCACAAGACAAACAGACGGCGTCACCAGCCTGGAGTGGGGCCTCACATTCCGGGCAAAAGAGGTCAAACTCGGCTCCACAGGTGGGACACGCGGCCGCGTTTGTGTGTAGCGGCGTGCCACAGTCCGGGCAAAATTCCTGACCACAGGCAGGACACTCATCTAGTTCATCAGTTAAGGGGGAGTTGCAGGTTGGGCATGGGGTAGACATAGGGTGCTCCGCGAGAGAGTGGTTGGATGTAAAGAAAATTAGTATCTATACAGGTACTCGTTCCACGCTCTGCGTGGAATGCTCCCTACGACGCTCTGCGTCGCGTAGGACGCAGAGCGTCCCAGATGATATTCCCACGCAGAGCGTGGGAATAAGTTCGGACACCTGTATAAATACGCCGCAAAATTAATGATGGTGTAGAGAGGAGTGAGCACGCCCACGTGCGAATGGTTCACCACCTGCGGCATCTGGGGATGCCTTACTCCTCAATACCAGTATTAATTTGTTAAGGCTCAAAAATCGCACTACGAACAGAACATGAGCCTGTCATCGTTGCGCCACATAGATTTGCCATTCTTGGGCATCATACAAAGGTAAACCATCCCAGGCCGGGTAAATGTCTACGTGGCAAAAACCGGCTTGCTGAAGGAGTTCGGTCATTTCCCCGGTTGTGTACGTCGTGTCACACAAAATCACTTCGTCCATCTGCCCTGTGTCCAGGTGAAGCGTATGGAAACGTTCGATAGAAGTACGATTTTCTTCATCCCAGAACCGTTCACCCAGGTGCAGAAAGGGCGATTCACCCCACAAACCGGTTTCGTCGGTGAACCACCAGGTGTTGTTCTTTTGTCTACCCGCTGGGCATCGAGTAGTTCCAGGCACAACTTAGCGCCCGGTTTAAGCAGTTGGGACACCTGGCGCAGGATGGTTTCGGCTTCGGCGCGGGGAAAAACGGCCAATTGACCATAGAGGATCGCGGCCGCGTCGTATTTCTCTGTTTGTGTGGTAACGGCTTCTGCCAGCCAGGTGCGGATGTCTTGCTCAACGAAGGTACAGTGAGGCACGACCCCGGCTTGGTGGGCCAGGTCGCGGGCATATTGAATGGCGGCGGGGCTAAAATCTACCCCCGTTACCTGACAGCCGCGTCTGGCCCACTCCACGGCATACAAACCCGGCCCACAAGTCAGGTCAAGTAGATGATGGCCCGGTTGCAGGCCCAGTTTGGCCCATAACCAGGGGAATTGGTGGTGACGTTCAGGGGTGGTGCGCGTCGCGGCCGCGTGCGATTCATCTAAATGTTCGCGTAACATGCGGCGCGAAAACTCCGGCTCATTCCAGGGTAAATTGCCCCCATAAGCCCAGGGAATCAGCTTGTGTGCTCGATGATACACACGCCACAGTTGTCGAGCTAAATCCTTGGGTACCTGGCTCATGGCGCGTATGATAACTGAAGTTGCGAGCGAGAGAAAGAGCTAGAGCAAGGGGAATTCTACTCAAGTTCTACTTGCGTTCTCTGCGGTTCGTTATTTTCGTAGGGGAACAATACGCCAATGAAAAATTAATAGACATCACTTAATACCACGGGTATAATGTTCACTATCTGGGGATGACAGGCTTCGACGGGGAAGGCTGGTCCTGGATGGCAAGCCGAGCACGCTTACAGCTCGTAAAACTGGAGCAAAAATTAAGTGCCAACACAAATGCACGCTACAACGCTCTCCCCATGGCCGCCTAATCGCGGTTCGTAAGGAAAGCAAAAGGCTCTGAAACGGGCCGCGTCTACTATCAACGTTCATTGGCCGGGGATAGTCGGGCGTAACAAAGCCAATGTGCCCTTCACTTACACCGATAGGTGAAGCTAAGCGGCTCTTTCGGGAGTCATCGGTTAGTCATCATGAAGACCCGGTCAACAGGGGCTATGATGGCGAAAAGCCAAATGAGTTGACTAAGCTTGTAGAAGTTCAGAGGCTGAATTTTTCGGACGCGGGTTCGATTCCCGCCATCTCCACTAAAAAAAGCTCCAGAAATTTCTGGAGCTTTTTTGTTACCGACGTACCACCATTGGCCCCATGGGATGACCACCCATGAGGTGCATATGCAGGTGGAAAACCTCTTGTCCCCCATGTTGATTACAGTTGATCATGAGCCGGTAGCCGTTGGCGGCAATGCCTTCTTGTTCGGCCAGCTTTTTGGCGACCAACAACATGCGCCCGGCTGTCCGTTCGTCTTCCTCGGTGAGATCGTTGACAGTGGCAATCTCTTTGTTGGGCACAATGAGAATGTGAACAGGGGCCTGGGGATTAATGTCTCGGAAGGCGGTGACAAGATCATCCTGGTAAAGAAGGGTGGCGGGGATTTCCTGGTTGACGATTTTGCTGAAGATAGTAGACATGGTTTCTCCTGGGAAAAAAAAAGTGGCAAGGGGCAAAGTGGCGAGAGTTCCTAGAGTTCCTCTGAGTTCCTACGAGTTCCCGGCGGTTTTCATCCATCTTGGTGAGCGCCCCGTTCATGGGGAACTCCTGGAAGAATAGCTAACCGCAGAGACGCGGAGAGCGCAGAGAAAAGAAAAAGGATGGGTGGTTAGTCGGTGAGAAGGGGGGGATCGTTAGCCGGGACGGGGGCGATTTGCAGGCGGATGAGGCCACGAATGTCTTCGGCGGGGTCGGCGATCTGGCCTTTGCGTAGGATGACGATCTGGCCTGCCTGGGCCATTTGTTGGGCGAAGAGGCGTACTCGTTTGAGCAGGGTTTGCCACTTTTCTGGATAAATCTCACGGGCGACGGCTTCGGGGGTGGTGTAGCTGGTGGGTCCCGCGGCCGCGCACTGAGCCATAATCGTTTGTTTGACCAACGCATCCGCAATGCGTCTTCTTTTAGGGGGTTGGTTGGGGTCAGGGGGATGGTTCACAGTAATGTCCTTAGTGTTTTTTTATAGCTGCCAGATGAGTTCACCTGGAAATATACGAGCAACGGGCGTAATTTGAGGTTTTTTCGCCCCGTCGCCCCTCGCTTTGTCGCCGTGTCGGGCATAGTAAGGATCAAGAATGAAATAACCTGCGGAACTGAGATGAGAGACTCGACCAGCTTTACCTAAGCCCTTCGTAAATTGAGTCGGAAGACCCATCCCCCTGACCCCCTTCCCGGGGGGAAGGGGGAACCTTAGCGGCGCGGTTTTTCGGGGCGAAGGCCCCGAAAAACCGCGCCCAGAAAAGTTCCCCGCCCCTGGGGGCGGGGTTAGGGGTGGGGGTTTCCGGCGACAAACCGAGGGTGAAGCGGGTCATAAAAACGTCGGTCTGACTTTCGTCATGTGGGTCTCGTCCCCAGTCTCCTGTAAGTTATTTAATTCTCATTCCTAAGTCTGGTCTGAGCCAACCCAGTTTGGGACTGAGGCTGGCCCGGACATGATGCAAGATGATACCTTGTTCGGGGGGAATCGTGTAGCGGATGATGGGGGAGTGGCGAGTGGCGAGTAGCGAGAACAGCTTGTCAGCTTTTTAGCTGACCTGCTGACCTGCTGACCTGCTGACCGCCCCTGCTATTGCGGGGTTTGAGCACAACGAAAACCTAGCGTCGCCCGTGAGACAGTGGGATCAAAGTTGGTACGGGCGACAGCGGTTGTTTCATCCCGATCAGAAAGCCAGGAGCCACCCCGGATCGTCTTGAACTCCCCGGTTTCCGGGCCAAGTGGATTGACCTCAGTGGCCGTGCGGTAGTAGCGGGGGTCATACCAATCGGCTACCCACTCCATGACATTACCCGACAGATTATAAATACCCATGATAGACCGCCCTTCGGGATAACTGGTAATGGGAGCCGTGTCACGATGCCCATCGTCAAATTCGGTAAAGCTGGCGTTAAAGTTGAGCCAGGTTCCTTCAAACACATCCCCCCAGGGGTATTTTAGTTTGATCTGGTTGAGAGGGTCGTAACTGGCGGCATATTCCCACTCGGCTTCGGTGGGCAGGCGAGCGCCGCGCCAGTCACAAAACTGCTCGGCGTCGTACCAACTCACAAAGATGACCGGATATTCATCAAAGGCTGGATCCCCGTAGTAGGCGGGGTGGTAGGTTGCGCCCAGGCGGTCAGGTCGGGCGCAGGCTTCCTCGGCTACGCACAGGGCGTACTCCCGGTTACTCACTTCGGTTTCGTCTAGAAAAAATGAGCTGAGATTCGCCGTATGAGCCGGTTTTTCGTCACTTTCCCCTTCATCATCCCCCATGATGAACGGGCCGCCGGGCAGGTAGATCATCAGGCTGCCGGTGTCGTTGACCAGGGGTTGGGGGGTAGGTGAGGGGGTTGGTGCGGGGGTGGGGCTGACGGTAGCGGTGGGAGCCAGTTGGGTGATAGCGGCAATGACGCCGGATTGGAAGGTGGCGGTGGCGGCGACGGGGTTTTCGACAGCCTCGGCTCGTTCGTTGGCCACGAACAGACCCACACTTACGCCGATGAGCAAAATGAGGACAGCCACCAGACCGAAGATGGTGCGCTGTTCGATCTGTTTGCGGGTGGCCCGCGGCCGCAATGGGGGCTTCACGGTTCCCTGGTAGCTAGGCGGCGTGCGGCGTAAGGCTTCGCTGGCTGGGGTAATCTTCCCCGTTGGTCGCTCTAACGCCTGAGCAAAATCGGCCACCGTTTCATAACGGACATCCGGGCGTAGAGACATAGCGCGTGCGGCTACCAGGGAAAGATACGGTTCGATATCAGGGTTGAGTTCGCGGGCGGGGATAAGATCGGCCAGGCCACTTTCCCGGCGCAAGGCATCGGCCGGGGTTTTGCCAGTGAGCAGGGTGTAGAGCGTAGCACCCAGGGCATAGATGTCGCTGGCGGGGGTCGCGGCCGCTTGTTTGGCCTGTTCCGGGGCGGCATAACCGGGCGTGCCGGGGCTGATGCCCAAACCGGGCAAACCGGTATCCACCAAAAACAGTTGCCCTTGCGGGGTCAGGCGGATATTGGCTGGTTTGATGTTGAGATGAAGCTGGTTTTTGCTGTGCAGATAGGTGACAGGTTGGCAAGCGGCCTGGAGCCATTCGATAATGCGGTCTGAGGGCAGTGAGCCGTATTGGTTGACCAGGCTCTGCAAATCCACCCCGTCTATGTAATCGCTGATGAGGTATTGACCGGTCTCTTCCAGGGCGAAATGGTCGCGCACCTTGGGTAATTGGGGGTGGTTTTGTTCGTGTAGACGGCGAGCTTCCTGGCGGAAGAGTCGTTGCATTTCAGGTGAAGCGTCTAGATATTCCTTCACCGCCACATCTTCCTGGGCGGTTAAATCCCAGGCGCGATAGACTGCGCCATACGGCCCTTCGGCCAGCAGGTGTAGGATGCGGTAACGCTTGTTGAGGTGTTCGCCAGGAAGTAAGGGCATAGAGGAACGTTAGCGGTTATCGGCAATAAGAAGTCTCACGCAAAGGCGCGAAGTCGCAAAGTTGCAGAGGAAAAACTTGGCGTTCTTGGCGCCTTGGCGTGATGCCATTATTAGTTGGGGCTGATGGTGAGTTGGTAATGGGCCAGTTCCAGAGTGGCGGGGGCGGAGGCGGCGACGATGATGATGACGCGGCCGCGGCTTTCGTCCAGGTCCAGGTTAATCTGACCGGTCTGGTCGGGGGTGAGGGTGAGGGGGCGCACTTCGATGCCCGCGGCCGCGAATGTCACCACCTGCACATGCCAAACCTGGGGCATATAACCCGTCACCCGGTGAAAGCCATCCGCTACCCAACCCTCAGCCAACGTTTCACCATCATCAAAAAAGCCGATCTCCGGGATGGCGATGTTGTCAAAGGCGATGCCCGGATGGGTCAGGATGGGATCGGTAATGTATTGGAAACGCAGTTGAATAACCTGCCCCGCAAACGGTGTCAGATCAATCTGCTCCTGGAGCCAATCGTCACTTTCGCCCGTGTAAAAACGGTCACTGTAGGCACTGCCTGAGGGATCATCAGACACATTCAGCCCTTGCATCTGTTGGGCGGTCAGCCCTTGCCAGGTGTTACCGCCATCGGTAGAGACGGAGACATAGGCAAAATCATAACCCGGCTCAATGTCGTAATAGGTTTGATAAAACAGCGTCGCTTCGCTAACACTGGTCAAGTCTACGGAGCGGGTCAGGTGCATGTTGCTGTAATTGCCCCGATTGGCCTGCCACATGAACTCGCCTGAGGCGGGGATGGCCTCGAAAACGGGAACCAGGGTATCGCCGCTAAATTGCAAAGTAATGGAGCCACTGCCGTTCAGGTCGTAATAGTCGGCGGCGTATTGGTGGACGGTGGCGTTGAGTTCGCGGCCGCTGCTGTTCAGGCGGGTCATGTTTACCGTATCCAACCCTGGCGTGCCAAACTGGTACTGCTCCGGGGCCTCAGCTTCATTGTGAATGGCTAAGGCCACCAGCCAATCCAGCCACAACGATTCGCCGGTGACATCCAGACCATTGGCCTGGGCCACGGCATCTACAGCAAAGAAGCCGGGCAGGGGGCTGATGGCAAACTGGCGGTACAGGTCTATTCCCAACCGGTCAAACAGATAACGGTTGAGGAGAAATCCCTGCCCATAACCGGGCGTGGTAGAGCCATCACGCGGCCAACTGTTGAGCTGTTGATCCGGCTCGCCGAGGAACCAGTTGGCTCGTTGAGCCGCTCCATCTTCAATGCCCAACAAATCCATGGCCAGGGTGGCCGAACCTTCCACTTCCCAATCCCAATCACCTACATCGTAATGGTCTTCGATCATGTGGCGGAATTCATGCCCCAGGACACTGAGATAGTAGCCAGGGCCAAAGTTATCCACATTCATGACAAACATATCCAATTCGTTGGAGTTGCCATCTACTTCACTGGGCAAACCATCGGCGGCACTGAAGTAGCCGGATAGGCCACAAAAGCTGGCCGTATCCACGGTGACATCACAGAGGGCCACGGGTGAGGCGTTGATGACATGCACGCGGAGATCCCCATCTATGCCGGGTTGTCCTTCTTGCCCAAAGTAGAAGGCCACATCTTCGTAAATTTCATCAAATTCGGCCGCGACCAGGGCCAGATCGTTGGGGCCGGGTTGGAAACTGCCGGGGCCGGTGTCAAACCAGAAGTAGGCATGGTCGCCAGCGGCCAGTAAAACGGCCTCGATCTGGCTGACGGTGTTGTTGTCTATGTTGAGGACGTTGAAGGTGCGGGTGGTGCCGATAGGAATGTTGGTGTTGTTCGCGGCCGCGGGCGGTGCCGCCGGTTCCGGTATCCCATAAAAGGCCATCGCCAGAGCCACATCGTCACGCCCTGTGGGGATGGCCTGGTTGAGTTCGTCGAAGGTGGTTTGTTGCTCGGCGGTGATAGGCAGGCGGCTGAAGGGTAACACAGCACTGTTGGGGGCAGGCCAGGTGGGGTCCGCGGCCGCGACGGTAGCCAAGGGGGCCAGGGTAGCCGGTTCAACGGGTGTATCGGTGGTAGCAGAAGGTGAGGTGGGAGTTGCGGCCGGTGTTGACCCTTCAATCTGGAATGTGACTACAGGATTAGTTACCGATGACGTAGCCCCGTCCGGGGGCAGTAACGTGTTGCAGGCCAGGGCCAACAGCATCAGGCCGAGTAAGAAGAGGTTTGTTTTGGTAGAAAGTGGTTTTTGAGTTGTCATAATTTTTGATTCTCGTAGTTTCCGCTGCAGAGTGATTGCCCACTAGTGGCATCAACGGACCCCAACCCCTACTCCTCGATGACTCAGCCCGACGATGAGAAATTACGGGCACGAGCGGCAAACTCCACCTGCGTAGACTAAAATCAAGTTCACAATGATAACCAACACCACAAAACACGCACCACGAAATTAAGCATCACGCCCTCTGTTTCACATCAACCTGTCACATATTTTGACGGGTCGGTGTTTAGTAGAGTAAATCGCCTATGGACAGCAAGGATGAACCCATGACAACCGTTTCTGATAATATGTTGCTGGAGCGCCTGGGGCAAGGGGATATCACCTCGTTTGAGACGTTGTTCCTGCGACATTATGACCGAGTATATGGCCTGCTTTTTCGCTTGCTGGGAGATCGGGGTGAGGCGGAAGATGTGTTGCAAGAGGTGTTTTTGAAGCTGTATTACCACCCGCTGCGGTCTGATGAGGAAAATAATGTCTCGGCGTGGCTGTACCGGGTAGCGACCAACATGGGTTATAACGCCATCCGCGGCCGCAAACGGCTTTATCAACGAAATACCTACCTTGTGCCCGAGGCTGGCCCCGATCCGGCAGACACGGTAGCGCAAAGGGAAGCGGCCGCGAAAGTGAGAGCCGCCCTGGCGAAACTCAATCCCCGGCAGGCGCAATTACTCCTCTTGCGCCAGATGGGGTTGAGTTACGAGGAGTTAGCCGCTGCCTGTGGTGTCGCGGCCAGTTCCGTCGGAACCTTGCTGGCACGGGCGGGGAAGGCGTTTCGGGATGTGTATGGGAGAGATTAGAGACTAAGAGATTAAGAGACTGAGAGACTTTATTGGGTAATTAACCAGTCTCTTAGTCTCTCTAGTCTCTCAGTCTCTTCTTTTTGAGGAAGAAGATGAACAGCCACGATGATGACATCCGCGATGTGTTAGACCAGCTAGAGTTGCTGACGCCGAAAGGGGTGGACGCGCCCCGTCCGGCCAGGCAGGCTCTGGCTCAATTTAAACAACAATTGGGGCAGGCGATGCCCCACCAACCCTGGTATTGGAGGTTTACTGATATGTTCAAACAACGTAAATATGCACTCGCTACGGCGATGGTGATGTTTTTGATTGTCCTGTTTGCGTTTCCCGGTGTGCGCGCGGCCGCGAGCGATTTCCTCGGCCTGTTCCGGGTGCAGAAGTTCGCGCCCATCTCCGTGTCGCCGCAGCAGTTGGCGATGCTGGAGCAAATTGCCGAGCAGGGGCTGGTTCCTGGTGAGTTGACGATGAATGAGGAGCCATCCGAACCGCAAAAGGTCGAGAGTCTGGACGCGGCCGCGGCTTCGGCCGGTTTCTTCCCTCGCACATTTGCTGACCTGGGCCAACCGGAGAACATCATGGTGATGCAAGGGGGCAGTGGTCGCCTGACGGTCAACTTAGCCAATGCCCGTGCCATTCTGGAAGCGGCGGGCATTGACCCCCTGCTCCTGCCTGACAGCCTGGACGGCCAGCCGGTGGATGCCACCCTGTACGCCAGCGTAGACCAAAGCTGGGCCGATGGCACCATGCTGATGCAAACCCCCAGCCCGCAGATAGATTACCCTGACGATGTAGACCCGACCGTGTTGGGTGAAGCCCTGTTGCAACTGATGGGCCTATCCCCTGACGAAGCCCACGCCATGGCCCAAGAGATTGATTGGACCAGCACCCTGGTTGTGCCCGTGCCGCAAACCGCCTTCACCTTTAGCGAAGTGACGGTGGATGGTACGAGCGGTATGGCCCTCACCAGCATCCAGGACGGGCAATCTGGCCTGGTGTGGCAGAAAGATGGTGTGGTTTATTTCCTGACCGCCCCTGGCTCCACCGAAGACCTGCTCAAACTGGCCGATTCGCTGAAATAAGTTACACGCATAACGATAACGAGGAGTGAGCATCCCTAGATGCGAACGGGTTCAGCCAGCGGCATCTGGGGATGCCTTGCTCCTCAGGTAAGATGAGGGTGGTGGGGGATGAGGTTACGGTGAAAAGCCAACCTCACTCCCACCTGCCCACCCTACGATAGTATTCCTATGAAGCAAACTATGTGGCGAAGTGGATTTTATGGTGCTGTGGAGTTGTGGCTATCGCTGGGTTATGTTGCTCTTATTATTATTCTCCTTTTGTAAATGGTGTCAATTCCAGCCCCCAGAAATTGGTGAATCAATATGAGTTTCGATGGGCCTTTAGTCTTGGTACATTGTGTTGTCTGGCTTCCTGGCTTATTTGGTAGTCTGATTGGTTTGGTGTTTGGGTTTTGGTGCCATACAAGTTCTACGCCGGTGGCGATGAAAAGATGGGTAGCTTAAGTAGGTGGTCTTACTAGTTGTGCCATGTTCTTGATACCTCTAAATGTAGTCTTTTTGGTATATTCTTTTGCCTGATATTAGGTGGGATTGCGGGAGTGGGTTGTGGCACGATTTGTGTATGGTATGCTCCAGCGCAGATTTCTGCCCGAATTACAGATGAATTGAGGTTCCTTTGACGACATTTGCCATTGATACACAAGGTTTACGCAAGGAGTTTGGCGAGAAGGTGGCTGTGGCTGACCTGACATTGCAGGTTCAGCAGGGGGAAATTTTCGGTTTCCTGGGGCCGAACGGGGCGGGCAAAACCACCTCGGTAAAGATGCTCCTGGGACTGACCACACCCACCAGCGGCCGCGCCACACTCCTCAACCAACCGTTAGGCAACCGTCAGGCCCGCGCCCACGTGGGGTTTCTGCCGGAGCATTTCCGCTTCCAGGAATGGCTCCGCGCCGATGAGTTTCTGGACCTGCACGGTAAGTTGTACGGCATGAGCAAGGAAGCCCGCGCGGCCGCGATTCCCGACCTGCTCGAACTGGTGGGTTTGGGCAAACGAGCCAAAACCAAACTGGGGGCCTTCTCCAAAGGGATGCTGCAACGCATCGGGCTGGCTCAGACGATGCTTAATAGTCCCAAACTGGTTTTCCTGGACGAACCCACCTCTGGCCTGGACCCGTTGGGGCGGCGGCTGGTGCGCGATATTATTCACGGCCTGCGCGAAGAAGGCACCACCGTTTTCCTCAACTCCCACCTGCTGGGCGAAGTGGAGTTGACCTGTGACCGGGTGGCCTTCATCCGCGAAGGGGTGGTGGTGGAGACGCTGGATTTGCGCGACACCAGCACGGAACAGGTGCATGTGACCCTGCGGGTGGGGCAGCCCACACCGGAATTACTGGTGTCACTGGCGCAGTTTGGGCGGGAAGTAGAGATGGATGATAGTCGCGGCCGCGTTTCCCTCACCCTACCCGACGAATCTCACCTGCCCGGCCTGGCCCATTGGCTCACCCACAACGGCCACACCCTCTACGAACTCACCCCCCGCACCCTCTCCCTGGAAGACCGCTTCCTACAAATTATCGGCGACCATTCCGGCGATAGTTGAGTGTCCACACCCAACCTGAAACTTGGAACTCGAAACTCGAAACTTATGACTACTATCCTCACCATCGCTCAACTCACCATTCGTGAAAGCCAGAGACGCAAAATTCTCTGGGTCGGCCTGTTTATGGGCGTAGCTTTTCTGACCATTTTTGGCCTGGGGTTTCATTTCATTTTTGCCGATATGGAACGCTCGACAGCGGATTTTGGCAATTCGATGACAATGGAAGGGATCGCCCGTTTTCTACAGATGGCCGGTCTCTACGTGGTTTATTTCCTCACGGTCATGCTGGGCATTTTGATCGCCGTCGCCGCTATTTCCGGCGAGATTGATTCCCATGTCATCGAATCCATCGTCACCAAACCGCTTCACCGAGGGGAAATTATTCTGGGCAAATGGCTCGGTTTCGTGGTTATTATTGCCTTGTATACCCTGTTGCTGGCCGGGGGTACCACCCTGATTGTTCGTTTGCGCTCCGGCTTTGCCACACCCAACATCGGTTATGGGCTGCTGATCATCTTCTGGCAGGGGGTGATCGCCATGACCATCACCCTGATTGGCGGGACACGCCTGTCTACCTTAGCCAACGGGGGTCTGGCGTTTATGTTATTTGGCATTGGCTTCATCGGCGGCTGGGTGGAGCAGATTGGGGCGTTATTCCGCAATACGACGGCGGTAGACCTGGGTATTCTCTCCAGTCTCCTGATGCCCGTGGATGTGTTGTGGCGACACATCACCATGTTGATTGTGCCCTCATCTCTTTTAGAGTCAGGTTTTAACGGCCCCCTCTTTTTTGCCATCGTTTCTCAGCCCAGTAACGCGATGCTGGTATATGCCGTGTTTTATGTCGTTGTTCTCCTCATTGGGGCTATTTATAGCTTCACCGCCCGCGATTTTTAATTCTGCCCGTTGTCCTTCCTTTTTGACGATTCACCCATTCCGTGAATAATCCTGCCTCGTACTGCTTTTTACGCACCACGTACCCCGAGGTTAATTTATGTCGCGAAGCTCGTCCCGAGAAATGCGTCGCCGTTTGCGCCAATGGGGAGAACGGCTATTTGAAAATGAAGGCCTGCGCGATAGTCTGAACGATGATCAGGCTAACCGTGTGCTGGAATGGGGAATGAAACAGTTGACCGCGGCCGCGCACCAAACTCTACCCCTTGATGAGAATGTGGCTCAGGAAAAGATGGAAGATACCTGGTTGACCGTCAGCCGTATCATCCGCCAGGTCAATACCTTTACCGCCATGTTGCCCACGGTGGTGGATGATGGCGAGGCGGGTGTTTTGGTAGATGCCTTCGCTGGTTCGGTGAGTGAACTGACCGGCCAGATGGTAAATTATGATTGGATTGAGGGGTTGGTCGAAAAACGGGGAGAGATGGACGCGGCCGCGACCTTTGATCATCTCATGTCCATCCTGGTTACCCAACCTGAGGTTATGCCTGAGGCTGAGGCGGCCGCGGATGAGAATGTGACTTCTGACCCGGACGCGGCCGCAGGCACCGCCGACCAGGAAGAGATACAGCCATGATTACCTCAGGAACTCGTGGAAACGCAAAACTTGAAACCTGAAACTCGAAACTCAAAACTTATTTTGCAGGAGTAGCTTGTGACCCAAAAGCCCCCACCTCGCCGTTCAACCCCTTCATCAAAACCCAGTGCCAGTAAAAGTAGTACCCGTAGCAAACCCACTACATCCTCAACCCGTTCGGCTTCAAGTCGGTCTTCCTCCAAATCGGGTCTATCAGGGCTTACCCTGTTAGGTGGTGGTTGTGCCTCTACCGTAACGGTCATTGGTGGCCTTGTCCTTCTCTGCCTTGTTGGTGCTTATCTGGCTTTCATGGTAAATGAAGATGACGGTGAGATAGCGGCTACCCGTACACCTGTGACCCCGGTCACATCGAATAATCCCCCCACGCCATTTTCCAGTGAAGATGCCGACTGGTACGAAGTTTATTTCACGGACGCCACCTGCCTCCCCGAAGACGAACGGGGCGAAGGGTTGGATACGTTCATCGCCCAGACCATTGCCCAGGCCGAAGTGAGTGTAGACATTGCCGTTTTTGAGCTAGATTCCGAACCCATTGTCGAAGCGCTTATCGGTTTAGAAGAACAGGGAATTCCTGTCCGTGTCGTAGTGGACACTGATTACATCGAAGAATCAAGCATTCGCCGCTTGCGTCGAAATGGCATAAGCGTGGTAGAAGATGATCGCTCCGCTTTTATGCACAACAAATTCACCGTTATTGACGAGCGTTACGTCTGGGTGGGTTCCATGAACTACATGCCCAACGATGTGTATTGCAACAACAACAATCTCGTCTGGTTTGACTCGCCCGAACTGGCCGCCAATTACACGGCCGAAATGAACGAGATGTACGAAGATCGCAGTTTTGGCCCTCGTTCCGAAGTGAATACGCCTGCCGAACAACTCAACCTTTATGGCGTGTCAGTAGAAAACTATTTTGCGCCAGAAACCAAAGTGGCACCGCTTATTGGGGATTGATCAACCAGGCAGAAAGTGAAATCTTGTTTATGGCGTTCTCCTTCACTCATGAAGATATCGGTGAGGCCATGTTGGAACGAGCCGATGCCGGTGTGACGGTCCAGGGTGTGTTTGAAACGACAGGCTCTAATCAAGACTTTAGCTATTACACCATCATGACCGAAGAAAACCTGCCCACGGTACAAATAGCCCAGGATGGCAACCCCCGTGTTATGCACCATAAAGTTATCATCCTTGACCGTCAAACCGTTATCTTTGGCTCCTTCAACTTCACAGGCAATGCCAACGACAGCAACGATGAAAACGTGGTGGTGATCCATGATGCCACCTTTGCCAGCTATTTCGTGGATGAATTTTTACAGGTATGGGCCGAGCGGCGCTAAAGGGCCTGTCATAAGACTTTAATCTTTCCCACTGATTAGTTGAGTATAATTAGCCAGCTTTGGCCCACGGATTTCTCCCGCTTTATGGGTGTGTCCATCGCTATGGATGTTCAGATAATCATTTCAGGTTTTGGTTCGTAGTGACCGCTTTAGCGGGCTAACGCTAGCCCGCTAAAGCGGTCACTACGAACGGAATCTTTTTCTTGAAAGCTATAAGTACAAAGGAACAGTTTATGCAAGCAAGCCAGATAATGCCGGAAACCACCACACGCAACCCGTGGACCCACAGACTAACCTGGTTTTTGCTCCCCCCTATTACTGCTTTTGTTATTGTTAGCGTGGCTCTGGCTGGTCTGATGACGGTGTACCAGCAACAACACGTGGATAAGGTTTATACGGGGGTGACGGTTTGGGGGCAGGATTTAAGTGGTTTAACCCAGGCCGAAGCCCGCACGGTTTTAGCGGCCGCGTTTCCTTATCCCACAGAGAAAGCGATTGTTTTGACCGTTCCCGGCAGTGCCACCGAACAGTGGCAATTGGCCCCGGCTGAGTTGGGAATTAACTTTGATGTAGAGAAAACGGTCGCGGCCGCGTACGCCATTGGTCGTGACGACAACCCCATCCAGAGCCAACTCCAGGCCTGGTACTACGGCACATCACTGGCCCCCGTCATCATTTTTGATGAGTCCAAACTAGACGCCGCCCTCAACCAACTCGCCAGCGAGATCAACCAGATGCCCCAAGACGCCACCCTCATCTACAGCGGTAGCGAAGTAGATTACACCCCGGCTCTCTTTGGCCGCATCCTGGATGTTGCCGACGCCCGCGAACGCCTACTCAACCCCCTGGCCGACCTCAACACAGTCGAACTGGAACTGATGGTGCACCAGATTTCGCCTCAGGTCATAGATACCGCCGAAGCCGCCCGCCAGATCGAACAAATCATCAGCGGCCCGGTTACGTTCTATCTGCAAGAGCCATTGGCTGGGGTAGACCTGTCTAATTTGACCATCAGCGCCGAAGAATTGACTGGCTGGTTACGTATCTCCATGCGGGAGACCGTCGGCAGTACCGCCAGTTACAATGTCAGCATAGACGAAAATGCCCTGCGAAACTGGCTGGCTCAATACGAAGCCGCTCTTTACCGCGAGCCGGTTAATGCCCGGTTTTACTTCAACGACAGCACCCGTGAACTGGTTTTGGTTGAACCGCACATTAGCGGCCGCGCCCTGGATATAGATGGAACCATCGCCCAGTTCATGTCCCAGGTCACCACCCCCAACCGCTCCGTCCCCTTTGCCCTGAAAGAAATTGTGCCCGTGGTTCATTCCAACGCCACCGCTCAAGAGCTGGGCATCACCGAACTGGTCTCCGAAAGCACCACCTGGTTCTACGGCTCTACTGCTAACCGCAAACATAACATTGCCCGCTCGGCGGCCAACTTCTACGGCATCGTCATCGCCCCCGGCGAAGAGTTCTCCTTCAACAAATACCTCGGCTCCATTTCCGAGGAAGATGGCTACGAAACAGGTCTGATTATCGTCGGCGGCCGCACCATCAAGGGTGTGGGTGGCGGTGTTTGTCAGGTCAGCACCACCATTTTCCAGGCCGCCTTCTGGTCCGGGTTCCCCATCACCGAACGCTGGGCACACGGCTACCAGGTGGGTTACTACAATGACGGCGAAGGGGCGGGTATGGACGCCACCGTCTTCTCACCGATTGTGGACTTCAAATTCATCAACAACACACCCCACCATTTGCTCATGGAAAACTACTACAACGAGCAATTCCAATCTCTCACGGTGAAGTTTTATAGCACCAGTATGGAGCGGGAAATCGTCAAATCTACCCCCTTCATTGAAAATGAAACTCCGGCTAACCCGGATGTGTATGAGTTCAACCCGGAAATTCCCGAAGGTACGCTGGAGCAAGTGGATTGGGCGGTGGGCGGTTCCCGTGTCACCATTTCGCGTGAGGTCTACAACTACAACGGCGACCTGATTTTGGAAGATGTTTTTGTCAGCAACTACATCCCCTGGCAAAACGTGTACCAGTACGGCCCCAACACCGAAGGGTATCCTGATAGTTTCCTCTACGTGCCCCCCGCCGAAGAAGAAAGCGAATAAAACACAGGAACGGGTAAGCAGGGGAATCAAAAAACTATCAAAACGAGCGGCCTGGATCAAAATCCGGGCCGCTCTTTTTATTGCTCTTTTGTATCGATACGGCCCTCACCCTAACCCTCTCCCTACGGGGGCGAGGGACAGACTCCCTCTCCCGCACCGGAGAAGGGCCGGGGATGAGGGGAATTAGGCGGGTCAAACCCGGAGTCGAGGCTTTAGCCGGACGAGACATTCCGATTAAACTCTCCACTCCGCGTGGGATGGGTTCATTTTCTTTTGCTTCTCCCCCTAAAACAGGTTAAAACAGTCGCCATGATTCCGTTGAAGTTAGAACTTACCAATTTTCTCTCATACCGGGAAACGGCCACCCTCGATTTTAATGGCCTACATCTGGCCTGCATCTCCGGGCTGAACGGCGCGGGCAAATCGTCCGTTTTGGATGGCATTACCTGGGCCTTGTTTGGGCAGAGCCGGGCACGAAGTGATGATGACGTGATCAACCGGGTCGCGGCCGCGCGCGGCGAACCCGCTACCGTTCATTTTACCTTCCAACTAGATGGCGGCGTCTATCGGGTCATTCGGCGCAAACCCCTGGGCAAAACCCTCGTTCTAGAATTCCAGCTACAAACCGAAAGCGGTTGGAAAACCCTCAGCGAAGGCAAAAGCCGCGAAACCCAGGAAGCCATCGAAAAACTGCTCCGCCTCACCTACGACACCTTCACCAACGCCAGCTTCCTGCTCCAGGGCAAAGCCGACGAATTCACCACCAAAACCCCCAACCGGCGCAAAGAAATCCTGGCCGACCTGCTCGGTGTGAACCAGTGGGACGCCTACCGCGAAGCTGTGACCGAACGGCGCAAACAAGAAGAAGGGCAGATTCTTCTGCTGGAAAGCCGTCTGCGCGAAATCGAAGAGGAGTTGGGCCAACGAGATAACCGCGAAACGGAACTGCTCCAGGCTCAGACGGAACTTGAGGAAGTGATGGGCCGTTTGGGTGACAAAGAGGCCCTGCTGGCCCAATTGCGCCGGGCCGAAGAAGCGGCCAAACAGCAAAAACAACTGGTTACCAACTTGCACACCAGCCTTGCCCGTACCCGCCAAACGCTGGATAACCTGCGTCGCACCCAGGCGCAACGGCAAACGCAGAGGGACTCGTTCCAGACGATTCTTGACCAGACCGAGGCGATCTTGGCCGCCTTTGTGGCCTGGGAACAGGCCGAGACCACCTTGCACACCTGGCAGGCGAAGGCGGAACAGTACCATGCGCGGCAACGGGAGATGCGGCCGCATGAACTCACCCTGGAACGCGAAAAAAGTCGTCTCACCCAACGCCAGACCGAACTACAAACCCAGGCCCAACGAGTCGCCTCTGCCCAAACCGAACGGACAACCGTGGCCGCCCAGCAAACCCAGGCTCAGGCACGATTGCTTGAGATAGAGGGAAAATTGACCGCCCTGGCCGAGCAAGACAAAACCTTGCAGGAAGTCCGCACCCAGCTACAAAACCTGGAAAACGAACGCAAACTGTGGTCACAAGAGGTGGGTCAGTTACAAACCCGCCTGCGCCGGGTGCAAAGTCTGCAAAAAGAGCGTGAGGGTGTCCTGAAAAATCGCCTGGAAGCCAACACCTTGCTGGTGGAGTTTGCGGCCCAGGTGGCCGCACAGTCCAGTCAGCGGGAGCAACACGCCCGCGCCCTGGGTGAACGAGATAACCTGAACACCCAACAAGAGCGGTTGAAAGAGCGCGGCCAGAAACACAACGACCGTATCGAAAAACTGCAAGAGGAAACAGGCAGTGAATGCCCTCTGTGCGGCCAGCCCCTCAGCGAGCAACACCGTCAGGCCGTCCTGGCTGAACTGGAAAGCGAAAATCAGGCGGGTCGCCAGGAGTACAGCCAGAACCAGGCCCACCTCAAACGATTGACTGGCGAAATCGCCAATCTGGAGAAACTGCTCAAATTAGGCGACAAGCTGGAACGGGATCAGCAAGCCCAACAACAGCGCGTGGCGGTGGCTGAAGCCCGTTTGCAGGAGATTGAGCAGGCGGTAGCGGAGTGGGAATCAGGGGAAGCGGCACGACTGGCGGAATTGGAGAAGTGCCTGGCCGATGAGTTGCCCCTGGCCGGACCGCGCCAGCAGGTGCAGATGTTAACCCAGGCCGTCCAGGTCAAACCCCGCCTGGAGAAAGAAAAACAGGAATTAACCCGGCAACTCGCGGCCGCGGAAGCTCGTCTAGCAGAAATTGACCGGTTGGTGGCCGATTGGGCGCAACTAGGGCAGGTGGAGTTAACCTCGGTGCAGCAGGTATTGGCTCAGGGGGATTATGCCCAGGAAGCACAGGTGGTGTTGGCTGAATTGCGCGCGGCCGCGGCCGCGATCCAATATGACCCCGCCGCCCATGACGCGGCCCGCCAAACCCACCAATCGCTCAACCAGGCCCCTGCTCGTCAACAAGAACTCCGCCAGGCTGAGGCTGCCGTCAAACCATTGGCGGAAGCCCTGGCTGAAGGCGTTAGCCAGATCAGCGAACAAGAAAAACATTTGCTGGAGCAGGAGCAACAGTACCAGACAGCGCAAGAGGCTTTGACGGCCCTGCAAGGGGATCAGGCCGAACTGCTCCGGCTGGAGAAAGAGGTGAACCTGTTGCGGGAGCAGAAGACCCAGGCCGACCGCAAGGTGGGGGTAATGCAGAGCCGTCTGGCGGTGCTGACGGAGCGGTTGCTGCAACAGCAAACCACGCTGGCCGCAAAAGAGGCCCAATCCCTGCTGATTAACCGGCTAAAAATGTTGGAGAAGGCGTGCGGCCGCGAAGGGGTTCAGGCGCTCCTCATCGAGCAGGCCCTGCCCGACATTGAGGAACGGGCTAACAGCTTGTTAGATCGGCTGACCAATGGCGATATGCGGATCAGCTTTGATACCCAAAAGGCGTTGAAAAGCCGCAAAGGGGAGATGCGGGAAACCCTGGACATCACCATTATTGATGGGGCGGGCGAACGCCCTTACGAAAATTACTCCGGGGGAGAGCAGTTTCGCGTCAATTTTGCCTTGCGCCTGGCCCTTTCCCAGGTATTAGCCAAACGATCCGGGGCGCGCCTGCAAACCCTGGTGATAGATGAAGGGTTTGGCAGTCAGGACCCGGCAGGACGGCAACGACTCGTCGAAGCCATCAACACCATCCAGGATGACTTTGTCCGTATCCTGATCATTACCCACATAGATGAACTCAAAGATGCCTTTCCCAACCGCATCGAAGTGAGCAAAGGCCCCACCGGTTCGCGTATCACGGTTTCCTAGCGGCAGAAGCCGACAGAAAGTAATCAGCTTGTCAGCTTGTCAGCGCGTCAGCCCTAACGATTCCGTGCCAGGCTGACTGGCTGATGGCTGACTGGCTGTTTTTTAGGAGGAAGAGAAGAAGTGAATTTGTTACGTAACCCCAAACTGCTCATTCCGTTGGCCTTGTTAGGCGTGGTGATTATCGCGGCCGCGATCCTGCTCCTTTCCCGCCAAAGCCAGAACCAACGCCCCAGCCTTCCGCCGGGATTACCGCCCAGCCGTTACCCGTTACCGGCACGACATCGGCTACCCTGATGGCCGCCCTCACCTCAACTGAGACCGGCGTCCATTTTGTCAACAACCTCTCTCTGGAGAATCAGGTGAAGTACACCTACAACGGGGCGGGTGTGGCGGTGGGCGACTACGACGGGGATGGGCGGGTAGACATTTTCCTCTGTAACGAGGAAGGGGCCGATGTCCTTTACCGCAATAAAGGCAATATGCAGTTTGAGGATGTGACCGCGGCCGCGGGGCTAGACGACGTCACAGCGGCGGGTGGTTTTACCGTCGGGGCCTACTTTGCCGATATAGACAACGATGGCGACCTCGACCTCTTTGTCACCAACTGGAAAGCCTCTAATCGCCTGTTTGAGAACCGGGGCAACGGCCAGTTCCGGGATGTCACCGAAGATGCTGGTGTGACCTACGCGGGTGGTTCAACCACCGCCACCTTTGCCGATTATGACCGGGACGGTGATCTGGACTTTTATGTAGCCACCTATCGGCCCAATGCCATTGAAGTGGAAACGGAAAGTCTGCGCCTGCAACAGACGGCGGATGGGCAGTTGATCGTTCCCCCGGAACTGCAAGACCGGGTGGTTATCTTGCCCGGCGAAGGGGGTGCTGGTTCCCTGCGTGAGTTGGGTGAACGAGACTTGCTCTACCAGAACAATGGCGATGGCACATTTGCTGAGGTCGCGGCCGCGGCCGGTATCGTCGGTGGGTATTGGGGCCTCTCTGCCACCTTCACCGACATTGACAACGATAACTGGCCTGACCTCTACGTCACCAACGACCTCTGGTCGCCGGATACCTTCTACCACAACAATGGGGATGGCACCTTTAGCCTGATTGACCCCATGATGATGCAACATACCCCCTGGTTCTCCATGGGTATCGATTTTGGCGACATTAACAACGACGGCTACCAGGATTACTTCATCGGCGACATGATCAGTCGTGATCCTACCCTGCGTCTGACCCAACATGGGGCCATGGATATGTCCCCCACTCCCCCGGAGTTTGCGCCGCAGATGATGCGCAACAGTCTCTACCTGAACAACGGCGATGGCTCGTTTAGCGACATTGCCTGGATGGCCGATGTGGCCGCCAGCGATTGGACCTGGACGGCCAAATTTGCTGATTTTGACCTGGATGGGTTCCTGGATTTGCTGATTACCAATGGCATGGTGCGTGATTTGATGGATAGCGACGCGGCCGCGCAAGCCGAACAAATCCTGCAAACCCAGGGACGTGACGCGTTCATGGCCTTCCTGGAACAATACCCCACCCTGGACAACCCCAACGTCATCTTCCGCAACAATGGCGACCTCACCTTTAGCGAAGTGTCGGCCCAGTGGGGGTTCAATACGGCCAAAGTAGGCAACGGTGCCAGTCTGGCCGACCTGGATAATGATGGGGACCTGGATGTCGTCGTCAACTACATGAACGATGTCGCCGGAATTTATCGCAATGACGCCACCGCTAACCGTTTGGTAGTGCGCCTGTTGGGGCAGACATCCAATGCCCAGGGCATTGGGGCCAAAGTTATTCTGACCACCGATAATGGCGTACAGACTCGCCTGGTCACTGCTTCCGGTGGCTACCTTTCCAACCATCAGCCCGTGGCCGTATTTGGTCTGGGCAGTGCGGGCATCATCCGTGAGCTACGGGTGGAATGGCCGTCGGGGCAGGTGCAACTGTTCCCCGACACCCAGTCCGGCGCGCTCCAGCCCAACACCCTTTACACCATTACCGAACCGGCAGAAGCGGCCACCTTGAATCCGGTGCAAACCGCTGACACCATCCCAACCCAGTTCACCGAACGTTCTCAGGCGGCTGGTGTGACCGGCTCCCATTGGGAAAGTGCCTTTGATGATTTTGCCGTTCAGCCCCTTTTGCCCCGCAAACTGTCCGTGTTGGGGCCAGGTATCACCTGGGGGGATGCCAACGGAGATGGCCTGGATGATTTATACATGCCTGGGGCACTAGGGCAGGCCGGTCTGTTGTACCAGAATCAGGGTAATGGTCTGTTTGTGCCTGTGGCGACTGGCAGCGTTGCCAGCGAAGAGGAGATGGCCGGTTTGTGGTGGTATGCGGGACTTGCGGCCGCGCCCGATCTGCTTCTTTCCTATAGTAGTGTCGAATCGGGGCAATCCCCGGACCGGGTGGGGGCACGTCTGGTCGCCAACGAAACCGGCTTCCTGACCGAAGACCCATCCTGGCAGGATCAATCCAGCTCATCAAGTGGGGCGCTCGCGGCCGCGGACTTTGACCGGGACGGCGATGTGGACCTGTTTGTGGGTGGGCGGGTCATACCGGGGCAATGGCCGCTGGCCGCTTCCAGCAAGCTGTACCGCAACGAAACGGGGCAACTGGTAGATGTAACCGCCCAGGTGGCCCCCGGTTTGAACAACCTGGCGATGGTCACGGGGGCCATCTGGCTGGATATAGATAACGACGCTGATAGTGACCTGCTCCTGGCGACGGAGTGGGGGCCGGTGCATCTGTTCCGCAATGATACTGGCACGCTGGTACAGTCCACTCAAGAGGCCGGGTTACAAACCTGGCTGGGTTTGTGGACAGGCCTCACGGCGGGTGACTTTGACCGGGATGGGGATATGGATTTTGCGGCCGCGAACCTCGGCCTCAACACCCCTTACCAGGCTTCGCTGGAACAACCCCTGGTGCTTTACGCCGGTGATATGGATGGTAACGGCACCCTCGACCTGGTAGAAACGACGTGGGGAATGGCGCTTTGCGCCCCATGCGTGAGCGGGGCATGGTCGGGCGTACCATGCCCTTCATTCTGGAAGCGTTCCCTACGTTCCGGGGCTATGCGGAAGCGACGATTGACCAGATTTATGGGGCGAGATTAGCGGGGGTGGGTTCGTACGCGGCCGCGACCCTGGCCCACACTGTATTCACCAACGATGGGGCGGGCCGCTTCACTGCCGCCCCCCTGCCCATTGCCGCTCAAGCCACCGCCGCTTATGGCATCACCACCGCCGACCTCGATAATGACGGCCTGGATGATCTCTACCTGGTTGGCAACTTCCACGGGGCCGATCATGAGATCATGGCTTACAGCGGTGGCGTGAGCTACTGGTTAAAAGGGCAAGGGGATGGCACATTCACCTCTGTGCCTACGGCCCAAAGTGGCCTGTTTGTGCCGTATGAAGGGCGAGGTCTGGCGGTCTCCGATTATGACCAGGATGGCTGGGTCGATGTGGCGGTGGGGCTAAATAACCACGCGCCGCTTCTCTTCCACAATGGGGGCGTGCCCGGGCATAACGGTCTGCGTATTCGTCTGGCTGGTCCGGTTAGTAACCCCACTGGTGTGGGTGCACGCATTACCGTCACCCTGCCCGATGGCGCCAATACCAGCCGCGAAATCCACGCCGGTAATGGGTATCTTTCCCAGGATAGTGCCACGTTGGTTTTTGGTTTGGGAACCCACACCCAGGCGACGGTCACGGTGCGCTGGCCGGATGGGCATGTGACAACTCACCAGGGAGCCGCCGGACAATTGCTGATGGCGGCCCCGTAAAGAAACCGCGGCCATTCTCAATTTGACAGCTAATGAAGGTAGGGGCGGGACGACGCGGGTTCAATGGGGATGAAACGGGAAACGATCTTTCCGCGTCTCGCCCGCCCCCCCCCCTGGCCCACCTGTCCCCCCCTACGAATCGTCAAATGAGAATTGCTGAGAAACCGCTTTTGCCTTGCCAATTTGTTATGAATGAATCAAGTTCGCCTCAAGTACGACGGAATGATTGGTTGGATCGGTTACTGGCCTGGTTGGCGCAACCAGGGTGGGAGCCAGATGTTATTATTTTGCTGGTGATTGGGGCCATCACTTGCCTGGTGTTTAGCAATGGGTTGGGGGGTGGTTTTGTTTATGATGACAGCAAACAGATTTTGCTCAGCCCGTTGGTGCGTGATCCCGATTACTTCTGGCAGGCCATGACGCAAGATGTCTGGTCGTTTAAGGTGGGTGGGGATGAGGCTTCTAGTGATTATTGGCGGCCTGTGTTTATGTTGTGGCTGATCGTGAACCACCGTTTGTGGGGGGTGGATAGTGCCGTTGGTTGGCATAGCCTGAACCTGTTGTTGCATGTGGCGGTGCTGGTTGTGGCTTATGGGGTGCTTCGGCGATTGGAGATATCACGCTTGTTCGCGGCCGCAATCCTGGCCCTGTTTGCCATCCATCCCACCCATGTGGAGTCTGTCACCTGGATTTCTGGCTCACCGGATATGTTGGTCGCCCTGTTTGTTTTGGGATCGTGGTGGTGTGTGTTAGTAGGGCGGGCACGGCGGCAATGGGGTTGGTTCGCGGCCGCGACGCTGCTCTTCTTCCTCTCCTTGTTAGCCAAAGAAGTAGGCCTGTTTTATCCGGTACTGGTGTTTCTGACTTTGTTCTGGTTAGAAAGGGGCACCATGCGGCAACGGTTGTTGCTGGCGGGGAAGGGGGCGGTTCCGTTCGCGGCCGCGGCCACCATCTACTTCATCATGCGCCTGGCAGTGCTGGGGCAATTCGCCACCGCCAAAGGCTGGGTCGTGAGCAACGCATCCTTACTCCTCACCCAACCCAGTTTGATCTTCTTTTACCTGCGCCAAAGCCTGTTGCCCGTCCGCCTTGGCCCTTCCTATGCCGTGCGGGCCGTCACCCCGGACAATCTCGGCGTCGCCAACTTCATCTTGCCGTTGGTGTCCGTGCTGCTGCTGGCTGTTTTGGTGGCGGTTCTGCTGAGTTCGCTGCGTCAATCCGAGCCGACATCAGCCCGCCAGATTGGGCTGGGGCTGACCTTCTTCCTCGTTTTCCTGTTACCCGTCTTGTCATTTCGCCACTTCATCCCTGAACACATCGTCCATGATCGATATTTGTACCTGCCGTTGTTGGGTTTGCTGTTGGCCCTGGTCGTGACGGGTGGGGCGGTGGTGTCCCTGGTTCGTGAGAAGGTGGAACCCCGGCAGGCGGGTTGGATCGGGTTGGGAGCGGTGTTGCTTTGCCTGCCCTTGTCAGTCCAGACGATTCGTTACAACACGGCCTGGCGCACGGATTTATCTCTGTGGGCCTGGGGGGTGGAGACGGATCCGACCTCTCTGTTTAACTGGAATCAGTACACTTATTTTCTGCGCACGGATGGGCAGAACGAGGCAGCGTTCGCGGCCGCGCAAACCATCATCAATCGCCAACCCAGCCTCGACTCTTTCTACGTCTACCTTCAGGTCGTGAATGCCTACCTGGAGCAAGTAGATGTTCAGTTAGCGCAGGGCCAGTTAGCCGAAGCTGAACAAATCCTGACCCGCATCTTCACCTCTGTGCCCATCCCCACGAATGAATACGAAGCCATCGCCCTGGAAAACATTCTGCAACGGGCCTACGAACGGCTATCGCTTCGTTTTCAGCACAGCGACGAGATGCCCTTAGCGATAGAGGCGCTGGTGCGCGGCCGCGAGGCTGTACCGGGTAAGGCCTGTACCTTTACCGTGAATCTGGCTGTGTTGTTATACCTTGAGGGGCAAAAAGAAGCGGCCTTTGGGGAACTGGAGCAAGTTCGCGGCCGCGTGCCCCAGGAATATACCCCCATTTGTACCGCCGCCTATTTCTATCTGGCGCAACTCTACACCGAGTTGGGGCGTCATGATGATGCCCGCGATGCCTGGCAGAATTACCTGGATTTCAGCCAAACCTTTTATGATGGGCGTACCCAAACGCTGGGGCGACCAGCCTGGAAATGATAAGTCAGTCTGGCCCACCCTAGTTTCCTCGACTGTATTCTTAGACATTACTCATTTTTGCGCTATACTAGGACTGAAATATGGGCATTGCAGGTAGATATTGTCGTCTATAGTCAATTGCTCAGGGAATTTGAAGGGAAAAATCCCTTGGTAGTTGTTCGTTTTTTAATTTAAGGAGGAGAAAATGAAAAAGCGGTTTTTGATAGTAGCTCTAGTTATGGCTTTCGTCGTTGTTTTTACAGCGGCTGTGATGGCTGAACAAACGGTTCGTTTGGGTGGCGTTCAGGCCATTGCGGATGCGGCAGTAGTTGGTGCGGGTGCCGACTGTGCGACCTTTACGGTAGCACCAGGCACTATCCCGGACAATACCCCAGCAGGTGTTTGTACCAACATTCCGGTGAGTGGTTTATATGGTAATACCACCTACGTTTCTGTAACCGTAGGCGCCACGCATTCTTGGGTAGGGGATATTACCTACCGGTTAGCTGATCCTGCGGCCAGCCAATTGTATATCATGGCTCGCCCCGGTGTAGCTGGCCCGGCTGGCACGGGGTTTGGTTCCACCTCTGACTTAAGTGCGGCTTATCCGTTGAATTTCTATGACGCGGCCGCGACCGATGCTGAACAAGTAGGCACTGGCAATCCTGCCGTTGTTTGTCAGACGAATGGCATTTGTGATTTCAACCCTGGCCCCGATGGTCAGGCTGGTTTAGCTGACTTCTCCGGGTTCACCGGCGCCGTAAACGGTGACTGGCAATTCTGTGCCATTGATGCGGCGGCTGGTGACACCGGTTCCGTTGCTTCCGTCAATTTAAACATCTGTGGTGAAACGCCGGTTGTCCTCAGCGTTGTCGTGACCAAAACCGTTGGTTTGGATGCCAGTACTTGTGCTACCACCAACAACATCTCGGCCCCCTACAACAGTGACGTTACCTACTGCTACACCATGGTCAATACCGGTAATGTGACCATCACCACCCACACCGTGGTTGATGACAAACTGGGTACCTTGTTAAACAATTTCCCCGCTGCTGTTGGCCCTGGTGATGGCGCTTATTTCACCGCCACAACAACCATTACCGATAGTGTAACCAATGTGGTTACCTGGACGGCTTTCATTGATCAACAAACCTCGACTTCCGGTTCAGCTTCGGCCACAGTGACGGGCGAACCCACCGATGTGGCTCTGACCACATTTGGTGGCAATACCAGCACCATGCTCATGCCGATGATGGCGGTCGCGGTTTTGGTTGGGTTGGGTGTGCTTTTCGCCATCCGTCGTCGCCAGGAAGCTTAAGCACCGTTCTTTGCTTGTTTTACGATAAATAAAAAGGGCGTCCCACGGGACGCCCTTTTTTGTTGGGGAGAATTTGGCCCACTTAGGGGTGAATTTCAACCACGACCCCAGTTTCAGACCATTATCGCCAACGGATACATCACTTCGCTGTCAGCACCACACTGGCTATAGCTCGTCTCTGATTGTATTATTCTTACCAGCCGTGTTATAGCGTACCTTTGCCAATATAAATGACCAACTCACGGGTGGTAACATAATGAGTAAGATTGGGTCCCTGGCGACCACAAATTTGCCATTGCAGTTGACGAGTTTTATCGGCCGCGAACGGGAACTGGCAGAGGTCAGCCAGTTGATTTTCCAGTCGCGCCTCGTAACGCTTACCGGCGCGGGCGGGTGTGGCAAAACACGCCTGGCCCTACATGCTTCTCATTCCCTGAGTAAATCCTTCCCGGATGGTGTTTGGTTCGTCAATCTTGTGCTGCTCCGTGAGCCATCCCTGGTGCCTCAGTTTGTCGCACAGGCACTTGACGTCCATGAGGTATCAAACCAGACCCTCAGGGAATCCCTGTTACAGTTTGTTCAGGCTAAACAGATGCTGTTGCTTCTGGACAATTGTGAACATCTCAGTGAGGCCTGCGCCTCGCTGGTTCAGGTACTCCTGCTTCATGCACCCCAGTTTCATATTTTGGCAACCAGCCGCGAACCACTCGGCATCGCTGGCGAAACCAGTTACTTTGTGCTTCCCCTTACATTACCACCTGATTTGCACCCCGGTCAGACCGACTTGGGGGAAACACCCCTGGCTTAGATGAATTGATGGCCCACGATGCAGTCCGATTATTTGTTGAGCGGGCGCAAGCCGTCTTGCCCGATTTTAGATTAACCGCAGACAACGCCGCAGTCGTTGTGGATATTTGCCGTCGCCTGGATGGTATCCCGCTGGCCCTTGAATTAGCGAGTGCCCGGGTTCGGGTTCTCACCCTGGAGCAAATTTCGGCCCGCCTGGAAAATCGTTTCTCCCTGCTGGTCTCAGGTCGCGTCGGCTCCATGCTACCACCACACCACATGGCGCAATGGATTGGAGCTGCCCTGCTGACCCCTGTGGAACAAATCTTGTTCCGGCGATTGGCCGTTTTTGTGGCTGACTTTTCCCTCGATATGGTTGAAGCAATTTGCACGGATGAAGCTCTTGAACATAGGCAGATACTCAATCTACTGTCCTCATTAGTGGATAAATCGCTGGTCGTGGCAGAGACTCTCACTCGTCCCCAGGCACGCTACCGCTTGCTCGAAACCATACGCGAATACGCACTCGAGAAATTGAACGAAGCAGGGGAAACGCCTCGATTGCGAGACCGTTACCTTAACGTGTTCGTTGCGCGTGCAGAGGAAACGGCCCCAAAACTTACCGGCCCGTACCAGCAAATGTGGTTCAACTGGTTGGAAACTGAGCACGACAATCTCCGCGCAGCCCTGGCTTTGACACTGGAAAGCCCACAAGAAGGCATACCCGTCAGTTGGCGTATCTAGGCGGGTCTACGAATTGCCATTGTCTTGTTTCAATTTTGGAACGTACGCAACCACTGGCAAGAAGGATTGGCATGGTTCGAGCGGCTCATCGAACAGGCCGATGACCAGATTCCTTTGGCCATTCATGCCAGTGCTTGCACTTACGCTGCGTTTCTGGCCGAATGGCGTGGCAATAGCCCGGCGGCCATCAAGTATGGGCGGCGAGGGGTTGAACTGTGTGAGGCGGCAGGTGATGAGAGCAAACCGATCCTGGGTTTTGCTCTCGGTGGTCTCGCTTCTGCGATGAGTATGGTGGGTGACTTTCAAGCGGCCTTCACGCTTCAAGAGCAGTATATTGAACTGTTTCGTGGGTTGGGCGACTCATATTCATATCACTTGGGGATGGGGGTGCTGGTACAAGGGCGGATGGCAACTGCGTTTGGTAAATATGAACTAGCTCACACCCTCCTGGATGAGGCTCTCTCCCTTGCCCGCGAAGCAGACGATCCTTACCGTATAGCCATGGCCCTCAACTTCCTCGGCGATCTGGCACGCTGTGAACAACAATATAACCAGGCACAGGTTCTTTATGGGGAGAGTGTGGGTTTATTGCGCGAGCTAGGGGCAGAACGTGATCTCGCGGCTAACTTGCACAACCTGGGACACACTCTCTTGCATCTCGGTGACATTGATCGCGCTCAAGTGCTCTTCAAGGAGAGCCTGGCAATTCAACAAGCCCAGCAAAACAAAGCGGGTATAGCCGAATGTCTCATTGGCTTCGCGGCGCTAGCAATTGCACGCGGCTGGCCAGCCGCCAGTGTGCATCTGCTCTCCGCTCTTGCTTCGACGGATTGGGAGCGTCGCGCAGAGGAGTGGCCGGCCACGCGAATAGAATACGAACAGACACTTGCGATCCGCCACACAACTGGATGAGGTCGCGTTCGAGAGGGAGCGGGCGAAGGGGCGCACACTTTCGCTGGATCAGGCAGTAGAGATTGCCCGTAATCTGCCCCGATCATTTTCTTTGCCTCCTGTATCCATGATAGCTTTTCAAGGGCTTACAGTACGTGAGCGTGAGGTTGCCAGCTTCATTGCGCAGGGACGGTCAAATGGGGAGATCGCGGCCGCGTTGGTATTGAGCAAACGTACCGTCGAGAAACACATCGCCAACATCTTATCCAAATTGGACCTCACCAACCGCGCTCAGCTTGTACGTTGGGCAATAGAAAATGGCCTGACAACCAACCCGACCTGATAGCCAACACGTTTCCCCATCATTTTAAAGCGGCCGCGCTCTGATGCGGCCGCTTTTTTTGTTTGCCTTTCTCAAACTACGTGTGCGAATACGTATATGCACGCATGACGGGTTCGTTCTGGTTTGTCAAAATAGACATAGAACAAAGGAGAACCCCTGCATGTCCATTGAAAAAAATAAGGCTTTGATTCAAACATTTACCGACCTCATCAACGCCAAACAGTTGGACACTGCCTTAACTTTATTAGGCCCTAACTTTGTTGACCACACCCCTCCAGCAGGATTGCCTTCTGGAATTTCAGGTCTTCGCATGTTTTACACCATGCAGTTAATCGCTTTTCCCGATAGGCATATGACTTCTCTGGACATGATTGCTGAGGGAGATAAGGTTGTCCATCGGACAAGCGGCGAAGGCACGCATCAAGGTGTGTTTCTCGGCATTCCCCCAACCGGGAAACATATCAAATGGTTTTCTATAGATATCTGGCGAATTGCCGATAGCAAACTAGCCGAACATTGGGTCGAAGCTGATAGATTGAGCCTGATGCAACAGTTTGGCTTGCTGCCCCCACCCCCATCCTATTGAGGGGTGCTCAATTGCCCTTTTAATAACAAGTGAGACAAAACCATGGATGCACAGAGCCTGTTATTTGAACGCCGACTCACCGCCAGCCTGCTGATTCTTTCGTTCATGGCGTTTCTTGTTGTGGGTTATCTCTTCACAGCCAGGGTCATCTGGGAATTGCCCACCGCCCAGACTGAGCTTCATCTACGCTGGGAGCGTGGGTTTGTGATTGGCGCGTTTCTAATCAACGTGCTGGGATTCGTATTGCTGGAGAACCTGCTACGGAACGCTGGAGATGCCATCTTTGCGCGGCTGGCGATGACGATTTCCTCGTTAGTGCAGTGGTCATGGTGGTCGCTGAAACAACATTTCTCAACAACCACGAATGGGTCTACCCGCAGTTTTGGTTCATGTGGTGCTGGCATTCCTGGCTCAGGCGGCTTTTGGAGTGGCATTGCTCCGCACGGGGCTGGTTGCCCCTTGGGCGGGTTGGGCGACGATCGTTTGGAACCTGGCCTTGTTGGTCATCATGCCTATTGCTTATCCGCACGACATCTACTTTCCCTGGCTCCATTATATTGCTCCTCTGATCATCGGGATCGCACTATGGAGATGATTAGGCTGAACGTCTACTACGATATGAAAGGCCAAGCCGTGTACCCCCTGATCCGCCTGAAACCAACACGATAGCATCAAGAAATAGATGATGAACATTATTCAACCAAGTCCGCGATGGCTGACCGCGCATACGCTTGCCGTTGGGTTCAGCCTGATGCACATGATCTTAGACTGGCATTATGACCTGTTCGGCCCCGCCGAACCCATCCTTTCCCTCCCACAGACAGCGACCCTCCTCATCGGCTCGACATTGTATGCGTTGTGGGCAATGGCGCTCACACGAGCAGGGCAGGGAAGTCGCCTCGCCATGATCGCTACCCTTTGTTTGTGTGCTGTCGGCGGGTTGGGGAACGGACTGGCGATTGTGTTTTGCCCACCGATTTGCGGTGCGGCTTTTCCGTTTGGCGATCTGAGCCATATCGGGAGTCTGGTATTCGGCGTGTGGGCGATCTATGAATCATGGCGCGCTCTCAAGCGCACCATTGAAGGAGATAAACATGATGACTGTTCCCGTACAACTTCGTGCGGCCGCGATCCTGTGCTGGTTTACCGCGTTGGGTTTCGGCGTGTTCTGCCTGCCCGCGATCAGTCATCTGCTGAAAGGCCGCGATATCCCTTACGTGATGGGTTTCCCAGCCTATGGCCGGGGGCCGTTCGAGCGGATCGGCATCCCCACAACGGTTCCCCTCTTAGGCGCGTTTCTTCTTGTTTGCATCCTCGAGGGTGTGGCGGGCTGGTACCTATGGGGCGGTCACAAGGGGGGCGCCACCCTCGCCTTCGTGCTGGTTCCTGCTGGCGCGATCTTCTGGTGGGGTTTTGCCCTCCCATTTCCGCCGATCTTTGCGCTCATTCGCACCATTCTGATCGTGCTGAGCTGGCAAAGTCTCAGATAACTGGCCACACTTTAAAAGCTTCCGTCTATCTTGAGTTTAGAGTTCAGAGCCAGAGCTAGAGGGTTTTCCAGAGTAATTTCCTCTTGCTCTCTCCTCTCGCTCTAAACTCCAGTTCTAAAGCATGTTCTATGAGCCGCAAAATTCTGAAATGGATCGGCATCGTGTTGGGCGGTCTGATTGGACTGCTAATCGTAGCCTTCGTGGTGCTAATGATTACTGGTGGGGCGCGGGCAAACAACCATGACATCCCGTTAAAACCATCTCTATCCCCACGGACGCAGAAGCTCTTCAACGCGGAGAGCATTTAGCGGTCATTTACATCTGTACTGACTGCCACACCGAGAATCTGGGTGGCGAACTTTCCTTCGAGATACCCGGTATGCTCAGCATCCCTACCCCCAATCTGACTACCGGCGCAGGCGGTGTCGGCAGTTTCTTTACTGACGAAGATTGGGTGCGCGCCGTCCGGCACGGGGTGGGGCAAGATGGTCGGGCGTTATTTATTATGCCCTCAAATACCTTTACTATATCGGCGATGAAGACCTGGGCGCGTTAATCGCCTATCTCAAAAGCCTGCCCCCGGTGGACAATGTGCTGTCCGAAAGGAAGATTGATTTGATGGGACGCGTGATGATGGGGGCAGGGATGATGCCCCCGTTGGCGGTTGACCGGATTGACCACACTACCCCGCCGCCCGCCGCGCCCGAACCCGGCGTGACGGTCGAATACGGACAATACCTGTCCCACACCTGTACGGAATGTCATGGAGCCAACCTGAACGGAGCACCGTTTGGCCCTCCCGGAGAAGAAGTTCCGTCGCCAAACCTGACCCCTGGCGGGGAACTGGCTACCTGGACGGAGCAGGAGTTCTTCACAACCTTGCGTACTGGCGTAACGCCCAGTGGCTATCAGTTGAATGAGGACATGCCGTGGAAGAGCTATGGTCAGATGACAGATGATGAATTGAAGGCATTGTGGCTGTATCTACAATCATTACCTGCCTTAGAGCAGGGGAAGTGAACTCTTGAGAGTGAGTATGCTCTACCTATATGGGTCAGGGTTGGATTTCGACAACGACCCCAGTTTCAGCCCATTGATAGAGCGCGGCCGCGTTGTCATTGCTCACCAACACACATCCATACGTAACCGGGCGGCCCAGGCTATTGGTCCACAACAACTGCGAATTGCCCCGCGTGGGGAAGCCATGGAAGCCATTCATAAACTCTGAGGTGGGCACAGGCCGGTAAATGCCAATGAAATAAGGCATCCACAAATCCCAATTGCCTGCATAAGCGTTATCTACATGGGTCTGCACCTGATAAACACCCGGCGAGGTAGGGCTTTCGGCAATACCCGTGCTGACCACCCATTCCCATTGCAAACTGCCATTCTCATAAGCCCACATCTTCTGCTGACTGAGGCTGATAATGATGCGTTTGTGCTCGACGACCGGCAACGGTAAAAACAGGTCTGGCGAAGGGATGAGGATGCTTTGGCCGGCATATAAGCCGGTCAAACCCGGATTAGCCTGCTCCAGCCAGGGATAGGGCATGCCATAATCCCGCGCAATGCTAGAAAGCGACTCTCCCGCCTGAACAATATGCGCCTGCTCCGCATGGTAAATCCGAACGGAGCTATTCCAACTGCCATTGTCATAAGCGGCTAACAAGTCCGCGGCCGCTTCGTCGGTTTGTAGATATTGGCTGGCGGGCAGGGTGCCATCCTTTAATAGGAAGTAATCTTGCACCGCATTGCTCGCCAGGGAGAAAACAAAGCCGGTCGGGCGGTCGCTAACGCGCCGGGCAATCACCCACTGATTCCAGGTTTCTGGGGTCAGGCTCCAGGTGAGACGTTCATCGGTGATGGGATCATAGGCCGAAACGGTGAGGGTGCGACTCAGGTGTTCATTCGCGGCCGCGGCCTGTTCGGCTAAACCCCCAGCGACTGGCTCTTCCGGGATCATGGGCAACGTGAGGGTGCGCCCGGCCAATGTATGAGGAGATTGTGGCGCTAGCCAGGACAACGCGGCCGCGATATCGAGCTGACTTCCCGGCTGACCAGCCGTGATTTGGACTTGCCCATCACGATACACCAAATCCGGGGAAACCGGGGGGATATGCGCTTCGGTAGCCAGTTCGTTGAGCGTGGTTTGGGCGGTGGCTGCCGTAAATTGCCAACGGGGAGCTACTTCTAAACCCAGCAGAAAGGCCAGGGATAGTTCACGCCAATGGGTTTGGCTGCGGCCGCGGCAATACGCTTCAGCCACCATGGCCTGAACATCCAGGCTGTAACCTAATTCAGCCAGCGAAATGAGTTGAGTGGTTTCACCTGCCTGAACTTGAATGGTAGGTGTCTGAGCCACTTGCGCCAAGGCGACTTCCGCCTGAGCTTGTGTCAGCCCGCCCAGATTAACCCCTACAGCCGATACCGCCGGGAAAATTGTCTCACTCTGCTGGAATAGGGCATAGGTTGTTACCACCGCTCCGCCACTGGCAAGGATGAATACCAACAACAGCAACAATGCAAAGCGCCCCCAGAACCAATCTCGGCGCGGGGCTGGGGTGGTGGGGGAATTGGCTGACTGTCTTCGGGTGTGTAGTAGCCGGTTGATTGTTCGCTGGTGGGGGTTTGCGGCCGCGATTGCCACACCTTCACAATTGGAGGTGGAACGGATGATGGGGATGAGTTAGGAGCAGAATTTGAGTAGCGCATGGTTTTTTCGCCAGGGCGTAGCAAACGCCTCATCAATCAATGAATTGTCTATATGAAGGAAAGATAGATTGCCTTGTACTGTTTGTCTGTCGCTCCAGGTACAGTTTACGTAACAGGTAATCTGAACTGCCCGACGCTTGTCAGCCGATTGATCTATGAAAAGTATAACCACGTTTTATGAGAGATGGGCCACGTTTTCCGTAATCAGAAAACGGCCTGGTTCAAGAGTTGCTAAATTGTGCCCAACATTGGGTGGACGATTGGCCAAATCGTCCGCCATTGTGTGTCGCTCATCTGAACAAGGCCCGGAAAACGAACACCCCCTGTTGGTCAGGGGGTGTTCTTGCAGAGAGGATGGAATTGTTGAGCAACCAATTGTCACTCAGGCAGAGAAAACAAGTTTAGGGGTGTCTACCGTCGTCGTAAAAAGGCCGGAATGTCCAGGTTTTGCGGTGAAAACTTGGGGGAAACCGGTTCCTGGCGGGTTGGGGCAGGGGCTTCAGCCATCTGGCGGGTAGGTGGTGGGGGGGGCGTAGCTGGCGCCTGGGGCCGACTGGTATATTGTTGTAAGACCTGTCGCCGTGACGAATTACGCTCAAAGCCAGTGGCAATAACGGTAATCCGCATTTCGTCACCTAGTGATTCATCTACGACAGCCCCAAAAATGAGGTTGGCATCAGGATGGGCCGTTTCACGAATGATTGCGGCCGCCTGGTTTACCTCGAATAGGCTCATGTTTGGCCCACCGGTCACGTTAAACAAAATGCCGCGTGCGCCGTCAATCGTCACATCCAACAAGCGGGAACTAATGGCCTGCTCGGCCGCCAGTCGTGCCCGGTCATCCCCGGATGCCTGACCTACGGCCATCAGAGCCGCGCCACCTTCAGACATAATGGCCCGCACATCAGCAAAGTCCAGGTTAATCAACCCAGGAACCGTAATCAGTTCGCTGATTCCCTGGATGCCCTGGCGCAAAACATCATCGGCCATGCGGAACGATTCCGTCAGGCTCATGCGTTTATCGGTTAATTCAAGCAGGCGATCATTAGGAATGACGATGAGAGTGTCTACATGTTCTTTGAGGCGTTCAAGGCCCAACTCGGCCGCCTGGGAGCGTTTTGTACCTTCAAATAGGAAAGGACGAGTCACAACCCCGATGGTGAGAGCGCCTTGTTCACGGGCTACCTTAGCCACGACTGGTGCCGCCCCTGTACCTGTCCCACCACCCATACCAGCGGTGATAAAAACCATATCTGAGCCTTTCAGCACCTCATACAGCTCTTCCACCGATTCATTGGCCGCTTTTTCCCCTTTTTCGGGGTTGCCACCGGAGCCGAGACCACGGGTGGATTTGTCGCCAATACGTACCCGGGTAGGTGCATCAGAGAGAAGAAGCGCCTGATTGTCTGTGTTGATAGCGATAAACTCGACACTGTTAATGCCAGCTTCAATCATGCGATTAACTGCATTGCTACCGCCACCGCCAACGCCAACGACTTTAATATGGGCAAAGTTTTCTAATTCGGGGATGCGTTGCATAAGGCTACTCACTCAGGCTAGGGTCAGTTCACAATAAGGTGGCTTTATTGCCGGGACGAGGGTCGTAAGCACTGGCAAATTGCTCTAGAAAAACGCGATCAACCAGCCATTTGTTACCAAATTTGATGGCTGGCAACTTGCCTCGTCTTATCAGCCGACGTACCGACTCTGGGTGAATATGGAGTCGGTCGCCCACTTCATCTACGTCGGCGTAATTGTCTATCAATTGATCCTTACTCATGTTCACACTGAAGTGCGGGATAGTACAACAATTTGATTGTTGCAACAATACAACAAAACCGGCACTCTGTCAAGCGGAATGTGGGATAAATTTGGGAAATGGCTAAATGGGGAGGGAAATAAGGTGGAGCGAGTTAATCTAACAAGAGGCCACAAATGGAGACCAGGGATGTGTCTTGGTCGTCGGCGGGGCAGTGGGCGTAGGCGATTTCATGCCCTTGTTGGTTTTCCAGATACCGCAGCATGAGGTAGATAGAGGAAAAGCCACAAATGCGGTTGCGGTCTTGTACCTGGGCAATTTCCTGGTAGAAAGTTTCGGCTGAACCAGAACGGGTGGCGTTCATGATACGTTGATCGCTTTCACGGATGGCCTGGCGACGGGGTTTATCCATGGTGAAAGGATCGCCAAAATTGGGGCCGACGTGGGCCAGATCAACGGAGGCGATGGCTAAAACCCGTTTGCCTTGGGTTTCGGCTTTGAGTACGTCTAGGAGAATGTTGAATTGGGGATCGTGAGCAGGGTGACCGCCATTGGTGACGAAATGGTGGAAGGAGCCACATAGGATGGGGATCATGGGGCGAGGTGAGAGACCTAGTTGGCGGTAGGTGTGGTGTAGCCAGACCGTGGATAGTTCGATGGCATGTTCCTGGCGGTGATTGAGTTCGAGGGCGAAGGCGTTTTCGGGGCCTAACGCGGCCGCGAGCCTTTGCACCATCCCTTCATCTGTGGGCAATACCCCATAAGGGGTGGCGTAAGCCTTCTCTGTCAGGGTAATTGTGCCCAAGCCGCCATTGTGATCCGTGCCAAACATCAGAACAATATCGGCCTCAGCAACGGCTGGTTGGGCACGTCGCCACACTTTGGCATAGACTGGCCCACCCCGCTGATAATCAATATGGGGTGACACAATGCCCCTTCCTGACCAGCCGGGCCACTCATTCAGAGGATCATTGACGCCATATTCGGCAAACAGATCGTCCAGTTCTTCAGGATCAGCGGGGTAACTTAACCCGGCCAGGGCTGGGGGGCGGTGCGGTTGGCTCCGGTACTCGGCTAAAGCTTGTTGGCGCATGGCCCAATAGCGCTCGTTTTCCAGCAAACCAGCCTCATCTAGTTGTTCTATTGCCTCGACCAGGTGAACCAGCGGTACGGAAAACCTTGCGTCCTGGGAAAGGGCCACCTGAATATCAGACAGGGTACGTGTACCATCACAATACATAAGCATTTGCGCCAGAAGGGGGGGGAAGATAAGTTGGTATTGGCTTAGTTGCTGTGGGTCACGCAGGAGCCACATTTGTTGCCCCTTATGAGAAACGGGTTGAAAATCGAGGGGGCGAATGCGAGGTTTGTTGTTATTGCCAGACATGAGTCCTCATAGGTGGGTTGCACAGAATAGGGTAGCCACTTAACTATGATCAGCAACAGGGCTTAATGAGCAAATAGTATTACGGGAAGCAAAACAAAATGCAAGCACAAGGATCGGGCACGATAGCACGGTGCTTACGCTGGGGATTGTTGGGGGTGGTTTGTTTGTGGTGGGGGGTGGCCTGCGGCCGCGGCCCCGATGATATTCACGTTCCCTCGTCTATACCCATTGCTACGGTTCCACCCACTCCTACACTCCATGCCAACCTGGCCGATGGCGAAGCTACCGCCCAAATTTTGCCCACGTTACCACCGATTATGGGTAATGCGGCCGCGGGTGAACGTTCCATAGGTGATGCGTACATTCCGGAGCTGGGTAACACCGGCTATCTGGTTCAGCAATACATCATCCGCCTCAATTTGAACCCTGCTACTCCCGAAGTCCAAGGTACAACCACAATTCAGGCCATTAGCACCCTTGATAATCTGGGTGAAATCTCCCTGGATTTCATTGGTTTCCAGGTGACAGCAGTAGCAGCTGATGGTACACCAGCCGCTTTTAGCCGGGAAGGGGCGAAACTGATTGTGCGCCTGCCCTTCACTGTGGCCGCCAACAAATCTTTCAGTTTAACGATTGCCTACCATGGCACACCTGTTAATCGTGCTTCACCTTATCTAGGTGATAAGGTATCTCGTATTGGTATTAATTATGTCAACTCCACGCATCTGTGGGCTATTTCTCAACCGGATGGGGCACGCTATTGGTTCCCTGCAAATGATCACCCCCGTGATAAAGCTACTTTTCGTTTTGAGTTGACGGTTCCTGAGGGGTTAACGGCGGTGGCGAATGGGAATCTGATTGAGACCAGGGGGGGAACGATGCCCGGTATCGCGGCCGCGAACACCTTTATTTGGGAACACAATTATCCCATGGCTACCTATTTAGCCGTCATCGCTGTGGGCAATTATGTGCGCCTTGAAAACACATCACCCGGCGGCATTCCCCTGCGTCATTACATTTTCCCGGAACGCCAGACAGAATTTATCACTACCCTCGACCCTATCATTGGTCCCGCCCTAGACTGGATGGCTGGCTATTTTGGCCCCTACCCCTTTGATACATTTGGTTATGTCATGGCAGAAATTCCTAAAATGTCCATGGAAACCCAGACGATGGCACTCCTCTCTACCAATACCTTCAATGAAGTTACCACTGTTCACGAACTATCCCATATGTGGTTTGGCAACTGGGTGAGCCTGGAGTCTTGGGCCGATATCTGGCGTAATGAAGGATTCGCCACCTACATATCTCTCATGTGGCTTACCCGTGACAATCCCGCTCAGTTAGAAGCTTCAGTAGCTGGCTGGCGTGTACCCACCAGCCCCACTCAACCACGTTTGGCTCCCCCTGCCCCAGCCGATTTTCTCGGTTACAACAGCTATTATGCCAGTGCCGTTCTCGTTCATGATTTACGCCTCACCATGGGAGATGAAGCTTTCTTTGCTGGTTTGCGTCGTTATTTTGACGACTATGGCGGTGGCACAGCCAGCCAGGAAGAATTTCAGCGGGTGATGGAGCAGTCCGCTGGCCGTTCCCTCGATGAGTTGTTTTATCTTTGGCTTCCCTGATAGTTCGCACAATCCCCAGCATGACCAGAGTTTTAAGCATTATGTTGACTTATCGGCTGATTGTCGTTAAGATGATAGCGAATTTCCGCAACAATATGTCAACTATATTTCATGTAGGTACAAACTACATGGGCTGTTTTTTCACACATTTGACATCTATACTCGTGTTGAGGTCATGACCAAAAACCTATTTCGGCAACGTCCACTTCTCACCTTACCCCAGATTCTTGTTCTTCTAGCTGTGTTGGCTAGTTTGATTATTGCGCTTGATTTGAATCGTCGCGCTCAGGCAGGCCGTGTGGTTGGGGCTGGTGAAGAAGCACTTACGATAGAACTAAACGCTGAAATGACCCGCCAGGTTGAGTTGCAAGCGACATTAGGTTATGTCCAAAGTGATGATTATGTGGAAGCTTATGCCCGGGATGAGGGGAGTTACGTAAAAAGTGGTGAGAAACGAGTCGTGATTCTGCCAGTGAATGCGCCACCTAACCCCACCCCTGCACCAACGGCAACACCCGATCCAGCCAATGTAGCCCAGCCCTGGCAAGCATGGTGGCAACTCCTGACAGATGCCCCCTTGCCCCATCGTTAGACCATGCTATTATAGGTGCTGACTTGACATATTATTTGACCAGTCGTACCATTAGTGGCACTGTGACACCAAGAGGTCACCTATTCCGCTGTTTGTCCAAGTAACCAGCGTTAGAAAGGGAATACGTCTATGAGAGGTCGTCGCACCCTTGCCCTTGTTTTAGTTCTTGTGGCACTGTTATTATTATCACTCCTCGTTGTGGTCTATTTGACTCAAGGGGACGGTAGTGCCGCAACCCCCACCCCAGCCGCTGATATAGCTGAAGTTGAAGGAACGCCTACTCCACTTATTGTCACCATTGCCCCTGAAGAACTGCAATTAGTGGAAGTAATTGTTTCTATTCAGACTGTGCCGCGTGGCTGGCAAATGACCGAAGCCGAGCTGGCGATAGAGACACGCCTGGCTTCTGAGGTCGGCACGAATGTCATCACGACCATTGAGGAAGCTATTGGTTTGTATGCACGTACCGATATTTTCCAAGGTCAAACGCTGACTCGTGATGTGTTGGTTGGTGATCCTCGTGTTATTGGACGAGAATCAACAGGTCCTTCGTCGCTCATTCCCCCTGGGTTTGAGGCCATGGCCATTCCTATGGACCGCCTTTCTAGTGTGGCTTATGGTTTGGCCCCTGGCGACAGCATTGATGTGATGTTTTCGCTGTTGTTTGCCGAATTAGACGAAGAATTCCAGACTTTGTTGCCGAATGCGGCCGCGTTCATTCTTGTCAATGAAGAAGATGTTCGTACCGTCGTCGTGATAGATCCTTACGGACGTTTCCAGGCGCTGGCGAATGGAGATATCGCTCATATCGCTCCATCCGATCCGCCACAACCAATTCCCGTTTCCTTCATCATGCAGAATGCCGTAGTCATTCAGGTTGGGCAGTGGGAACCACCTAGTGCGCCGCAGGCACCCACACCCACTATTGATCCAGCCGCAGTGACTTCTACCCCCGAAGGCATCGAAGCCACCTTAACGCCAACTCCCAAACCAGCAGATGTTTTAGTAATTGCACTACCTCCTCAACAACTCCTATTGTTGAAATATGCGCTGGAACACAATGCCGATGTGGACTTTGCCTTGCGCGGCATCAATGACGGTCAACTTTATCAGGTGAACAATGTCGATCTAAACTACTTGCGTGAGCGTTTTAATCTCGACATACCACCTGATTTCAATTACACCATCATTAGTCCAGAAGGTAATGTTGTCGAAGAAGCAGATGTAATTGACAGTGAAGCTGATGCTGGAACGGGTGAATAGGCCATGACAGCCTTCTCTTTAGAAAGGATTTGACCATGCGTTTACGAATCTTCCTTATTCTCTTTGTGGTTCTACTCCTTGCCGCTGTGGCTGTCGTTTTGGTTGTCAATAATTTTGGTGGGCTTTCACTATTATTAGGCAATGAAACTCCTGATAACACATCTGGGAGCCAAACAGATGGGTCCGGCCAAGAAGAACCCTTGTTACCCACGCCCACGGCTACACCAGCCATGCGTTTTATAGAAGTTTTAGTGGCTCGTGTTCGGTTAATGCCGGGAACAGTAATTACACCCGACCTGCTAACCGTTGAACTACGTCCAGAAGATAATGTCGCCGTGCGGGCCAACTATACGTTCAGTAACCCTGATGAATTAGAGGGTCGTATTGTAGGCACGGAAATCCCACCAGGACAGGCGATCCTCAATTCAATGTTGGCATTGAACTCCACTGACCTGGCGTCATTTGGGTCTGATCTGGCATTGTATGTCTCACGAGGAAATGTGGCAGTTGCTTTTCCTGTGGATCAGTATAGTGGTATTGCTTACGCCATGCGTCCCGGTGACAAGGTTGACGTCTTCATGTCGTTGGTGCTACAACGAGTAGACGAGGAATTCCAAAGTCCATTACCGAATGTTGTCCAGTTGGTCGATCAAGAAGCGCTCCTCGCTGGAGAATACTTCTTCTTTCCGGATACATTCAATGGTCGCCTGGCGTTTATCCCTGAAATCAGTACGATTGGTTTTATTATTCCCCCAGAAGATATTGCGGCCGCGACCCGTCAAGTAACTCAACTGACCATTCAACAGGCCGAAGTGTTATGGGTAGGCACCTGGGAAGATCCCCGTATTCTGGCCCGAGGCGATGATGCCAATATTGTTCAAGGCGTTGATCCTGCTCTTGATCCTGAAGGCCCCGCACCCATAGCTACACCTTCTTTTCCCGCTCGTGTAGAACGAGAGCCAGACTTAGTCATATTAAGTATGACAGCTCAAGATGCACTTCTCCTCAAGTGGGCGTTAGAAGTGGGAATTAATATTCATTTAGCGCTTCGTGCCCAAGGGGACGGAACCGTTTATGTGACGACTAGCGTGAGTCTTCCCCAGATGGTAGAGCAGAGCGGCATCACAATTCCCGAACAGGGCGAGTTCCGTGAATATCCGGCCATTGATCAAGTCCCGACACCCGGTGTGCCCGCTTTGCCGCCCACAGATGTGTTGACGCCTCCTTAAGCAGATAACAGCCTGAATCAGGAGACGGCTATTAGTCAGTGAAAAATTGGATATCTGGTGTAGACCAGGTAATGGTTTAGATAAAAAGAGAAAGTCCCTGGCTGTATAGCAAGGGACTTTTTTATTAGGGGTTAGCCTGTATGAGCAAAGGTTTTTTACCACCACTAGAAGAGCGCCCGGCCGTGACAGTCGATGTGGTGATTTTTTCGCTTGTTGAAGATGATCTTAAGGTTTTGCTGGTAGAGCGTGATCGTCCACCGTATATTGGTTATTGGGGGATCCCTGGCGGTTTTGTCTATGGGGATGAATCATTGGAGCAAGCGGCCGCGCGCAAACTAGATGAAGAAACAGCGGTCAAAGATGTCTATCTCGAGCAACTTTACACCTTTGGACATCCTCAGCGTGATCCCCGTGCCCGTGTTATCACCGTAGCTTATTTTGCTCTGTTGCCCTATGCTACTATCCGCACGCTGAATGAAAAGACTGGTTGGTTCTCGTTGAAAAACCTGCCTGAGCTGGCATTTGACCACGCCGAAATCATTCATTACGCACTCACCCGTCTACGCTACAAATTGGAATATACAACTGTAGGTTTTCAACTCCTACCAGATGTGTTTACCCTGTCAGAGCTACAAAAGGCGTATGAAATTATTCTGGACGAAAAACTGGATAAACGAAACTTCCGTCGTAAAATCCTTTCCGCCGAGATACTCCAAGATACGGGCAAGATGAAACGAGATGGTGAGGGTAGACCTGCCAAATTGTATGGTTATCGGGATGATGCGGTTACGGAAGTAAAAACGCGACGATTATTCCCCTAATCTGGACGAGCCAGAACCAAAGAGGTAGTTGCTACGAAGTACACGAATTAGCACGAATGGGAAAATAAAAATTCCCACTAATTTGTGGCTGATCTTCTTGTTTTCTGTACAACAAGTTGGTTTGGAAGGGACTAAAAAAGTCGCCGATTCTGTTAAGCCATGGCGGGAGGGGAGACCCACAAGGCCTTAACTAGCTCCATGCCCAAAACAATCTCATCGCGCCCCAAACGAAGCCGCATAGGTCCATTAAAGGGGGCACGGCCCGTAATCTCAAATGAGGCCTTGGGGACAACACCAAGAGAAGCAAAATATTTAAGTTTTTCCGGTTCATGGGTGCGTACCCGGCTGATGGTACCCTTGAAACCGACACCCAGGTTAATAAGCCCCATATCGTCAGGATTCTCTAAATTTCCATTGATGTCAGGAATGGGTTCACCATGCGGGCAACGGGTGGGAAATTGAGCCATTTGAGCCATTCGTTCCGTCAGGGCATCATTCAGCCCCTGTCCTAAGGAATCGGCATGTTCGTGTGCTTCATCCCAGGTGAAGCCCATCACACTAACCAGAAATACTTCTAAAATGCGATGGCGACGAATTTCACGGAGGGCCTCTTGACGACCCAACTCGGTTAATTCGACTCCCTGATAAGGAACATGTTTTACATACCCGACACTTTTTAGACGGCGTAACATGCGGGGAATAGCGGGAGCCGAAACATTGAGTCGTTCGGCCAGGCTGGTTGTATTAACAGTTGGCGAATCTTCTTGCAGACGGTAAATCTCTGCGAGATATTCACGCATTGCCGCACTCGGCGTCATAAGCTTTACTCCGTTGACGAGCTAAAATGGCGATATTATGATCATATCTTAAACGGTTTCAGGTGGACAAACAAATTTGGTATTTGTTTAGTTTACTCAGAAGACGGGTATCGAGATGAAGGTTGGAAGGTGGAGATTAAGAAGCGTTAGCGCCAGTTGGTGAATGATTGCCATTGTAGAGGCATGTCATGTCGCCAAGTGGATAAGGAATCAGCATGTCGTTAGAGAAAAAGGTTGTGTGCCAGGGTTTGTACAAATCTTTTGCCGATAAGCCGGTGGTACGCAATGTACATTTGAATGTAGTGGCGGGCGAAATTTTGGCCTTGTTGGGGCCAAGTGGTTGTGGCAAAACGACGACGCTCCGGGCGATTGCCGGGTTTGAGAGACTTGACAGCGGCCGCATCGAAATTGCTGGTGTGGTTGTTGCTGATGAGGGACGGCATCTACCCCCAGAAAAACGTCAGGTGGGTATGGTGTTTCAAGATTATGCTATTTTCCCTCACCTGAGTGTCGGAGAAAACGTGGCCTTTGGCCTGGGCCGTGGCGCGGCCGCAAACCAGCGTCGGCAGGAAATGTTGTCGTTTGTCGGCCTGGGTGGTCTGGACAAGACAATGCCGCACGAACTGTCTGGGGGTCAGCAACAGCGGGTGGCTCTGGCTCGGGCTTTAGCACCGGAACCGGCGGTATTGTTGTTGGATGAACCATTTTCCAATCTGGATTATAGCCTGCGTAAACAAGTGCGTGCTGAAGTCCGGGCTTTGCTCAAACAAACCCGGGCTACGGCCATTTTTGTAACCCATGATCAGGAAGAAGCTTTGTTCATTGGTGATCAGGTTGCGGTGATGAACCAGGGGTGTATTGAGCAGATAGACAGCCCGGAAAGGTTATTTCATCAGCCTAAGAGTCGGTTTGTGGCTTCATTTGTGGGGGAAACGAGCTTCTTGCCCGGAACGGCTACCCGTCAGGGTGTAGAGACGATTTTAGGTGTGTTACCGCAAATGTTAGGCGTGAGTGAAGGCACGCCTGTCGAGGTGGCCTTACGACCAGATGATATAAGCATCGCGGCCGCGGCCCCAGGCAATGGGCATATCCTTTCCCGTCAGTTTATTGGTATTGCCCATCTGTATCGGGTGGCCCTTACTGATGGTACCGTTGTGCAAAGCTGGCAACCCCATACCCTAAACTTGCCGGAAGGCAGTTCTGTCCGGGTTTCTTTTCCTTATGAGCATCCATTAACTTGTTTTGTGGGGGAGAGGGCGGTGGGTTAGTGATTGTCTAGAACAAGATTCCCTTTTCTGATGAAGGCCAAATAAGGCATCCTCACCTTTTGTCCCTTGTCAAATTGCTAACTCCAGGCATAAAAAAAGCTCTGGGTTAACCCAGAGCTTTGTAAGGCGACGACCGGATTCGAACCGGTGGATAAAGGTTTTGCAGACCTCTGCCTTACCACTTGGCTACGTCGCCGGAAAGGAAAAGCAGGCTTGTGGCCTGCTTTTCTTTTAAGAGCGGGCGATGAGATTCGAACTCACGGCCTTCTCCTTGGCAAGGAGACGTTCTACCGCTGAACTACACCCGCTAACTGTATGGAATTGTAGCAAACTTTTCTTGTTTTACAAGGCATTTGCTTAGTGCCAGGACCCAGACTCGAACTGGGGACACCTGCATTTTCAGTGCAGTGCTCTACCAACTGAGCTATCCCGGCAACTGCTTTTAGGAAGCTAGGGGAATTCTATCGAAAGCCTGCCGGGCTGTCAAATTAAGCCATAGTCAAGGACAGGGCTTTTCCAAAGCTAACGAGTACAGCTTTACACAACTCCCAAGCCGGTTTATTCGGAAGACCCATCCCTTACCCCTTCACCGGAAGGAGCCCCACCCCCCCCGGTTTTCGGGCCGCCCCAAAACCGCGCCCGAAGTTCCCCGCCCTGGTTATAGCAGGGAATGTCACGGTTGCCCAGTTTGTGATAATATTCGCAAAGTTGCATTGCCCTGGCTCTGTTATTATGCTTAGGCCGATTTACGGAGATATTGGTAGCTTATGAATGAATCACTCTTGGTAGCTCCCTGGCAAAAACCCCAAAATCGGCGCTGGGCGGCGGCAGGTGTGGTACTAATCACCCTCTTGTTGATGGGATTTTATACGCTAACGAACCCAGAAAGGTTGGCCGGTAGTGCTTTATTGGGTGGGGCGGACATTGCTGGTTATGCGTTTTGCCATCGTATTACGGAGCGCTCTTTTACGATTGGGGGACGGCAATTCCCGCTTTGTGCTCGTTGTACGGGCATGTATCTGGGGGTCATGTTGACCTTTGTGATGTTGCTGTTGGCGGGCCGCTGGCGCTGGTCGCAACTTCCCCCAGCCAAGATTATGCTGGTATTGGTGGGCCTGGTTGGTCTCATGGGCATAGATGGTCTTAACTCCTACTCCCATTTTTTCCCGGATATTCCCCATTTGTATACGCCACAAAACTGGTTGCGCCTGCTCACCGGGCTGGGTACGGGGCTGGCGATGGGGGCATTTGTGTTTCCGGCTCTGGCTCAGACGTTGTGGCATGTGCAGATATGGCGTCCGGCGATTGGTTCCTGGCGGGAGTTGTTAGATTTGTTGGTGGTGGCGCTCGCGGCCGCGCTCCTTATCTTCAGCAACCAGCCTACCCTCTTATACGTATTGGGTCTCGCCAGTGCCGCTGGTTTACTCATTACCATTACTTCCCTGAATACGATGGTTTTGCTCATCGCCACTCGTCGGGATGCTCGTCTGGCTACCTGGCGACAGGCTGTGACACCGCTGACTATTGGTTTTGTTTTAGCCGTGGTGCAGATTAGTTTGATCGCTTATGTGCGTTTTCAGCTAACCGGAACCTTAACCGGATTTCCTGGTATCACTTGATGATTGGTTTTCCCTCGTTGATTCCCTGTTGGTTGTTTGAACAACAGGTTTATAGACATGGCAGACTTTCACATTTAGGGAGGAATTTAAGATGAACGTAAATATGCAGAGTGTCATGAAAGCGGCCGCGATTGGGGCCATAGTCAATGGTATCCTGGCTGTTTTGGGCCAAGGCCTTGCCTATGGCCTACCTACGGTAGCTGTTATTTCGTCCGTGTTTCTTTGTTGTGGCGGGTTTCTGATTCCCGTGGCTACGGGTGCTCTCTACGGTTTCTTTACCCCTGGCAAAGAAACCTTACAACAGGGAGCGATCGGGGGAGCAATTTCTGGGTTAGTGGCGGGTATCGCCTATGGAATTCTTAATTCTATTATGATACTCATCCTGGCTTTGGTTAATGGCCTGGATGTAGCCGATGCCCTTGCCGCTAGTACGACAACTCTTGTTTCTGGCTGTTGTGGCGCCGTTATTTTTGGTCTGATGCTGGGAGCCATTGGTGGAGCTATTTGGACAGCCGTACAAAAAGATAAATAAACAGGTTTGATTCATCGCAACAGATGGCCCGATTTCTGTGAGGAGATCGGGCCTCAACATATTCTGGAGACAACCAATGCAATCTCAACCAAGTGGTAACTCACGCACTATCATCATCGTGGCGGTGGTAGCTGTCCTTCTCTGTTGTTGTTGTCTTTTGCTGGTGGGTGGGTGGTTTTATGGGGATGCTCTTGTTCAGATGTTGGGACTTTAAGCGTTAATGCCGTTAGACATTACCGAAAGAACGTTATAGATTGGTTCAATCTTCAAGGTTGAACCAATCTTATCAGGTCAAGCGAATAACGGGTGTACGCGAAAACAGTACGCTTGAGGCTCCCCTAACTTTAGGGGAGTTTTTGTTTGGTGACGGGCAACTCATTCCTGGTGTCTACGTATTGTGACCATTGTGAGGTTCGCGGCCGCGGACATACCCTGCACCCGGCCCGTTTTTCTGGAGGATAAGCCATCATGATTGAAGCAATTAGTGGCATCAGTGCCGCCTTTGGGTTAGCTACCAGCGCAGGATTAAATGCCTACATCCCCCTGTTATTGGTCGCTTTGGCGGCCCGGTTTCCCCTGAATGACCCACTCCTTAAACTGTCTGAGCCGTATAATGTGCTGGGCACTGGTTGGGCCATCGGTATCCTGGCAGTTTTGCTCATCATCGAAATGACGGTAGATAAAATTCCTGCCGCTGACACCCTAAACGATGTTGTTCAAACCCTCATTCGCCCAGTGGCTGGAGCCATTTTGTTTGCCGCCAATGCCAACGTCATCACGGATCTGCACCCCATTATTGCTTTGGTCGCGGGTTTGCTTCTGGCTGGGGGTGTCCATGCTACCAAAACAGTGGTGCGCCCGGCGGTGACGGCCACCACCGCTGGCACAGGCAACTGGGCGGTCAGCATTCTGGAAGACATCATTGCCTTCTTTATGTCGGTGATAGCCCTGCTCGTGCCCTTGTTGGCTATATTGTGTGCACTGGCGTTTGCCCTGTTTATTATCTGGTTATACCAACGTCGCCGCCAACGAAGAAAGCAGTTGATTTTTAAGTAACGCGACATTGGCGTTTTTTGTGCTGACCTCTGGAGAGTAAGAGACTGAGAGATTAAGAGATTTCCAGAGGTCGTCTAAATTTTCGCCAGAGTCGAATAAGTAACTGTTCAAGCGATAGTTGAATGAGTTTGTCGTTTTAGACCTGAGCCGTAAACCGTACGGATCAGGTCTTTTTTTATTCGACGTAGGGCCACTTTGGTCTATACTTGCCCCATGAGCAAACAGTTCTGGTCATTTTTGTTTGTTACCCTGTTCATGCTGACCGGGTGTGGTTTGTTGGCTGATGACCCCCCCCTTTTTACGGTAACACCCACCCTGCTTATTCCTTCACCTGTGGGCACACCGATTGTCCCTACCCCTGAACTAGGAACGAGTACACCTGTGGTGGCGGCCACACCCACCCGCATAGTCCTGCGTCTTTGGACAACGGAAGAGATTTCACCCCGAAGTGAAGTCAGGGGTGGGGCGGTTTTAGTCGAACAACTAGATGTGTTTGCGTCTTCCCACCCGGATTTGTTGCTGGATGTGCAATTGAAGGCGGTTAGTGGGCAAGGGGGAACGCTCAGTTACTTGCGGACAGGGCGCACGGTAGCCCCCTCGATTTTGCCCGATGTGGTCTTGTTGCAGGCCAGCCAGCTCGCGGCCGCAACGCAGGAAGGTCTCATCTACCCCCTCGATGGCCTTATCCCCGCTGAGATGGTCAATGATTTGTACCCCGCGGCCGCGAACCTCAGCCGCGTCAACAATGCCCTCATGGGTTATCCCTTCACCATCACCGGACTGGAGCATCTGGCGTACAACGGGGGCGTCATCACCCGCACCCTGCCCATCACCTGGAACGCCATGATCAACCTGCCCAACGCCGATTTTGTCTTTCCGGCGGCAGGGATGTCTGGGTCGCGGCTGATTCTGCAACTTTACCTGGCATTTGGCGGTACGTTGACCAACGAAGTGAATCAACCGAACCTGCAAGTTGAACCTCTGACCCAGGCGTTGAGCCTTATCAGCCAGGGGCGACAGGCCGGATTTATTTTATTGGAGAGTGATAACTTCACCACCAATAGTGAAGCCTGGCAACTGTACCAGAGTGGTCTGGCGAATATCGTCTCTACCAGCCCGCGCAATTTTTTGGATAACCGGGAGTTTGTGCCTGGCAGTCAATATGCGTTGTTGGCTGGCCCCAATGGGCCGTTGGTTCCCCTGGTAGATGCCTGGGTGTGGGCGGTTACCACGCCTGATCCGGCGCGGCAGGCCCTGGCGGTAGAGCTGATTAACTGGTTGTGTAGTGATGCCACGATGGGGAGTTGGACGGCGGTGGGGGCGCAATTACCGGCGCGACGTTCGGCGTTTGTTTTCTGGACGGTGGAAACGCCCTACCAAAGTTTTTTGCAGACCCAATTGGAATTGGCCCAACCATACCCCGCGGCCGCAACCAGTTCCGTCATTACCGCCCTCAACAATGCCACCTTTGCCGTCATTGATGGCTCTAAACCTCCCGAGGTCGCGGCCCAAGATGCGGTTATGGCCGTTATCAGTAGCCAGTAGCGTTTGCCAGTAATAACTCGTTATGGGGGTTTTTATGCTGATTTCTGGAGACTGAGAGACTTAGAGAAGGATTTCAGAGGTCGAAATTATCATTCGTTCCAAAAACCCCACCCCCCCCCCCCCGAAACATTTTTTTGTTTTTCCCCCGGTTTTGGCATCATCATGCAGTGCCTACCCCCATGTTTCTACCCGACTATCCTTCTCACTTACAACAGTTAATTCAAGCCGCCTTAGCGGCCGCGAACCCGGCCCAGGCCGTGCAAAAAGCTTTGCGTCGGGATGGCGATACCCTTATCGTGGGCGAACAGCGTTATGCGCCCCGGCGCGTTTTTTTGCTGGGCGTGGGCAAAGCCGCGGAGAAAATGGTCGCGGCCGCGTGCCCTATCCTGGGCGACAAACTGCACGAAGGCATCCTCATCTACAAGCGGGGCCATTCCCTGCCCCCCTTGCCCCCGGTTATCCGCAGTTTCCCGGCCGATCACCCCGTGCCTACCCAGGATAACCTCACGGCTACTCAGGCCGTGCTGGAATGGCTGAACCAGGCCACTATCCATGATCTGGTGCTGTGCCTTATCTCCGGGGGAACCTCGGCACTGTTGACGCAACCTTTATTGCCGCTGGCTGATTGGCAGGCGTTGACCCAGGTGATGCTGGCCTCTGGTTGTCCCATCGAACAGTTTAACCAGGTGCGCCAATTTTTTGATCCGGTGAAGGGGGGTGGTTTAGCGGCCGCGGCCGCACCCGCCCCTTGTGCCAGCCTCATCATTAGCGATGTGGTGGGTAATCCCCTGGACATCATCGGCAGTGGCCCCACTGTGCCGGTCAACCGAGATGCGGACGGTGTGCGGCACATTCTGGAGCAGTATCAGGTAGGGGCGCGGCTCACTTCCCAGACCCAGGCTTTGCTCCAGGCTATTCTGGCGCAGCCCCCCGAAAAGATAACCAGACCCAACGAGATGTACCAGCCCGGTTATCGTTCCCTGCCCGGAGTACCTTTGCGTAACCCTGATTCGACACCTTCCGTGTACAATCACGTGGTTGCCGATGGGGCCAGCATGGCCCAGGCGGTGGTGCTGAAGGCGCGGCAGTTGGGGTTTCAGCCACACCTTTTAACCACCCATTTGCAGGGAGAGGCCAAAGAAGTTGGTAAGGTCGCGGCCGCATTGGCGCAAGATGCGCGGCCGCGTATGTGCCTCATCTTGGCCGGAGAAACCACCGTGACGTTATCATCTGATGCGGGCAAGGGTGGGCGTAACCAGGAGATTGCTCTGTCGGCGGCAGTGCAGTTGGCGGGCACAGAGGGGGTCGTGTTGGCCGCCTTTGCCAGTGACGGCGAAGATGGCCCCACCGATGCCGCCGGGGCGATGGTGACGGGGCGTACTGTCTGGCAGGGGCGGCAACACGGGTTATTGGCCCGTGATTACCTGGCCCGCCATGATAGTTACACCTTTTTTAAGCAGTTACAGAACGCGGCCGCGACCCCCCTGGCTGGGCGTCTCATTCACACCGGCCCCACAGGCACCAACGTGAACGATCTGATTATCATCCTCTCTTACAAGCAGAACGAGCAACTACCGATCTCTTCCATCTCTCGCTAAATCCCTTTAACCACAGATTTCACAGATGGGTTTACTGAAAGAAGCCACGAATTGCACGAATTAACACGAATTTTTCTCTGGTGACTTGGCGTTCTTGGCGCCTTGGCGTGCGTTATTTCAGTAGACTCACAGATTAACACAGATTTTTCTTTTCTCTGCGTTCTCTGCGTCTCTGCGGTTCATTATTTTCACAGGAGTTCCCATGAGCGGGCACTCACCAAGATGAATGAAAATTCGGGGAACTCGTAGGAACTCTAGGAACTCAGGGGAACTTGAAACCTGAAACTCGAAACTCGAAACTTATTTTCGCAGGAGTACTGTATGTCCATCAAATTTGGTACCGACGGCTGGCGAGCCGTCATCAGCGATACATTTACCTTTGCTAATTTGCGGCTGGTGGCCCAGGCCATCGCCGACTTTATCAACGAACAAGGTGATCCCAACCCGGCGGCGGTTGTGGGGTACGACACCCGGTTTTTGTCTGACCGCTATGCCCATGAAGTGGCTTGTGTGATGGCCGGGAATGGCATTTCGGCCTGGCTGGCTAGAGCCGATACGCCGACGCCCGCGGTCAGTTATGCCATTGTGCAGAAAAAAGCCACGGCCGGGGTGATGATCACCGCCAGCCATAATCCGCCCCGCTACAATGGGGTCAAGCTCAAGGCCAGTTTTGGCGGCAGTGCCACCCCGCAACAACACAAACGGGTGGAAGCGATTTTGTTGCAGAATCAGGCGGAGAACAAAACGCCCCAGCTTATGGATTTGGAGCAGGCCCTGGCCCAAGACCGCATCCGCAAGTTTGATCCGTCCTGGGCTTATTATGAACACCTCAGCACCCTGGTAGACCTGGACATTATCTCAGCGGGGGAGCTGAAAGTTGTGGCGGATGGCATGTATGGCTCCGGGCGGGGGGTGATTGGGGAGATGTTGGCCCGCGGCCGCAGTTCCGTCCACAACATTCGCCACGAAATGAACCCCGGCTTCGGTGGTATCTACCCTGAACCGATCGCCCGCCACCTGGGGTTGCTCATGTCCACCATCCAGTCGGGTTATTGGCAGGTGGGGCTGGCGACCGATGGCGACGCGGATCGTATTGGCGCGGTGGATGCGCGGGGGGAGTTTGTGGACCCGCACCGCATTTTTGCCCTGGTGTTGCGTTATCTCATCGAGAAACGGGGCTGGCAGGGCAAGGTGATCCGTACTGTTTCTACCACGCGCATGATTGACCGCATCGCGGCCGCGCACGGACTGCCCCTCATCGAAACCCCCGTCGGCTTCAACCACATCGCTGACCTCATGCTTCATGAGGATGTGCTCATGGGTGGGGAAGAGTCCGGCGGCATGAGCATCAAAGGGCATATTCCCGAAGGGGATGGGGTGCTGCTGGGCCTGCTCATTCTGGAAGTCATGGCCTACCATCAGGCCCCCTTGCATGAGATTATCGCCGATGTGTTAGCCAAATACGGCCCGGCTGAGTACAAACGCACCGACATCAAGCTCAAGCGGCCGGTGGAGAAAAAGGTGATGGTTAAGCTATTGATTGATTCGGCTCCGGCCCAGATTGACGGCGTGGCCATTGAGCAGGTGAGCACCCTGGATGGGGTGAAATATTATCTGAACGATGGCAGTTGGTTGCTCATTCGGCCATCGGGCACGGAGCCGGTGTTGCGGGTGTATGCCGAAGCCCCGGACAGCGGCCGCGTGCGTGCCCTGCTCAATTTTGGGGAAGAAGTGGCACAGAAAGCCTAAGTTTTAATACGGATATAGCTATGATCGCGTTGACATTCTTTGCCGTCGTTACTTTAGCCATTGGTCTATATGTCCGTTTCGGCGGGTTCAAATCCTTATATTTAGCACCAGGAATACCTGTGTTGATGCCGCGTGCGCTGCAAAATGTCCCAATCCCTCTGGGAATTACCTTGTTTGCCTTACTTATCACCGGTTCAGATTTGTTTCCAGATGTAGAAACAAGGCGTTCTCTTTTTGATTGGGTTGTAATTCCTTTATTCCTTGCCACTCTTTTTCTAGCTGCTTGGCCTCCACGCTGGTTAAAACCGCGTTGGCTTGTCTATCTTGAGGACACATATGGCTCAGTTATGTGGCGATTATTGGATGAAGCAAGAAAGAATATACCTGCCTGGTCACGCCGGGTTAGAACGCAACAAGGGTTAGAAGAATGGGCGGAAGAAACTTATCTACGTCTGGGTTATCCACCCCGCCAAGCCAAATCGAAAGAGAAGCAAAGAAATATGAGGGTTCGCTCTAGATCCTGAAGGTTTTCGTA